>JAKATK010000013.1 GCA_021827995.1 Microcaldota archaeon | reverse complement strand
AGCGATACGACCTTCTTGTGCACCGCATCGACGTCGTTGCTCGCGTCTATGACGTGGTAGCCCTTGTCTGTCCTGCTCATCTCGATGTAGAGCGAGCGCACCCTAGTCAGGAAACCGATGTTGTCGAAGAGCTCCTTCGTGCCGCGGGCAGCTGCAAGACGCCGCATGGCCTCCTCTGGCTTAACGTCCATGAACAGCGTCAGGTCAGCCTTGGGGAACTTGCCGTTTATCCTGGCTAGCCATTGCCCATCAAGTCCAGCAGCGCCGCCGTAAGCCCTGGTGGAGTCTAAGTACCTGTCGGTTATTACCACGGCGCCGCGCTCCAGCGCAGGCCTTACGACGTTGGCGACGTGCCAGGCGCGATCTGCAGTGAAGAGGAGCTGCAGGTAAAGCTGGTCCGGCTTGCCAACGCGCAGCTCCTTCTTGAGAAGCGCGCCTACCTCGCTGTCCTTGGTCGGCTCTGCGGTTAGCTCCGCCCTAACGCCCTTGTTGAGCAGGTACTCGTGCAGCATCTTTGCCTGCGTGGACTTGCCGGAACCGTCAATCCCCTCAAACGCGATCAGCATACAACCAGATTATTGGCTCCGATTAAAGCTAAATAGCCAGCGCCTGCCGATGCGCAGGCAGACGCTGCGACGCAGCGCTGTGGTGCTGGCGTATATAGATATATAAATCAATAACCCGTTAATATAATAATAGGCACCATATATGATGCACAAAAAGGTTGTGAAATCCATAAGCGCGCAGTCCGCCATTGAGTATCTCATGACCTACGGATGGGCCATCCTGATCATAGCGGTAGTCCTCGCAGCGCTATTCGAACTCGGAGTCTTCAATGGGTCAAACCTGTCGCCGCAGGCGTGCATCGCGCAGGCCGGCTTCGTCTGCAAGAACCCAGTTTACACTGCCAACGGTATCGGCATAATATTCGGCCAGACCACTGGCAGGGAATACTTTGATTCCTTTATGTTCATAGCTGCAGAGGGCGAGCCTCTGAGCGGTACAGGCATACCGCAGAACTTCACCGACCCTTCCAATGGGCTCTTTATAGGCAACCTCCTTCCGGGCCAAACGGTCGGCGCAGACTTCAACGCCAGCAAGTTCGCGTACGGCCAGATACCTGCAAACGCCCCGATAGGGACGCCCTTCGCCGGCTACGTCTGGCTGGGCTACTGCCTCAGCCCGTGCTCTGCTCCGACGGCGTACTCGAAGGTCGCCACGATAACTGCAAAAGAGGCCGGTACCAGTAGCGCATCGTTCGGCGGCTATTTCGGCGGAGGTTCCGGATCTTCCTCGCCTCCGCCTTCCGGCCCTCAGGTCGGCAACGTCATTTTTACCGCGGATCCTCTGCCAACAGACACTCCCTGGTCGGTGACGTACAACGGCGTCATGGAGAGTGCGAACACACCTTCTAACATAGTGTTCACTGGCATACCTACCGATGTTTCGCTGCCTTATACGATAAACGCCCCGATTGTGACCCCTTCGGCCTGCTATTCAACGAACAGCATCTCAGGTAGCGCGAGCGGCGGCCAGACCGTGCCGGTACAGTTCTCGCAGGCACCATGCTACGCGAATATTACAATAGACAGCGCAGGCGGCTCCGCACCAACCGGCTTCCAGCAGATGCTGCAGTTCAACCCGTCTTCATACTCTAACTACGAGGCCTCGGACCTGGGCAACCTGCGCTTCTATCAGGGCAGCACCGAGCTGTACAGCTGGTGCGAGAGCGGCTGCACGTCTGGTTCGACCAGCGCGATCTTCTGGGTCAAGACGAACGGTCTAGCCTCTGGCACGACACCCAACGCCATAACGATGTACTTAGAGCCGCTGTCGGGCAACAAGGGCCAGTACTCGAGTCCGACCGGCCATGCAGGCGAGGCGCCCCAATTAAGCAGTTCGTACGCGCAATACGACAACGGTGCCAATGTGTTCATAGACTATTGGAACTTTGCGGGTTCTAGCCTTCCGACCGGTTGGCAAACATACACAAATTGCCAACCAGTTGCCGCAGCGTACTATCAGACGAACGTGGGGTCGCCCTTCATGTTGATAAATAATCCGAACGGTGGTCGTTGGGTCACCGGTATAAGCACAGCTACGAACACCGGTAGCATACAGTTCGCATTCATATTCTATCCTGGTGTTAGCTACTGGGGCGATGACGGGACAACATATGGCCTCTACACATCTCCATCAAATGGCGGTACGCTCCTAAGCTCTGCAGGTCCATCCAGTTTTCCGATACAAATGGGAGTTGGTTATGACGGTTCCCGCGTGTCATCCCTGTACGGTGCCAATTTCACAATGGTACCAAGCAGTGCGACACCATTTTCATCGACAAATTACATATTCTTCTCATCTGATACATACGGCCTAAGCGGCTGCGGCAGCGTGTCAGTCAATAATGGGTTGACCCTTACTGCGCCATCAAATCCTTACCCGCCAGTGGTCACTACAACAAACTTCGTTGCTACAGCCTATTATCCGCCCAATGGCGTAATGCCATCGCCAAGTTTCGAACCCGTGCAATAAAGGTTATCAAAATGAAAGCCATTAAACGTAACGCGCCAATTCCTAAATTAAAATTGGTATCGGCGCAGTCCGCCATGGAGTATCTCATGACCTATGGCTGGGCCATCCTGATCATAGCGGTAGTCCTCGCAGCGCTCTTCGAACTAGGAGTCTTCAACGGCTCGAACCTGGCACCGCAGGCCTGCATCGCGCAGGCCGGCTTCGTCTGCAAGAACCCGGTTTACACTGCCAACGGTATCGGCATAATATTCGGCCAGACTACTGGCAGGGATTACTACGGCGACTGGGTCTTCGTCGCTGCGCAGGGCGAGGCGCTGAACCAGAGCGGCATACCGATAAACTTCACAGGAAATGTGGTGAACGATTACAATGCCGTGCAGGTGGGCGGCACGGCTAACGTTCTGTTACCAGGTCAAACTGTTCAGGTAGACTTTCCGTACGGCGATTTCCCAGCGGGCGCTGTACCAAGGAACCCTCCAATAGGAACGCCGTTCGCCGGTTACATATGGCTTGGCTACTGCCTCAGCCCGTGCAGCAGCCCAACGGCGTACTCTAAGGTTGCGACGCTGACAATAAAGTCTTCCGGGAGCTTTTTAGGCAGCACGACTACTACGACAACCACAACAACAACGACCACCACCACTACGACTTCTACAACCACCACGACGACCACATCTACGTCTACTTCGATTCTATATGTGGCTGACTTTAACGGCCAGAATAGCTATGTCGTGATAAATGAACCGCGCACGCTTACCGGTCCATTTACAATAAGTGCGTGGATATACTGGAACTCGGCCTCGCACAACGTCGGACAGTGTTGTTACAGTAGGCAGGAGGTAGTCACTGATGGCGTGATAAACGGTGCGGAAGGCGCGGATATAATGGCGATAAACGACAACGGCAATAACAACGTGCAGGGCTGGATATGCTGCTTCACGGAGGCCAACTCCGGCGGCGGGGCAATATCGACCGGGACATGGTATCTAGAGACCTTCACTTACGACGGTTCCACGCTGAGCATCTGGATAGACGGCAACCTGGAAGGTACGAACAGTGGTAGCTGGGGCAGTGGAGGATGTTGCGTCAGTGGTAATCAGGTCTACTTCGGAAGCCGAATCAATGATGCTAGCTATTACAATGGCTTATTGGCGAATGTCCAGATTTATAGTACCGCGCTTTCCCAAAGTCAGATACAACAACTCTACAGTGAGGGTTTGAGTGGGTCTCCTATTGCTGGGGCAAATCTGTTCGGCTGGTGGCCACTCGATCAAAATCTAAACGATTATTCGGGCAACAACAATAACGGTGCAGGCACAAGCATAACTTATATCGCCGCTCCGTGAATACATATGCTGGTTTATCCACCAAGCAAATAGGTTCTACATACGATTAAAAGACTACCCGCTGTGATGACCAGTCGGTCATGAAGTACCCGATGTCCGTATCAAAAGCCTCAGTCACTGCAATGATTTCCTTACGAACAATGCACTGGAAAACGCAACCAGCCGAGTGCTAAACCTGCAGGTTCAGTGCACTACCTCTATATCCCTGTAAGCGAAGCTCTTCGGCCTTGGCCCCACGATGGGTATGCGCGTGCCGCATCCGGTGCACCGCATTCCCTTTTCAAGGCGCCACGAGGTCACGCAAAAGCCGGTCCTGCCGATTACGACCGAGCCGCACCCAGGACAGTACGTGCTCTCGTGCTCGTTGCCATTGACATTCCCTATGTAAACGTAGTTTAATCCGTTCTTCTTCGCGATGTCGTAGTGCTTCAGCAGCGTCGCATACGGCGTCATCGGATAGTCGAGCATCTTGTAGTCAGGGTGGAACTGTGTGAAGTGGATCGGCGTTTCAGGCCCGAGGTTGTCCCGTATCCACGCAGTGAGCGCGTTGCAGGCCTCTAGTGATTCGCCAACACGCGGTATTATCAGGTCGGTCAGTTCCAGATGCATGCCGGCATTCTTTATGGCTAGCATAGCCTCCTTTATCTGCTCGTTCGATACTACCGCTTCGTATGCGTTCGCGAACTTCTGCTCCCCATTGCCCTTGTAATCGACAACGACCGCGTCTATGCTGCCCCTCATCGCGTCCACCGCTTCAGGTGTCATGTAGCCGTTCGACACGAAGAGCGTGCGCAGTCCCCTCCTGTGCGCCTCCCTCGCCACGTCAAGCGCGTACTCTATGAATATCGTCGGCTCGTTGTACGTGAATGCTATCGACTGTGTGTCATACGCCACTGCCATGTCGACGATTTCCTGCGGCGAGTGCTCCGTGCCTACGATGTCGCGCTCCTTCGATATGTTGTGGTTCTGGCAGAACAGGCATCCCCAGTTGCACGACGACGTTCCTATGCCGAAGACGTATGTGCCAGGCATGAAGTGGTTGAACGGCTTCTTCTCTATCGGGTCGACCTGCATCGCAGCTACAACGCCATAGCCGACGAGCTTCAGCCTGCCGCCGGCATTCTGCCTTACGAAGCAGAAGCCGTGAGAGCCCTCCGGTATCCTGCACCTTCGCGCGCAGGCGATGCACTCCACCCTGCCGTCGCCCAGGCTTCTCCAGAGGGTCGCGTCCTTTATCATCGCGCGTATTCGCCATATCATAATATTTATTCCTGCTGCGACGGTCCTGCGAACGTATTTAATATTTAACCAGTTAATATGCACCGCATTGGCTGATTCTATGAGCGGCTACAGCGCCATGAAGGAGACGCTACAGCAGGAGTACAAGGAACGCTCTCCGCAATACAGGGACAGGCTCGCCTCCTGGCACGGCGAACCGAGCGTGGTCAGGGTCGAGCGCCCCACGAACCTGCCTAGGGCTCGCGAGCTAGGCTACAAGGCGAAGGAGGGCATAATAGTCATAAGGGTGCGCATACGCTCCGGCAAGAGGAAGCGCAAGGCCTTCGACGGCGGCAGGAAACCGTCCAAGACCGGCAGGTTCTTCTCTAGGACGCCCTCCCTGCAGTCAATAGCAGAGGGCAGGGCCGCGATAAAGTTCTCCAACTACGAGGTGCTTAACTCGTACCTTGTCGGCAACAACGGCTACGAGAAATTCTACGAGGTCATAGCGCTGGACCGCAACAGCGGCGCGCTTCTGGCAGACCCGGTCTACAGCAGCGTCATCGCGCAGAAGAGGCGCGCCCTCCGCGGCCTGACGGCTTCTGGCAGGAGGCACAGGGGTCTCGAGGCCAGCGGCTTCGGGACCTACAAGTCCAGGCCGAGCAAGCGCGCGTCGACACGCTCATGAGGTGTGGGTCTGCCCTACATCACGTACTCAAGGAGCCATGACTCTGGGCGCCTGTTCAGGGAATGCAAGCGCGTGGAGCGCAGCCTCAGGCGCGCCGGCGAGGCCGCGATCGTCGTCAGGCGCGGCAACAAGACGATCAGCGAAATCGTCACCGATTCGATGAAGCACGGTTTCGATTCCGTTTCAATACTGGATTTCCGCGACAGGTCCCGCCGCGAAGTTGTCACGCGCCGCATAAGAATAGACTGCGCGACCCGCGGCTATTCATGGGACGAGCCCGGTGCCGCAAGCCGGAATCCAACTGCGCAGATGTGATCATGTGGCCGGCCCAGGTTCAAGGTTCAGCGCCGTCATAAGGATACGCAAGACCGGCGGCATAAACTACGCAAAGATAATGGGCAAAAGCGCCAAGTACAAGAGGGGCACGGTCAGCACAAGCGACAAGGCCGGCGTGCTCACCGTGCGCATAGAGGCCAGCGACTCCACCGCGCTCAGGGCGTCGCTCAACACGGTGATGAGAGAGCTCCACGTCATCGAGAGCGTGTCGAGGATAAAGCTGCCTGGCGCTGTCAAATTCTACGCGAGGCCCAATGTGCAGCTCAGGAAGGACCTGCGCTCGCCGCGCCGCTACAGGGCATGGCACCTGCGCCGACTGCGCCGCGCAGCGTGAGCTGTGCGCGTCATCGACATGCTGTCGATAGCGCGCGAACGGCGCCGCCTGTCACGTCGTGAAGTATGACGTTAGACCCAAGCAAAAATATATAAATTAGTCGCGCGAATACTAGCTGCATCCAGCGCGTGCTTTTTGTTTCCGCGTCTGCAGCAGATTCAAGAGTGATCAAGGCTGGAGTGAGTGTATAAATGCACAGAGGTTCCCTGCAATATTGGAATAGCAGGCGTGCACAGAGGCGCCTTCCCAGGCTGCGCAGCGCAGCCAGGCAATCAAAGGGACCGTCTCTCGGCAGTATCGTCGCCTTCAAGGTAGCCATGGGCAGGGCCGCCATGCTCGACAACAGCGACTCGCCATCAAAGAACATGGAGGTCAGCAGGGCCTGCACACTCCTCGAGATACCGAGCATGCTGGTGTACGGCATGCGCTTCTACAGGAGGAACAAGGTCACAGGCTACAGGGAGGTCGCGGCGGAGATAGTCGACAAGGCGTCGGCTGAGAGGCTTGGGATGAAAGAAGCTGCCAACGACTCGAGCAAGCTGCCGGAGTTCAAGGCGAAGCTCGGCGAGTTCTCCGATGTGACCGCGCTCATAGCCGCGTCGCCGAAGGGCATGAGCGTAGGCCAGCACCATGGCCAGAGGTTCGAGTCGAGCGTCGGCGGCCAGAGCGTCGAGGAGAGATTCGCGTTCATATCCAGCCAGCTCGGCAAGAGCATAGACGTGTCCGAGTTCTTCAAGGCGGGCGAGCACGTCGACCTAGCCTCGATAACCAAGGGCAAGGGGTGGGCCGGCGTAATAAAGCGCTTCGGCGTGGCTAGGCTGCCGCACAAGGAAACCCAGAAGATAAGGCACGTCGGCACCCTCGGGCCGTTCACTCCCGGCAAGGTACTGTTCACTGTGCCGCACGCCGGCCAGATGGGCAGCCACTACAGGATGGAGCATAACAAGCGCATACTTAAGATATTCTCGAAGGATGCCGCCGCCGGCCTGAACCCGCGTTCCGGGTTCCAGAACTACGGCGTCGTGAGGAACGCCTGCGTGCTCGTGGACGGATCAGTGCCAGGCCCGTCGAAGAGGCTCGTGAGGATCAGGAGGGCGATCTCCGGCATAGACGCGAAGGGTCCGTCAGAGCCGAAGATAAACAACGTTTATTTCTAGGTGAAACGCCTTGCCAGAGCAGATCAATGTTGTCGGCCTTGACGGTTCGGTCAAGGGAAACATCGAGAGGCCGGCTGCCTTCTCCGAGGCCGTGAGGCCCGAGATAATAAGCAGGGCCGCTACGGCTGAGCTGACCAGGGAGCTGCAGCCGCAGGGCCATTACCATCTAGCTGGCATGGAAACGAGCGCGGCGTACCACGGCAGGATGAGCTCGTACAGGAGCGGCAGGCACATGGGCCAGGCTATCAGGCCGAGGGAGCATCTCGGCGGCGGCCGGCAGGGCAAGGTCCGAAGGATACCGTCGGCAGTCAAGGGAAGGCGCGCCCACCCGCATTTGCCGGAGAAGAGGATCATCGAGAGCATCAACGCGGCAGAGTACAGGAAGGCGATCGCGTCAGCGGTCGCCGCCACTGCCCTTAGCGATTACGTAAAGTGCGAGAGAAGCCTGCCGGTCGTCGTTTCCGACGAGATACAGGCGTTGAAGAAGACCAGGGACGTGGTAGCGCTTGTCGGCAAGCTGGGGCTCAAGAGCGCCATCGCCGATTCCAATGCCCACATAAGGAAGGGCATAAGGCGGAGCGCCTCGCAGAGGCACTACAAGCGGACCATTCTGCTGGTAGTCAAGGACGACGACGGCATACTGAAGGCCGCGCGCAACATAAGGGGCTTCGATGTCTGCGATGTCTCATCGCTGAGGGCCAACCTTCTAGCTCCAGGCGGCAGGCCTGGCAGGCTGACAGTATGGAGCGAGTCCGCGGTCAAGGCGCTCGACACCGCCATAGGCGGCCTTAGTCTGAAGTGATACCATGGCAGTGTTGATGCACCCCCTCGCAACTGAAAAATCGGTCGGGCTCATAGAGCGCAGCAACGTGATAACATACATGGTCGACTACAGGGCCACTAAGCCGGAGATAAAGAAGGAGTTCGAGAGGATCTTCGGCGTCAAGGTGGCGCGCATAAGGACGCTGACTACGCCGACCAACGGCAAGAAGGCGTTCATAAAGCTGGCCGAGGGCTACTCCGCCGGCGATGTGGCGCTGAAGCTAAAGATCGCATAGGTGAACTGATGGGGAAGAAGCTCAGGCAACAGCGGCGAGGTCGCGGCAGCAACGCCTATACGAAGCTGCCCAACACATTCGACATAGACCCAAGTTACCCATCGGACCGTGATTCCCAGATGGTCTGCGAGGTCGTCAGGCTGTTCAACCATACGGGCCACTACGCGCCGCTCATGGAGGTCCTCTACTCTGATTTCACCACCGGGTTCATGATAGCGCCGGAGGGCATACGGGTAGGCGACAAGGTCCACGTCAACGGCGCCGTAGAGGGGCTCGGCAGCGTTGCAAGCCTAGCGGTCATACCTGACGGCACTCCGGTCTACAACGTGGAGTCGTCGCCTGGCGACGGCGGCAGGTATGCGCGCGGTCCAGGCAGCTCCTGCACCATCATGCTGCACGAGGGCGCGAACGCGACCTTGCAGCTGCCATCGAAGCAGACGATAATGCTCAACGCTACGTGCAGGGCGCAGCTGGGCGTAGTGGCCGGCGGCGGCATGAGCGACCAGCCGATAATGAAGGCTGGCAAGAACCACTACATAAACCATGCGCGCAACAGGCTGTGGCCGGTTAACCGCGGCGTGAAGATGAACCCGGTCGACCACCCGTTCGGAGGCAAGCAGCACCACAAGGGCAAGAGCAGCATGACTTCGAGGAACGCACCGCCGGGCAGGAAGGTGGGCCACATAGCGGCAAGACGCGTGGGCAGGAAGAAGAGGGCATGACATGGCCGAACGAATAGTATTCAGGGGAATGACCGCAGCCGAGGCTGAGAAGCTCAGCATCGAGCAGTACACGAAGCTGGTGAACGCGCGCGAGAGGCGCGCCATAAAGAGGTCCGCGCTCCGCTACAGGCGGCTCGTATCGGAGATAGGGAAGAGCGCGTCTAGCGGGTCCAAGACGCAGATAAAGACGCACGTGCGCGACGCAGTCATACTGCCCTCGTGGATCGGCAAGAGCATAGCGGTCTACAACGGCAAGGAGTTCCAGCCGGTAGAGATAACCGCTGCTATGCTGGGCCACAGGCTCGGAGAGTTCGCGTTCTCTACGAAGCGCGTGCTGCACTCTGCCCCTGGAATAAGGGCAACGCGCGGCAGCAAGTTCCTGGCAGTGAAGTGATCAATTGGCCGCAAGGTACTCGTTCAACCAGGGCACTAAGGACGTAGTCTTCGCTAGCGCTCGCGATCTCAACGCGAGCTACAAGGATCTCGGCGCTGTGTGCGACGCCATAAGGTACAAGAGCCTGGGCAGCGCGATGACGATACTCGAGGACGTGATAGGGCGCGGCCGTCCGATCCTCTACAGGCGGCACAACACGCACATGGGCTCTCGTCACGAGCTCGGCGGCAGGAAGGGCAGGTACCCGGAGAAGTGCGCCGAGCTGGTGCGCAAGACCCTGGTGAACGCTCAGGCCAACGCGGCCAACAAGGGCATGTTGCCAGAAGACCTGTATGTCGTGCACGCAGCAGCCAACAAGACGCAGATAGTGAACAGGACGCCGTCGAAGGGCATACTCTACATAAGCCACGGTTATGGTTACGCCGCGCTGCGCCGCTCAGACATAGAGCTGGCGCGCATCGAGATAGGCCTGGCGCCGGCCGGCGCTGAAGGCCTCATCGGGTTCGCGGCCAAGCGCCTTGGCGCTGCCAGGGCTGCGCCCAGGAAGCCTGACCAGAAGAAGGCGGGGCAGAAGAGGCAGCCGAAGCAGCCACAGAAGGCACAGGCTGCGCTGCCTGAGCCTGCCAAGGGCAAGAGCATAGAGCCGCAGCCCGGCCAGCAGCCGGCTGTTACCAAGAAGCAAGAGTGATACCATGGCGATAGAATACAAGTTCGTCGGCGACGCGATAATAAAGGAGAACATATCCAAGTACCTCGGCTCTACTCTGGTCAAGGCAGGGTTCTCAAGGGTCGAGATACAGAAGACCCCAGTCCTGACAAGGATCACGGTGTACGTGCTGAGCCCGGGGTTGGTTATAGGCAGGGCCGGCAAGACCATAGACGGCCTGACAGACACGATAAGGAAGCGGTTCGGCCTGGAGAACGCGCAGATAAACGTCATGGAAGTAGAGAACAAGATGCTCGAGCCCCTGCTCGTATCCAGGGAGATAGTCAACAGGCTGGAGCGCGGCATAAACGCCAGGAAGGTTATACAGCAGATGCTCAGGAGCGTCATAGAGAACGGCGCCCTCGGAGCCGAGATAATAGCGAGCGGCAAGCTCGCAGCCAAGGGTGCGAGGGCCAAGACGATCAGGAAGAGCGTCGGCTACATCCCTAAGGCCGGCGACGTGACCACGCTCGTGAGGGAGGCCTCTACCGCCGCGTACCCGAAGTACGGTGCGATAGGCGTCAAGGTCAGGATAGTCCCTCCAGGCACGAAGTTCCCGGATAGGCAGGTCACGCAGATAGAAGTACCGAAATCGATCCTGAGCAGCTGAGGTGCGCCGTCCGGCGCGCGGTGGTCCAATGAGCGGTTTGCTAGCCCCTATTCTAGTAGCCTTCGTGTCGGCTTTCGTTCCAGGGGTGCTCATCGCCTACGCGCTGCTGCACAAGACCGAGCTTCACCATTTCGAGATAATAACGATAGGTTTCACCTTCGGCCTGATGGGCCCCCCGATAATGACGTGGCTGGAGTCGTTCCTGAGGAATTACATACACTTCTTCTCGTTCTCGCTCCAGCTGGCCGAGCTTAACGTCGTAGTGCTAACGGTAATAGGCATCGTCCTGTGCCTCCAGCAGGGCCTCGTGCAGGCGTTCCTTGCATGGCTGTCCGGCAAAGAACCTAGCGCGAAGCCTGACATGGCCAGCGAGGCCGAGGACCAGGCCGAGGCGCATCACAACATACACGAGATCAGGGAGAGGCTACAGGCCGACGGCCGCACAGCCCCGCTGCTCGCGAAGCACCTGCAGGAGGAGCGCGAGCTGCTCGACGGCCAGCGCAAGGAAATGGCGCTGCTGTCCGGCCTGAACGCGGACGAGCGCTCGCGCATAGATGCCGCCAACAAGATGGCGTACGACAGGCTCGTGTCGATACACGCCGACGAGGAGCGCAGGCTCCTGCGCGACCTCGACGTGGCGAAGCCGGCGCGTGCCGCGCGCCAGGGCCACGCGCAGCCGTGGGTCTGGCTCGTCCTCCTAGTGCTGATGCTAGCCACATTCGCCACGCGCATGCAGAGCATAAACACCGCACCGACGTTCTTCGAGTTCGACCCGTACTTCGACATGATGAGTGCACAACAGATACTCGTACTAGGATACCAACCATACACGACCACCGCGGCATGGCCCGTGGTACCTGCCGGCACCGTTACCAGGGTGCAGCCCCTGATACCTTACCTAGAGGCTTACTGGTACAGCCTTGCCAACGGCTTCAGCAGCACAGCTGGCTCGTTCAGCACGACACTAATGAGTTACGTCGGCGGCTTCTATCCTCCGATAACCGCTGCGCTACTGGTCTTCGTAGTCTTCGTGCTGCTCTACCACGAGTACGACACATACATAGGGCTGATAGGCGCGTCGCTCACGGCTACGATGCCAATACTGATCTCGACTTTCATAGCTGGTGAACAGCTGCTGGAACCATGGGGCATATTCTCGCTCTTCTTCTTCGTCGCAGCCTATATGCTTGCGGTGCGCAACATGAAGAGCAAGAGGCTGGCGATACTGGCCGGCATCGCTTTCGCATCCACGTTCCTCGGCGCGCACTACTACACCGCCGACACCGGCATACTAGCGGTTTACATAGTCATGCAGGGCCTCATAGACGTGATAAGGAACGGCTCAGTAAGGCGGGAATTCTACAAGATGAACGTCATAGTGTTGGTGGTGACGGCGATATTCTATGCGCCATACTACCTATACAGGTCGACGCTGTCCGGTAGCGTGCCAACGATACTCGGCATACCGATAACCCTGAGCTTCCCGATCATAGCGCTGGTGCTGGTCGTCGTGGTCGAGTTCCTCGTGCGCTACCTGGCCCCGACGCTCGAGGGCAAATCCATAGCGGTCTATGTTCTTTCCGCGACATCGATAATCGGCATCGCCGCGCTGGCCATAGCCGCTCTCTTCGGCGACCTCGCCAAATACAGGATGCAGTTCTCCAGGTACGCGGTCGTGTCTCTCATCGTCACCCTCGTGGCCGTGGTGATATTGTTCACCCCGCTCGGCAAGCCGTTCCAGGGCTACATAAACCTGAGCGCGCACTTCACCACGCCGTCGACGCCGCTGTTCATGACGGTAGCAGAGTTCGAGCCCTCCGGCTTCGCCTACAATTTCGCCGGCGCTGGCCTTGGCTTCCTTGCGGCCAACATGTTCGGCCTGCCGGTAATCCTCTGGGTAGTGGCCTCGATAGCCCTAATCCTGATACTGATAAGCATAATCTACAGGGACAGCAAGACCGGCATCTTCTATGCTGCCGTAGCGATCCCGCTCCTGTTCGCCGGCTTTTCCGAGGTAAAGTACCTGCCGCACCTTGGCCTAGTATACATAATGCTGTTCTGCATAATGCTCGGCGAGCTCATATTCATGTCAAAAGTGAAGTTCAGGCTCACCAAGGAGGCGATCGCAGGCCAGTCAGACAGGAGCATAACGCATGGCGCCTACTCCTCAGGCGAGCCCATGTACGCGTACGCGATACTGTCCATAGGCCTATTCTTCGTTTCCGCGATACTTGCGCTCGTTCTCCTCCTGGCCCTGATAATGCTCAAGTTCAGGAAGAACAACATGGTGCTCTGGACCGTATTCGTCGTGCTCATTATGCTGTTCCTTGCGAATGTGTTGATATTCGGCAGCAGTCCATTCTTCGGCGAGAGTTCCTCGTTCGTGCAGCTGGCCGGCGCGGCCAGCGTCGCATCGTCTAACCCAGCGAACCTCTGCGCGATTCTTGGCAACCAGAACAACCAACTTGGCTCTGGCGTGTACTGCAACACGATACAGAGCTACTGGATACCGGCTGCCGCATGGATGAGGCAGAACGTAGGCCCCAACGCGCCCAGGATACTGGCGTGGTGGGACTATGGCGACTGGATAAACTGGTTCGGCAACAGCAACGCGGTGCTCAGGGGCGACAACTCCCAGCCGCCTGAGGACTACGCAGCGGCTGCCAACTTCGTGCTCGGCTCGAACGACAACTTCACGCCACAGTCGTTGGCGAACATGATGAAGGGCAACCAGACGAAGTACGTGCTATTCGATGGTGGGCTGATATCGAAATGGCAGGCGCTGGATTTCCTGGCATGCGTACACGTGAACCAGACATCAGAGCAGTTCGCCCGGGCCGAGGGCCAGAGCCAGAACCCGCCCCAGCCGTTCGCGCTTGGAAACTCCCCGTGCGAGCTCACGCACGACCCAACCGACGTCTTGCTGCCATACAGCGCAGTCCTGAAGCTGTACGGCGGCGTCCCGAACGCATCGATATCGCTCAACATGTTCTGCAGCATATCGACGAACACCACGATATACATGACCGGCCTGCTCAGCTCTGGCAGCAACTCCACGCTGTGCGTGAACGCGACTCCGAACGCCGAGGGCGTCCTCAAGATTTACAACCAGAGCGGAGTCCCGACAGACATGGTGATGAACATAAACACCTTCCAGGGTGTGCAGAACCTGTGCCCTGCGACGTCTACCCCGTGCTACTACGCGTTATTCCCGGCTATATACCTGCCCACGACCTATAGCTTCGAGCTCAACGTTACCGATTCTGCCAGCACACCAGAGGTTGCCATCTCCCCATCATCCTCCTCTGTGCGGTCGCAGTTCGTGGCTCCGCCGCAGCCCACCGTGTCGAGGCCACGGCTGGACGCTAACCAGTCGGAAACGATAACCGGTTCGATGCCGGCCAGCGGCACGCCGCCATACTCATACAGGTGGATGGTCTCGGCCAATAACGGCACATACACCAACGCGACGCAGTGTTCCGTCGGCTCCGGTTCCGACCAGGCGACGTCCAGTACGGTTACGTGCTACATAAAGCCCGGCGCCCTGGCGCCGAAGAGCACTTACAGCTTCGAGCTCCACGTCGTCGAATCTACGAACGCCACTAACAACGCCACATCACTAGCATCGCAGCAAATCGCCGTGGCCGGCCCGCTGGCCACGCCGCAGGCGCCCTCAGTGTCGTCGAGCCAAATCGATCAACTGCAGGGCGTGAACGTTACCGGTATGGTCCCATCTGGCGGCACGCCGCCGTACTCGTACCAGTGGCTTGTTTCGGTGAGCGGCGTAGACAACGGCGCATACCTTCCTGCCACGCAGTGCCAGACCGATTCCGGCGTTGCCACTGTGGTAGCCAACGCCGTCACATGCGCAATCAAGGCCGGCACACTATCCGCGGCGCACAACTACAGCTTCGAGCTTATGGTCAGCGACAATGCTACGACTCCCGAGTCGGAGATATCCGCGCCGTCACACGGCATAACCATGAGCCAGTCGGCAACGCCGGGCAAGCCGGTCGTATCGGATGGCAAGCTGGATGCTGACCAGGGCCTGCTCGTGACAGGCGCGCTGCCGAACGGTACAGCCACATACTCATACGACTGGTTGGTCTCGACCGACAACGGCACGTACACATCAGCGACGCAGTGCGCTGCTGATTCCGGCACGAACAGGAGCGCATCAAGCATGGTCGAATGCGCGATACCGCCAAACACCCTCGCGCCGAACAGCACGTACCGCTTCAAACTGTACGCACGCTCAGCAGCGACGGCTTACAACTCGTCGCCCTCCGATGCCGTAACTGTGGCGCCACGCCTCGGCACTCCGTCGATATCGGTATCGGCGCCTAAGCTCGACTCTAATCAGCAAGAAACCATCACCGGCACCATACCTACAGGCGGCACCCCGCCGCTGTCATACACGTGGCTCGTGTCTGAGAATGGCGGCGCGTACACAGCCTCAAGCGTATGCAATGCCCAGATAGTCACTAACCCGACCGCAGGCAAAGGCGTCACGTGCGGGATACCTGCCGGCATGCTGATACCCGGCGACAACTACACCTTCAAGATGCTCGTGCATGACAGCGCGTCGACCACTGAGGCATCGCAATCGGCCGCATCCGAAACGGTAAACGTGTCATCGCCCCTCGTGCTGGCCACCGCGCCGTCGGTTGTGCAGGGGCAGGGCTTCGGATCCAACGCGTCCGTGATAACCGGCACTATGCCGGACAGTGGCACGCCGCCATACTCCTACATGTGGCTGATCTCGAAGAACGGCGGCCCCTATGTGCCGGCTACCCAGTGCAAGGCAAGCTCAGGCTCAGGCCAGGCCGCGTTGAGCACAGTCACCTGTTCGGTTCAGCCAAACACGCTAGCAGCTGCCGGCTCAATAGCCAACGCCTCGAGCCAGTTCTACTACTCCAACTTCTACAAGGGCTTCATACTCGGCAATCTACCAGGCTTCACCGAGGTCTACCCGCAGAACGCTACCGGCATAAACTATGTAAACGGCACCTGGCCGATAAGGATATACGCTGTCGACAACTACACCAGCGGCAACGTGCCGGCGCCGGCCAAGCCGCCATGGGTGCACAACAACTACACCATGCCGTGACGCAAAAGCGTTTAATACTGTTCCGACACATTAAGCCGGGGGCTTGTAGCTCAGCCTGGTCAGAGCGGCGGTCTTATAAGCCGTAGGTCGAGAGTTCAAATCTCTCCAGGCCCACTTGAATCTGCCGTCGGTGGCGCATATCCAGCCACCGTGCAAATAATTCAATGCGTGACGCGCGTATCAATACCAAGCATGTGCGCTTGCTATTGCCGTGCGCAGGTCCTACCTGCATAGGCAGAATCATTCCTTATTGCGGCCGCGATCTCCTCGGCTGCTCCGAGTTCATATTTCGTTGCCGTAGGACCAACGGCTATCTGCACCACCGGCTCATTTGCCGCGTTTATTATGGCCATGCCGTGAAACTCCAGCGGAGGATCAGGTGCGCTTCCCGGTGCCGCTACAGCGTTAATATCCTGTATAAATTCGGTGGCGGCCATGACTACACTGCTCGCGTTTCGTCCCGCCACGAGCAGCCTATTCGGCCCATAAGTGCTTAGGATGGGTCCGCCAGTTTCGCTGATGTTGTATTCCGAGAATATCTGTGCTATGATTGGATTGTCGTACTGAGTGCCGACAGCGATTAGGTTTTGGGAAAGATTCGCGTTCTCAGCCAACGCCACCTGCGGCGGTACGCTGCAGTTTGGCAGCAGTTCCCTTGCTATTATGCCGCTTAACCCCTCTACCGGGCCAGTGTTCTCAACCACGCCTAGCGTAGCGTTCGTGGTAGAATAAGCGGTTACGCGGGCAATCTTACCTGCAGTTATGGCGCCCCCGTACGAATAATATGCCCATACGTATCCGTTAAACTGCGCGCCTAGTCTTGTGGAATTCAGCCCGCAATCGATGTACAGCGTTGCATTGGCCGCGGGTACTGTAGTCACGTTTACTCCGGTAAAACTGCCGAGTGGCGGCGCAGCATACGGAGCGCGATTATAGGCGGAAGTGGACGCAATGCACGCGAGCCCGAGTATGTCAACCGAAACGTTTCCCTGCGCGTAATTGAACCTCAGCGTCCCTGATGTATTCATCAGCAACCCGCCGCACCCGGCCGCGTCATGCAAGTCCACTGTCCCAAAACCTACACAGCTTCCAGGAATCAGATTCCGAAGCGATAACAGTCTTCCTGGCAGCGCAGAGATATCTACTTGAGGCGGTGCCCTACCAATCACTGTTTCATTCAGTATCCCGGTCATGCTAACGTAGCCACGCGGCACGCTCACGGTAGCGTTAAGGCGGATAAAAAGCGGTACGCCGCTCATCGATACGCATGTAGTCAACGTGCCGTTCAATGCCGATACGTTCCGATATGGCCAGTAACCGTTGCGGTTCGTCCCGTTCAGGAACTGGTGCAGCGCCGAGGCTGCGCCAACAAAGCTGCCGTTAAGCCTGGCCATCGCCAGTCCGCACAAATTCCAGTTGTAGAGGCTTGGTGCCACCCATTCAAACGTCACGTTCATGTCATTCAGGGCCGCTGAGAGGTTAAGGAGCTCGGAGTTCCCTGTCGCGTTAATCGCTACGCCCAGATTTTTGCCGCTCACGCACTCGTAGCCGTTTTGCTGCCATGCGCCGTAAGGAAGCGGTTTTCCGCAGAAATAGCGATCCGTGGCGTTAGCCAATACGGTGTAGCTGAGGCTGTCCAAGCGCCCAACGGCAGTGACCTGCGGTATCGTTAGATTTATCTCTGCCCTGCTTGCAGTGCCATTCCTAAGGAACCTCACTCCGATAGGCATGACCGCGGATAGATTCGAGCCACGCGCCAGTAATGCGACCCCGATGGAACCATTGTACGTCATGTTGATTGGGCCGGCATTGCTCGCGTAACCCCAAAGCCGAAGAGCTTCCGTGAGCGGCATGCGGATGTGGAGCGGTATCCGGAGTGCGCCACCGAGAATCGCGTGAGCGAGTACAAGGTCGACAAGCAACACAGCCGCAACTACTGCAACCATGACCGCCTTTTTGCCAGCGCGGCCCGCGCCGCTGCGGGACTGCCTGCGCCTCCGAGCCATCAAAATCGACGACGCACTGCTGTCAGCAGAGCTGCGGATTGCGGTGCATGCAGTTACTGCCCAGAAAAGCCTAAATACTTAATCGGCGTTCCTATCGTGATGGTAAAATGATGCTAATGGTAAGCGTGCAGAACCTCGACGAGGCGCGCGAGGCAGTCAATGGGAAGGCGGACATTGTCGATGTGAAGAACCTGGACGAGGTGTTCATAGGCTCGAACTACCCGCCGGTGATAAGGGAGGTGCGGGCCGCGTTCCCGAAGGAGATACACGTCAGCGTCACGCTTGGTTCGGTGCCGAACCAGGCTGGCACTGTAGCGCTGGCAGTTTATGGCGCCGCTGCCCTGCATGCGACGTCGGTCAAGGTCGGCTTCGTCGACGTCAGCTACGACGATGCACTGCACATACTCAACGAGTGCAAGCGTGCCCTCGAAGGTTCAGAGACAAAGCTGATAGCCGCGACCTTCGCCGACAGCCACCTTTACGGCGGCATAGACCCAAAGCTCGTCGTTAAGCTCGCGTCAGAGAGCCGCAGCGACGGCATGCTAATAGACACGCTCACCAAGGACGGCAGGAACCTCTTCGACTTCATAAGCGAGCCGGAGCTCGCGAAGCTGGTCACCGAGGCGAAGGAGCTCGGCCTGAGCACCGCTCTGTCCGGCGCGCTAAAGATAAGCAACTTCGACACGCTGGTCAGGATAAACCCAGACATCGTCGGAGTGCGCGGCGCAGTTTGCAAGAACGAGGACCGCTACAAGGGGCGCGTCGAGAGGAGCGCGGTAGCAACGGTGAAGAAAGAGCTCGAACTCAGGATGGAGGGCAAGATACCAGTTTTCACAGACTCGGAGTGATCCAATTGCTGCTAATCGACGCGACACAGAAGAACTGCAAGGGCGTCATAACCGAGCTCGAGAAGGTCAGGCAGGCCATCGACAGCGGCGAGAAGGTCGAGACCCTAGTAGTAGGCATACCGAACAGGGTCGATGTCTGCGCCTGGGCCAGGAGGAAAGGCTACGTGGTAGAGAGGGAGAACCGCGACGGCTCGACGTTCAGGCTCACCGTCTCTAGGCGGTGACACTAGCCGGCTCGTGCCGCACATTATTTTATAGCCATCGGCATAAACACTGCGTGAGCGGCATGCGCCCACCAACTGCGTGTCAGAAGCAGCAGTCCATGATAGAGTTCATAGTGACCTACTCATGGGCGCTTCTGATCCTTGCCATGTTCGTCGCTGTGGTGTTCGCACTCGTGTCGACGCAGCCGCCCTCGAGCTACCTGCCGAGCACGTGCAGCATCAACCCGGCGTTCCAGTGTACCGTAGCAGGGCTGTATCAATCCGGCCCATCCTCTGCCATAGCTACCGTGTCATTCATAAACGAGCTCGGTACTCCTGTGGAATTCGGCAGCGGTTCGTTCAATGTGAGCCTAGGTGCCCTCGGCCCGCGCAACATAACGGCCATAGGCCACTGCTCGCCATCGGTGGCGCAGCAGAACGCGAGGGTGAACTGCTCCGCGCAGTTGCAGGGCTTCTCGCCACCTTCTGTAGGCACATCCGTTGACACATTTTTCAGCGTTTCCTACAGGATATGCACAGGCAACTACTCGGCTTCGTGCGGCACGCAGCTCTACACCACCAGCGGCTTCGCCTCGCAGTCTGTCAGCTCTGGGCCGTGAACGCGTCCATCACGTATCCTAAATGCGCGTGGCCCTAGCGAAGTGCCTGTACACCGCGTAGCTCGCTATGGCCAACACTCCGACCAGAGTCATCGCCAATATCGCGCTGGTGACGCCGCCGGTGCCAAGCGCTGCCTCGCCGAAGTACATGCCAACGTACATGAGCGTAGCGTCCCAGATTACTGTGCCTGCGATCGAATAGGCGAAGAAGGTCCTCTGGTCCATCCTGGCGAAGCCAGCAGGGAAGCTGATTATCGTGCGTATCACAGGTATGAGCCTGCTCAGGAGCACGACCGCAACGCCGTTGTCACTGAACCACGCATCGAACCTGTCAATGGTCTTGGTCTTTATGTGGAACTTCGGCGCGTGCTTGTAGACTACGTCCTTGCCGACGAAGTAGCCTATGTAGTAGTCTACCGCCAGGCCGACCACGCTGCCGAGCACAGCAGCCGCCAGCAGGCCGTAGAAGTACAGCGAGTTGCCTGCGGCGAAGTAGCCGGCTAGCGGCAGCACCACCTCGCTCGGTATTGGCAGCGAGGAGCCCTCCAGCGCCATGAGGACGAAGACCGCGAGTGGGCCGTGGGCCATTATGAATTCATAGAGCGTCCCGCCCAGCACCTGGCTTATCGACTGGCCAACAGCAGATATCATCGCCGCACCAACCGAGTTTTGACCAACAATCTATATATTGGCATGCGGCGAATCCTACCGCGCGGGGCTCCGGCGGTAGATTCGATGAAGTTCACCAGGGCGCAAGGGCAATACGCCGTCAGGCTCAGGGTCGACACGATCGAGGACCTCTGGTCCATGCAGAGGGTCCTCCTCGCAGGCGACCTGGTAAAGTCAGAAAGCAAGAGGAGGTTCAGGTCCCACGAGGGCGACATAGGCGAACTCAAGGACGTAGTGATAAGGCTTCGCGTGGAGCGCACCGAGCTCGACAAGAACGCGCAGCGCCTGCGCGTCATGGGCAAGATAGTCGAAGGCCTGCCTGCCGAATACGTAAAGCTCAACAGCTACCACACGCTGAACGTTGCGCCAGGGGACCAGGTGGAGATAACGAAGCAGAGGTGGCCGGACTACATGATACAGGTATTGAGGAACGCGGTCTCCGATTCGAGGAGGCCGCGCCTCGGCATAATACTCGTGGACGACGAGAAGGCGCTGCCTGCCATGCTGCTCGGCTACGGCGTGCGCTTCGAGAGCGAGATGTACAGCAACCTGAGCAAGAGGATGAGCCAGAAGGACTTCACCGAGCAGCAGCGCAAGTACTTCGAGGCCGTAGCCCAGGCCGCGCTGCGCATGGACGTAGAGACCGTTCTGATAGCCGGCCCAGGTTTCACCAAGGACGACATAAAGCTGTTCATACAGGACAGCGGCCTCGCCAAGGGCAGCAGCAAGAAACTGGTCTTCGCGAGCGCCAGCAACACAGAGCGCTCCGGTGCGTACGAGCTGATACGCAGCGACGAGGTAGCCAGGCTGCTAGAGGCGGAGCAGATAAGGAGGGAGTTCAAGCTGATGGACGCGTTCCTCGGCTCGATCCCGCTCGGCAAGTCGAGCTACGGGTCCGAAGCGGTATCTAACGCGGTCAGGAACTACGAGGCATCAGTGGTCATGGTCAATGACAGCGTACTGGGCGACCCGGCAGTGCAGGCTGCCCTGGAGGCCGCAGAGGCCAGCCACGTCAGGATAGAGGTCTTCAACTCAGACGACGAGGTCGGCGTGCAGCTCAGATCTTTCAAGGACATAGCCTGCATGCCCTGACTAGCACTGCGGTATGCTGCTTGTGCCGATTATGGTGCCGTTCTGGTGCATCAGCACGTACAATGGCTTGTTGGCCGCCGGCGCGCTGTAGTTGACGAGCCACGCATCGCTCGGGTTGCTGCAAAGCGTAGCGTGCACATCCATGTTGCCGTAGCCGTAGTCATCCACGTAGCTCATTATCGTCGGGAAGTAATCGTGGTACGACATCGCTATCGCGATTTCCGCAGACATCTCGCTGGATCCGACCGCGCCACCGCCAGAGTAGACCGTGCAGCCGTGAGCCGATGTCGTGTAGTTGTTGTACGAACTGGGCACTAGCCTCGTCGCCGGGTAGTCAAAGCCCTCTATCGACACGCTCGGGCACGGGCTCGTGGGGTCTAGCACTAGGAGCACTGTGATCCGCCACGCGCCGCTCTGCACAGGCGACCGCGTCACGTTTATCACGCTCACGGTCGCGCCCTGGTAGCTCTTCTGCAGGTCTGTGACCACCAGCTGCTCGGCCTGCTGCTCGGTCAGCGGCCCAGCCGATGCGGTGTGCTGCAGCGCCAGTATAATGCCGAAGACTGCTATGAGCGCCACGACAAGCAGGCCCACCCTGCTTATGAGGTCCATCCGACCGCCAGCCACTATTGGCAGCTAGAATTTAAATCCCTAACGCCGGGCTCACGCTAGGGCCATTGAAAACGAAAAGTAAAAGAAAAAGAAAAAAGGAAGCCGAGCGAAATCAGTCGCTCGACTTCGTCACTACCGTTGCCACCTTGGTGAAGTACGTGCCAGGGAACGGGCATGTAGACGTCAGGCAGTAGCCCATCCAGATGTACCCTGCGAACGGCGTACCAGTAGCAAGGCCCCCTGGTCCAGCCGAGTATGGCGGTATGTTTCCAGCCGCATACAGGGTCGCCGGGAAGTTGACCGTGACGGTCTGGCCTGGTACCAGCACATTGGCAGTAGGACCTGGTAGACCAACAGGTACAGTGTTGTCGGTGCAACCAGCGCATGCGGAGAAGTTCACCGGTATGCCGTTGGCATCGAGACCCTGACCCTCGGCAGCTATGAACATGTAGTTGCCGTAGTAGTCCTGGCCTGTGGTCTGGCCGAACGTGAACGATATGCCCACGCTGTTGTACACCAGGTTGGTGCACTGGAAGCCGGCCTCGGCGATGCACGCCTGCGGAGCTAGGTTCGAGCCGTTGAACACTCCGAGCTCGAAGAGCGCTGCGAGCACGACGGCTATTATCAGGATGGCCCAACCGTAGGTCATCAGATACTCCATCGCGGACTGCGCTTTCATATCTCCCTTCTTTTTTCCAAACATTGTTTCACCTTGTTTTTATTTGCAAAGTGTCAATTTAAAAACCTTTCGCGAAGGTTCGTTACCAGCATCAATACAGATACAGCTACGTCAAGCCATACTTTACATGAGTAGACTAGCGCCGTACCATATATATACGCGTGAGCATCGCGTTAGACAGATGTCTATAATTGGTGCAGGCTCAGCGCTTCCTCGCGCCCCCAACGCCGTAATAATACGGAGTGATGAAAATGGCCAGAGCCATCTTCGTGGCTTCCTCGAACTCCTCCGTGCGCTTTGCCAGGCCCTTTGTCAGTACGCCGACGGTGCCGATGGTGTGCCTTATCTCATTGTCTGCGTCGCCGGCCAGCTCCTTGACTACCGGCCCCAGTTCCATCCCCTCGTTCAACATGCTCGCCATGCGCCTGGGCAGCATGGCCCTGCCGCTGGAGCCCAGGCCTACCGTGCCGTTGGGGTCGACCACTGCGACCCAGCCGCACACGAACATGCCGTAACGGTTCTCCTGCACCGCGCCCTCTGCGCCGACGCCTAAGTCCGCGCCCTTGACGAGCCCGATGGCCTGCCTGGCCCTCCCTATCGCGCCTGCTATCCCCTCCTCGTCGCTCATCGGCTGCGCCCTGACTACGGATTGGACGTCTACGGCAGTGAATTCCGCGCTGGGCCACATGGCTGACATCGCGGCCGTTATGCCGGATACCTTGGCCCTGTTCTTGCTGCCTATGGCTACCAACATGCCATCAACCACAGCCGCGCGAGACTACCCGCGGTCACACGAAGTCTAGCCCTCCTGTGTCCGCGCGCCTATTGCCCGGCTCTGCATCGCTAGCCAGAACCTCCGGGCTCTTTATGCCTGTGAAGATCGCTATGACCTCTACCCTGCCTGTGTACGCCGGGTCTATCCTTGCGCCCCAGAAGACGTTCGCGTTGGGCGCGCTCATCGAGGTCAGCTTGTTGCCTATGTCGTTAGCGTCCCCCAGCGTCAGGTCTGTGCCGCCGGTTATGTGTATGAGCATGCCGGTGGCGCCCTCGTAGTCGACATCGAGCAGCTTGTTCGTGAGCGTCTTCTGCACTACGTCGTCCACCCTGTTCGACCCCGCGGCCTCGCCCACGCTTATCATGGCAAGCCCGCCGCTGCCCATTATCGCCCTTATGTCTGAGAAATCCAGGTTGATAAGGCTCGGCGTGTTTATAGTCTCCGTTATCCCGCGCACCGCCCTAGTCGTGACCTCGTCTGCGATCCTGAACGCCTCGTCTATGGTCGCGTTCGGGTAGAGCTCCACCAGCCTCTGGTTGTCTATCACTATGAGCGTGTCTACGCTCTTCCGCAGCGCCTCTATGCCACGCTTGGCGGTGTTTATGCGCACCCTCTCCAGCCTGAACGGGAAGGTCACGACACCTATGACTATAGAGCCGGTCCTCTTGGCTGTCTCTGCAACTATCGGCGATGCTCCAGTGCCGGTGCCGCCCCCCATGCCTGCAGCGAGGAACGTAAGGTCTGGCGTGCCAAGCGCAGACTCGATCGACGACCTGGAGTACTCCGCTGCCTTGGTGCCGACCTCGGGGAAGCCTCCGGCTCCGAGCCCGCTGGTCATGCCGCCGCCTATGAGCACCCTATGTATAGACTGGTCGAGAGTGTTGAGGTGCTTTGCGTCGGTGTTTACCGCGATGAGCGACGCGCCCCTTATGCCTGTGCGGCTGAGCCTCTGCACTGTGTTGCTGCCGCCGCCGCCCACGCCACAGACCACAATCCTAGCCCTGAAGAGCTCAGCGCCGGCCTGCTCTTCGGCAAGCGCCGCCGATACGATGTCCATGTGCGCAGTATCGCAGCAAAATTATAAAAGGCGTTAGCACGGCTCGGCGCGCTGGAGTCTTGCCGCGTCAAAGCATCCGTAGCTACCAAGTAATCCCAATCGCCATGCTACCATATCGCTTTCCAGGTTCTGCTGCGTCACGATAGCGTTCAACCTTCCACAACTGTGGAACGCTATCAAAAGCGCTATTAATCCCTGCTCACCTAGTGCGTCAGGCTTTTTAGGCGATGCGACATGGCCACTGGCACGGGTTCTATACGCAAGCTGTTCTGCTCCGACCTTGACGGTACTATGTTCCCGTTCCGTGGCATGTGTGACCCCGAGTGCTTAAGCAAGCTCAAGTGCATGCTCAAGGCGAACCCTGACGTCGCGCTCTGCTATGTAACTGGCAGGAGCCTGCTCCTTGCCCTCGACGCGATAGAGGAGCACAACCTGCCGGAACCCGATTACCTAATAACCGATGTGGGCACCAGCATATACTCGAAGAGCAAGCGCGGCGCCTGGATTCAAGACGCAAGATGGCGAAGGCAGCTGGGAAGCGTGTGGCATGAGAACACGTCACAGGATATCCTCGATGCCGCCGTCGCGATAAACGGCGTGGAGATACAGCCGCGCACAGGCCAGTCGGAGTTCAAGATCGGCCTGTACGTCTCACCCAAGAGGAAGACGCTGGCGCTAAGGGAGCTCCACAGAGCTCTCGAGCGTCTCTCGGTGCCGTACACCCTCGTTCTGAGCCATGGTGCCGACAGCCGCGTCCTGTTGGATGTGCTGCCTCGTGGCGCGTCGAAGAAGAGGGCCGTGAAGGAGCTCATGGGTAGGCTAGGCGTGAAGGCTCATGACGCTGTGTTCGCTGGCGACAGCGGCAACGATTTCGACCTCCTGGTGAGCCGCATAAACAACGTCGTCGTGAACAACGCCTCTCCCAGCTTGAAGTTCAGGGTTCTGAGGAAGGCAGCGAAGCGGGCCACCCTGCCCACACTGTACCTGGCCAGCGGGAGGTACGGCTGCCACAATGGCGACTTCGTGTGCGGCGTCCTCGAGGGCGCGCTGTATTTCGGCGTCTTCTCCAAAACCCAAGGCGCAGGGCTGCGCATACAGATACACTCTGTGCACGGGCTGATAAACAAGAGTTACACGGACTTGGGCCGGGACGAGGACACTGGCGGCCAGGTGGTCTACGTCGTCGAGCTCGCCAAGGCGCTCTCCAGGCTGCCTGAGGTGGCCCAGGTCGATCTGATGACGCGCAGGATCGATGACGACATGTACCCGGCCTACAGGAAGCGTTTCGAGTACATCAACAGGAAGCTGAAGATAGTCAGGATAGACTGCGGCCCGAAAGGCTACATAAAGAAGACTAGGCTGTGGCCGTATCTAGACCAGTACGTGGATAACGTCATGGAATACATCAAAGGCGAGGGCGGCATGCCTGACGTGATACACGCGAACTATGCTGATGCCGGTTATGCATGCACGAAGCTCTCGGAAAAGACTGACGCGGTGTTCGTTTTCACCGGCCATTCGCTGGGCATACCCAAGATGCAGAAGCTAGGGGTGAACGGGAAGAACTTCGCGCAATACGACCGTGTCTTCAATTTCTCCAAGAGGTTAGCCGCCGAGCAGGCAGCCATAAAAAAGGCTGACGCAGTCATAGGCAGCACGCGCGATGAGCTGGACAACCAGTACTCAAGCTACAGGATCGATACCGGGAAGTTCCACGTAATCCCCCCTGGCGTTGACACGGCACAGTTCCATCCGCCCACAAAGCCGCTGTCGCAGCACCCACACATACTCGATGCCATGACAAGGGGGCTTGACGACAAACGCAAACCGATCATACTGGCGGCCTCGAGGCTAGAGAGGAGGAAGAATATTCCAAAACTTGTAGAGGCGTTCTGCGGCAGCCGTAAGCTGAGGGACGCCGCTAACCTCGTGGTGCTTACTAGGATGCGCAGCAGGCCAGGTAATGAGCAGAAGGAGATATACGACCGCATGAAAAAAATCGTTCGCGACGCCGGCTGCCAGGGATCAGTAGCCTTCGTCGGGTTCATAGACCCGAAAATCGGCCTAGGCACGCTCTACCGCAACGCGGCTAGGAGCCGCGGCGTTTTCGTGAACCCGGCCCTGATAGAGCCCTTCGGGCTGACACTGCTGGAGGCCAGCGCCTGCGGCCTGCCGGTAGTCGCCACAATGTACGGCGGTCCCAGCGACATAATAACTGACGGCGTGGACGGCATACTCGTCGATCCGAAGAGCAAGACGCAGATAGAGAGGGCCCTTGTGGACGTTATCACCAACAGGAGGCTCTGGAATAGGCTGTCTTCCAACGGGATAAAGAACGCAGCCAGGTTCAGCTGGGATGACGCCGCGAGGAAGGAGGTCGCGCTTTTCCACGAGCTTCTCGAGAACAGGAGCGAGCAGGGACTGTCGTTCCTGTTCGGAAAGGAGGCGCGGCTGCTCCGCTGAGCCGCATGCGTTGGACGGTTCCACGATCGTCTAACCTTCCACAACTGTGGAACCTTCCACGATTGTGGAACGCCGTCGGAACCCGTATAAGCACGCGCGCCCCAATTGGCTGCGGTGAAAGAAATGGCAAAGAAATTCGCATGCAAGGCAATCGGCATGGACTGCGGCTTTGAGGCAAAGGCAGAAAATGAGGAAGCCCTGCTAGTGCAGGTAAAGGAGCATGCAAGGACAGCGCACAACATGCAACAGATAGACGAGGCAACAGCAGCTAAGATAAGTGGTTCGATCACCGAGGAGTGATCGCGCAAGCTCCCGCAACTTTGGTTGGACACCGTCCAACCATTGATTTTTTGCGCTTGCGGTAACCGATCCGGTGTGCAGTGTACGTATACATGGGTGATCATGATGGAAAAGTTTTGGCCGAAGAAGAGGACTGATGAAGAGAGGTTCGCCGACGGGCTCGGCGAGGGCGAGCTCAAGATGGGGTTCACTAGGTGCTACCTAAGCCCCAGTTCATTGGACGAGCGGTACAAGTTCGTTGTGCCGGTGCGCGCCGACGACATCGGCGTTGCGCTCGACGAGCTTGTGCGTATGCTGGCAGCGCTCGACGGCAGCGTTCGCAACAAGCTCCAGTTCAGGGTCGTGATGGGCGGCGACGCGAGGGAAAAGTACGGCAACGGCGTGTGCGCGATGGTGATAGAAGAGCACGATTACCACTACATGTCCGAGGGCCGTGCCGTGGAGCGCGCGCTCAAGAAGATGGGCGGCAAGCTCACGGATGAGTACACCCCGGAAAAAATAAAGAGCGCATTCAAGCTGCTCGTATCGAGGCGCCACAGCGAGGATTCTATCGAGGACGACTGGTACAGCTCGCAGTACTCCATCGCCAGGTTCGCGAGGCGTGCCTAGATACGTTATGCGCTCCTATTGGCAAGATGCGCGGGTGCGTCCATCGTGCAGTAGGCACGGTTGCGCTCCGTCGCTGCTGCCACTCGCGCTAATCAGCTGGCATTAGCCGTACATCTGCCGCTCGTCGGCCCTTGTGTAATCGAACAGCTCGTCGTAGCTGAACCATACCGCGAGTTCCTTCTCGGACAGCTCCGCGTTCTCAGACACGTGAACTATGTTCCTCACCGGCCTGCCATTCGAGTCCGCGAGGGCGTACGTGTCGCTCGCATAGGCGCCCCTTATGGTAGAGGGGTCGGCCGACTTTGGCTCCGTGGCCCCTGCGATCTTGCGCGCGACCTCTGTCGCCGCGTTGCCCTGCGGATTCATGGCCACCACCTGCCAGCGTACTAGCTCGTCCACCAGCCCTGGCGTTTTTCGCGCTTCAGGATTGCGCGCACCGGCCTATTCACAAGATATAAATATATGCATGCATATATGTATATAGTGAGAAAATGGTTCGGGTCATATCAATATCGGACGAAGTTTACTCGATGCTTGTGAAAATAAAAGGGGGAAAATCATTCACCGAAGTAATCAAGTCGTTAGCGAGCAGAAGGGAGGACAAGGGGAACTTCGATGCGGTGATGAAGTTCTTCGGCGCAATAAGCGATTCCGAAGCCGGCGCGATGCGGGCATCATCCGCGAAGTTCAGGAAGGACTTCAGGTTCGGTCCCGGATGATACAATGGTAGTGCTAGACACCAATCTTGTCATAGACATATTCAACGGTCATGAGCCGACAAGGAAAGCGCTCGCCCGGTTCTCCGAAGAAACGTTGGGAATAACAATCTTCACGGAATACGAGATATTGAGAGGCGCTACCGAAGCCAACGAATCGAGGACAAGGTCATTCCTCGGTACTTTCAGGCTATACTATTTCACAGAACCTGCGATGGAAGAAACCATAGGGCTGTACAAAAAACCAGGAAGCAAGAAGGTTGGAGAGCTTGACCTCCTGATACTCGGGATATGCCATGCCCACAGCGAAGTGCTTGCGACGAGGGATAAGGCGATGGGTGCTTTCGATAGGGGTGTCACGGTAATCAGGGCGTGATCCAGACGCAGAGGGATTGTCTGCACCTTGTCAGAGATTGCACTGGACACCGCGGAAAAGTGAGCGTTTTCAGGGCATACGCACGCATCAGCCGTACATCTGCCGCTCGTCGGCCCTTGTGTAATCGAACAGCTCGTCGTCGCTGAACCATACCGCGAGTTCCTTCTCGGACAGCTCCGCGTTCTCAGACACGTGAACTATGTTCCTCACCGGCCTGCCATTCGAGTCCGCGAGGGCGTACGTGTCGCTCGCATAGGCGCCCCTTATGGTAGAGGGGTCGGCCGACTTTGGCTCCGTGGCCCCTGCGATCTTGCGCGCGACCTCTGTCGCCGCGTTGCCCTGCAGCGCCATGGCCACTATGGGCCCGCGCACGAGCTCCTTCATGAGCAGCGACCTTATCCTGATGCCTATCTCGCGCTCGCTCTCCTTGACCTCTATGCCCTTGCTCGCGTACGCCTTCTTTGTCTTAGTGCCCACGCTGACCAGCCAGGACTCGTCGTCCGTGTAGTGCCTCGCCACCTGCTCGCCTGCGGCCTTCAGCATCTTGATGCCTATTACCTTGAGGCCAGCGCTCTCGAACCTGCCTATTACTGCGCCTATCAGCGCGCGCTCAACGCCATCTGGCTTCACGAGCACAAGCACACGCTCGGCAGCGCCGGAGTTTCTCTTCGAAGCCCCACTTGTAGCATTCACGATACCACGTCGCCAGGCCGCAAGAACCGGCCGGCTCCTACTATGAGGCAGCTTTAATCTAAATACTTTTCATGCGCACTGATAACGAAGCGGGTCCTTGCCGCTCCGCGCGCAGGGACGGTGACGCCATGAAGTACCTTACGCCCAGCACAGCGCTGGCGGTCATCACTGCACGCATGGGCAAGGACGATCCTCGTATCAGGGACATCGTTGAGCAGTACCGCGAAGGCAAGAGCTACGACATCGGCATACTTGGGGTACCGTTCGACTACGGCGTGGAGCTGAGCGGCGGCAGGCCGGGGGCGCGGCACGGGCCCGAGCAGATAAGGGCCGCGCTGATGAGGCACGGCACGACATACAACATGGAGCGCGGCATCGACGTCAGCGGCATAAGCGTATGCGACCTCGGCAACGTCAACGTGGCCGATCGCGATTCCGTAGAGACGCACGAGCGTGTCAGCGAGGTCGTGTCCTCGATGATAAAGAAGGGCATGCTGCTCATAGTTCTGGGCGGCGGCCACGACATAACCTTCGCTAACGTGCGTGGCCTGTGCAACGCGACCAAGGGCAAGGTCGGCTGCATAAACGTCGACGCGCACCTTGACGTCAGGCCTGTGATAGAGGGCAGGGCATCCAGCGGCACCTCGTTCAAGCGCATACTGGAAGAGCTCGGCGGCAGGGTCAGTGGCGGCAACCTGGTCGAGCTAGGCGCGCATGACAACCTCAACGCTGCGGCGCACCTCGCATACCTTGATAAGATTGGCTCAACAGTGATAACGCTCAACGATATCACGAGGTCGGGCATGCGGCGTTCAATCGGCAGGGCGCTGTCGTCGGCCGGCCGCGGCACTGCGGCGCTCGCGCTCAGCGTCGACGTGGATGCCATGCCGCAGAGCGTCGCGCCAGGGTGCAGCGCGCCGAGCCCGAGAGGCATAGCGGTCGAAGACATACTGGATGCCTGCTTCGCCGCAGGCGCCGATAAGAGGCTGAAGTTGTTCGACATAATGGAGCTCAACCCGATGTACGACTTCGACGGCAGGACTGCGATGCTCGCCGCCGAGATGATCATAAGCTTCATCAACGGTTTCGCTACCAGGGGCGCGCGCTCATGAGGCCGATGCACTACGAGGAGAGGCCGGCAGGGCCGATAAGGGCACCGCGAGGTTCGGAGCTGCACTGCAAGAGCTGGAGCGCAGAGGCAGCGATGCGGATGCTGATGAACAACCTCGACCCAGAGGTCGCAGTCGACCCGGCCGAGCTCATCGTGTACGGCGGGGCGGGCAGGGCCGCGAGGAACTGGCGCGAATACAATAGGATAATGCGCGCGCTCATGGATCTTGGCCGCGACGAGACGCTGTGCGTGCAGAGCGGCAAACCCGTGTACGTGGCCAAGACGCACGCCGGCGCGCCTCGCGTCATAATAGCGAACTCGAACATCGTGCCGAAATGGTCGACGCAGGAGAACTTCGACATGTACGATTCAATGGGCCTGACGATGTACGGACAGATGACCGCTGGCAGCTGGATCTACATCGGCACCCAGGGCATACTGCAGGGCACGTACGAGACGTTTTCCGAGGCCAGTTCAAAGGAGTTCCACACGGACACGCTGCACGGCAAGCTTATACTGACTGCAGGCATGGGCGGCATGAGCGGCGCGCAGCCCATGGCCGCCACCATGGCCGGCGCTGTCATCATAGACGTCGAGGTCAGGAGGGAGCGCATAGAGCGCAAGCTGCGCGAGGGCTACTGCGATGCCATGGCTGACAGCCTCGACAAGGCCCTTGGGCTCGCGAAGAAGGCTCTGGCCGAGCGCAGGCCCCTGTCGATAGGGCTGGTCGGCAACGCAGCAGAGGTATACCCGGAGCTGGTGAGGCGCGGCGTCATCCCTGACCTCGTGACCGACCAGACGCCGGCGCACGACCTCCTCAGTTACGTGCCGATCGGCGACCTGAAGGAGCTCGACAAGCTCAGGGAGAGCGACCCGGAGGCGTACAAGAAGCTCTCCCTGGATTCGATAAGGAGGCACACCGCAGCGATGCTTGACATGCAGCGCCTCGGCTCTAGGGTGTTCGATTACGGGAACAACCTGCGGGCCCAGGCTGAGCGGGCCGGCCTGGAAATCAGGGACCAGGCTGGCAAGTTCCGCTATCCTGGATTTGTGCCGGCGTACATAAGGCCTATGTTCTGCAAGGGCATGGGCCCGTTCAGGTGGGCCGCGCTCTCCGGCGATGCCGATGACATCCATAAGATAGACTCCATGCTGGTCGAGCTTTTCCCAGACAACGCCCGCCTGAAGAACTGGCTCGATCTTGCGTCGAAGCGCGTGCCGTTCACAGGCCTGCCGGCCAGGATATGCTGGCTCGGATATGGAGACAGGGCCAAGGCCGGCGTGGCCATCAACAGGATGGTCAAGAAGAAGGAGCTGGCCGCCCCGATAGTGATGGGCAGGGACCACCTGGACTGCGGCTCAGTGGCCTCGCCCTACCGCGAAACCGAGGACATGCTCGACGGCAGCGACGCGATAGCTGACTGGCCGCTCCTCAACTTCGCGCTCAACGCGTGCTGCGGCGCCAGCTGGGTGAGCTTCCACAACGGCGGCGGCGTCGGAATAGGCAATGCGCTGCACGCTGGCATGGTCATCGTCGCGGAGGGCACTGCGGAGTGCGAGAAGAGGCTGCGCCGTGTTCTTACTGTAGACCCAGGCATAGGCGTAGCTAGGCATGCAGATGCGGGCTACGACGAAGCCGTTAAGACAGCGCTCTCCAAGGGCGTCCGGATACCAGAGTGAGGCGATGCTGCCGGCCGACCTAGTCATAGAGAACGCGTCGGAACTTCTCACCATTCGCGGCGCTAGCTCCAGGCCAAAAACCGGCAAATCCATGTCATCGTTGGGCATCATCAGGGACGGAGCGGTTGCGGTATCAAGTGGCAAGATCTCATGGGTCGGCGCCAGCGACAGGCTCAGGGGCTCAGTTCGTGTTGGCCCAAGAACGAAGGTTATCGATGCGAGCGGTCGCGTCGTGATGCCAGGATTAATAGACTGCCACACCCACCTGGTGTTCGCCGGCTCAAGGGAGCGTGAGTGGCTGGACAGGCTCTCTGGCAGGCGCAGCCGCGGCGCCACCGGCATATTGAGCACAGTATCAGCCACCAGAAGGGCCAGCGATTCCGAGCTGACGAAGCTCGCCCTCGCGAACCTGGGCTCGATGCTCTCGTCAGGCACCACGACCGCAGAGGCCAAGAGCGGATACGGCCTGTCCATAAGAGACGAGCTCAGGATCCTCGGCATACTCGGCAGGCTCGGCGCAATGCAGCCAGTGGAGATAGTGCCGACCTTCCTCGGCGCCCATGCGGTGCCAGGTGAGTTTGACGGCAGCGCATCGTACACGAGGTTCGTAATAGACGATATGCTGCCGCGCGTCGTGCGCCAGGGCATCGCCAAGTACTGCGACGTCTTCTGCGAGCGCGGCGCTTTCACTGCCGACGAGTCGCTCGATATACTGCGCGCGTGCAAGGCTGAGGGCCTCAAGCCCCGCATACACACCGACGAGTTCAGCGACATCGGCGGCACCGACGTCGCCAACAAGGTTCACGCAGCCAGCGCGGACCACCTTGACGCGATCACCCAGGATGGTGTACGAAACATAAAGGCCGCCGGTAGCATAGCGGTGCTCATGCCTGGGGTGCCGTTCTTTCTTTGCAGCGACGCCTACGCGGACGCCAGGGGCTTGATAGACGCAGGCATTCCAGTAGCCCTCGCGACTGACTTCAACCCGGGCACGTGCCCGTGCCTCTCGCTCCAGTTTATCGTGTCATTGGCCTGCATCAAGCTAGGCATGTCGCCGGCAGAGGCGCTCAGCGCCGTCACGATAAACGCCGCCCACGCCATCGGCATGGCTGACACGATAGGTAGCATAGAGGCCGGCAAGCAGGCCGACATCGTCATAATGGACGTCGGCGACCACAGACTGGTGCCGTACGGCATAGCGCGCAACAGCGTGCGCACAGTGATAAAGCGCGGCAGGATAGTGGTCCAGGGTTAGCCCGCTGTGCGTGTGGCCGTCCGCGCGTTCAGGCATGTAGTAATCTAATAAAAAGGATTTGTTGTAAGTTATAATACAAATCTAACGCGTATGGGGAGAACGATGGTACCGAAAAGGTTGCGGCTCGTGGCGCAGTCGGCCATGGAGTATCTCATGACCTACGGGTGGGCCATCCTGATCATAGCGGTAGTCCTCGCTGCACTCTTCGAACTCGGAGTGTTCAACGGCTCGAACCTTGCTCCTCAGGCCTGCATCGCGCAGGCCGGTTTCGTATGCAAGAACCCTGTTTACACCTCCAACGGCATAACTTTCACCTTCGGCCAGACCACAGGCAGGGACTACTACGGAGACTGGGTCTTCGTCGCATCGCAGGGCGAGGCTCTAAATCCCAAGGGCGTTCCTGCCGGTTTCTCTACGAACACCGCGGCGCAAGTCGGCGGCCCCTCGAACGTACTTATATCCGGCCAGATTGTCCAGGTTGACTTCCCGGCGAATGACTTCCAGGCTGGCGGCGTGCCGAGCAATCCGGCGATGGGCACCCCGTTCGCCGGCTACGTCTGGCTGGGCTACTGTCTCAGCCCGTGCAGCAGCCCGACAGCGTACTCGAAGGTAGCAACATTGACCGTGAAGTCTTCCGGCAGCTTTCTGGGCAGCACGACTACTACGACGACCACAACAACGACGACATCAAGCTCGTCCACGAGCACGACCACAACAACGACTACGAGCACAACAACTACGTCGGTTTACTACATAGAGATAACGCTGGCGCCAAGCACGTCCATATCAGGGACATTCCAACAGCTAATAAACATAAACCCATCTTCATATTCCTCCGCATGTGGCGGTAGTACATGCATCTCTTCGGATCTGGGCAACATGAGATTCTACCAATCGTTGTCCAACGGCGTACCATCCGGCGAGCTGTATTCATGGCTGGGATCCTGCAACGCATCTCCGTGCGGTTCATCAACTTCGGCAGAGCTCTGGATTAAGTTGCCTAACGGGGAAAGCTTCAGCGGAACTGTCGTGTACATGGTATTCGAACCAACCAACGTGAATTTTGACGGTAACTATGCCGGTGCGGCTTTGCAGTTGGATGGTTCAAGCAACGATAACATACAGAATGTCATGGAGCCAGGTGCGATCTTCCAGATATACTACGATTACCAAGGGACGTGCGGCCCGCCATCACAGAACAATGTGTACGCCGCCCTGCTAGGTGATGGTGTTACAATAAGCGACTGTGAGCAGTTTACCTCATCAACATCGCCGTTTACGACACAAAGTACAGGCAACACCCAAACTATTTCAGTGTGTGGCGGCGGCAACATAGGTAACCAGAACAACGTGATAATGAACTACCAGCAGTTCTACAGTTACGGTGCGGCGTATCCAGATCCGCCGGTGCCGCCAGGCGATTCATCTAACTCATGGATAATAAAGATGACCGCGTTTGTCGATGTGCCCACGGCTACAACAGTCTACGGCGCAACCGACGACGCGATGGCAATTGGCTATTCGAGCACCGCAGGCAATCCTAACGGCCAGTACTGGCTGGGCGGCGCCTCAAATCCAGACAACATATTCAATGCATGGTACAACCAGTGCGGTGCCGAGCACCAGGGCGACATAAACTCCGGGGACTATGCGCTTGAGATGGATTACGAAGAAAATGGTGGCGGCAGCCTAACGGCCTTGTGGTCTGGCAGCCCAATAAGCTACTACCATGCGGCATATCCGCCCAACGGCGAGGTGCCAAGCGTCAGCTTTAGTTCAGTGCAGTAGTACGGCACGCAACAGCATGTCACGCTGTATCATGGCATCGTTCCGTGAGTTTTAAGAGCCATCATCAGCTGCCTTAAAATATAGCTGCTAAAGCCCGGAACTTGCGTTTGTTGCAAACTGTTTTGCAGCCCACTTTTCGCTCTTGTCAAACGCGATGTACTCACACGGCTTTTTCCTTGCACCTAACTTATGACCGCGTAGTCGTTGTCGACTTCGCGCGCCTCCATTTGTCCTATCGATGATTCCTAAGTATAACCGAGACCGTACCTAAGCCCGCAGCTTTACAAACGAGCTAGAAAATGTTCGTAGCATTTTTCGCGCCAATGTGGCGTTAGCGGCCATTTTTATGCGCAGATGCGTCCATGAAAACATGCAGCCATGTGCCTCCTTGATTTCTGCGCATGAAGCTCTATACACTACCTTTTCTTCGACCAAATCCACTGGCACGATTAACAAATCTGGTGCCTGAATATCCAAGTGCTAAGCGCAAGCTCACGCTTGCCGGAGCAGTATTGCAACGTTCAACCTCCGACTGTAACAGATGTGCAGAACGCGCAGAACATATTACCAGAAGAGCAAGATCAAACTTTCCTTCAGGCTAGCCTGTCAGAGCCTGCTGTAGATTTATGCACTGAATACCATACTCGAGATGCCGTACTTCTGTTCTTTTCTGTGCTTGAAACGTCTATGGGGTTATTGTCGCAACTGCACTTGTCCTCTCTGCCTGTTCTGCGATACCGTGCTTACCGTCTATATCTGGTTCAAGTACGCCCAGAAGTAGAATGCCAGGGCTCCAGTCCAGCCATGCTTCATGCGGCCGTTAGCCCCGCCCTCGAACGCTGATTTGTCATCAGGGACGCGATGATGAGCCCGCGGAGAGTCGAACTCCAATCTCAAGCGTGTAAGGCTTATGGAACCCTGGCTCCTGCGAGGCAGCTTCCGGTTTTCAAGCCCATAGTCATGGCACCATGTTCCAAGCGTTTTTGGTAATCCGAACACCGGATTTTCAATAACCAATGCACATCAATCCTTATAAAGCGGCGGCGTTCAGTTTTGCGTGAATCAGAACTGCGCAGGGACAGAGCCCTGCGGCGCTTGCCATAGAACTAGTTACTGCCTAGCCTTGAGCTTCGCCCGCTCCTGTGCGAGCCTCTCATCGGCAAGCCACCTAATGAGCCTATTCCACCTTAGCGTTATCGCGCCAATCATCTTCCGGTGTTGCTCGTCTATCATTTCATCAGTTCCTTTAAGATTGATACCAGCGATTCCTTGCTTATCCTATTCTCCGCGACATCATATAAAACCCTTTCCATGAGTAATTCGTCTGCCTTGCTGTGTTCCAGCGCCTTTCCGTTCAGCTCAAGGAATAATTCCATCGCCACAAATGCCGTTCTTTTGTTACCGTCCACGAACGGATGCCCCCGTATTATTCCCTGAAGAATAACTGCAGCTTTTGCTTCCAGGCGTTTCGCGTTTTTAGCTTGCTCAAGCGTGAACTCCAGGTTGTTCTCGTTAATCAGGACCCCCCCTCAGTCCGACCTCCTTGTTTATCTCGATTATGTCTTCAACGGTAGGGTACTTCGTCTCCATGCAGGTCAAGACTGTATGGGATCTGAAGTTTTTATAAGCTCTCGAATTATTTGTAGCAGAATATCGGAATTTGAACGCTCTCTACCGTGGAGCGACAGAATCCCCCAGATTCGATGTTGCAAAGTGCGCCAAGGCCCCCGCGATGCTTCATGCGGCCGTTAGCCCCGCCCTCGAACGCTGATTTGTCATCAGGGACGCGAGGATGAGCCCGCGGAGAGTTGAACTCCGATCTCCAGCGTGTAAGGCTTATGCGCGTTAGCTTGGCATCATACCGTTGGACCACGGGCTCCTTACCTCGCGTGCCTGCTGCAGAAACTGTTTATCCTGTTTATCGCGTCGCCTAATATCTCTTTCGGTGGCAGGCAGACCAGCCTTATGTGAGACGGTTCGCCGAAGCCGGAGCCCCTCGTTATCTGCACGTGCTCCTCGTCCAGGAGCCCCCTCACGAACTCTGTGTCGCTCTGGAATGCGAGGCTGGACAGGTCCAGTCGTGGGAACGCGTAGAACGCGCCCTCCGGCCTTACCACGCTCATGTACTCGTTCTCCTCGAGCAGGTCTACGGAGTAGTTCACCCTGTCCTGTATCTCCGCCACCATCGCCTTAGTCGCCCTTGTGTGCTCTGCCACGTTGTTGAGCGCCTCGGCGCACGCGTATTCTGCCGGAGTGTTCGCCGACAGCCTGACACGCACGTAGTCCAGGAACTTCTGCCTCAATGCCAGCGAAGTCTCATCCTGCTCCGGCACAACGATGAAGCCTATCCTGAAGCCCGTAGCGTCGAAGTTCTTGGAGACGCCGTTGAGTATTACGTGCGGCACTCCGCGCGCCAGCTGTGCGATGCTCGTGAAGGAAGCACCGTTGAACACTATCTCATCGTATATCTCATCGCTCATGATGAGCAACTCATGGTCGTTCGCTATGTCCACGAGCTCGCTGAGCACGTCGCGCCCCAGCACAGTGCCTGTCGGGTTGTTCGGGTTAGTGATCAGCATGTACTTGATCACACCCCCAGCTTGCCCGAGCGCCTTTTCCACTTCGTCCGTGTCTATGCTCCAGCCGGAATCCTCGTTGTAGCCGCACCTGACAGTCTCGCCGCCAGCAAGTCGCAGGTTTGTCATGTAAGCGGGGTAGTACGGCCTGAAGATGCAGGCACGGTCGCCCTCGTCTATTAGCGCGCTGTTGATTATGCCCAAGCCCTCCGATATGCCCTGCGTCACTACTACGGCATCGCCTCCGAAGTCTACGCCGTACATCCTCGAGTACCTATGCGCGACCGCGTCTGCGAGTGCGACTATGCCCTCAGACCTGGAGTACGAGGTCCTGCCCTCCTGCAGCGCCCTGACGTATGCGTCTATGATGTAGCGCGGCGTAGGCATGTAAACGGCCGGGTCGCCGGTGTTCAGCCTTATCACGTGCGTGCCTTCGCGCTCCAAGTGCTCCGCTGCGGTGTCCTCCTCCCTTATCGGGTTCGTGGCAAACGCGCTCCTCTTGGAGAAAATGTCAATCATGCTTCTTGCCCTCGAGCCTAGCCTCATCGATTACATAGGTGCCAGCCTGGCCGCTCATCACTACATGTGCGCGCACCACGCCGATGCACTTCCTGAACATCGGTGCATCGAGGACGAAGGTCTCTGCCTCGCCGCCCTCGAAAGACACGTTTATCTTATACCTCTCGCGCAACTTAATAAGCCTTTCCACCATCGCGTCGTCTATCCTCTTACCAAGCATGCCTTCGTCGAGTCCATCCGCCGCTGTGCGAGTTATGATCGCGTTCATGCGTGCAGCCACCTCCCTGATCTCTGCCACTTGGTCCATGCCCCAGAGCGGCGCCTCGTGCACGATGCCGAGTCCGGCGCACAGCGCGTCGACCCTATTCTTCTGATATATGCTCGCTATCGCTCCAGTTACCAGTTCGTCGACTCCCAGGTCGCGGAGCGCGCGCTCCAGGTCAGCCAGCTCGGCTTCCTTCTCTCCAGGCGTGGGCACCATCTCGTGCTTCATGCCTAGAGCCTCGGCCTGCAGCCCGGTTAGCTCCACGTTCGGTCTGTGGAACATGTAGCTGAACTCGCTCCTCGGTATTAGCGTCACGAGCAGGTCGACCCGCCTACCTGCCTCTTCCGACATGTGAAGCGCCAGTGTCGAGTCCTTGCCGCCGCTGAATAGGCACGCCCGCATCGTGTCACCTCGTACGAGCCCTGTCACGCCTAACGGTGCTCGAAGGGCACACATCGTTGAGGACGCAGCCCTCGCAGTGCTTGGCCCTCTTGGTGCACACGTCCCTGCCAAGGGCTATGAACAGGAGCGAGACGTTGCTCCACTCATTGTGGTCGAAAACACGCATTAGATCACGCTCTATCACTTCCGGATGCCTGCTGCGCGTGAGACCGAGCCTGTTGGCCACGACCGTGCAGTGCGTGTCTATCGCTATGCCATCATTTATGCCGAAACCGTTCGACAGGACCACGTTAGCTGTCTTCCTTCCAACGCCCGGCAGCCGGTCCAGTTCCGCTATGCTCTTCGGCACCAAGCCGCCGTGCTCTTCCACGATGGCCCTCGCCGCGCCAACTATGCTCCTCGCCTTGCCCTTGTACAAGCCGATTGACTTTATGTACGGATAGAGGTCAGCAGGCCTGCTCCTGGCGAACTTGTCGACGCCATTGAACCTCCTGAAGAGCCCCGGCGTAACGACATTTACCCGGGCGTCCTGCGTCTGCGCCGACAGTATTGTCGCTACGAGAAGTTGCCATGGGTTCGTGTGGTCCAGTGACGTGCGCATCTGGTTCCCATACCTTCGCTTCAGTCTGCGCAGCACAATGCCTGCAAAGTTTGCGTTGTACGACACGGCACCACCAAAACCCATTCGCCCTAAACGTCCAACACCGCGCTCGCTGCTAAACCGCCCTGGAACTTGCGTATGTGCATGTCATACTTGGATACGCCCTTCACGTCGAGCCTGCCTGTGTCCGCGGCAGCCGTCTTGCCGACCAGCCTTGCGCGCAGCCTGTAGCTACCATCGGCCATTGTTTTTATTTCCAGCGAATCAACGGCATAAAAGAACAGGCCATCCGCGTCCCCTATCGAGAGCGCGTTCTGCAGCGTCCTCCAGAGCAGGTCCTCCACGCTATTGGAAGAAGCCAGTACGGTCGCGCGTATGTCCCCGGTCCCCTGTCTTTTGACGCGACGTATGTCTGCTATGGTGTTGAACAGCGCGAGCGCTGCGTTGCTGAACGCCTCCTCCAGCGTATCGCCATAAGCCCTGAACTCCACGTCAGCGGTATGCCTGAAATACCTGTACCCGTGTTTACTGCCCTTAACCATATACGCCACCTGGCGCAGCCCTGCCGAGTCCCGTCGAAATACTCAACTGAAAACTATTTAAGGTGGCAGCGCTGCACCTAGAAATCGGCGTCGATGTTAACGCGCGCACGCACAATCAACTGCATAACGCACCCGTGTGCGCTGCCGCTGCCGGCAATGCATGGACAGAATCCCACCTGATCGACATCGGTGCAGGCGCCCACGTAAGAGGCAGAGATAGAAATGCCGCGCTGAAGATCGCAGAAGCTAACCTCCACGCCGTGATGATCGGCTCCTGGCTTGGCACGGCGCCAAGTGGGCACTCCGCATGGCCGCGCCGCCCCACACAACGTTATTTATTACTTCGACTGGAAGTATCGGTGTCCGATGAGGAGAAGAGTAACTACTGAGATGTGATGAAGCCCATTTCGGCTGAGGACAAAGGTGCTCCATTGCGGAGGCAGAAAAAAACTGGGAGCGGCTTCAAGCTCACCGGAATCATAGCACTGATAGTTGCGTTCCTTATAGGCTTCGCACCGTCCATTGGCGCGACGAGCTTCCTGATAAGTGACAGCAATCCGGAGAGCTACATAGCCGTTGTAATGCTGATGCTGCCGTTGGCCATACTGTTCACGCTCAAGGAGCGTTTCTACGTGCCTAAAGGTCGCTCTGGCATCGCAGCCGGCCTGGCAGTGTTCGCGCTCTACGCGATCCTGTTTTCCTACCTGCGGTTGGCCCTTGGTTACGCGTTCATAACCTACAGGGTTGACGCACTCCTGTCACCCTTGCTTCTGGCGTCCATGGCCCTTGTGCTATTCGGTATTCCAAACCTGAAGCGTTTCATTTTCCCTCTCGTGTTCGCGCTCTTCGCGTCACCAGCAATACTGTTGCCAATAGTATCGCTCAACGGGCAGTTCACCGCGTCGAATGCGCAGCTCGTCTACGGCCTTCTTCGCTTCTCGGGCCTTTCCGTAGGCCATAATGGCCTGATAATATCATCATCGAGCTCGATCGCATCGATATCGATATCGAGCACGTGCACCGATCTCGGCCTCTTCATAGCGCTGGCCATGCTGCTGGCCCCGCTGGCCTACCTGTTCGATGGCGGAATAGCTAGGAAGGTGTTGTGGGTCGCGTCGGGAATAGCACTCATGCTCCTCTTCAACATCGGCCGCATGTACTACATCGCGTACCAGTGGATGACCTCCGGGATAAGCGCCGCGCTGACCACATTCCACGCATTCGCCGGGGTCCTGCTCTTCTATGCGGCTATCATAATAATCGTGCTGTCATACTCACGCTACGGCCTCAGTATAAGGCGCTGGTCTACTGGTAGAAGCGCCTCCGGTGGCGTCTCTGCGCCTGTCATCGCCTCGGCGGCCCGCTCCATGGCGCTGCCGATAACAATCGCTATCCTTATTGGCCTGGCATCGCTAACCCTATCGTTGCCTTCTGTATCGTTCGCAACCCCACAGCCCATCGCGACCCAAATATCGGCTACGCAGACAATGGTTTACACACAGCTCGAGAGCGCTAAGATGAACGTAACATTCCTTGGCGACATAAACATAAGCGCCTCTAACTATGCTGAGAGCGCCTTGTCGTTCGCTCTCTCGAACGCGACCGTTCGCGGTAACTCTTCAGTGTTCGTACTTGCCGTTCCGGGCGATTCGTCGGGACCGAACTTCGTGCCAAATGACATCGGTCACATCACAAAATCCGGCCTGACGATGCTTATCAACGGGATAGTTCTGCAGAGCGGAACCATGGATTCAGGCGGCGCGGAATTCTACTATACGTACTTTGTTGCACCGACAATCTCGAAGTCATACCCGTATGCGGCGTACATGTTTTACCTGCCGGTTGGGCCATCCAACGGCTCCAGCGCCTTATGCGGTGCGGCCACCGGCGTATCTGAGAGTTTTGAGAGCATAGTGTACAACTTGATCACAGAAGGGCCGTACGGGATCATTGCGCCACCTACAGTGTGCGCCGGTTATGCTGTCGCTTCATCTATATGACGTGTTGGAATGGTGACCGTGCTCTCTGCAGGCGTTCTCATTTATCGCCGCACCGGAAAGCTCACGCGCTTCCTATTCCTGAAGCGCCCCGGCGGCTGGCTCGATTTCCCGAAGGGACATGTCGAGCATGGCGAGAGCCTCATCGACGCGGCGAAGCGCGAGCTGATCGAGGAGACCGGCATAGACGCGCAGCCAGAAAGATTCTTCCGGGACGAGCGCAGGTACTCATACATAGACGGTGGCAGCCAGGTCAGCAAGAGGCTTGTCATGTTCCTAGCCGGCGTGAATCCTCATACTGCGGTCAGGATATCCAAGGAGCACGAGGGTTACGTCTGGCTTAGTATAGAGCGCGCAATAGCTGAGCTCAGGTTCGCGGACCAGGTGGAACTCGTGCAGCGTGCAGCCGCATATGCTGATAGGATCGAGGCCATGAAGCGGCTCAATGCGGAGTATGCATCTGCACG
>JAKATK010000012.1 GCA_021827995.1 Microcaldota archaeon | reverse complement strand
GATATCCAACAACGCCAACGTAGTGACGCTGTCGGATACCGCGCCGCCCACCATAACGAAAACGTTCAAGCCGATGTCGTGCAGGCCAGATCCAACGTGCACAAGCATCCTGTCGATAAGCGCCACCCCGTCGGCGCAGCCGGGCAGCTACCCGATCACGGTGACAGGCACCAATGCGCTCACTGGTGCCACGAGCAATGCCGTATATACACTCACAGTGACATCACCTTACGTGCAGATAACGCTCAATCCTGGCAGCACGATATCAGGCACGTTCCAGCAGAACATCACTTTCAACCCATCCGCGTATTCGGCATACGAGAGCAGCGACCTGGGCAACATAAGGTTCTACTCCTCGCTCACGAATGGTGTCCCGTCTGGGCCGCTGGCCTCGTGGCTCGAGGGCTGCCCAGAGACCGCGTGTAGCAACCAATCGTCGTCGCAGGCGATATTCTGGGTAAAGCTGCCGAACGGAGAAACCCAGACAGCGCCAGGAAACACGATATACATGGTATTCAAGCCGTTAAGCACGGAGTTCAACGTGTCCATCGCGGGCGAGGCGCCGCAGCTAAGTCCCAGATACGCACAGTACGACAACGGACAGAATGTGTTTCCTGAATTATATCAAAACTTTGCCGGTACTAATTGTCCGGCAAATTGGCAATGCAACGATCAGTATACTATAAATAATGCTGTCTGGGTTAGTCAGAATCCGTATAATGCTGGCCATTACGGAGAAGTTTTGACAATGTCGCAATATGGCCCAAACCCAAACATAGTCTTAGACGCGATGGGCAGTTTTACCAACATGGATGGAAACATAGGCACAGTCGGGTATTATGATGGTCTTGGCAATGGCTACGGCGCACTCGTTGGTTGGTCTTCACTTGATTATTACAACCCGTGTGCGGTTTCAAATCCATATCCAATGACGATAACTAGCGACAACGGAAATAGATATGGGGACTGCCCTTATCAAGCAACACTGAGTCAACACGTGTTCTCCGTTTATTGGACCTCATCCGAAGCCGTATATACATACGATTATAACCCATCTACCGCCTCTATAAGCTCGGTGCCAACTGGTAATATGTACATCGGTGTGCAGGCAATGCAATATAATGTAGGGCAACGCGGGCCATTTTATTGGATAAGGCTACGCACCTATCCACCTAACGGTGACATGCCAAGTGCGAGTTTTAGCTTGCAGTGATATGCTGCAGATGCGCTTCGTAGACGGTATGATGCATAATCTTTCTGCCATCCCATCGGTAGCCGTTTGGCGGTTAGGCGCTTTAAGCCTCGCGCTGCTCGCTCAGCCACAGCCCAAGATGGCCGTAGAAGGATTTGCCCATCCTTTGCCAGCTCCATCCTTCGCGTTCTCGCAGGGCCGCCCAAACCGGCCCAAGCCTGCAACCCAAAACGGCTGGCTCACTCGTGATGTTCAAATGCGGTGAAAACGACTTCGCGGTCTCCCTCGTTTATCTTATAAGCTATCATCAATGGGCCCGCATGGAAACGCCTTATGCCGGTCAGTGGTGCGCGCATCGGCTTGCCCATCCTAGGATTCTCCAATATCAATGCTATCCGGTGATTGGCGGTGCGTTATCCGTTTCTGCACCGCTGCCCCACCTTTATGGGCAGTTGTCTTTTTGAGCGACTGCAGTGAACACAACGCTTAAATATTGCCGCGAAAGGAGAATCCAAGGTGGATGGATGGCAACAAACGAGCGCTGCCCGTTCAAGCACCAAGACGACTGGGCCATAGGCACGCTGCCGTTCCTAATACAGAGGAAGTGGGAGTTCCCGGTGATGAGCGCGCTCTTTTCGCGCGGCAGCATGCGCTACAACGATCTCAAGCGCGAGCTGGGCGGCGTGACGCCAAGGGCGCTATCCCAGGCGCTGGACCACCTCTGCGCGAAGAGGCTGCTGAGGAAGATGGTCGCGTCAAGGGGCGCGCCGACAGCCACGTACTCGCTGACGCCTTCAGGCATGAGACTCACGCAGCTCATTTCAATGTCGCTGAGCATAAACGGCCAGAGGTGCCCTGAGAACCTTGTGGCCTGTCCCATACTGGCGGCGTCCCAGCTCGGCAAGTAGCCCGGTGGCGCAGGGCGTCTTCTGGCAATCGCATATGGCGCTTTCATGGCTGTTCGCGGTCGTTCTTACAAGTCGATGCTGTGCGAGATATGCGGCAGGGAAGCCAGGCACGTGTGCAGGAGCTGCAACAGGAGCGTCTGCGACCGCCATTACAGCGTGGCTACCAACCTGTGCGTCACCTGCGCGTCCAAGTCGGCGCAGGCGCACCAGCCTGGCCGCGGACCAGTTGCGGATGCCGCCCCGAAGCCGTTCGTGCCTAGCCTTTGCAGCGTGTGCAACCGCGATGCCAAGCACGTGTGCAGGAGCTGCAACAGGAGCGTGTGTGACGAGCACTTCGACATCAAGGCGAACCTGTGCGTCATGTGCGTCATAAGGCGCAACAGGGAGGAGATGCGGGGCGGGCCGTAGGCCGCCCGCGCGGCAGTCAACTATACCGCGGTATAGTGCAGGCAATGCCCACGATAGGAACATATTTATATGTTTGCTTCTAAATAGTCCCTCCCTGAACGTTGTCACGCTTTTTCTGGACAACCCTATTCTCATCCACCCGGGGCGCATGCATCGCATGCGCCTCATATTAACGCCATAGCCGTGGCCTTCGATCGCGGTCGTGCCGTCTTTTCGCGCGTCGTGCTCGGCAGTGCGGCAGCACGCATGCATGGCACGAGCGAGGTGCACGACCAGTGTGCAGCATCATGCGTGCCGCTTGCGCGCCCTATGCCTGCCTGCCACAACGTGCAGCGCCGCAGCCACTGCAACCACGAAAGCGAGGGCAACGGCTAGGTACCACGGCCACGGTGTAGGCTGCGCGGCATTATGCGCGGTGGAGTTGGTCGTCGATGGCGCCGTCACGCTCTCGTTGCCGACCGGCTGCACTCCGGCCAGCTCTGCAGGCACGCCAGCGAGCACTATTGTGGCGTTGTAGTCCAGCGTTCCAGTGCCGAGCGCGGCAGAGCCGCTGCCCTGCCGCACCGATATGCCCTGCGCCGTCTCCCCTGTGTCTGATCCGAACGTGGCCAGGTACGGGAACGGCTCGATGCCGTTGTCGCCGGCATAACCGAGCCACAGCGTTGCGTTGATGTACTCGAAATCGGCCATGGTCTGGTTCGAGGGTCCGCCGAAGACCAGCTCAGCGTCGTAATACGAGGCGTTTGCCTGGTCTATGGCTGGCGTCTTCTGGTACGGCGTTACCAGCATCGAGGCCGCGCCCCCAGGCGCAGCTATCGTTACGTTGTCGTAGAAGAAGTAGCTGCCGTTCTGTATGTAGCCCATCCTGACCATCGGATAAGTCCCGTTCCTGGCCAGCGCGATCACCGGAATCAGCGTCTCCGGGTACGCAAGCGGCAGCGTCAGGTTCGATGCCGACGCATAGAATGTCTGGTTCTGCCATGTCCCATTGAGCGCCCGTGTCGAGGACAAAAGAACGGCGCCGCCGCCGATCAGCGTGGCGTTTGACACGTTCGCTGTCGGTGTAGTCACGTTCCACACGTTGTCGGTGTAGTAGTAAGTCATGTTGCTCGTATTGAACTCGATCACGTCCTGCAGCCAGTACTGCAGCGCCCCGCCCTGCGCGGCTATGTCCACCACGGCGTTCAGCTGCAGCGAGGCCGCGTACGCCGACAGGTTCTGCGCCGCCGGCAGGCTCGCGTTGTACGCCATCATGCCGTTTATCCGCGCCACGCCCACTACCTCGTCGGTGTCGACGACATACGGGCCGGTGTCTGCGCTTATGTTGGATATGCCGTAGCTGGCTATGCCCATCGACATGGTCATGTGGGTTAGGTTGGCCGCCGGGTCTATCACGACCTGCTGCGCCCGCGCGACCGTGCACACACATGCAATCGCTGCTAGCGCGACAACTAGAGCAAGAGCGCGCACACGCATCGCACCGCCTCAGCCGGGCTGGCCAGCCTTGTGCGCGAAGACAAGGTAACCGGTGTGCCAAACCCCTTTCGTCGATGGCCTGACGCCCTCGGCCCTGACCAGCATGTCCCTAACTATGGCCTCTAGCGTGACAGTGTCCTCGAAGCCGTAGCGGTTGAGCCTCTCTACGAAGGCCTTCACCTGCTCCATGTGCGGCAGGTAACCGACTATGCAGCCGCCTGGCCTGAGCGCAGCATTTGCGCTCCTTACCGCCTTCTCCGCGTTCGGCATGTCAAGGGTTACCAGGTCGACGTCCCGCTCCTTTATGCCTTTCGTCACGTCTCCGAGCACGAGCTTCAGGTTGTCGAGGCCCTGCCTCTTGATGTTCTCGTTGGCTATGCCGAGGAAGTCCTCCCTGACGTCGTAGCTGACCACGCTCTTGCACAGCCTGGCTAGCGACACCGCCAGCCAGCCGCTGCCAGTGCCAGCGTCGACGCACACGCTCTCCTTGCCCACGCCAGAGTAAGCGATTATGAGGCCGATGTCCTTCGGCAGTATGACCTGCGGCCCCCGCGCGAGCTTCCTGTAGCGCCTTGGCACGAACACGATCACTCACCCTGCCCTGCCTGCTCTGCCTGCTCTGCATCTGCGGCCACGTCCACCTGCTTGGCGGTTCTCCTCTTTGCGGTCTTCTTGGCCTGCTTGGCCTTCTTGGTAGCCCTCTTCGTCCCGGCCTTCCGCTTTTTCACCGCGCCCGCCGCCGTCGTTGCCGCCGCCGGTTCCGCCGCGCCCTCCTTCTTCGCCATGGCTGTCCGCCTCTTTTTGGTTGGCGCGGTAGCCCCAGCTGTTGCCTCACCGGCACTCGCCTCCTTTGGCTTGCCCCAGTTCTTCTTCGTCTCGCAGTTGGGGTCGAGGCACATCTCGAAGACGCCGCCGCCGCGCCTGAAGACCTTGATCTTTGGCGTGCCGCAGAGCTCGCAGAGCTTGCCTGTCGGTATCACCTTCGCATGCTGCGGCAGCGAGTACGATGTCGTGCATTTCGGATAGTTCGCGCACGATACGAACTGCTTGCCGAGGCGCGAGTGCCTTATGACCAGGTCGCCGCCGTCAGCCTTGCACTTGCCGAGCACGACCTCGCTCCTCTTCATGCCTATCGCCATCGACTGCGCGACCTTGTCCTTGTTCTTGTCGAACTGCTCTATCGCCTGCATGAGCATGTCCTTGCCCTCGGCTATGACCTCGGCCTCGGCCTTCTTGCCTGCAGCTATGCGCTCCATGTCCTCCTCGAGCTTCCTCGTGGTCGACTCGTCGAGTATCATGCCGCAGTTCTCCTTGAGCGCCATGTACACGCTCATGCCGAAGCTCGTGACCGTTATCGCCCTGCCGTCGATGTAGCCCCGCCTGAACAGCGTGTCCACGATAGCCGCCCTCGTAGCCTTGGTGCCGAGGCCGAGGCGCTCCAGCTCTGCGATGAGGCTGGCCTTGTTGTACCTCTTCGGCGGCTGCGTCTGCGACTCCTTAACTGTTATGTCGCTGGCCGATACGTGCCGGCCCTCGTCGAGCTTGGGCATGTCCGCCTCTTTCGGAGTGGTGTACTTGTAGAAGTCCAGCCAGCCGCGGCTCACAACCCTGGAGCCCTTGGCGGCGTAGCGCTCCTCGCCGAAGCGCAGCGTTATGCCAGTGTCGTCCATGCTAGCGAAGTCGGCGAAGCACGCCAGGAAACGCCTGGCTATGAGGTCGTACAGCTTGGCCTCCTCCTGTACCAGCGCCTTGGGCGCTACGCCGGTCGGGAATATCGCCGGGTGCGCCTCGTCCACCTTGCTGCCCTCGTGCGGCCTGGACCTCCCCGAATCTATGAGCTTCTGCGCCAATTGCCTGTACTCCTCGTTCTTCCCGAGCTCCTCGATTATCCTGCGCAGGCCGAGCGTGTACGGCAGCTTCTGCGATGTAGTCCTGGGATACGATATGTAGGAGCGCTCGTACAGCGACTGCGCCAGTGCGAGCGTCCTCGACGGGTCCATGCCGAAGACCCTGCTCGCCTCAAGCTGCAGCGATGTCAGGTCGAACGGCGGCCACGGCGGCACGTGCCGCTCAGTGCGCTCGACCTTCTCTACCGTGCCCTGTCCGGCCGACGCCCTGGTCGCGCTAGCCGCCGCGTCGGCCACCTCCTTCTCGAAGGTGTCGCCCCTGACGTTGGCGAACTCCTTGCCGTCCACTGTGACCGACACGCTCCAGAACGGCTTGGGCACGAACGTCCCTATCTCGCGCTCCCTCCTTGCAAGCAGCGCCAGGGTCGGCCCCTGCACCCTCCCTATGCTGAGCGGCCTCGACGGGCCAGCGCCCTGCACAGCGCTCATCAGCGCCCTGCTCAGGTTTATGCCCCATATCCAGTCGAGTATGTGCCTGGCCTCGCCTGCATAGAAGTTGTCCATGTCCATCGGCATCAGGTTCTGGTACGCGGTTATGAGGTCCCTGCTCGTCGTGGTGGAGAACTTCATGCGCTTCGAGTCCGCGCCCTTCGCGCCTACGAACCTTATTATGTTGGTGCCTATCACTGTGCCCTCGGTGTCGTAGTCGCACGCGTTTATCAGCGACTGGCATCTCGATGCCAGCTCCCTGAGCACGTCCATGTAAGCCCTAGTGTAACCTGCCATCCTGTTGACCTCGTACGATGGCGCCCACTCGACGTCGAGCACAGGGTAGCCGCGCTCAGCCCCGCGCTGCCTTATCGTGAACAGGTGCCCGACAGCGGAGGCCACGTAGGTCTCCGAACCGTCCTGGCCTGCTATCTTGTAGTAGCTGACCCGCCCGGAGCCCGTGACCTTCTTCTGCGAGCCGTTGCCAAGCGCTATGGCTATCCTCAGCGCGACGCTGGGCTTCTCTGCGACAATCAGCGTGTTCATCGCATCAACGCAGCGCATGACGCTGCATGCCTATCGGTTCACGAGGCACTTGACTTGCGCCCGCGCGGCCTCGGTCTCGCGCCGGTGCTGCCACGCGCGCCTGCCCTGGATATCAGCCTGAAGTTCACGAAGCCGATGACCATGGCGAGCACGGCCACAGCGTAGAAGAGCTCCGAGCCCCCGTAATATATAAATACGGAGATTGCGAATATCGCAAGCACTACCGTCGTCATGGACAGCATCATCTCCATGTGTGACTGCTGCATGCGTGCACCGTGGTACAGTGACCGATATCTATCTTGTCATATTTATAACAGTTTGTGCAGCCTTCGTAGCATCGCTGGCGCAGCTCCTTTTCAAGCGGAACCTGGGCAGAGAGCTTGGCTCTTTCAGGGAGGTCGTCGCGCTGGTCAGGAACAAGTACATAGTGGTCGGCGAGCTGGGCTACCTGGCCAGCCTGGTCATGTACCTCTATGGGCTCAAGCTTTCAGGGGAGCAGCTGTCCCTCGTGTACCCGACGTTCGCGAGCACCTTCATATTCGTCATCGTCATATCCGTGCTCTTCCTCAAGGAGCGCGTAGGCCCGCTACGCGTGCTTGGCACGCTGCTGGTCTTCGCCGGCATAGTCATAATAGCCGTATCCGGGGTGTGAGCTTGGCAACGGGCAACTCCAAGGCAAGGAACATAGGCTTCCTGGTGGTCTCGACGACGCTGGGCGCCATAGGCCAGCTGCTCTTCAAGTACTCGCTCCAGCAGCTGGCCGCTACGTACATTTTCGCTCTCTGGATGTCAGCCGGCATCATCGCCTACCTGGCTTCGACGGTAGTGTATTTTTATGTATTGAGCAGGGTGCACCTGAGCTGGGCGTACACGATAGGCGGCATGGGTTACGTCATCGCAATAGTGCTCGCAGCAGCGGTGCTGGGCGAACCTGTGTCCGCGCTGCGATGGGCCGGCATACTGGTAATAACGCTCGGTGTCGTCCTCATAGGCCTCAGCTGATGGCCGCGAACGGGCGCGCGAACCGAACGCTCCGGCATGTTGGGAACGAACAATCCTGCAGCACGTTCAGCATGTAGCCATACCAAAGATCGAGATTGCGATAGGGCATTCAGCACGTTCCTGGTCTGCGTGGCGATAATTATAAGAATTATGAACGTGCACACTATTATTGGGTTGAGAGAATTATTGGGTTGAGAGAAGGGTAGTAGCATGGGCTGTAGAGCGTCAAGGCCGGATGGCAGGCGCAGGCCGCGCGCCCAGTCTGTAACAGAATTCTTCATGACCTACGGCTGGGCCATCATGATAGTGGCCATAATACTCGCGGCTCTCTGGGCCCTCGGCATCTTCAACCACGGTTTCGGTGCAAGCACCTGCATACCGATACCAGGGTTCACGTGCAGGAACCCTGTGTACGGAACGAACACGATCACGTTCGACCTCGGCCAGAACACCGGTCATGACTACTACGGCAACTGGGTCTTCGTCGCATCGCAGGCCGAGGCCCTCAATGCCAGCGGCATACCAATCAACTTCACAGGGCAGGTTCTCGACTACAACGCCTTCCAGATAGGCTCCGGGCCAGACCATGTGCTGATACCAGGCCAGATATCAAACGTTACTTTCTCGCGCTTCCTCGCCGGTGACATACCTCCGGGCACCCCTGTCGGCACTAACTTCGCCGGCTACGTCTGGATGGGCTACTGCACATCGCTGCCGTGCCAGCAGCCGACGGCCTTCGAGAAGATCGCTACGATGACGCTCGTCTCTGTCGGCGGCGGCGCTTACCAGAACACAGTCACATCGACAATCTCCGGTATCAGCCCGCCATCCACAACCACGACGACCACCACATCTACAACCACGCTACTACCTGTGGGCGAGGTCTCGTGCAGCAGCGCCCCGTACCAGTGGATCTGCCAGGGTACGTCGCCATCATGCGGCACTAGTACTCAGTCAAATCTCTGTACATGCTCATCTGGCACTGTGGTGAGTGGTAGCTGCGTATCAACCACGACATCCTTCCCTACCACCACAACCACTACGACCACTACGTCTACAACGACTCTACCTATAGGCGAGGTCTCGTGCAGCAGCGCCCCGTACCAGTGGATCTGCCAGGGTACGTCGCCATCATGCGGCACTAGTACTCAGTCAAATCCCTGTACATGCTCATCTGGCACTGTGGTGAGTGGTAGCTGCGTATCAACCACGACTACTACCTCAACCACATCCACATCATCAACGACGTCGACAACCTCAACCACGAGCACCACGTCAACAACCTCGACGACCTCGACCACCAGCACTACCACAACGACTGTGCTACCGCAATACTATGTCGGCGTCGGCACCGGCTCTGGAAGCGGCTCTGAGTGCTGTAACGCCTACCACACTGTCGGATCGTATGTTTCAATAAGCGCGTCGCCGTCTTCGGGTTGGTTCTTCAACTACTGGAGCGGTACGTATTACTCCACGAGCAGCACATATTCTTTCACCATGCCGAATCAGAACGTGCAGGAGAACGCCTACTTCTACTCGACCACCAGCACCACCACCACGACTGTGCTACCGCAGTACTACCTTACTGTAAGTGCGACTCCTTATGCAGGTTGGTGCAACCTGGGAGGATCAGGTTACTACACTCCCGGCACCTACGTTACAGCTAGTGTGAATCCATGCTACGGCTGGAGAGTGAGTTACTGGAGTGGCTACCAGTACTGTGGCAGCTCCAATACCTGCTCGTTCTACATGCCCAGCTACTCAACTACTGAAACTGCTTACCTCACAAGCTCAACTACAACGAGCACTACAACATCAACTACAACGAGCACTACAACATCAACTACAACTAGCACTACAACAACCATACTACCATACGTGAACAACTTTTATGTCAGTTCTCATTATTGGAGCGGTTGTTTCTTAGGTGTTTGTGATACTCAGAACATTATCACCACTGCGACAACCAACACGAATGTTGGCCCTACTCCATACTCTATCTACGTTAATTTTAATGGTGGAAGTTATGGTTGTGGTTTCTTCCCATGTGGCGGTACTGTCTCACCTAGAAATTTAAACGTCTGCTACTCCGGCACTTCATGTACAGCAAGTTTCTCATGGACGAGCGCTGATCAATTATGGACTTTCTACGAAGATGCATATGTGAACGACGGAACAGGGACGTCGTCTCTAACACTACAATCGTGCGACCTATTCGGCATATGCTAGTCTCATAAATAATGTATAAAACGGCGCGATGGAATGACTCCGAACCTTGTGATGATAGCAAGTATAAGCATAGTCATAATTGTAGTTGCAATCTCATTATACGAATTTTATCATGGTCCAGCGGTATCAACTGTAATTCCTACAAGCAGCAGCGTTTCATCTACAATTACCTCAACCTTCAACACCACTACCATTAAAAAATCCACACAAAATGAAACCGCGCATGTTTCTTTCTGCCAGGGCATAACTTTGCATGGTGGCGGCCCAAACCAGTCCTATATGAGCGAGTCTCAAGTCATAAACCTTGTTGGGCAAGGCGGCATTTATTCTGGCTGTGAGTTCGCCAACGTTAGCGCATCTGGTAACCCGATATACAGCAACATAACAAACGCTTGGATTGTCCAATACACAACGCCCAATGGTGCTCCAGAGTTAGACGAGCAAACATTTCAAGCAGCGCAACCATCAAGCGTAAAGCACCTCTATACAGATTTCTCTAATCGGCTCCTCATGTACGGCGCCTCCGCCACGCCACTCTCAACTCCGTACACATTTAACATCACAAACGCTACGGCTAACGGAATGACTTATTCGTATGTGCTTATGCATACCAATACAAATGGCGCGATGTTAATAGGTTTCAAAGGCAGTGAGATTATGGCAGTGTTCGTTAATACTACGAGCCAGTTGAACATGAGCTCCCTAATAAATACCGCTTCCGATGACATGCCATGAGGACGCATATCGCGCGAGCATCGTATCGATTGCGCCTCACGGCCTAAACGCTGAAAGATTTTGCTTGAATCCGCGTAAATCAGTTGAGTGAATGGACATAGAAGCCATAAACCTGACTAAGCGTTTCGGGAACAGGGTTGCGCTCGACAATGTGAGCTTTAGGTTCAGCGGTCCGGGCGCCATCGGCTATCTGGGCCCCAATGGTGCCGGTAAGACGACAACCCTAAAGATTTTTTCCCACCTTCTCAGGCCTACTTACGGCAAAGCATTGATAAACGGAATCGATGTAGCAGATGGATACGCGAAGGCGCTGGAATCAGTGTCGGCGCTTGTTGAGACGCCAGAGCCATACCCTAAGCTGAGCATAAAAGATTTCCTAACGCTCATAGGCGGGATGCGTGGTCTGAGCAGGGAAGAGACGACAAGTAGGATAGCTGAGCTCAAAGAGAAACTTTCACTAGAAGACCTAGCCGTGCAGGGCGCCAAGCTCTCAAAAGGCCACAAGCAGCGCGTCGCACTTGCGGCCACGCTCATGTCAGACACCGACATAATGCTCCTGGACGAGCCTACCGCGGGATTGGACCCGGCCGAAACTTACGATGTCAAGAAGATAATAAAGGAGCTTAAGAGGACCAGGCTGGTGCTGATGAGCTCCCACCTTCTGGACGAAGTGACGGAGCTTTGCGATAGCGTCGCGTTTATAAACAAGGGCAGGTTGCTCCTAACTGACACTGTAAAAAATGTAACGAATAAGTTCGGCAAGGGCAAGGCTGGCAGCGCTGGGCTCGAGGATGCTTACCTTAAGATTATAAAGGGGGGATGACGTGCCCGGATTCAGCGCGTTCATGGCGCTCTTCAAGAATCAGCTCAAGTTAATGCGCGCTGCCGCTATTTCGGTTTCAGTGCTTGTCGCGCTCGTCACAGGCATGATGATCTACTCGGCATCTAGCAACCTCATACCAGCGTCTAGTTTTTTCTCGAGTTACGCTCTTATCCTTCCAATCCTGGTAGGCGTGATAGCCACGCTGATGTGCGGCGACATGGGTACGCGGGACTTCTATTATCCCGCAGGGCTTATCGTATTGGCGCAGCCGGTCAAAAGATGGGTGGCATTCATGGCCAGGTTCTCTGCCAGCGCCATTTTGGCGATTGTGCCGTTGACCATACTCTTCGTCAGTGCGGCTGTAGGCAGCAACTATTTTTACGGTGCCACCATGCCGGGCATGCTAGCGTCTTTCGCGGTCGCGGTGCTCTATATGCTCTCATTCATAGCCTTCATAGCATTCATAAGTATCGTGGCTGGTGAGGGCGCCGCGCTGACAACCGGCATACTAATAAGCGTAATGGCGGTTTTATTCTTACTGGTCTTGGAGCACTTTTATGGCATAGAGCCATGGTTCTTCCTTCCTTACGCGGGCATGTCGATAGGTGCGGTCACTTCGACGCCTTATCCGACGCATTTTGTCCCGAACGGCATCTTCCCTTACACGCCGTACCTATCGGAGGCGATAGAGATAATGGTGGGATATACAGCTCTATCTCTGGCCAGCGCAATCTGGTTTTACTCTAGGCGGGAGGTGCTCTAATCCCGTGCTCAGCCCTGCATCAGATGCGTTATCATTTGCGATACGCATCGCATATTCGATTCTGCACAGCGCCGTCGAGCTAAGGAGGCCATAGAGAGCAGGACCAGCTCCGTACTAGAACTGGCGTACAATCTCGCTTCCTGGCAGCGGCACAAATAACGCAAACGTACTGTTAGTCGCGGGAACTCCAACTGAGTAGCTACAGCTCGCAGTGCAAACCTACTAGAATAAAAATATGAGCGCACATAGTATTATTGGGTTGAGAAAGGGGCAGTAGCATGGGCTGTAGAGCGTCAAGGCCGGATGGCAGGCGCAGGCCGCGCGCCCAGTCTGTAACAGAATTCTTCATGACCTACGGCTGGGCCATCATGATAGTGGCCATAATACTCGCGGCTCTCTGGGCCCTCGGCATCTTCAACCACGGTTTCGGTGCAAGCACCTGCATACCGATACCAGGGTTCACGTGCAGGAACCCTGTGTACGGAACGAACACGATCACGTTCGACCTCGGCCAGAACACCGGTCATGACTACTACGGCAACTGGGTCTTCGTCGCATCGCAGGCCGAGGCCCTCAATGCCAGCGGCATACCAATCAACTTCACAGGGCAGGTTCTCGACTACAACGCCTTCCAGATAGGCTCCGGGCCAGACCATGTGCTGATACCAGGCCAGATATCAAACGTTACTTTCTCGCGCTTCCTCGCCGGTGACATACCTCCGGGCACCCCTGTCGGCACTAACTTCGCCGGCTACGTCTGGATGGGCTACTGCACATCGCTGCCGTGCCAGCAGCCGACGGCCTTCGAGAAGATCGCTACGATGACGCTCGTCTCTGTCGGCGGCGGCGCTTACCAGAACACAGTCACATCGACAATCTCCGGTATCAGCCCGCCATCCACAACCACGACGACCACCACATCTACAACCACGCTACTACCTGTGGGCGAGGTCTCGTGCAGCAGCGCCCCGTACCAGTGGCGCTGCGAGGGTACGTCGCCATCCTGTGGCACGAGTACCCCGTCAAATACGTGCCCATGCTCGTCAGGCACGCTCGTGAGCGGCAGTTGCGTATCGACCACTACGACCCTGCCCACGACCACAACTACGACAACTACGTCAACGACCACCATACCACAAAACTCAGTGTCATGCAGCAACTCCCAGGGGACGTGGGTGTGCACAGGAACAAGCCCCAGCCCTTCATGCGGCAGCACTTTCTGCAGTTGCAGTTCCGGTACGGCCAACGACTGCGTATCTACCACAACTACGACCTCACTGACCACGAGCACTACGTCAACAACCTCGACGACCTCAACCACCGTAGTTACTCAAATATGCCCACAGTCGAATCAGGTAGGGATATACCAGCCAACTACCGTGGATATGCTTACTGGCCAGAGCCATACGTTCCAGGGGTACGCATCTGACACCGGCTCATGTTTCGTTACAAACGTGAACTGGCAGGTTGGCAATGGCCCTGCTCAGGACTACGGTCAGTACTCGTACACGTTTACGCCTTCATCGACTGGCACGTATACAATACGGTTCGTTGGAACATTCAACAACGGCGGCGTCGCTTCGGCTTCAGCAACAGCTTACGTTAGTAGTACGTCGACCTCAACCACAACGATTTCAACCACCACGATAGTTTCGCCACAACCAATCCTCGTGTTGAGCGTAAACCCAAGCGGTGCCGGTACCGCATCATACAACACAGCGTGTGGCTATAGTGGTAGCACGTCATCCACTCTCGACGGGGCAGTGTGCTATGGCGAGTGGATAAGCGTATCCGCCTCAAACTCTAATCCAAGCTGGCGCTTCTCCCACTGGTTTATAAATTATGGTTCTGGTTGTTCATACGGTACTACTACATCCAATCCATACACAATAGGATGCAGCGACTATCCATCCACCATGTACGCTACGGCCTACTTCACGTCCACAACCACTACCACGACCTCGACCACCACTTCAACAACTAGTACAACTACATCCACCACAACAACTACCACCTCGACTACTACGATAATCAGCTGGAGTGTCTCGCTGGTGGGCGCCGTCCTGAATGATCAGACGTTCTCAAGTTGCTGGTTGGCCAGCGGCGATTGCGACGTTAGCCTTACCGCTACTGTGTCTGGTGCCCCAATAGGCACCGACGGCGTTGATGTGTACGTAGGTTACACCCTCAGCGGCATGACCAGCGGCAGCGGCTACTTCCAGTGCAACGCAGGCAACAGCGGCGCGTATGTGTGCACAGATACTCTGCAGTTGCCTCCGGGCGTCTCCGGCTTGACGGCCACAGCGTACCTGCAGACGAGCAACGCCAACATAGCCGGTGGTGTTTCCAACCAGGTATCGTGCAACTGGTTCACAATGGAGTCATGGAACCCGTTCGGCAGCAATGTTGACTGCAGCGGTGCCGGAGCCCCGACCACCTCCACTACCACAACCACATCAACGACTACTACCACGTCCACGTACTACTACAGTTGCAACTCGTGCAACTACGGTGGCGGCGGCAGCTGCCCGTCGTACTGCCCGTACTCGTCCACCTACCAGTGCTTCTTCGTCGGTACCTACTGCTACTCCACCTCCACTTCCACATCTACAACAACTTCGACATCGAGCACGTCCACGTACTACTACAGTTGCAACGCCTGCAACTACGGTGGCGGCGGCAGCTGCCCGTGGTGGTCCTGCCCGTACTCGTCTAGCTGGCAGTGCGGCTTCGTCGGTACATACTGCTACTCCACCTCCACTTCAACGTCCACCTCAACCTCCACCTCGACTTCAACCTCCACGACTACCATCGGGTACTATTCATACTACAACGACTGCAATTCGTACCTTTGCTTCTTTGGTTTCGACTGCTACGCTGAGTACACGTGCAACGGCGCATACGTAGGGTGCACAAGCGGCTCTGTCTATAGCTGCTAATGGGCGGCCACACATGTTATCATGGGCTCTTACACGGCGTGCAGCCCGAGCGCCAAGAACTACAGCGTAGAGGCTTGCTTCGCGATGCCGTTCAATTCTTCTGCAGTAAACGAGTCTATCGCGTCGCTGTCCGGCGCGCTCCTAGGCGCATCGTACTCGCCTAACTTCACTAGCTCTGGCAGTTCCGCGGCAACGTTCGACGGCAAGCCGTGCACCCTCGCTACCGGCGTATACAACACCGTTTCTGGCCACGAGGCGCTCTCAGTGTGCTTTTCCAACGCCACGGACACGATATACAACTTCACCATCGATACAAGTACCGGTCTGATCAGCGGATCCCTGACGTCCGTATATATGCCGGCATCGTCTTCTGCGGTGACCACACTGCTGAACGGCACCATATCCGCGCCGCCGCCCGGTGTCACACCGTACAGTTTCGCTCCGGCTCTCATTTCGGTGAGCCGCCTCAACCCGCTGTACTTCCTTGCCATCATCGCGCCGCCGCCCAACATGGTCCCGTCGCGCGGCGCACCCACATGACGTTGCGCCATGATGCGTACACCGTGATGGCGCCAGGGTCAAACCTTTTAATGTTTCCCCAGCATAAGCTAACCGTGATGATCCTGTACTCTGAGCATTGCTGTGATGAGGATCTTGAGTGCTGATCGGATGGGCAGGATAGCCAAGGACGCGATAAAGAAAATCGTGCACGAGAACTTCGGCGTCAAGATAAGCGACGACGCAGCCGAGGCCCTGTCGAAGCTACTCGACGAGAAAGCGCAGCGGATAGCCAAGTACGCCGTCGGGAGGGCGAAGGAAAAGAACAGGCACACCATACTCGAGGAGGACATCGAGGCGTACAGGCTCAAGTTCGGCGATTGATTGCGGATACTTGTATCGGAGAGCAAGAGCGGCAGGGTGCGCATAGACTACGACGTCGGCGGCAGGAGCGAGACGCGCATGTGGGAGCCTGCAGGCAACGGCATCCTCGAAACCACGTTCAACGCCGACGGCCACATACTCAGGCAGAGGCTCCTCCGCGCCGAACCCGCGGAGGTACGCCGGGCATCGGATGCCTTCATAGCAGAGCTCGCCCCTGACAGCGTTATGCATGCGGAATTCGAGGAGGTTAAGCTCAACAAGAACTGCCCGAAGTGCGGCGAGACCGGCCTGCGCAGGTATGCAGAGGAGCGCTCGAGTTCGGAGATGCTTCCGGTCATGCCGATATACGCATGCGCTGCCTGCGGTACCAAGAGCTACCTGCTGACCGACGAGTACCTCGATTACCTGGTGACTAACAACAGGGAGATGTTCACCCAGGACGAGTTGCGCGAGCTTGATGGTTCCAGGGACAAGTTCATGGCCGAGCTCAAGGGCTACATAATAAGAATATTCGCATCGAAAAAGATTCTCAGCATCTGTTGACTGGTGTTGCAATGCCCTTGATGCTATCGGACCTGTATGGGAAGCGGATAATAACCACGACCGGCAAGCTGGTCGGCACCGTCGAGGACATAATACTCGACTTCGAGAGCGGCTCGGTGAGCAGCCTGCTCCTGACCAAGGTGGACTCGCTGATAAGGAGCCAGAACACTGCCTCGCTCCTGACCAAGAACACTGTCAAGTATTCCAGGGTCAGGAACGTTTCCGAGTCGATAATAATAAGCGGCGCCTAGTCGGTCTGGTACTCCCTGGCAATGTTCGGCCTGCCTTTCACAAGGATCCTGCCGCCGCAGTACGGGCACCTGACGAAGTTCTCCAACTGCTTTATCTTCTTTCCGCACTGTACGCACACGTAAGCCATCAAATCACCTGCTAGTAGAATCGAGCCACTTGATGAAATCCCTGTGCAGCGCTGATCTGCTCGTATCGATCGCCCTGACCTTCTGCGCTCCGCTGTAGTGCTCGTCCTCTAAGGTAAGCACCGGCGAGTACTGCTTCATCCTGGTGTAGTGCACCTCGGCCCAGTGTATCCTGCCTTCGAGGTAGTCCTTTATAACGTTGTCTGTGAACGGCATCGACGCGAAAGTGAACAGCACTCCATTGCACCAGTAGAGCGGTGCGCTGCCAGTAGGGGTTATGCGCTCCCGCATGAGGTCCTCGTAGTCGACCTCGAGAACCTCGTGTATAACGAGCTCCTTCACTGGCTCGAAGCTCACCTTGACCATGCAGCTACCCGCTGGACATGCCGCCGATGATCCTCTTCGCGGCCTCGCCCGCAGTCGTGGTGAGCGTGTAGGCGCCTCCAGCGTATGTCACGCCGCAGTGGCTGCACTTCCATATGCTGGTGCTGACGCGCCTGACAGTTACCCTGCCGCACGTCTCGCACTTGTACCTCGCGCGCTTCTGCTCGCCGACCGCTATTACCCTCTTCCTTATGCTGGCACCGTACCTGATACTCTGGTTCGCCATCAGAACGACCTCCCGGATGCGCGCTCTATCAGGCCCTTCAGCCCTTCGTGCTTACCGAGCGCAGTTTCCACCATAGAATCGACCTCATCAATCTTAAGGCTTCCGCGCAGGCCCTTCTGCATGGCCCTCACCAGCTTGCCATCGGTAGCCACGGTCAGCCTGGCATCGGCCGCCATCTCTTCGTGCCCGTTCATGTCAAGGAGCACGTGGCTGCCTATCTTGACGAAGGTGGATGACGTGACTATGTTGTTCATCTTAAGGTCCTGCACGTGCTCCTCCGGCACCACCTTCCCGTCCTCGTACTTCGGGAGCCGTGCGCTTGCAAGCGCGGTCATGGCCGCCAGCTCGCTCGCGTCGAATAGGTTGCCATCGTAGTTGAGCACGTATATGTCGGTGAAGATGCTCCAGGCCTTGCCCTCTTCGAGCAGCAGGCTCTGGAGGTCTACGCACTCTCCGGCGCGTATGCCCCTGTCGACCACCCTTGCCAGCTCTATGGCCTCCGGGCTTGGCGGCCCCATCTCGTACTCCGCGGATGCGAGCGGCAGAAGCTCCGCAGACATGCTGAGAGTGCCCTGGTCCGGCGTGTCTGCCATCGGCTCCCCGAGCACTGCCTTCACTCCGGCAAGCACCTTCGTGGCGCCCAGGTCTACCTGCGCAGAGCCCTCCGCATGCGGTATCACTCCGGCCTTGACCTCGATGTTCCTGAAGTCCATCATGCCGCGCGAGCCCTCCCTCACACCCTTTGCCAGCAGCTCCCTTATGTAGCTGCTCTTTATGACGTCGATTGCCTCCATACAATCACCTACTTGCCCCGGAGTAGCTGCTCCTGAGGGCCTCGCGCTGCTTTGCGCTTATCGTCTTGCCGGCTTCCAGCACCATGTCGATCGCCCTGTCGATTTCCTCCCTGCTGTAGTTGCCGTCCATCTGCAGCAGCAGGATCTCGTTGTTCCTGGGCGCGATAGCGACCGGCATGTCGGCCTCGGAATAGTTGTCCTCGATCATGTCCAGATCCAGCGCGAGTTTGCCATCGATCTTGCCGACACTGACGCTGTATACCATGTCCCGTATGTACAGACCGGAATCCGCGAGCGCTACCGACGCAGCCGTTATGCCTGCGGCCCTGGTCCCACCATCGCTCTGCAGTATCTCTATGAATATGTTTATCTGGCTGTTCGGGAACTCGCTCAGCATGACTACGTTCTCGAAGACCTCCCTGGTCACCTTGGATATCTCTATGGCGCGCCTGTTGGGCCCGGTCCTGCCGTGCTCGCCAATGGACGAGAAAGGCGCCATCGCGTATCTGCACTTTATGACAGCGCGCAACGGGTCAGCGGTGTGCCTGGGCTGCACCTCCCTCGGGCCGTAGACCGCGGCCAGCACCTTGTTGTTCCCCCACTCCACATATGCGGAGCCGTCCGCGTTCTTCAGTATGCCCGCCTCTATATTGAGCGGCCTCAAATCACCGAAGCCCCTGCCGTCACGCCTCTTGCCATCTATCAAAAGCGCTGGTTTGTTAGCCTTGGAAGCCATCTATTCACCTTTTCGTTTCCTGTTGTAACATCTCCCTTACCCGCTCGGTCAAGCCCTGCATGTGCGCCTCGGTCTCGACCTTGAGGACAGCCTCGGTCGCGAGGCCGACGTCTCCGCCCCTGAGCCAGACCACGCCGTTCATGCCCACCACCATCGTCGTGCCTGTGAGCTCTGATATCTGATTCACCATCGTGTTGTTCCTGCCTATCAATCGCGGGACCTTCGCCGGTTTGATCTCGATGAGAACACCGCCGCTGAGAACCCTGTGCCTGAACAGTATGAGCGTCCTGTAGTCCTCTATATCCTTTATCTGGGCTTGGATCACCTGTCCAGGCGTCAGCTCTGTCTCGTGCATGCCGCCTATGAGTATGCTCCTCTTGAAGTACGACAGGTCTATCTCGTAGACGCTGTTGCGGCCCTTGACTACGGTGCCGACCACAGTGTCGTCGATCCTCGGCGTCCATATGCCCTCTAGCGGTATGAGCGTGGCGCGCTCCTTCTCGAACAGGCCCACGACCTTGGCATATGTCCTGTTGTTGTCTATGAACGTGTATTCCATGCGCACCGGCCGCTCAAAGAGCAACTCACCCGGTGTTACAAGCTCCCTCATGAAAACCACTGCCTATCAGAGTATCCTAACGTTGGCCCTCCCCTGCGTAGCTCCATTTATGCGGTCGAAGAAGTCGTTCTGCATGCCTGCCGGGAACTCCAGCATGGCCTGCAGGCTACCGTTGGCGAGCCACTGCTCGGACTTCAGGCCGAACTGCTTGAGTATGCCGTAGCACCTGTTCGTGAACTCCGCCGGTATGGTCGCCTCTATCTTTACCGTCGTGAACTTTATCGGCAGCAGCATGTTTATCTTTTTAACGACCTGCTCGACCTGCTCCGCTGCGTTCTTGAACGGGTCTATCGAAACCTTTGCCTCGCGCATCGCGTTCTCTATCCTCAGCGGCGGGTTCGGCGCGTTCGTCCTAGGGTCTATCGAGTTCTTCGCTATTATGTCGACCACTTGCTTCCTCTTCTCCTCGGCGAGCCTGCTGCGCTGCTCAGTCGTGATCGGCACGTCGCCGTTCTTGAGTATGAGCTCTGCCACCTTCCGCAGCTCGGTCACTCCGAAGGCCTTCTTGATCTTCTCCTCGCTCTGCCTGGTCCCCTTCCTCGCGTCCTTGAATATGTCCTCCGACTCTAGCACGGTGAGCGGGTCGCTCCTCTTGCCAGTTTTGAACTCGAATGCAAGGTCGGCGTCAACAAGAATCTCAAACGTTTCATTACCATGTGTGTACTTGGCGATCACTGTTTTGGAAGGCATTACCACCACTACAAGTATTTGGCTATCTCTTCTGGCGTGAGCATCTTATAACCGGTGTCGACGTTTATTACGGATATGTCCACGTCTGTCTCGGACACGCGCTTCGCGCCCTGCGTTTCGGCTATCTTCCTGATTATCTTGACGCCCAGGTTTATCGCGTCCTCGCTCTTCATGTTCTCGTTGTACTCCTTTATCAGTATCTCCTCCGCTGTCTTCTTGCCTGCGCCTATGGCGTCGGCCTTGTAGCCGAGGTAAGAGGCGCCAGGCTCTATCTCGAAGAGGCTCGGCTTTGTGCCTATTCCGCCTATGAGCAGCGATATCGCGTACGGCCTTATGCCGCCGTACTGCGTAGCCATCTGCATCTCCTCGGATATCTCCTTAGCTATCATCTCGACCGATTCGGTCTCGTCGTATATCATCCTGTGGGTCTGCGTCTTGTTCCTCATGGCGTTGACCATGTGCAGGCCGTCCGATACCATGCCGCTGTATGTCGCGCCTATGAAAGAGTCGATCCTGAATATCTTCTGTATCGTCTGCGGCACCGCTAGCGGGTCGGTTATGTTCTTGTGCGCGGCAAGGACCACGCCATCAACCGCCACTATGCCTATGGAGGTGGCGCCCTTCCTGACCGCTTCCCTGGCATACTCTACCTGAAATAGCCTGCCGTCCGGGCTGAACATCACTCCACGGTCGTAGGCCTGCGGATTAGGATACATAATTTCACCAATAAATCTAGCATCATCTCTTCAGAATGTCGCAGGAAACGCTGTTGGGTATATGGCTGTAAAATATTTATAACCCTTTGCATGGGCCACGGGTTTTGCTGAGGTAAGACGGCGCTCCGCAAAGAAGCAATTGCATCATCCGTGCTTGGCCATCTGCCTGACCGCGCTTCCGCAGGCGTTTATGGCGTCTTCGGCAGGCCCGAGGTACGCCTCGTATTTGCCCTTGAGCCTTTTCATGTCGTACCGCGTTTCGTACATGTAGCTGCTTATGCCGCGCAGCTCGAGAAGCGACCTGAACGTGTCGCGCATGTCATCCATCTTGCCGGCCAGCGCCGCCGATGCGGCCCTGTCGGAGCCTATCGCCTGCGCCAGCACGTCGGCAACGTTGTGCGTTTTGGGGACCTCCATGTGCATAGCCAGCAGCACCGCCTTGAAGGATATCTCAACAGCCATCTCCAGGCTGTAGAGCGCGGAGTCGTAATTGCCAACCTCGGCGTTAAGCTTGGCGCCCTCAAGCCATCTCCTGGCGCCCCCCATAGCATCGCCGGCTATCCTCGCATCCTCCATTTTATCACCGTCTGGTTGTTGATGACCAAGCGCTCGAAATCCACGCTCCTTCTCACGTCGTTGAGGAAGCCCGTCAGCGCCTCGTCCCTCTCAAAAAGCACGATACCATCCTCTAGGAAGTCTATGTATATTGGCCTGAAGCGCGAGAGCTCCGAAGCCGGCAGGATTAGCGGCATCATGTTCAGGAAAAGGCCACCCTCAACCAAAGGCTTCCTTGCGCTTTCCGCAGCCTTTACCATTGCGTCTATCCTGTCTAGGTCGTCATAGCCAGAGTCCGTCACTACTAGCACGTCGATGTCACTGTACTTGCCGAAGTTGCCCTTTGCAACTGAACCGAAGAGCAGTATGCCGACTACGTGCCTGTCGGAAGCGGCTATGCTAACGAATGAGTTGATGTACCGCCGCACCTCCGCAGGCAGCTTCAGGTATCTGACCTTCCTGCCTACCAGTTCCTCGATTACCTCGCCAGCGCTGAACCTCCTGCCGGCGGCCGCACCGAGTACGGCCTTGGCCTCGTTTAGCCTCGCGTGTGCCTCCTCGTCCACTAGCATCTGCCTGTATCGTTTCATAATCATATATGTATACTAATAATATATATAACTTTATATACATATATCCAGAAGTCCAGTCACCACCGCGCTAACCGACGGATTGGCATCATGCGCCTGCTTAACGCCGGCAGCGCCGGCTTCTTGTGCGTGTTCAATGGCTGCTGGGTCCGCCTCACGTCAATGGTTCAACGCCATCAAAAGCTTTAAATCTTAAGAACGGCGAATAACCCAATCGGCGAGCTGCCGCGAGGTGCTGTGGATGTCAGACCGTTTGGTCGTCCTGGCCGTTGACATAGACAACGACCTCTACACGAAGACCAGGATAACCGGGCCGGTAATCGGCAGGAAGAACATGCTGAAGGCAGCGGCAAAGCTGGCCCTCGCCGACCCGATGGACACCGATGCCAATACGATGTTCGAGGCGGTGAAGCGCTACGACGAGCTCAAGGCAGCGGGCCACCATGTAATTGTGGCCACGATAACCGGCGCCGAGAGGGAGGGCTACATAGCAGACACAGAAGTGGCCAGACAGATAGAGCTGCTCCTAGACAAGTCCAAGGCCGATGCCTGCCTGCTGGTGACTGACGGCGCCAGCGACACTAGGGTGCTGCCGATACTCAAGACAAGGATAAAGGTCAACAGCGTAGACATAGTCAGGATGAAGCAGGCGGAGAAGCTGGAGAACACCTACTTCACGCTGCTGGAGAAGCTGAAGGAGCCGCACTACGCCAGGATAGTATTCGGCATACCTGCGCTTCTACTGATGCTGTTCGCGATCAGCTACGCCATGAACTTCGGATGGGAGCTTCCAGCGGCGCTGATAGGCGCGTACCTGATAGTCAAGGGCTTCGGCCTCGAGGAGGGCCTGCTCCACTCGTTCAGGGGCTTCGGTTTCAGCGTCGACAGGTTGAGCTTCGTCTTCTACCTGAGCGCGCTGCTGTTCTTCGTCATAAGCGTAGTGATAGCCGCGGGCGACTACTTCTCGGCACAGGCGATAACGTCCAACCCATTAAACCTCGCGTCGTACGCGCTCGAGGGTTTCATACTGATATTCCCGATGAGCCTTGTGCTCTACCTCGCTGGCAGGCTGATAGACCTTCGCAGCAGTCGCATGCGCTACAGGGCGATAGCGCAGGGCGTCTACATCGGCTATTCGATAGTCGCACTGGCGCTCATCTACTTCGCTGCCTCGTGGTTCCTCGGCCAGATATACTTCTGGCAGCTACTGGCTTTCAGTGTGGCCGCTATAGCCGCGGGCTACGGCGTCTCTGCTCTGAGCGGTCTGCTGAAGAGGCGCGCCATGGCGCTGTCGCGCATGAAGGACAAGCACGTCATAAACGAGATAGGCGCATACATAGGCAAGGTCGAGAACATAGACAAGAAGCGCGGCCTGATCTTCGTCAGGACCGAGTACGGCAACCTCCTCAGTTATAGCGTCGACAGGATCTCGACGGTCACCGACAGGATAATGATAAGGTAACGCGCAGGCACGCGCACCGCGTTCCACTCGGTAAACATACCGCATGCGTCAACTCTATAAATACCGTTCGCGCAAATCTATCGCTGCCGGTGGTCCCTTGGATTACGGTCTAACATGCCCTACGTGCGGGAAGCGCTACGGGAGCGATTTCCCCGGCCAGACCTGCGGCTCCTGCGGCAGCATCCTCGAGGTAGTTTACGACTGGAGCGCCAGTGACGGTTTCGATGGCATGTCGACATCGTTCTGGGACCTTGAACCAGCGCTCCCATCAGGCAAGTACCACCATTACGAGGTCGGCGGCACGAAGCTCATGAGTGCATCTGCGCGACCCAACCTGTTCATGAAACTGGAGCAGCAGAACCCGACGAGGTCGTTCAAGGACCGCGGCTCAGTGATCGAGATAGCGAAGGCCCTCGAGTACGGCTACAGTGATATCGTGTGCGCCTCTACCGGCAACATGGCGTACTCGCTCGCATACTACTCGAGGCTCGCAGGGCTCAGGGCCCACATCTTCATGAGCAAGAAGGCCAACGCAGACAAGCTGCGCATGATCAAGTCGTTGGGCAGCGCGACGATGCACATGGTCGATGGCGATTTCACAGCCGCAGAGGAGTCTGCGAAGAGGTACGCCGCTGGCCACCGCGCATTCCTCACCGGCGACTACTGCTACAGGAAGGAGGGCCAGAAGACGATGGCGTACGAGATGCTGAACCAGCTCCCTAACGCCACGCACATAATAGTCCCTGTCGGCAACGCTACGCTGATAAGCGGCATATACAAGGGCCTCTGCGAGCTGAAGATGCTGGGCCGCGTTCGCGCGCTGCCAAAGATAGTCGCGGTGCAGGCGAGCGGCAGCGATTCCCTTGTCACTGCATTCAAGTCCGGGGCCGCCGACGTCGGGTACGTGAGGCCCAGGACGCGCGCCGATGCCATAGCCGTCGGATTGCCGAAGTTCGGTGCGCAGGCCCTAGAGGCCATCAGGCGGACGAACGGCGCAGCCGTCGCCGTGACAGATCCCGAGATGAGGGCGCAGCAGCGCGAATTCTACAACGAGTACGGCCTGGTGGCCGAGCTGGGCGGCGTGGCCTCGCTCGCGGCCGTTAAGAAAATGAGGCTATCAAGGTCGGATAGGGCCGTCGCAGTGATAAGCGGCGCCAACATCTAGCTTCACTGCAGCAGCTCGCCGCTTCTCGCTTCTATCTGCGCCTTGAGCACCTGTACGAAATCGTCCAGCCTCATGCCGGGCTTCTGCTTCCCGTCCCTGTCCCTAACCGTTATAGCCGAGCCCTCCGCCTCGCGCTTGCCTATGACTATCATGTACGGTATCTTCTGCATCTGCGCGTCGCGCACCTTGTACTCGAGGGTGCGGTCGCCGTCATCGATCTCGGCGCGGATGCCTGCGGCCTTGAGCTTCCCGAAGACACCCCTGGCGTAGTCGCTCGATTGCTCTGATATGGTTATGACCCTAGCCTGCACCGGCGCAAGCCACACCGGGAACTTGCCCTGGTAATGCTCTACCATGACGCCTATGAAGCGCTCCATGCTGCCCAGTATCGCCCTGTGTATTATCACCGGCATATGCGCCTTGCCGTCCTCGCCCGTGTACTCTATGCCGAACTTGAGCGGCATCTGGTAATCGAGCTGTATGGTCGCGCACTGCCACGCCCTGCCCTGCGAGTCGAACACGTCGAAGTCTATCTTGGGCGCGTAGAACGAGCCCTCCTTCTCCTTTAGCTCGTACTCCATGCCGTTCGCCTTCAGGACGCTCTTGAGCTGTGCGGTCGCCTTTTCCCAGACGACGTCATCGCCGGCGTGGTCGTCCGGCATAGTCGAGAGCTTTGCAGTGAACTTGAGGCCGAAGGTGCCGTAGACCTCCCTCACCATGTTGATGACGCCGGTGAGCTCGGCCTCGACCTGGTCCTCCCTAACGAATATGTGGCCGTCGTCCTGGGTAAGCTCCTTCACCCTGAAGAGCCCGCTCGCTACTCCGCTGAGCTCGCTCCTGAAGAGCTTGTCGAACGTCGCGGTCCTGAACGGCAGCTCCCTGTAGCTCCACTTCCTGGACTTGTATATGAGTATCGAAGAGGGGCAGTTCATCGGCTTGAGGCCGACCTCGCCCAGCTGCGACTCGAAGTGGAACATGTTGTCCCGGTAGTGCTCGTCATGGCCGCTCATGTGCCATAGCGCCATGTTCGCCAGGTCAGGCGTGCTGAGTTCCCTGTATCCGTACGCATCCTCCTTCTCCCTGATGAACGCAACAAGCTGCTTGTATATTACGTAGCCGTTCGGGTGCCAGTAGACCATGGCCGGCGATACCTCCTGGAAGCTGTACAGGTCCAGCCGCTCGCCTATTGTCCTGTGGTCGCTTTCTGGCAGGCCGGACCAGTCGCTCTTCCTCACGATCGCAGTGTTCACCCTAGGCCGTTCGTGCATCCTCTTCGTCGCGACCGCGGCCGCAGCGTCGCCGTAGCTCCTGGCCTGCTCCGCTAGGGGATGGCCCTTTATGTCGATGCTGAGCTTCTTGTTCCAGCCGAAAGGCGCCTTCTTCACCTCGACGCTGGCCCGCGCCTTGTCTGCCATGAGCGCTATCAGGCGCATGGCGGCATCAGGCTTCGCCAGGTCGTTGCTCAGGTGCGCGAACGGGTACACGACCAGCCGCCGCCTCTTGTTCTTCCTCATGTAGTCGACGGTGTCGCCAACCGCCTTAGCGGCTATGTCATCGTTGTCTCCTGACTCGATGCTGATCAGCATCGCGACCGCATCGTCGATGGACACGCTCTTGTCCTCGCTCTGCTCGTAGACGCTCGACTCCGGCTTTATCAACTGATAAGATATCCTGTCGACATCTAGCTGAAGCACCCGCATTTAACCAGCACAGCTCTTTGCCAGCCAAATAATAAATATCCGCAGCATCGGCGCAGTTTTACCTGTTAGTAGATTTGCGTTCCATTGCAGATTCCAGCCAGTTCACGCGTGCAACCAAATGAGATGCACTGCATGCAAAATATAATCGTCTTAATATTGATTAATGCTAGATGGTGGAGCGAGAGGATAGACTGCCCACGGCAACATGATAGAGATAAACGGGCAGATCGGCTAGCACTGGCTCACGATAAGCGACAACATATATGCCTGGTCCATGCGTTGCAGCACCAGGACGATCCTGTAGAGTACGCTACCAAGTTGATTGTGGACCTGAACAGTTGCACCGTTCTATTCACGGCAACAAGCGCACTGCATTCTACTCTTTGGTGCCGTTCCTCAGGGCAAACTGATACAATCCGCAGAGGGACTACCGGTGCAGCGACGAGATTGACATCATTATCGGACATAGCGCTAGGAAAGGCCAAGGAGAACAAGGCGCGCAGGTTGATAGGGCGCATAAAAGAGCGAAGACGCCGGTCGAGGCATGAGCATGGACAGCGAGAGACTCATCAGACTGTTCAACGCGGAGATGCGGTACCGGCTGGAGCTCTAGGCCAGGCTAAGGGACGAGTAGACTGCGCGCAGGCTACAGCGCCGTAGCATATGCAAAAGGCCCGGCAGAACGATGGCAACGTGCAGCTCCTTTTCACCGCGCCAAGGGATTCCGCCATAGGACCGGTAGGCTACGTTGGGCTAAAGAGGCTTCCAAAATAGGCGGCCGCGTGAACCTATTAATACATCGAGGTATACAGTAGTATACGTAACGGTAGACCCAATGGCAAGAAAAAGTGGAGGCTTGGCCGCGCAGTCCGCGATGGAGTATCTGATGACCTACGGCTGGGCCATCCTGATAATAGCCGTCGTGCTCGCAGCGCTCTTCGAACTCGGCGTATTCAACGGCTCCAACCTGGCGCCGCAGGCCTGCATCACACAGGCCGGCTTCACGTGCACAAACTTCGTTTACACAGCGAACGGCATCGCGTTCACCATAGGTCAGACCACTGGCCAGGACTACTACGGCGACTGGGTCTTCGTGGCCTCGCAGGGCGAGGCCCTCAACGCCAGCGGCATACCGGTCAACTTCACGTGCACCCCGACTGGCTGCGCGAACGCAGTGACAGTGGGTCTTCCGGGGCCGAACGGCGTCAGAGTACTGGTACCAGGCCAGACAGTCACCGCCGTTTTTCCGTCTAATGCTTTCCCCGCAGGTGCGGTGCCAAGCAACCCACCAATCGGCACTCCGTTCGCCGGTTACATATGGCTCGGCTACTGCCTCAACCCGTGCCAATCGCCGACTAGCTTCGCCAAGGTCGGTACGGTTGTAGCCAAAGCGATCGGCGGCCCCGGCGCGGTTATCGGCGGCGGCCCAGGCGGCGGCGGAGGCAGCGTTCTGACTTCGAACGGCATCAGTTATGTTGCGCTCACGATTACGAATACGCAGAGCAGCCCTACGCCAGCGCCGTTCCAGCAGAAGCTCGAGATAGATAGCGCCGCTTACAGCGGAGCCAACGAGATAAACTCCGGCTGGAGCAACGTAGAGTTCACTTCCGGGGCACCGGCAGGGAGCGGAGGCACAGCGCTGCAGGCCTGGATTGAAAACAATCCGTCTAATGCGGCTTCGGACACTAGGGTATGGCTTTACCTGCCGAACGGTATACCTGCTTCTAGCAGCATGACCGTTTACATGAACTTCATGCCTACGAACGTCCTGTCTAATTCAGGGCCCACAGGAGAGGCGCCACAGCTCTCCTGCCCGAACCCCTCAAACACGATAGGCTGCGGCGCGACCTACGGGCAGTACGACAACGGCATTAACATATTCCCTTCGGGCTATCAAAACTTCGCCGGTGGTCCCGGATTTCCTCTAGGATGGTCTGCCGCTGCCGCAGGCTATCCTTCGCCGTATTCGGTCAGCATCGACAACGGTCTGCGCTTCACCTCGACCGGACCTGGAGGATATGCATGGGGCTGGTATGCAACGCCGTATACTACAGGCACGATAGAGGATTACGACGCCCAGAGCTATTCTGGCACTCTCTTCCAAGTAGGCTGGACCACCAGCACCTCCGCCGCCGCTGTGCAGGGTGCCAACACCGAGGTTACCGGCAGCAACGGCCAGATAGGCAGCGACATCGGAGGTTCATGGAGCTACGTGAGTGGCGGTTCTTCTAGCGCGCAGGTACTTACGAACACCTGGTTCTCCCAGAACAATGACCAGGGGCTCTGGGACTATGGCGGCAGTGTCACCGCGACTTCGACAGGCTCGCCAGGCTCGTACCTGTACGCTGTCGCCGGCATGTACAACGCGCCCGCAGGCACCACAGTATCATACTGGTGGTGGGTGCGCGCCTATCCGCCGAACGGTGTCATGCCATCCTGCTCGCCATCGTGCGGCTAGCCTCCTGTGCACGCTCCTGCCCTGCCACCACCTTCCGCCCAATGGCGTCATGCCGAATGTGAATCGCCCAGGTCCGGTGAAGTGACCGCAGAAGAGGTTTTCCTTCGATAACCGCATACCAGGCTCTTGTAACCGCTAGCTATGCAATGCTGCCTGACATTGCGCAGCCATTCCGCATGCGCTTGATTGCGCTCTGCGAAAGTGTTAAAGCCTTTGTCGCTTAACGTATACCTCTGATTCGTGTCCGCAGTGATTCGATGGGTCAAGAGACCGGAGAGATTGTTCTGCCGGGAGACAGAATAGCGACCGAGGAGGAGTTTGCGCCGGGCATGAGCGCCTACTCGGAGAACGGCCAGATATACGCCGCGTTGGCTGGCAGGGTAAAGGTGGACAACAACCACATAGGGGTGAGCAATCCCAAGAAGGAGATAATAAAGCTCCGCAGGAACATGCTCGTTCTCGGCACAGTGACTGACGACCTGCGCACCGTGATGTTCCTAAAGCTCGACGCGGTCTCGACCGATGGCAGGGAGTACGTCGCCATAAAGGATGGCAAGATAGTGGCTCCGAGGGAGCACCGCGACCACTTCGGTGGCCACGGCAGGCCGCCGATGCGCCGCGGCCCGCCCCAACGCCCGAGCGTCAAGCTGGCCGGCATAGGGGACATAGTGCTCGCCAGGGTGCAGGCCGAGGAGGCGGACACATACGAGCTGCGCGTGGATGAGCGCGAAACCGGCGTGGTGTATGGTGTGTGCGAGGTATGCGGGTCGCAGATGGCGTTGGGCAAGAGCCCGGACACTCTGACATGCACGTCGTGCAAGCACGCAGAGCAGAGGAAGGTCAGCGCGCTGTACAACCACCCGGACAAGATATCGGAACTATTGCTCAACCAGTTCAGGTGAACGCATGAAGATAAACGTGAAAAAGGACGAGGCGAACGAGCTTGTTCTAGAGTTCGACACGAGCGATTTCTCCATACCGGACTTGATAGCCAGCGAGCTGCTCCAGGACGATGGCGTGGTCTTCGCCGGTGTGGCTAAGGACCATCCGGAGACCGGCAAGCCCACGCTGACGCTCAAGACCGAGAAGAGGAACGCGCGCAGCGCTCTGTCGAAGGCCCTCGAGAGCATAGGCGAGAACGTGAAGGGGCTCGGCAGCCAGTTCACGAAGGCGAAATGAGCGGCGCGGCCATAGGCATCAAGACCGGCGCCAGGATTCTGGCGGTAGCGTGCGGCCCAATCAGGGGACGCACCGTTCTAACCATAGGCGTCGTGGGCCGGCGCGGCGCTGTCGAAGGCGTGCTCTCATCGCGGATCAGCGTGGACGGCACCGATGCGACGCGGAAAATAATAGGCATGCTGAGCGGATCGAGGTTCAGTGGCCAGGTGCGCCTGATAGCAGTCAACGGTGTTGCGCTCGCCGGCCTTAATGTCATAGACGTCAACAAGCTGGAGAGAGAGCTCGGCGCCAGGGTTCTCATACTTACGAGGGGGCGCCCCATCACGTCGCATCTTGTCAGGGCACTAGCAGCGTTCTCCAAGAGGAGCGGCCGCGACGTTTCCGGCAGGATAGCGCTACTCCGCGGTGCGCATTTTGTCACGTTCATGGTAAATGGCGTGTACGTGCAGTCATCAGGTTCGGTGCACCCCAAATCAACCACGGGTTCGGCGCGCGAATTGCTCCGCCTGGCGCGCATGATAGCGAGCGGCGTTTCTAGTGGCGAGTCCACCGGAAGGATGTGAGCAGCTAGCCAAAGAGCTTCTTCTCGAATCCTTTTAATCTGCCCATGTCGTTCTTCATCGACAGCAGATACAGCTTTATGTCCGCGCCTATCCTCTCGCCCTTGAAGCCCAGCAGTTGCCGCAGCGTAATGTGCCTGACTGATATCCTCTCGCCGGCATCCAGGTGCTGCTCCGCGACCTTGGTGCACCGCTGTGCTACGTATAAGTACACCTTCCAGTCTATCTGGCTGAACTTCGGGTGGAACGTCTTTACCAGGAACCACTTCCTGGCGCTGAGGCCGGTCTCCTCGAGCAGCTCCCGCTTCGCGGCCTCGAGCGGCCGCTCGCCTGGGTCTATGCGCCCGCCGACGAGGCCGTTCCATGACCCGACGCCGGGCTGCTCCTCCCGCAGTGCCACTATGCGCCTGCCAACCGTCGGTATCACCTGTACCGTGTACGTCCTCCGTATGCCCTCGAAGGTCGCGTGCGAGCCATCGTAGAGGCGCTGTTTCCACTGGTATACCTCGAACGTGTCGCCCTTGAACACTAGCTTGGCCATTTTTGGTATCGGCAAACCATCACTCCGAGTCGGATCCAGGCGACTCTCAAACATCTTAGTTACGCTCAGGCACAAATAGGCCTTGCGGCATTCGGATCCTTCGGGCCTCGCATACCTGTCCGCGCCCCACAGGCTCCAACGGATTTCTCACAGCAGAATCATCTTTTCCTTTGCCGTGTACGGTTATATAAACCTCAGCGTCCACAGAAACGTAGTGGTTAGTTGCGCATCAGTGCCAGTGGGGTTCTAATCTCCATCATCGTGGCTTTGTGCATCATAACGCTGATTGTTTATTACCAGTTAACTGGACCAGGCTGGGACCTGATCGCGCACTACCAAAATGGTGTGAGCCTCCTAGACCCAGTGCTGTACTCATGCCTCGGCTCTCCGCCATGCGGCATGATGGGCAACCAGCTCACGTTCTGGTACGGCACGTACTTCGAACCGTTCCGTGCCCCGCTGAGCCAAGTCCTGTTCGCGCTCATATATCCGCTTTCCGGTAGCCTGTCCATAATAGTATACATCGCCATACTTTTCATCGCCTACCTAATAGCTATATCGATTGTATGCAAGCGCTTCGGGATCAACAGGCTGATCGGTTACGCTCTCATGCTATCCCCGTATTTCATCTACGTGCCAATAATACCGAACAGCACCGAAATGCTGTCGCTGATATTCGTGCTGGCCGGGCTTGTGCTGCTCGCAGACAGGAGCGCGTGGTCAGGCCTCCTTTTCGGTATAGCCGCGGTGGCCAAGTACCCGATGCTGATATTCCTGCCAATGCCACTGCTCCTCCTCAGGCCCAAGAGCGTTATGGCATCCATGCTCCTATTCGCACTGCCGACCGCCGCATGGCTCGGATTCAGCCAGCTGCTGTTCCACAACCCCCTGGCGAGCTACGAGATGGTGTTCGGCAACGTGATCTCAAACTCCGCCCACGTCCCGATAAGCTGGGCCGCTCTGATCGCAGTCTTCGGGTATCAGCTGCTCTTCTTGGTAGTCGCAATAGCGCTGCTGTTGACGCAGCGGAGTGCCATGCGGAAAGTGTTCAAGAGGGCCATGAAGAGGCTGCACTACAAGAAGATTGTGCGGACGCTCCTTACGGACGACGTGATATACAGATACGCCGTGCTAGCAGTCATGCTCGCGCTCTCCATCATCGGATTCTGGTACATAGGCAGGAACCCGGACCAGCTTGCGCAGATGAGGTTCGGCTATTTCGCAGCGGCTTCATCTATGATCCTGGTCGCGGTCATTCTCACCAACGCGCTCAAGGCGTTTGACAAGAGGGCCCCGATACTCGTCGCGGTATCTACGATAGCCGTGCTGGTTGTGGTGCTCGTGGCGTTCTACGCGAACAGATCGTTAGCGATTGTGTCTGGCACGAACAACCCGAGCTTTGCCCAGGCCAAAGCCGTGCTCGCTGAGCTTGGCCTAAGCAACTGCAGGGTCGTGAGCAACTCGTGGGTCTACATGATTTACAGGGGCGTCAATGCGTTCCCGCAGTTCTTCTTCAACAGCACAACGAAGACGTACCCGATAGTGGATTTCCTCAACAAGAGCTCGGCCACGAACGCCAGCTACATAGAAGGGCTGTCTAGCGCTAGGCCGGTGTACACCTCGCCCAACTTCACCATACTGCTGCCAATGAACTACAAGTGCTATACCTGAGCGCGCCGCGCGTTCAGCGTGCCATCAGCCAAGCAGTCCCCGCGCAGGCGTGATTATCCGGCAGGCGCAGCGAAGCGTCATGGCTGCCGTGCACCATCGTCATAAAGTTGAGGTCCAATGAACTGTCGGCACATTGCTCGTTCAGGTTTTAATGTTTTTGATGCGATTATTGCAATCGTGATACCAATGGGAAGCATGCTACAGTACGGCTCTCTTGCGAAATACTACGACATGATCTACTCATTCAAGGACTACGAAAAGGAGTCGCGCATAATCGCCACGCTAGCGAACCGATACAAGAAGTCAACAGGCAACGAGCTTCTCGACGTCGGTTGCGGCACAGGTAAGCATATCGTATATCTCAAAAAGTGGTTCGCCTGCACAGGCATAGACAAGAGCGAGTACATGCTCAGGGTCGCGCGCAGGCAGGTGGACGGTGTCAGGTTCGTGCGCGGCGACATGGCGCGTTTCGAAATGCGCAAGAAATTCGACGTCATAGTGTCGCTCTTCAGCGTGATAGGCTACACGGAGACCCACCAGAACCTGGCGCTAGCGCTCAACAACCTCTCCAGGCACCTCAAGAGCGGCGGCGTTCTCATAATCGAGCCGTGGTTCACCAAGGCTGCGTGGAAGTCCGGTAGCGTGCACATGCACACGTACGAGACCAATGACGTAAAGATCGCGAGAGTCGGGTTCTCCGGCACCGACGGCAGCGTGTCCGTGCTGGACGAGCACTACCTAATAGCTGAGAAAGGCAAGGGCATAAAGCACTTCAGGGATGTCCAGCGGCTCGGTCTGTTCGGCAGGGCCGAGACCCTTGCGCTGATGAGGGCCGCCGGGCTCAGGGCGATGTATGCAAAGAGGTCGCTGGCGCCGGGCCGCGGCCTCTACATAGGGGTAAAAGAGCGCGACCTCGACCCCGCATAGTCAGGGGTCGCGCCACCTGGCCTTCTTCACCGCTATGGCGAGCATCGCCGCGGTCACAGCTATTATTACGACCCAGTCTATCGTCAGCGTCGTGCCGCTAAAGATCACGATGCCTGCGCCGACCACCTCCTGCATTATCTCTGCGGCGTAGGTTGCCGGCGACAAATATGCGAGGTACTGGAACGGCATTGGTATGTACGTTATCGGGTAGTATATCGGCGGCAGCGCGGATATCACGGTCGACACGATGCCGGCGAACGCCCAGCTCTGCACTATGTCTGTGGAGATTGTCGAGAGCACGAAGCCGAGTGCGACCGAGAACGTGAACATTATGGCAAGCACGGCCGCCAGCATCAAGTAGCCGACTGCACTGGCGTGCACGTAGATGGATGCGAGAACCACCAGCACCGCTATCACAGGTAGCGAGTACACTATCTCAGATATCGACATGCCCAAGAAGTATACTGCGGCTCCAGTGGGCGAGCTGACAACCATGTCCTGCAGCTTGAAGTCGTTCTTCAGGTGCGATAGGTCCTGCTGCATGCTGGTGCCTGAGCTTATCATTGTCATTATGAACGCGCCGCCGACCGCTACCGGGAGAAGCGCGCCGTGGCTCACGAAGGCTATGACTATGAGCAGTGAGAAAGGCGCCAGTATGGTGCTGACCAGCACTATCGGGTAGTTTATCATCGTATAGACTGCGTTGACCAGAACCGAGGCCATCACCCTGCTACCAAGATTCCTCCTCATCGTTGTTGTCACCCGCCTCTATCGGCTTCCTGACTACGTAATAGAATATGTCATCGAGGGACAGCGGGCTCATCGAGAGCCTGACGCCTGCCCTTATGAGCTTCGTAGAAATCCTGTTGGCCTCATCTTCGGTCGTGACTATCTGCTTTTGGCCGTCCGCGCCGACTATGAGCTCGCCGTGCTTCGGCTTTTCCACCCCGGTCTTCGAGAGTATCTTTATGCTGTAAGGGTAGCGGACCATCCCCCTGAGCTCTTCGAGCGTCCCCATCGCCATGAGCCTGCCGTTGTCTAGTATGCCTATCGTATCGGCCAGCCTCTCAGCTTCCTCAAGGTAGTGCGTGGTCAGGAATATGAAGTGGTCCTTCTTGAGCTTCTGCAGCGTGCCCCACAGCTCCGCCCTCGATATCGGGTCAAGACCGGTAGTCGGCTCGTCGAGGAATAGTACCCTCGCTTCAGACGCCATCACGGCCGCTACCAGCACCTTGCGCTTTATGCCGCCAGACAGCGCTCTTCCGAGCGTGTTGGCGAACCGCTCTATGCCTAGCTTTCTTAGCGCAGCCATGCCCCTATCGTCGGCCTCCGCCTTGCCGAAGCCGCGCCAGTAGAGGTACGACATTACCAGCTGCCTCGGGGTGAGCCATCCTATGAGCCTGGCTTCCTGTGGCACGCAGGCTATCGACTCCCTGAGCCTGTCCGCGTCTCTCACCACGTCCATGCCGTCTATTGTCGCGGATCCGGATGTTGGCATGAGCTGCGTCGCCAGTATCCTGACCAGCGTAGTCTTGCCTGCGCCGTTCCTGCCGATGAGCGCGAATATCCCGCTAGCAGGTATCGATAAGCTCACGCTCCTCAGGGCGTACTTGCCCGGCTCGTACTCCTTGTTGAGCCCCTTGCATATGAGCGTTTCCATGCCAACATGGTCATATATGGCGTTCAAGCTAAAGACCCATACGGAACGTATCTTAATAGTTCACGTAATTAAGCGATAACTTTAATAATCATCCCCACGCAATGAAACCATGGATGTGTTCTACGCTCTGGCGGAACCAAGGAGGAGGAAGATAGTCGAGTTGCTGGCACGCGAAGGGCAGATGTCCGCGACCAACATTTACAGCAAGTTCGACGTCACGGCGCAGGCCATATCGCAACACCTCAGGGTCCTCCGAGAAGCGAAGCTCGTGAAGATGGAAAAACAGGCGCAGCGCCACATCTATCAGGTAAATCCAGATTCAATACTCGAGGTGGAGCGATGGGCAAGGGACACCGAAAAACTCTGGGGCGACCGATTCGACAGACTCGACGAAGTGTTCAAGACCGAGAAGCATACCGCTAAAAGATGATGTAATGGCAAGCGAACCCGTAAAAGAGTTAAGTATAACGCGCACATTCGATGCCCCCATTGAGCTTGTATGGAAAGCTTGGACGGATCGAAAGATCCTGCAGAGATGGTGGGGTCCAAGAGGCGTAACGAATCCGATATGCGAGTGGGATGCGAGGCCTGGCGGCAAGATATACATAGTTATGCTTGCAGGCAAGGATCTCGGCCATGCTGAGGGGACGAAATGGCCCATGAAAGGAACATTCAAGGAAGTGATACCAAAAAGCAGGCTGGCGTTCATCTGCGGCGCTTTAGACGATGTTGACAGGAGCAGCGACACATTCATAGAGCAGGTGGTCACTGTTGATTTTGTTGCTCTTGCTGGCAGGACAAAAATGAATCTGCACTTGGTGATAACAAAGTCAGAAGGTCCAAAGGCACCGGCAGCGCTTCAGGGAATGACGTATGGGTGGAACCAGCAGATCGACAAGCTCGGCGAGATGCTGCTGACCGAGAAATAACCGCACCTGGCGCAGCCATATGGTTGCGTGTCAGCCTAGCAGGTCTGCCACTGCACCGTAGAGCGTCACCATGTCGCCAAGAGGCGTAATGGTTATCTTCGGCATCCTGTTTATCGTGTAGCCCTTCACGCGGCTCATTATGGGACCCATTACGGCGCTGCGGTTGTTCAGCGCCACAGCACCGCCTATCGTTATCAGCTCTGGGTCGTACAGCTCTACGATATTGGCCACGCCCAGGGCGTTTATCCTACCGATTTCTGCCACTATGCCCTTCGCTGCTGCATCGCCAGACTTCGCGTAGTCGAAGACGTCCTTGGCAGTAATGGTCTTCATGCCGTGCAGCTTCGACTTCCTTCCCTTGAACTTGGTGTCGAGCAGGTACCTGGCAAACACGGGTATGCCGTTGCCCGAAGAGAACGCCTCCCAGTGGCCGTACTTGCCGCAGCCGCACCTGACCTCGCTGCTTGCGTCTATGGTGCAGTGCCCTATCTCGTGGGCGTTGCCGTCCTTGCCGAGCAGGACCCTGTCGTTCTCTATTATGCCGCACTCTAGGCCGGCGCTGAACGTCAGGTAGACTATATTCTTGCTCTTCTTGCCAGCGCCGAAGAATCGCTCGCCTACGACAGATGCGACTGCATCGTTCGACAGGAACACAGGCACGTTGTATCTGTCCTCGAGCATGTCAACTATCTTGAGGTTCTCGACCCCAAGGTTCCTTGCCCTTATTATGACGCCGCGGTTCGCATCGAGTAGGCCGGGCGCAGCAACGCCTATGCCATCGAAGCCCTTGTGCTGGTCCACTATGCCGCTTATCTGGCCGACGATGTCCCTGCGCTGCACCGGCCCTTTGTACACGGTCTTGCAGGTCTCGCTCTTCACTCCGAAGACCGCGGCCTTCATCGTGTTCTCGCCTATATCTATGCTAATCGCGTTTGGCATCGAATCATCTCAAGCAGACATTGGTCAGACGAGCAGGAAGCCGCAGTGTGCGCAGAACCTCGAGCCAGGCGGGTTCTCGAACTTGCAGTGCGCGCATACCACAGGTTTGAGCGCCTGCGGCTGCGTTGCCGGTGCGCCGCCTCCGCGCCGCGCCTCCTCCCCGAGCTTATCAAGCGTGTCGTTTATGAGCTTTATTAGGTCGACCGCGTCCTTGTAACGCAGCCCTGATATCTCGGTGGTCATGCCCATGTTCGTCTCTGAGCCCAGGTTGCCGCCGCCGCCCGCGCTCCTGGTGCCTATCACGACAGTACTGGACACTACGCCGCGCTGCAGCTTCACGAAAGCTATTGCAGGGTATGGTATAACCTCGACGTTCGTCTTTATCCTGAGTAAGTTGCTCCTTATTATCAGCCTCTTGTCCGTAGCGACTATGACGCTTGGCTGCATCACGTCTCCACCTGGCCCTACCCTGCGCTGCCTTGCCGTGAGTAGGGCGTTCTCTCCCTCCCTCATTATGTCGCTGACAAGCGCCACATACGTCTGGTTTATCAAAGTGAATCACCGGGTTGTGCTAACATAAAAGCAGTCGCTTGCGTGTAGCTGCAGGCTCACCTTGGTGCGGGAATCAAAACAGAGAGCGATCAGACCGTTGTGCCTTGTTTCATCAATGCATTCAACGCGAAGAAATAAATACCATGTTGATTGTAGCGCCGTCAGCTGGTGCGCCTGCCAGCACCGGCAGCCTGCTGCGCCCTGTGCTGTATCCTTATCATGCGTATGCCGATCACCGCTATCTTGTAGCCTATGCTGGCGAACAGGAACAGCAGCACCACAGATATGAGCAGTGCGGTGTCGCTTGTCCCGAGCAGGCTTAGCGTAGGCACCAGGTCGCCCAAAGATTTGATCGTGGAGTTGAGGTTGCCCTGCGTGCCCTGCTGCGGCATCATGACCGGCAGGTTGCCGCTCAGCGCGGTATAGGCGTTGTAGCCTATGACTAGGTCGAAGACGAGTATAAGTATGCCTACCAAGAGGAGGGCGTAGCCGATGATCTCCGACATTTCCATACATTATATTAACCAGGCAAGCAATAAATTGCTGATGGTAAAGAGCAGTGGCTACGTAGCCTTCATAGACCACAGGTTCCTTAGGGAGGCCATAGGTGAGCTGAAGCGCGTTCTGGGCGACGGCTGCGAAATCAAGGCCATGCTGGAGGAGCAGGCCCTTCTCATAGAGGCGCAGGCGGAGCCGCAACCAGTGCCGCACGGCAGCGCGCCTACAGAGTTTGTCGATTCGCTGCTGCGCATCAGGTCAGAGGTGCCGTTCACCGGCGACTACCTGGCCGCGGTAAAGCCGCTGCTGGAGCTGATCGACGGCAGCAGCTTCGCCCTGGAAGTGAAGAAGCTCGGCCTGCACTCCGGCGAGACGGCCAAGTCTATAGAGGTGATTCTCGGCAGGTCCCTCGAGGGCATGGGCGCATCAGCCGACCTGCATAACCCTGAACTAACGATATACGTGCTGCTCACCGGGACTGGCATCCTTCTCTGTACCTCGGAACTTGACGTCAAGCTCGCGATCGACAGGTTCAGGGCCGTGGCGAGGAGCCGCTACGCGCCGCTGAACAGGTCGGAGCTGAAGCTCATGGAGGCCGTGGAGCTGTTCGGCATCGATATCGGCAGCGTACGCAGGTGCCTTGACATAGGGGCCGCGCCCGGTGGCTGGAGCAACTTCATGCTGAAGCACGGCGCAACCGTTGTCTCAGTCGACGCCGCGTTCATGGACTATGCCGATCTAGAATCCAGCAGCACTATAGTCGTTGCTGACAAGCCGCTGCCGCTGGCCCTGGCGCAATCGCTGCCGAACGCGAAGCTCAGGTCGATGACCTTCGGCGAGGCATCGGTCCCTGGCGTCATTGAGTCCGCGCTAGCCGGTCCTGAGCGCGGTTCTCTAGTCCACCTCGTGTGCAAGGCCCAGAGCGCCCAGGCGCAGCTTCTGTCCGTGCTCGGTCAATTCGACGCGATCCTGTGCGACATGAACTGCGCACCAGAGGAGGCCGCCCGCACTCTATGCGCAATGTCCGGCCTTGTCAGGCGCGGCGGCGTAGCCATAATGACCGCGAAGCTCTTCAACGGCGCCGCGCAGGCCCGTGCCGATTCCTCCATGAATATACTCGGGTCGGACTACACTGGCTTCGCAGCCAAGAAGCTCCCGCATAATAGGAAAGAGATAACAATCCTTGCCTTCAAGAAGTAGCAAAGGTAGAGTCCATGATGCCTAACATAGACCCAAAGGACCTCAAGAGGATGATGGAGAAGATGGGCATAACGTCCTCAGAGATCGTCGCGAACAGGGTCGTGATAGAGTGCGCAGACAAGGACATAGTTGTGGCTAACCCTTCGATAACGCTAATAGAGATGCATGGCACGAAGAGCTTCCAGATAAGCGGAGACATAAGCGAGAGCAGTCGCGAGGCAGCGCCGATCGAGATAAGCGAGGACGACGTGAACTTCGTCGCGGAGCGCACCGGCGTTGCCGACAAGGAACTGGTCAGGAAGGCCCTTGCCGATGCCAACGGTGACATCGCGCAGGCGATACTCAAGCTCAAGGGCGCTCAGTAGTCTACCCTGAATGCCTGCGCGTATGGGACGCCTTTCACGTACCTGACGCTATCGCTCTTTATCAGCGAGGCGTCTATAGCTGCATCAACCGCCTCCTTGCCGACCGCGTTCACCGACATTATCGAACCGCGATCTATGCGAGAGAGCGCGCCCTCGCCATCGACGAGGTCGCCCCTGTAGAACTCGGCGTAGCTCTTTATGTCTATGAACGTGTCACCGTCCTCGAGCACGCTGCCTAGCAGCGACTGGTCGCACATGGCCAGTATGAAACCCTCATCGGTCCTGTGCGACTTTATGTATATCAAAGGCATCAGCCGTACTTGTAGAAGAGGACCGTGGCTGCGCAGTAGAGCACGCCATACCAGAGGAGCCACAGGCCGCCTGATATGTGGTGTATCGTTATCGCGTAGAAGCCCAGCGTGGTGAGCGCGCCGGTGAACAGCAACTCCACCCTGGTGTTGTAGATGGAGAAGAGCAACCTGTTGCCAGTTGTCCTCTTGCCTTCCCTGGACCAGTGTGCCGAGGAAGCGCTCCTCTTGAGCAGCGCCGCTATGGCTGCCTTCGCCCTTACTACTGCCAAGGCATAGTTGAGCAGGAAGACCATGATCCCCTTGCTCATCGACTTGAAGTATATGCGCGTCAGCAGTATCGGCACGAAGAAAGCCAGCGCGAACGCAAGCAGTCCGAAGATCTCGAAGTCTATCGGCAGATACTTGGCCTCTAAGAACTGCTGTATCGTCATGGACACGAACGGCACCGACGAGAGCACCACAAGCACCGAGACTAGCGTGAACAGTATCAGCACCACGGACAGGTAGTTCAGGCCCAGACCGTGCGTTATGTAGTCCACGCTCGCCATTGGCGACAGGCCGCCGCGCCCCTTCTTACGCTTCTCTAGGAAGTAGTTTATGAACTGGGTGTCGCCGTAGTTGTAGCGCCACTGCTGCTTGACCAGTTCGGTGAACGTCTTTATGGGCCTTCCCAGGGCATAGACCTTCGGCACGTAGAGGCTCCTGAACTTCTGAATATCCGATTCCAGGCTGAAGAACGTGTCCTCTATGACGTACTCGGGGAAGCCGCCTATCTTGTCGAGCGCGCTCCTCCTTATTATGCCGCAAGAGCCTGCGAATATCGCGGTGTTGTTGAGCGCCCTGGCAGGCTGTATGAACTTGAAGAAGAAGCCGTTGAACAGTTCGACCGAGTCCGAGAAGAACGTGCCCTTGGCGTACTTCTTGGTGGTCTGCACATACGAGACCTCCTCGTTCTCGAAGTACGGCAGCAGGTCGGTGAGGAAGTTCCTGTTGACCAGGCGCTCGTCGTAGTCGAATATCGCTATGAACTCCTCGTCAGAGTTCTTGAGCAGGTTATTTAGCGCGCCAGCCTTGAAGCCTGTGCGCTCCGTCCTGTGCATGTAGCGTATCCCGTTCCTGCGCGAGAAGGCCCTGAGCTCTTCTGCGACATCGCTCTCGGTCGAGTCGTCCAGCATGTAGTACCTGGCCTTCCCCTTCGGATACTTCAACGTCATAAGGCGCAGCATGTTGCGCTCCACGAGCTTTGGATTCTCGTTGAATACCGGTACGGCGATTGCCACCGTGGGCATGCGTTCGAGAGGCTTTAGGCCGCGCGTTATCGACTTGAGGTAACCATCGTAGAAGTAGGATTTGTAGAACCAGATCGACGCGGTTATGTTGAACGCGCCAGCCACGACAGCCAACACTATGAACGTTATGGCCAGCATATCGTCGTAAAGGCCGTGCGCTATGTACACCATATACGCAGAGAAGCCGAAACCGCTCAGCGTGAGGATCGAGAACGCCACTATAGTGGAGAGCCTAAGGATTGCCCCCCGGTCCATTCGCATGCCATCACTATCTGCGGAGCGCGCAGAGGTATTGCGACCACTGGTTATTTAAATTGTCTCTATGCTTTTCCCCAGCGAATGGTAACTATGCGCGCGGCCACGGAAACAAGCCGCAATTCGTTTATCGACACTCCATGCTACATGCGGACTGCTATCGCAGCATAGCGCGAAAACGCGCGCCATTTACTGCGTTTGCCTATGCCGCTCCTTCAGCCAAGCCCATCGATGACCTGCGATGCCTTGCAATGGCGCGCTATCTTACTAGTGACGCGTGCCAAGTATTAAATAACTTGGTGCAATAGTGCTAATAGTTGTCAGTGGGTGTGGATGTGAGCGAAGAAGACGAAGAAGAGGAGAAGCTATCAAACAACCTTGAGAACGTTAAGAAAGATGACGATGTATTCAAGATAGAGGAGGGTCGCTTATCAAGGTACCTAAGCCTCGAGATGCAGACGCTATTCAAGGCCCTCAAGGAAGCGCCGATAGTCGCGGCAGACCTGTACTATTCCCTGTACTCGCTAAGCCCTACTGTGACCGCTGACAGGAACGATAACGAGTTCCTGGAGTCTATGCGCCAGATGATGGGCCAGATAATCCAGAGCCCGCAGTTCCAGCAGCTCAGGAACGGCACAGAGCTGAACGAGGAACAGTCCACGCTTTATACCGCAGCTATAATGAGGGAGTTGCTCAAGGACATGCAGAAGCAGCTGGAGAAGCAGCAGAAGCAGAACCCATGGCAATACACCGACCAGAACGGTGACCCGCAGAAGCTGAGCGAGCTCATAAAGAAGGCCATGGACGGGGACAAATCTGCCCAGAGACAGCTGCAGGAGATGCTCGACGACCTGGCGAAGAGCGGCGAGGGGCAGAAGATCGCCGACAAGCTCAAGGACCTGCTCTCTAACGGCAAGTCCGAACTCGACAAGGAAGTGCAGAAGATGCAGCAGGAAGCGGCCCAGCAGGCGCAGCAGCAGGGCCAAGGCCAGCAGGGCCAGCAGGGCAACCAGCAGCAGGGCAACGGCAAGGGCTCAGGCAAGGGCAACCCCAACCAGGGCTATGGCATAGACAAGTACAGTACCATGCCGGTCGAGAACGCCAAGGCCATCGAGGCGTTGACCAAGAGGCTCGTCAAGGCCATGCCGGAGTTCTCTGACAACAAGGTCAAGATGCCTATGGGCGACAGGGTGGCCGGCCTAGGCATGACGAAGAACATAGCGAAGGCGTTCCTCAGGGAGCTGGCGATGCCAAAGGAGATGGTGATCGCTAAGGCCTTCGAGGGCTGGCTCACGTTCGACAAGTTCACGTCGTTCAACGGCGCGTACTACGTGCTCATAGACAAGTCAGGCAGCATGTCCTCATACGGCGGCGGCTCCGACAACAAGAGCATATGGGCCAGGAGCGTCGCGCTCGCGCTGCTGGAGAAGGCCAAGGCGAAGGGCAGGAAGTACTACCTCAGGTTCTTCGACCACGACTTCAGCGAGAGGCTGGAGAAGCCGGACGAGATAAAGCAAGCGATCACCTCGGTGGCGTCAGACGGCGGCACCACGATAGACAAGGCGCTGGCAGTTGCGATAGCCGACATGACTAGGGACAAGAAGCTGGCGAAGAGCACGAACACGATAATACTGATAAGCGACGGCGAGGACAACGTGACTCCGGAGTTCAAGCAGCTGCTCAAGGATAACAAGATAAAGCTCATAACGATCATGATAGACGGCGACAACGAGACGCTCAAGGACATATCCGAAGCGTACTTCAAGGTCAAGCCGACAGAAAAGAACGCCATAAGGCTGCTGGAGGAGATCAAGCGCAGCGACGAGAAGAGCAAGAAGAAGAGGGACTACAGCAGGCCGACAAGCAGCATGTCGATGCCGCTAAGGACCGAGGGCGCAGACGCAAGCGCGTCCGTGCAGGCCGAGCCAGCCGAGCCAAAGCTGCGCACAGAAAGGGCCGACCGCGGCAAGTCCACCAGCGCGCCATCCTGAGACCAAGCGAAGCCGAGCAATAGCCCGACCATATCACGGCCGGTATGGGCAGCAATCAGCAACAGCTAAATATTCATAACCGGATAATATTCCTAGTGGCGTGCATGGCGTTATCGCTGTCAACAACCAGGCGCAAAAATGGGTTATGGAAGCTCCAGTCCGCCATGGAGTATCTCATGACCTACGGCTGGGCCATCCTGATCATAGCTGTAGTCCTCGCAGCCCTATTCGAACTCGGCGTGTTCAACGGTTCCAACCTGGCTCCTCAAGCCTGCATCGCGCAGGCAGGCTTCGTCTGCAAGAACCCGGTTTACACTGCCAACGGTATAGGCATAACCTTCGGCCAGACCACTGGCAGGGAATACTTCGATTCCTTTATGTTCATGGCCGCGGAGGGCGAGCCTCTGAGCGGTACAGGCATACCGCAGAACTTCACCAACCCTTCCAATGGGCTCTTTATAGGCGACCTCCTTCCGGGCCAGACCGTAGGTGCGGACTTCAACGCCAGCAAGTTCGCGTACGGCCAGATACCCGCTAACGCTCCGATTGGGACGCCGTTCGCCGGCTACGTCTGGCTGGGCTACTGCCTCAGCCCGTGCTCGGCCCCGACGGCGTACTCGAAGGTCGCCACGATAACGGCGAAGGAGGCGGGTACCAGCAGCGCATCGTTCGGCGGCTATTTCGGCGGAGGTTCCGGATCTTCCTCGCCTCCGCCAGCGCCGCCACCGGCGCGGCAGTTCAGCTTCACCGTGTCGGTGAGCCCTACCAGCAACACGATCGCGGCAGGCCAGTCGACCAACGCAGTGGTGACGATTACTACGCCGATATCAAACAACGCCAACGTAGTGATGCTGTCGGATACCGCGCCGCCTATATTAAAGACGTTCAACCCGATCTCGTGCACGCCTGATCCGACGTGCACAAGCACCCTGTCGATAAGCACCACCCCGTCGGCGCAGCCTGGCAGTTACCCGATC
>JAKATK010000001.1 GCA_021827995.1 Microcaldota archaeon | reverse complement strand
TGGCGAGAGCGATCCAGTTCTTCGCCACCATGAGGCCGTTCTTGTACGGGTGCCCGTACGCTCTTGCAATCCGCGCCACGCGCGGAAGCAGCACAGGTATTTTATCCTTCAGTTTCGATATTTCCATTGTGTTTCCTAGGCGGGAGGTCGCCGTCCGCACACAACGGGCGGCGCCTCCGCTAAGGATTGTAGATATCTACCAAACAGACAGTCGCCTGCAGAAGGTCTGCCCGCCCACAAGTATTACGATGGGAAAACGTAAGGCGCTTTCGGGTGTACGGGCGCGGTAGTAAATTTTCAGCATCCTATCTAGTGCATTCGCAAAGATTTGATATTTTCAATTTTGTATATTTCTATTTCTGACCCATCTCAGCCAGAAATTAATATATGCGCATACGCACAAGTGATTTACGATTACTGTGTCTATCTGTACTTACATATCATCTAGGCGATAACGTGGATAAAATCAGCAAGCAGCAAAGAAGTAAAATAATGTCAAAAATACATAGCAAATGGACGAAACAAGAGATACTTGTGCACAGAATTTTAATCCGCTCTAAGATTGAACATCAAATGCATCCCAAAATTTCCGGATCACCGGATATACTTCTAAATAATAAAAAAATTGCAATATTTTTACATGGGTGCTTCTGGCATGTATGTCCGAAGCATTATAGAGCACCCAAATCAAACAAAAAATATTGGACCACCAAGGCAAAGCGCAACGTGGCAAGAGATAGAAGCAATGTGGCCGAACTTAGGCACGCCGGTTATAGAGTGATCGTAATTTGGGAGCATGATATAAGAGATAGTAGAAAATTGGTAAAGAAATTAAATGCGTTAACTGCCAATATTAAGTAGATGATGAACAGGTCCCTTTAAGCCGTGCCAGCTCGTTCACGCCCAAGATGGACGCGGCAAATCCGCCCGCGCTTTGCTAGCCCACTTTGACCGATGGCCTAACAGGTTTAACTTCGATTTCTAGTTCCATCTTTAAGGTTTTTTTAATATTATCCTACTCCACCCTTCCAGACTCCTGTCCCCAGAACCGTATTTTTTTAGCGACTTGATTTTATCTAGTAGCTGATTGGTTGGGATTTGAATCAACGATGTAATAAGTGGTCCGATAGCTTTCTGCCTCGATTCTGCAGTAATCTCTAATAACCCATTGTTTAGTGCGAAAACTTTAATGTCTTTCAAAGATGGAAGAACTTCCTTTGCAACCAGAGCACCATGGAAATCAATTAAAGCACGATATTTTTCGTTATCCGCAGACTGGAGCTTAATTAATGCTTTAGGTATAGAATAGTCACTAACTTTTTTATGCTCGGCATTTGGCGTAGTTTTAGCAGTGTTTGAAACCTGCATCAAAATATGTGATAGCTGTTGTGTAATCTCTGGAGATGAAATAGTATCTGCAAGCTCTTCGAATGTTTCAAAACCGTATTTTTTTACTAAACCCGCTAAATCGACTAAGAGACTTAATTCTTTACTTTTTTTAATAGCAGTCATAAGTGTATCCTCGTAGCTAATTCATCAGCGAACGCTTGAAATTTGGCTGCCTGGGCATACCGCGCATATGAGGTCCAAAATATTGGCCGGCCTTCCCGCGCACCCTTCGGATATGACCGTGAATAGCTTACCTCGCTTTCAAATACATACCAATGATTAGCTGCTGCAATAGATCTTACATCCCTTTTAGATTTTCTCTCTTCTGGGGCGTAGTCAGTTGCATGATTGAAGACTATGCCAGCAATCTCTATACTATGGCCGCTATACGGCCCCTTATTAAATTCGTCCATTGATCTACCAAGTAATGGCAATCCTATCGTTGATAAATATTCTGGTTTTACAGGTACGAGTACGTAATCGCTTGCTAGATAAGCAGCTGTAGTCAAAACAGATTCCGTAGGCGCACAATCAAACAATATTATGTCATACGCGCTTTCAATAGCCGAGATAAACTTTGCCAGTAACGTCTCTTTCTGCGCAGGATTTCGTAAAGAATATGCCAGTTCTAATTGTGACGGCACCAAATCAATGCGACCCCTACCTTGGAATGAAGCCACCTCGTGTATCACGTCTTTCGGAGTTAACGAGGTTGGCTGCACCTTGGTGGGGGTATAAGTATGCTGTTCGAATACATTCCAAATTGTGGGTTCGCCATTACTGATTATTTTTTCATATTTTTCAACACCGACAAGATACTGGCTAGCGTTGAATTGTGGATCAAGGTCGACTAGTAACACCCGCTTACGCCATTTGTTCATGTACGCAAAATGCCATGCAAGATTTACAACAAGCGTAGATTTTCCTACGCCACCTTTCATATTGATTAACGAAACTTTTTTTGCCATATGTAAGCACTTTTAGAATAATGTTAGTTCTAAATTAAAAAGGTTGCTGCAATTAATCTATATACCAGTTTTTATCTTATGCTTGAATTTACTTATTTTGTCGTGTGATAAATCAATCCTTTACCCAGCCCGTGCGCCACTTCATGGCTTACGGGGGGGGTCGCTCCAACGAGCTTTTAAGCCTAGCCACCTAGGCAGTCGGCTCCAACGAGCCTTGAAGGTACTTATAGGCTGGGCTAGCCTCCGCAACCGGAGGCGCCAAGCTAGCTCAAGCGGCTGCGTTTGGGTGGGGGCAAACGCAGCCTTCCAGCCCAGAACTAGCCGCCCGCAGCCTGCCGAGCACCAGCGTAGGTGGCTTAGGGGCTGGCGACGGCTTACTTACAACGTCATACTTGCGACGTAATAGACTAATTTCTATGGATAGTAGCTCGACGTCAGAAAATGAGACTTTAAAAACTTGACTTCAGAGCCTTACTTGCGACGTCCATGCTTAACGCAGCCAGAGGTCGCAAGTCTCGGTTACTACACACGGGCACTACACATGAAACTACCTAATACTGATGGGGAGTCAATCTGACGACAGGAAATGAGGCTTTTAAAATTTACGTCGAAGTTTCACTACACATGGTCTCAAAATCCATGTGTAGTAAATACCATAATTTTGGCAACTAAAACTTACTAAAGATGGAAACTAAAGGTGAAACTACCTAATGTCGATGGTTAGTCCCTCGATGACAAAAAATGAAGGTTTTGGGCTTACGTCGAAGGTTTACTAAAGACGGCTTGGTTAGGCGTCTTTAGTTTATGGTTTCCGCTTACTTTATCTGCTTTTAAAGGCCCATTCAGAATCAAGAAGCTCACTCATGATGCTCGAACGCGGTGAAGGTGACCTCGTGCGCCTGCTCGTTTATCCTGTACGTTATAACCAACGAGCCAACATGGAATCTGCGTATCCCTGTCGGCGTCGCGCGCATCGGCTTGCCTATCTTAGAGGATTCTCCAATACCAGAGCTATCTTCTTCGTTGCCTGCTCGTACGTTATCCTATCGCGCTTCTTCCTGTATGCAAGCTCTTCCTGCATTTTATCCGTGAATGCAGGCTTGTATGCCATAGGATCAGCTCAGCTTATGGCTTTCTCAAAATCAGCAAGATTCCTGTAGTGGTGGACTTTTATCCTTCCGGAATCAATCCCATTCCACTCCTTTGCTATCTTCTTTATCGGCTTCCTGTCCGGCTCGGCCTCGTCCATCCTCTCCAGCACTACGCTCAGCATCTTCGCTATCCTGTCCAGCTTCGTATTGAGCTGCCTGTTTATCATCTGTTGCGTCTGAGTTCCGCCCATTTGAATCGACAAATATATATGTGCGTTCAAGATTTTAAATCTTTTCGAATGTGGCTTGATTTTCAACTCCGTCTATCCAGCAGCTTTGCCTTCAACCCCACCGCTTGGCTAAGCCCGAACGCACCATCTATCTGCTGGTACAGCTCCTGCTTGTTGGTGTTGATGTAGGTCATGGTGTTGCTCGGGTTTGAATGCCTAGCGAACTTGCTGGTCAGGAAGACGTTACCGTTCGTGTGCTTGGCGAAGCTGGTAATCGCGTAGTGCCTCAAGCTGTGCGTTGTCAGCCTGTGCAGCCTTCGGCCAGGCTTGCCATTAGGCTCGTCGCTTTCGGCATATACGCTGTCCAGCCCCGCCAGCCTAACGTACCTGCAAAACGCGTTCCTGGCGTAGTTGGTGTCGAAGTACGGCTCAGACCTCTTGCACCTGTCCGGCTCCTTGAAGAACAGGTACCCCTCTGCCTGCTCTATCCTGCTTGCATTGGCTTTTATGAAATCCAAGGTCTTTTGGAAGAGCGGCGTAGGTATTAGGAGCACGTCAACGGTCTTCGCCTTCTCTGTCCTGAGCGTCAATTCCCTTTTCTCTAAGTCTATGTCCTTTATGTTGATGCGGACAGCCTCGCCTATCCGTAGCCCAAGCTGCGCTTGGTACAAAAACAATAGGCGGAACCTGTCGTTGTCTATCGCCCTGAAGAACTTCTGGAACTCCTGATCGTCGAACCCCTTGTTGATGCCACCATACTTTGGCGGGTGGTTCTTTCGGAACCTCTTCTGCCAATGTTGGTAGATTACGGATCTAAGAGCCTTGATGTCCGTCTTGCCGAGTTTCGGCAAGAGTTCCTCTAGCTCCTTCTTTACTTTTTCCAGCTCTGTTTTCTTGCTTGATTCGAATCGATGTTTGCTGAATTTCTTTTCCTTTGCTACAGATTCGAACCGTTCATTTTGCGACGACAAAATGGACTTAGCCCCGACCGGATTCGAACCGATGTACACGGGTCCAAAGCCCGCGGTCCTTGGCCACTAGACGACGGGGCTGCATTTGTTATTCGCTCGATGCTGGATATGCTGGTTAAATATTTAACCCTCATTCACACGGCCAGCGTGGCTTGAACTGTGGTAACTAGCGCCATATGCGGCGCATGGAAATGCGCGATGGCTATTGGGTGCTGCGGCCAGCACTCTTCTTTGCCACTGCCATCTGGTCAGCACGCAGCAGATGCTTCAGCTCGTCCGCTTTATTCTGCTGCTTTGCGTCGGCAATCCTCTGGGCGAAGTAGTCCCTCAACTCATCGTAGGACTTGCCCTCCAGCTGCTTCCTCCCGCTCTTGTTTATCACAGCCTCTAGGGTCCAGTCCTTCTCTGTGGCGCGCAGCCTTATGGCGCCGCCGACGCCCAGGATCTTCTTGCCCATGTATGGTATCGGGTAGTGCTCCTCGATGTAAGCGTCCTCAAGAAGGAACGCTATGGTAAGCGCGTCCGCCAAGGTCCTGCTGTTTACGTCGGGACAGTGGGCTTTGAGCAGGTCGTTCAGATACACCGGCACGGTCCGGTCTACGCCCATGGCGAATGGCCTCGACGCATCGAGGAACCTGACCTCCTTGCCCTTGCCGAGATCCCCAACGAGTATCGTGAGGGTCTTGACTGTGTTGTCAGACAGGCGCACGCTGACCAGCAGGCCTGCGAAGCCAGCCATAGGATTTGCCGGCATGCTGGATGAGCCGTTCAGTATGTACTCTAGTATCTTCTTGGCTTTCTCGTCGCCGGTCTTTGCGTACTCCTTTAGTATAGACTCGCTCGTGGTGAGGGCCTTGGCGGCGTCTATGCCCAGCACGGCATTGCCTGCTATGGCGACGGTTATGTCCTTGTCATCCGATCTGTATATCTTCTGCTCGTCATCTATGTACTTGACGAAGAACTGATTGGCAAGCGTGGCCCTGCTGTCGGCCACTATGAGGACGCCGTCCTTGTATGGTATCTGCCCGATTACAGTCATCCAACACGCCTGTTATAATCATGCTCGTCTTCATTGCCGGAGAAGCGCCAATTCTGCGTTCGGCCTTATGATGACACTCTCATCAGCTAGGGCCTCGCCAGAGACGCGCACGAGGTCCCTATAGTCCCAGTAGCCTATCTGCCTAGTCAGATAGTACGCTGCCATGCCGTTCGTGTAGAGCAGTATGCCTGCAATCCAGCCTATCCAACTGGTCGTCGCGAACGCCACCAGAGCGCTGGCACCAACTAAGCCGGTTACTATGCCCTCGTTCCTGCCCTTCTTGCGCATCTCTGACTGCAGCTTCTTTATGTCCTCGAGCGCCTCGTCTGCGTACGCCTCCGGGTGTTTTACTCCGTGCTTCTTTAGTGACTCGATTATGAATGCACGCTCCGCCTTGTCATCCTCGTAGAACTGGCTCGTCAGGGTCTGCACCAATGCTATCTTCTTATGCGATAGGTTCGAGGAGTTGGCCATGTCCGGTTCTTTCGAGTACTCCCTACCCACAACCTCCGCAATGCTCCTCTCGATGTTCTTCTGTAGATGCTTGTAGTAGAGCATCATGCTTATCGAGGCAGCGCCAAGTGCAAGTATCCCAGCGCCGCCGAGGATGCTTAGTATGCCGGCCATGCCGTGCACCCAGAGGCCGCCCATCATGCCCATGGCCCCGTAGCTCATCAGCATCATGAGTTTCTTCTCAAAGCTCTCCGCCTTTATTATATTGAGCTGTATCCTGTCGGCGTCCTTGTCGCTCAGGTCTATCCCGACGTCTGCGAACTTCTCCTTTATGAGCGACCCGCTTATCGGCTCGGCGTTTATCTTCGACCTCTGCAGCTCGCCCAGCACGTTCTCGGCCACCCAGACGTCCAGCCTTGCCCGCTGGTCGATCTCGCCCTTGCGCACCGCTTCTGCCCTAGCCTTGAGGTCCTTTCGTTCAAGATGCTTGGGCGAGGCGCCGTCATTGACCTCGTTGGCGCGCAGGCCAACGCCGGTGGAATCCGGGCCGTTATAAATGCTTATGCCTTTGCTGCGCTCCATGCCATCATCTCCTGAGCTTCTTCCTGAACTCCTCTAGCTGCTTCTCGAGATCCTCGTAGTCGGTAGTGAGGCGGTTCAGGTAGCGCATCTTGAGCGTGTACCTAGCTACCTGTTTCTCGTAATCGCTAAGGGCTTCCATGCCGTTTATGACTTCGCAGACCTTCAGCACCTGCTCTGGCGTGTGCGGCGACAGCCCATCCATCTTGCTCAACGCCAGCGTTATGATGTCGTTGCCAATCGCATGCGTTGCCCTCCAGACCGCATAATGAGTCTTGAACGTGTACCCTTTAGACTTCTGGATCCCATCCTTCTGCTCCTTGAAAGCCTTCAATATCGAGCCGCAGCGGCTTATGTCATCGCTCGTATGGTTCTGCAGGCCGGAATCGTCGCGGCTCCAGTCCCACAGCTTTGAGAGCGCATCTATGGTGGCATCAGCCTTGCTCTCGAGCGCGGCCATGGCCTGGGCAGGCGTAAGCTCATGCTTCTTGTCCGTCTCCACCCAATCACTACCGAACATATTTTTGCACAAAGTTTTTAAGGTTTGCCTTCAGGCAGTAAGGGTGTGAGATCGTTACGGACAAATTTTGCATAGACGATAACCATCAGAGAACTGCAAAACACGATTCGTAGTACTCGGGGCTGTAAGATCCTCGGACTGCTACCCAAAGAACGGCCGTGAGCTAGCTAGGATTAAATGGCGCTAGAATGCTGCCCGGGCTCGCCAGCGCAACGCAGTACCCACTCCGATAGGTTAGGAATAAATACCTTGTTGTGCAAAAGCACCTACTGCTTTTTGCGAGTGTTGCCACTTGCTATGGTGAAAATCCCGTTTAGGGATTGGATGCAGTTTGAGGCATGTTTAGAGGAACCGCACAGTTGCAAAGTACATTGCGGCACATCGACTCCAGTCGATGCTGCTGGAGGGCACTGCTATCAGATTTCGACAGCCATGCAAGTCGGCTCAACGGCTTCGTTGGGCGGCGTACGGCTCAGTAACACGTAGTCAATCTACCGTAGTGAGGAGGATAACCACGGGAAACTGTGGCTAATACACCATAGGCTAGGGCATCTGGAAGGAGCCCTAGCTGAAAGGCGCGCGAATTGCAGCGTTGCCACACTACGATGAGACTGCGGCGGATCAGGCTGTTGGCGGGGTAACGGCCCACCAAACCGATAACCCGTAGGGGCTGTGGGAGCAGGAGCCCCGAGAAGGGCACTGAGACAAGGGCCCTAGCGCTACGGCGTGCAGCAGGCGCGCAAACTCCACAATGCGCGTAAGCGTGATGGGGGGAATCTGAGTGGTTCACTTCGGTGAACCTTTTGCCGAGTTTAGCAAGCTCGGAGAATAAGTGCTGGGCAAGACCGGTGGCAGCCGCCACGGTAATACCGGCAGCACAAGTGGTGCCCGCGATTATTGGGCTTAAAGCGCCCGTAGCTGGCTGGTGTCGTCTCACGTGAAATATTGGCGCTCAACGTCAATGCGTGCGTGAGATACCCATCGGCTAGGGAGCGGGTGAGGTCAGGGGTACTCATTGGGAAGGGGTAAAATCCTGTAATCCTATGAGGACCAACGGTGGCGAAGGCGCCTGACCAGAACGCATCCGACAGTGAGGGGCGAAGGCTAGGAGAACGAATCGGATCAGATACCCGAGTAGCCCTAGCAGTAAATCATGCAGACTCTGGTGTTGCAAATGTCTCGAACGTTTGCAGTACCGTAGCGAAAGTGTTAAGTCTGCCGCCTGGGGAGTACGGTCGCAAGATTGAAACTTAAAGCAATTGGCGGGGGAGCACCACAAGGGGTGGATGCTGCGGTTTAATTGAATTCAACGTCGGAAACATTACCAGGAGCGACGGCAGGATGAAGGCCAGACTAAAGATCTTGCCTAACGAGCCGAGAGGTAGTGCATGGCGATCGTCAGCTCGTGGTGTGAACTGTCCGGTTAAGTCCGGTAACGAGCGAGACCTTCGCTGACAGTTGCAACTGGTCGGGAGACCGGCCAGGCACTCTGTCGGGACCGCCTCTGTTTAAAGAGGAGGAAGGAGAAGGCCACGGTACGTCAGTATGCTCTGAATCTCCTGGGCTACACGCGGCATACAAAGGTTGGCACAATGAGATGCAACGCCGAAAGGCGAAGCCAATCCCCTAAAACCAACCCAAGTTCGGATTGAGGGCTGAAACTCGCCCTCATGAAGCTGGAATCCCTAGTAATCGCTTGTCACTATCGAGCGGTGAATCTGTCCCTGCTCCTTGCACACACCGCCTGCCAAGTCACCCAAGTGGAGTCCTAGTGAGGCAGTGCCTTCGGGCACTTTCGAGTTAGGGTTCTGTGAGGAGGGCTAAGGCATAACAAGGTATCCGTAGGGGAACCTGCGGATAGATCACCTCGAATATTCTGTGTGCGTTTCGCAGCGGTTCCTCGCATAAAGCCTCAAACTGCATCTTTTGTTTGCGCACCAGCGTGAGCGCTTGCTGCTCATTGGAAGCATTGTTAAATCTTCGAGCCTTATTACTCTGGCTGCCGGCCATGGCCGGCGGGGCGCGCGATCGTGACAAGGAAACTGAGGGTCACACCGGAGATCAGTTACCTGATGGGACTCTTCGCATGCAATCCTAACCATGAGATCGGCATAGTTACCGATAGCGGCGAGCAGCTTGAGCGATTCGTGAAGCTGGTCATGGAAAGCCTAGGTGTGGAACCCAACAAGATAAGCATAAACCAGCATGGCGAGACCGTCAGCGCGTTGGTCTACAACTCCAAAGCGAAAAAGCTATTTGCCGAGGCGCTTGGCAGGCGGCTCAAGATATTCAGGTGGAGGAACTCCTACTCGGCCAACTACCTAGCCGCGCTCTTCGACTGCAGGGGCGGAGTAGACGCGCGCGGCCTGTACATCAACGGCCTGGATGACAAGGACGCTCTGCTCTTGGAGAACCTTAACGTGCACACCTTCCAGAGGCGCGACAGGTCCTATTTCCTAAACGAGAGCGACTTTGTCGCGCTGATAGATGGCGTCAGCATAAAGCTGCAGCATATGGCACGCAAGCAGACTTAGTTAGGCGCTGCCAGAGGCGCGGCGGTCGCGCGTCCGGCAGACGCGCCGCCCATACCATGATTTTCCGCAGCTCTCTGATAGAGTTTAATATACTTTTCATCGTTTAACTAATTCCCGTGACTTTATGGGAGTTTTAGACAGGATGTTCAACGGAGGCGAGTACAAGATAATGCAAGAGATACGCGAGCTGGCGAACATCGCGAGCAGGGCCAACAGCGAACTGATAAAGTTGGTAGAATCCTCCAGCAAGGATATAAGGAAGGTCAAGGAGATAGAGGAGGAATCCGACAGCAAGGTCTTCCAGCTCTCCAATCTTATATCATCAGGCGCCGTGTCTCCCAATGTGCTATCGGACATGCTGGCGCTTGTGCAGAAAGAGGACGACATAGTCGACGCAATATTCAACCTGGCTAGGGGTATCAGCAGGTATACGCTGCCAGACAAGAAGATGGCGGCCAGGGTGAAGCGGAACATACTGGCCACTACGGACCTGGTGAACCAGGCCCTCGACCGCCTCTCTAAGATGGAGGCCAGCGGTGACGTAGGCGAGATAAACGCTTACAGGAAGGACATAGAGGTGTTCGAGAAGAAGGAGGACGAGATAAAGGACGAGCTAATCGACTACATATACGGCAACGACATGGACTTCAAGACGTTCCACTACGTCGAGGAGATAGCGCACAAGTGCGACGACATACTGGACAACTGCGAGGATTCGGCGGACATCTTCATGTCGATAATGGTCTCGATAATGACATGAGTGTTTAGTTGCCAGCCGTACTCGCGCAGATAGCGATAATACTTGGCCTTATACTGGTCGCGCTAGTTGCAGGGAACAACCTGTCGGTATGCGTGGGCAGCGTCATAGGGAGCAGGGTCATGAAAAGGAGGTCCGGCATCCTGCTCACCATAGTCGCGTACATGGTAGGCCTTGTGGTGCAGGGAGGTTTTCTGGGCCATACGGTATCGCTACTGCTATCGCAGGGCAACCCTCTGGCCTTGGACGTGGCTCTTGCGATAGCCATAGGGGTCTTCGTAATCGCCGAAGTGGCGAGGGTGCCGCAGTCGCTCACTGTGACACTGACCGCAATACTTGTAGGCGTGGACGTCGCGGTTTCAGGCGTCGCGAAACTCGGCTTCGTGGACACGATAGTGGCCTTCTGGATCACTATGCCGCTGCTATCGTTCGTATTTGTCGCCGTGGTGATGAGGTGGGCGAGCACGAGGCTACCTAAGAACAACATATGGGGCAACGTGAAGGTTATGAAACTGGCCCTGATAGCAACGTCATTTTTTGTGGCGTTCACACTTGGCGGCAACACGATAGGCCTGATCGCAAGGATGATGCCGGCTTCCGGGATCTCGTTCATGGGCATCGATGCAACATTCATAGGCATCGTGGCCGCGATAGTTGTCGGCTGCGTGCTCTTCAGCCAAGGTCCTCTCAACCGCATAGGCAACGAGATAATACCTATGAGGTATCTCAACGCTGTGGGCGCTATGTTCATATCGGCCTTCCTGGTCGAGATAGCAACGCTTGTCGGGGTGCCGCTCTCCAACACGGACGCCTTCGTCGCGAGCGTCTACGGTGCTGGCGTGAGCTACAGGAGGAGACTAATCCGGCGCAGGCCATTCTTCACGATAGTTGGCCTCAGGATACTAGCGGGTATCTGCGGCTTCATTGCCGGCTTTGTCGCTATCTATGCCATAGCGGTGCTATGAGCTAGTTACACTCTCCTTCCGCGCCTGCCGCCGGGCCTCTTGGTCGTGTCCGTGGGCACTGGGGTCACGTCCTCTATCCTGTTGACCCTTAAGCCGCTCCTAGCGAAGGCCCTGACGACGGCCTGGGCACCTGGGCCTGGCGTCTTCGAGCTGTGCCCTCCTGGGGCCCTGATAAGTATGTTTATCTTGGTAATGCCCTTGTCCTTCGCCGCGGAGGCCACCTTGTAGGCTGCCTGCATCGCGGCGTATGGCGAGCCCTCCTGCGAATCGGCGTTGACCATCATGCCGCCACTGCCCACCGCTATGGTCTCCGCCCCGCTTATATCAGTGAGCGTTATTATAGTGTCGTTCTTCGATGAGTAAACGTGTGCGACGCCGAGGCGATCTTCCCTTGGCTTGGTCTTCGATTCCTCGAGCGCTTTGGCTTCATATGAGACTATCTCTTTTGGCGCCGGGGCTGCTGCCCCCTGCTGCTCCGAAGCCTTCTTCTTGCTCTTCTTCTCTGCCATTGGATCAAGCCTTTTCGTCAGTGATACTCTGCGTTTGGGCAGCAGGCGCCGTAGCCTCTGCCTCGGCCTGGACCGCTGCAGGGGTTGCCGCCTGGGCCGCTGCCGCCTCCTGGGCCGGCTGCTTGGCGCCTATGTCTATGGCCTTGTAGTAGCCTATGCGCGCCTCCTGATCTGCGGTCACAGTGTAGCCTGGCCTGTCGACCTTTGAGCCGTTGACCGATATGAACCCGTGCGTTATGAGCTGGCGCGACTGGAAGACGCTCCTGGCCAGGCCCTTCCTGAACACTATCGTCTGGAGCCTGCGTTCTAGGAGAGCGTTCTCCTTGAGATCCAGAAGGCTGTCCAGGGTCGACCCCACCGGCACGACACCGAGCTTCGAGAGCCTCGACAGGAGTTCGCGCTCTGCTTCCGGCCTGACGTTTATGCCGGACAGGAGCTCCCTTACGTTGCCCCTGATCTGGCTCATCTCGGTCTGCGCAGCCCAGAGCTCCCTCATGCTCCTGAGCCCGTACTCGTTGACGAGCCGCCTGTCGGCGTAAATCCTCTGCAGGTTCCACATGTCCTTCGGCTCATCGTACTTCCTTCTATTCCTCCTCGGTGCTCCCAAAATATCACTTCGCTGCTGGCGCCGGCGCTGCTGCAGGAGCTGCCGCAGCAGGCTTGGCGCCCTTGGGCGCCTTCTCGGCCTTCTCTGCCTTCTCGGCAGCCTGCGCCATTTCCTTCGCGGCCTTCTTCATGACGCCCACGGTCGCGCCGGTCCTGCCGGTAGACCTGGTGCGCTGTCCCCTGACGCGCTGGCCGTACTGGTGCCTGTAGCCGCGCCATGTCCTGAGCGTGACGTCCCTGCTTATGTCCTGCCTCATTGCCAGGAGCAGGTCGTTGCCTACGTAGTGCACATCATTGCCGTTCTCGAAGTTCTTCCTGTGGTCGACCATGTAGCTCGGTATGCCGTTGGCTACCGGGTCCTTTATTATCGCCTCGATGGCTGCAATCTTCTGCTCGTCAAGAGAGCCTATGCTGGTGGAGTGCTGTACGCCGAGCTTGAACTCGACCGCGTGCGACAGCGCGTGCGCCATGTTGACGCCTATGCCCCTGACGTGGAACAGCGCGCGCTCTATGCTGAGCGAGCCGTTGACGTCCCTGCCGGCTAGCCTGATTATCGAAGATGCCGAGCTCTCGCCCTTCCCCTTGCCTCCCTCTTCACGCCTTGTTTGCTTTTGCTCAGCCATCAAGACACCGAAACGCCAGGGCTGGGATATTCAGCCTAGGCTTTTGAACCCAGAAGGCTCGTGAGAGCCATACGCTTGCCGGCAGGTCTCCGGGCGTACGCGTTACCAGATTCTGCCACCCTGGCATTCCAATCGTTATGTTGTGCATGTTATTTAGATGTTTTGCATGATTACCTGGATCGCGGTGCCAGCATTTCCGACGGTATCCCTATCTAGCTGCCTTTCGCGCGGCCTTTTCCGCATGTGCCAGGCGCCTCTTGAGGACGTCGAGCAGGACCACGGCGTTGTTGTGCTTCTCGTCCTTGGCTGCGAAGAGCAGGGTTATGGTGTCGTTCTCGGTCGCAATCTCTACCAGCTTGTCTAGGTCATGGTTGTCTTTCAGCTCGGCCTTGTAGCGGCTCTTGAACGTGGCCCATTTCTTCGGGTCGTGGGCGAACCAGCGCCTCAACTCGTCGCTGGGTGCCACGCCCTTAAGCCATTTGTCTATGTTGGGCGTCGAGCTCCTTATGCCCCTGGGCCACAGCCTGTCGACGAGAACCCTGAAACCATCGGTCACGTCTATGCGCCCATAGACGCGCTTGAGCTTTATCACTGTAATATTATCACGCGCAGTATTTTATTACTGATGCATGATCGGCTTGGGATCTGTGCTGCCCCTGCCCTTCTTGGCCTCGGTGCCATGGCGCTTCACCTTCTCGATGTCGACGCCCTTGTGCCTGGCCAGCCGCTCAATGAACTTCATCGTGAGCCAGCCGCCGAAAGTTATCGTGCCAGTGGTACCGAGTCTGACTATAGGGTTGCCCTTGGACTCGTTCCTGGCGCCGCGCCTAGCCATCTTGTATAGGTGCCTGTAGCTGGCGTAGTAGACGCCGAGCTGGGCCTGGTCTAGCATCTGCGCGGAGAAGCCGGCGCTCTTTATCAGACCTAGGGGCACGTTCTGCATCGGCGTGACGCTGAACTCGAACGGCCTGCCATCTACCTCGGACTCGCTCATGTTGTTGATGAGCGCGATGGTATCCCAGTTATCTTCAGGGGTCTCGTCGCGCTGGCCGCACTGCACCGTGAAGGCAGGGCGCCAGTAGTACTTTGTCATGTTCTGCGTGCCGCGCCATGCTATCTCGGCCCAGGTGCCGTCCGGTCCTATGTGCAGCGGCAGGGTCTTGTTCGGCATGTGCCTCTTGGCCAGGCTGTCGCTGCCGGTCTCGAGGCCGACCTGGACGCTAACCCAGTGCCCCTTGCGGGCTTTTATTATGGGGGATAATTTCGCAAGAAGTTCCGGATACGCAGCGGCCGGAGAAATCCTACCGTGAGTTGGGTTTGTGGTTAGCACGCCCCTCATCGACATTACATCCGTGACCAGATCCACGAGGGCCTCCTCGTTGGGCTCGAAGTTGGCCTTGGTGTGCTTGTAGGCAAAGAACTCGTCAGTGTGCAGCCAAGCGTTCGTGAAACCTGCAGCAACGTTTACGCCTATCTCATTTCTGACGTGATCCAGCGGGAAGTAGCGGAGGGGTCTCAGCGTTACCTCGCAGAAATCGCAGCCTATGCCGCAGCCGCGCATTATCTCTACCATTCCCTTGTGCGCTGGCCCGAGTATCGGCGGTATCTTGTCCATGGGCGATGAGCCGGATATGTTAGGGCTTCGCGATATGAACTTCGGGTTTTCTACGCGCGTTCGATGGAACTCGTCGTCTATCGTGACGTAGCCCCTATGGAACAGTGCCGGGTCGAAATTGCCAGATGGCACCTGCTCGAAGAGCTCGCATGCCAGGTCGTCACACTCGCCTTGGAATGCGTAGTCTATGCCCTCCCTCTCGAGTTCCTCCGGTGCTATTGTGAATTCCCACACGCCCGGACCACCCACAAGGAGCTTCGCCTTCTTGCCCTTCCTAAGCGCGTTTATCTTTGAGATTAAGTTCAGCCACTCCCTCTTGACCCATGCGTCATGGCTTGAGCCCAGCAGGACGAAGAACGACATCGTCAGAGGACCGTAACCGAGCGGATCCATGGTGCTTACAGCTATGACCTCTGTGTCGCTCTTTATGAACCTGTCAAGGTAGGCCTCGTGCGCTACCACCACGTCGCTGCTCGGATGCCTTGCCCGAAGCGCGGCCTCGAGTTTTCTCAATGAGTATGGCGCCACTGATATACTGCCGTCAGGCAGCGGCTTCTGCAGCGGACCCTTAAGGAAATTGTAGATCGGGGCCGGTATGGTGTTCGTTGGCGCGCTCGGCATGAACTCCAGAAGGGGAAAATTCCTGTAGCTAGCGGCCAAGCTGGAATCTGGTACGAGAACGTACTTTGTCAATCAATCACTCCGTTCACATCCGGATGACTTGCGCATGGCCACTGCTTAAAACATGAAATGCGGAATAAAGATTAAAAAACTTTTGTATACTTAAGTATGTTTTCCATACTATCTGTTATGCATTTGCGCGATGCGCGGGATGATTACCGACACATACGCTGCCGCATGCGACACAGTCAGCAATTTAAATCTTGACAACGAATTCACATGGCTCGGGGTTGTGGCGTAATTTGGCAGCGCAGCAGGCTCCAGATGTTTATTTTATTTGAGCCTTGTGCGATGATGAGAATCTGGAATGCGAATTTGTGGAAGTAACCTGCTAGTCCGAGTTCAAATCTCGGCAACCCCAATGGCATCAATCTTATTTGTTAGCGTTGCGCGCGATCTGGTCCCATGGCTTCAGCCGGAATGCATGAGGGGTCTGCTTACGATGTAGAGGAGCGGCGCAGAGAAGCGAAGTTCGGTGTACACTACAAGTGGATAGCCCTCTCCAACACGACCATCGGCGCGCTGATGGCCACGATAGACGGCTCGATACTGCTCATATCGTTGCCAGCGATATTCAATGGCATGGGCATAAACCCTCTGGTGAGCAACAACATTGACCTGCTGCTGTGGCTGCTGCTCGGCTATACCATAGTCTCATCTGTGACAGTTGTCACGATAGGCAGGCTCTCTGACATGTTCGGAAGGGTAAGACTGTACAATATGGGCTTCGCGATATTCGCAACCGCATCGACGCTGCTGTATATCTCATCCTATTTGATAACCGGCACTGCAGGTGTCATCTCGCTCACGCTTCTAAGGCTACTGCAGGGCCTCGGGGGCGGCTTCCTTTTCGCCAATAGCGCGGCCATACTCACAGACGCATTCCCACAGAACGAGCGTGGCAAGGCCCTAGGCTTCAACTCCATCGCAGTCGTCGGAGGCACCCTGGCCGGCATGCTTATCGGCGGCGTTCTCGCAGGGATAGACTGGCACCTGATCTTCCTGATAAGCGTGCCAGTCGGCGTGATAGGGGCCATATGGGCTTACCTAGCGCTGCACGAGATAGCTACGCTTAACCGTAAGCAGAAGCTCGATGTATACGGCAACGTCACGTTCGCTGCGTCGTTGGCACTGCTGCTACTCTCCCTGACCTATGGCATACTTCCATACAATGGCAGCCCGACCGGCTGGGCAGACCCATACGTACAGCTCGGCTTTGCAACCGGGATAGCGCTGATGGTCGCTTTCGTTTTCATAGAGCTCAGGACGGAGAACCCTATGCTGCACCTCAAGCTCTTCAGGATAAAGGCCTTCGCGGCAGGAAACATGTCGCTGCTTCTAGCCGGCATGGCGCGCGGCGGCCTGCAGTTCATGCTCATAATCTGGTTACAGGGCGTCTGGCTGCCACTGCACGGCATAAGCTTCGAGAACACGCCGTTCCAGGCCGCGATAGCGATGGCGCCGCTGGTCTTAGGCTTACTGGTCGCAGCGCCGCTCTTCGGCTATCTGTCGGACAAGTACGGATCCAGGAGCTTCACTACTGCTGGCATGCTGATAAACGTTGTGGGCTTGGTGGCGCTTGCATCGATGCCGGCAAACTTCGACTACATGCTCTTTGCGGTCACGATATTCTTCATAGGGATGGGCCAGGGGATGTTCACGCCGCCCAACACCGCGTTTGTGATGAGTTCGGTGCCGCCGGAGTACCGAGGTATAGCATCGGGCATGAGAGCCACGATACTCAACGTGGCGTTCATGTTCAGCTTGGCCATATTCTTCAGCCTGCTCATACTCGGCGTGTCGTCTTCGCTGCCCGCTGCGCTGTACAACGGCTTGGTGGCGCAGAACGTGTCTGTGAACACGGCCTCACAGCTGTCAATAGACATACCGCCATCAGCCGCGCTGTTTGCAGCGCTCCTGGGCTATAGCCCGCTAAAGGCACTTATACCGCAGAGCACTATGAACACAATACCGATAAGGAACCAGGAGGTCATACTCAGCACGTCGTTCTTCCCTAACCTTATATCGGCGCCTTTCATGGAGGGCATGCGCATAGTGATGTACGCCGGCGCTGCGATGGCCTTGCTGGCAGCGATATTTTCGGCAATCAAGACTAGAAGACCGCATGAAAACGACGGAGGCCTGCCCTGAGCGCGGATGGCCAAAGGGGATCTGTGTCTAGTCCTGCGGTTTCAAGCTGGATAATGCGCAGCCAATACCGCAGAACGCACCGTAATAGGACTAGCCGCAGAGTATAGCTGCAACCATCGCTAGCAGAATGCCACAGCCAAACCAGCTAGTGGCTATGAAAACGTGGATGGCAATGATTTCTTGCCTGCATTCGTAGCATAGTTGCGCGAACAGAAGAACGCAGAAATATCTGGAGCGAGAGGATAGGCAATGCGAGCTGCGGTTGAGACTGTGTAGGACATTCCATCCGCTTTGCGGTCATCAAGGCAATCGGCGTGCCGACAACCGCTACTGGCACGAATGTTTATATGCCAATACGCATATGCCGCGGTGGCTCCGCTTCTGCGTCTTTGGCGTCCTCCGGTTCTTTGGTGCAATCGTCACGGTTGTCCTCACCCAATTTAGAACCTTTTACCCCATGGCAGGTTCCGAATCCGTGCCGAAAGCGCAGTCCGCCTAGTGCACTGCTAGGGCTGGGTCCGCTATACAATTTTATTGATTGCGATAAGTGCCGGCCGGTTGTGCGGCATTATGGTTGACCGTGGCCCGCTACCGATACTAATGTTTTTATATTATGCTACAACGATAGTGCACGGCGGTTCGGTGGCGTACGACTACAGAAAGTTAATGAAACTAGCGGAGATGCTCGACAAGAATGAACCTGCGCTGATTGAAGGGGATGCAGCTAGTGTTGCGGTAGTTTTGCATGTCAAGGATGGCGAGCCGTGTTCGCTTTTCATAAAGAGGGCCGATAGGGATGGCGACCGCTGGTCCGGCCATGTCGCCTTTCCTGGAGGCAAGAGGGATCCAAGGGACGACAGTTACTACGAGACCGCTAGGAGGGAGACTCTCGAGGAGCTGGGGTTCGACCTTGGCGTGCACGCAACGTTTCTAGGCTATCTGAAACCGATGACTACCAACATGGGCAGCATCACAGTTGTGCCGAGCGTATTCATCCTAAACAGCAGCGCGCAGATCAGCCCAAACGCCGAAGAGGTATCGTCGTACAGGTGGATCGGCCTCGAAGAGCTCATGAACGCCGGGGGCCAGTCCAACTACACGATTGAGGGCTCGGGGTCCGGTGTCATGCCTTCAATAACTGTCGGCCAGTACACTATCTGGGGACTGACTTACAGAATAGTAATGGACCTGCTTTATCGCTGATTCGGATTGACAGACAATATCGGTCTTGGTCGCAGGAGAGCATGGACCGATATTGGTTTGGCGGATGACTAGGATTGCTGTCTAGGCATACCGAATGCGCCGCTGGCCCTAGGCAGGGGTCAAACCTCTTTATTACTTTCTTCGGATAACTCTGCGATGGAAGTAAACATAGCGCCAGGTGTCGGGATAGACGCCCAACAGGTCATTACGGGCAGAGGCTGCGTCATAGGGCAGAGCGGCTCAGGCAAGTCTTACCTTGTCGGCGTCATTGCGGAAGAGCTGTGCAGGCTGGGCCTGCCATTCTGCATAATCGATACCGAGGGCGAGTACTCATCGCTCAGGAACTCGTTCGCGGTTCTGCTGGTAGGCGGCGAAGGCGCGGACCTGAACCTGGACACTGACATGGGGCCACTCTTCTCAAGAAGCATAAGCTACGGCGTGCCAGTGATTCTTGACGTGTCCGAATCGGCGGAGCGCGCTGCAGTGGTTGAGCAGGCCCTGGCCGCGCTCTACGAAATAGAAAGCAGGGCTAGAAAGCCCTACTTGGTGGTTGTAGAGGAAGCGGACAAGTTCGCTCCGCAGGTAACGCACCAGAGGATGAACATTGTGGAGGAGCTCAGCGTGAGGGGCAGGAAACGCGGCATAGGCCTGCTCGTAGCGACGCAGAGGCCGTCGAACATAAGCAAGAACGTGCTCGCACAGTGCTACTACGGCTTCGTAGGCAAGCTAGTAATAGAGAACGACATGAAGGCGGTTAGCACGCTCTTCGGCGGCAAGACGGACCTCGGCAATCTGGCCACGCAGGTCGCCGGCGAGTTCACGCCATTCGGCATACCGCACACTGGCAAGTTCCACGCAAAGGCCAGGACAACTGCGGCGCAGGGCGGCACACCGGTTGTAGCGGTGAGCGGCGCAGCCAAGGAGAAGCTCGGCGATATGATACGCGAACTCTCTGCGCGCGGTCCAGTTAGCGGCGGCGCTGCGGGCCCTGCGGCGCGGACCACGCAATCAACTACCGCGGAGCGTAGTGGCGCGTTGATGCTCGCGCCGAACTTTGATGAGGGCTATGCTAGGGATTACGCAGAGAAAAACGAGAGGAAGCGCTTCGGTGTACTTGGCAAGAAGACCGAGGCAATCGAAAACATTGGGGAGGCGTTCATAGCGATCGCGCTCATCAAGATTGGTATACCGACAGGACGCAGTGGCGAGTACGAGGAGCGCTATGTGATGCTGGATGACCGCTTGCGTGTGGTGCGCATCGACCGGCGTGTCTCGTTTATCGCAGCGCCGGCCATCGATTCTGCGCGGTTATCGAAGAAAGACCTGGAGGTGCTTAGGGAGGTCGCGTCCAGGCGCAGAGTGGACATTGCGGCGCTGCAGAAATCGGTCGGCGTCAGCCCTATCGCGCTCGACCACGCGCTCGATAGGCTAGAGGCCGGTGGCCTTGTGACCAAGAAGAACAACAGGGTCACGCTTGCAAACAGTTCAGCGGAATCGATGCGTAGTCCGCCACGGCTTGTGCAAGTATCAGCACTGGGACGTCTACTCAACACCGATGTTGACGAGAACGCGGCTGCGGACCGCGTGCGCACGCTGTTCCCCAACGCGACTGTGCTCGAGCTCACGCGTGTCTACATGCGCGTATACGAGACCAGGCTCAGGCATGGCAGCAGGGTCAGAATCCTACTGGTGGAGTCGCTCAATGGCCGCGAACTGCCTGACTTCGGTTCCGCGCGCTGACGCACCGGGACTCGCCGCAGCCGCGCTACCATGCCTTTTTATCCCTTGCGCGAAAATATGCTGCGTGATTGCATGGGCTTAGAGGCAGCAATCAAGGAGCGCATTAGGAACATACCAGACTACCCGAAGAAGGGAATCATATTCCGCGACATAACTCCGTTGCTCAAGGATAAGAGGATGTTCGCGGCCTGCATAGACGAACTGGCGGCCAGGACGGTGGGCTTCAAGCCGGACTATATAGTGGGCATAGAGGCGAGGGGCTTCATAGTGGGGTCTGCCCTCGCCTACAAGATGGGCACCGGCTTTATACCAATAAGGAAGAAGGGTAAACTTCCATACGACAAGGTGGCGCGCAGCTACAGCCTCGAGTACGGCCAGGAGACGATAGAGATGCACAGCGACGCGATAGAGAGGGGCTCGAAAGTGCTCATAGTGGACGACCTGCTGGCGACCGGCGGTACCACGCTTGCAGCGATGGACCTGGTCAGGCAGATGGGCGGGAACATAGTAGGCCTGGCCTACATGATAGAGCTAGCCGACCTGAACGCAAGGGGTAGACTCGGCGCTGACAACGTGGTGTCGCTCGTCAAGTATTGATGCGCAGGGATTCGATGACTGCACTTGTAGAAGAGCTCCGTGAAGCCGGCATGCGCATGCCGGACTTCGGCAACAGCAACCTGGAGGTGGCGAGGGAGCTTCTCAGGGCTGACTCTGGTAAGCTGATAGGCAGGAGGCGCAACAAGGTAGTCATGATAATAGACGGCATGGGCCGCGACCTGGCCAGCCGCGTTCTCTATGGCAATGGCAGCGCCAGCGGGTACGCGAAGTGGCTCAACATGCGCCCCATTACGACAGTGTTCCCGTCCACGACGATAAACGCGCTCTCGAGCTTCTACAGCGGCGAGGCGCCAGCGAGCCATGGCGTCATAGCTACAAAGATACCGTTCAAGGAAGCCGGCATGATAGTGAACACGCTGGCCTTTTCCGCCGGTATAGACACGAACATGAGACTGCGCTACGTCGATCCGAGGGGGCTGTACGCGCGTCCAAGGACCATAGAGGCGCTCAGTCGCAGGGGCGGCTTCACATCTCTCATGCACGAGGCTATACTTGGCACTGGTCTGTCAAGCACCGCGTTCGTGAAGGAAGAGATGGTCCCGTTCGTCTCGTTCGACGACATGTTCCTGGCCGCCGCGAGGCTCGTCAAGAAGCGCGTGAGGCACATCTTCGTTTATTACGACCTTGTGGACCACGAGCAACACGTCTACAGCCCAGCTGTGGAAGAGCCGAGGGCTGCGTTGCACAGCATATTCGCGTCGATGCACAGACTGCTCAGGCCGGTGCTGGAGGACTCGGACTACGACTTCATCATAACGGCTGACCACGGCCAGGTGAGCATAGAGCACAGGAACACAACGCAGATACATCCGGACGATGAGCTTATGGGCCTGCTGAGCAATGCGCCATGGGGCGAGAGACGGGCGCTCTTCATGAGCGTGGAGGATGGCAAGGAGGCGCGCTTCGAGGATTACGCTGGGAGGGTCTTCGGTAAGCGCGCGATCGTAGTCAGGAGCGATGAGGCGATACGCAGCGGCCTCTTTGGAGGCAGGCCGCCGGATGCGCTCAGGTACAGGTTCGGTACGCACATGGTACTGCCGCGCAACGGCTATGCGATACATTACAACTATCCAGGATCGCTCGGCGCGCACGGGAACCTCGGAGGCCATGGCGGCCTCTCAAACGATGAGATGGAGGTACCGCTGCTCACCAATTTCTAGTCTGCGAGAACGCGCAGGCGTACATCCATACCGGAACCGTGCCACAAGTGTAGTCCACAAGGCACTCCGCGCGTCCAGCCTGCTGCACCAGTGCCAGCGATGACAACCTTTCTGGAGCGAGGCGATAGCTGGCATAGGCCTGTCTAGGCCGTACGGTATTGCCTCGGCATCGAACCGTGCGTGGCACACGCTCTGGATGGATGCCGGCCCAGGCTTCGGGCTATACGCCTTCGGTTAGGCAGGGTTTCTCGGTTCCGACAGGCGAATATTTAACTGCTCGCGCACAGTGTACTACCGTTGGCTTGACCGGCATTACAGCACGACAAGCGGAGCAGTGGTCTCATGCAGGTTAGAAACTACAAGAAATTCGTCACCGCAGGGTTGTACTCGATACAGACACCGTTGGGTGTGCTGGCGGGGTACGAGCTGGGTGCACAGAACTTCGTCTTGGGCGTAGCGATCACTGGTTTACTCATGGTGGTTGAGGTCTTCGCAGTAACGATGTGGATGGATGCACAGACGGCAGAGATACGCATGCATAGAAAGAGGCGGCGCTGACCCGGCTCTATTTCTTGCCATAGAAGAAGTGTACCGGGTGGCCTAGCGCGGCCTCCGCAGCCTCTTGCACGGCCTCGCTGTACGTCGGGTGCGGGTGTATGGTGGCTGCAATATCCTCTAGCGTGGCACCCATTTCTATGGCCAGCGCGGCCTCGCTTATCATCGCGCTGGCGTCGTCAGACACTATCTCTACGCCCTTGACCAGACCGTTCGAGTCGCTTGCTATCTTGACGAAGCCCTCCCTCCTATCGAGGGCGATTGCCCTCCCTAACGCGGTTAAAGGGAACTTGGCTGTCTTGATGCCGTCGGCTTCCTCTACTGTGCCGGCTATCGCTATCTCCGGATCGGAGAATATGACCGCTGGTATGACGACGTTGTCAAACGACGAGTTCTGTCCCATGGCCACCTCTCCGGCTATGATGCCCTGCCGTATGGCCCTGTGGGCCAGCATGGGCTCGCCCGTAACGTCGCCGACTGCGAGTATCCTGTCATCGGCTGTGCGCAGCGAACTGTCGACGGCGATGAAACCCTTGTCGTCGCGCTTTACCATAGTGTTCTCCAAGCCTAGACCGTCAGTGTACGGGTGCAGGCCTACTGCGACAACCATGAGCTCGGCGTCTATGGTGCGGCCATCGCTCAGCGACAGCCTGTTGCCGGAGTGCGAGGCTGGAGTCACGCCGGTGTAGAGCGCTATGCCCAGCGACGCCATGCGCCTCTTGACAATCGACACCGCTTCGCTGTCGAAGTGGGATAGAACGTCGGACCTGGCAACGATTGACACTCTCGTGCCCAGCTTGGCGTAGAGCGTGCCTATCTCGACTGCGACATAGCCTGCGCCTATTATCGCCATAGAGGTCGGTATCCTGTCGAGCATCAACGCGGCCTTGTAGTCTATGACGTTGCCGCCGAAGCCGAAACCCTGCAGGGACGATGGCTCGGAACCGGTCGCTATCACCGCCTTCTTGAACTCGAGCGAGACGCCGTTCGTCAACTGTAGCGTGCCAGGGTTCGTGAAAGTGGCTGCGGCCTTGAATACGTCTATATCGTAGGACTTGCACAGGAACGCGACGCCCTCCTCCAGCTTTTTAGATACGCCCATGCGCCACTCGTACATCTTCTTGGCGTCGATTGACGCGGACGCGACATCGATGCCGAACTTCTGGGAGTGCTGGGCCTCGTAGAATATGTCGGATATTCTTATCAGCGTCTTTGACGGTATGCATGCGTAGTTTAGGCAGTGTCCCCCCAGTTTCTCCTTCTCGACTATGGCGACGCTGCCGCCCAGCTGCGCCGCGCGTATCGCCGCGACATAGCCGCCGACGCCGCCCCCTATCACGGCGACGTCCACCTGCTCTGGCACAGAACCCATGACCATCCGATTCACCGATTTCGGCGTGCGTTCGGCCGCCGTATCACTCTACTGGAAGCCCGGAGTACAGGAACGCCGGGTCTTCCAGACGCTTTATCAGAGCGTTGCCGAACTTGACCGCATCAGCGCCATCGACAACCCTGTGATCAAACGTTATAGAAAACGGGAGTATCTTGCCGACCCTCACAGCGCCGTTTTCGACCACTGGCGCATCCCTTAGCATGTGGATGCCCAGTATGGCAACCTCTGGATAGTTTATCATTGGCACAGACAGGTAGCCGCCGCCAAGGCTGCCTATGTTGGTTATGGTGAACGTGCTGTCGCGCATCTCGTTAATGCTGAGCTTCAAGTTCCTTACTTTGTCCCCTAGCTCGTGCAGCTCTTTCGCTAGTTCGGCTATGCCCTTCGCATCGGCGTCCTTCACGACTGCCACCTTGAGGCCGTCAGGAGCCTCGGCCGCAAGGCCTATGTTGTAGTATCCCTTGACCACTATCTCCTGTTTGTCCCTATCGAACGTCGCATTGAAGTACGGGTTTTCCTTTAGGGCCATGACAGCAGCTCTCATTATGAACGGCAGGTACGTCAGCTTTATACCAAGCTGCTTTGCGATGACCGGCTTGGCGCGCTCCAGCGCCTCATGAAGCGCACCCGCATTTATAACGTCCATGTGCACTGCTCTCGGTATGGTCCATGATGCTTCCATGTTCCTGGCTATGGCCTTCCTTGTGGTGGATAGCGGCACGCGCTGCTCGAGACCTGCTGGCTTTGCGACGGTCTGCGGTCTGGGTTGCGGCGGCTGCTGCTGCACAGGCGCAGACGCGGCTGGGCGCGAGGATGCAGACCTCACATCTTCCTCTAGCACCTTGCCACCCGGACCCGTGCCTGCAATCCGTGTTATGTCAACGCCAAGTTCACGGGCCAGTTTCCTAACAGCTGGGGTCGCGACGACCTGGCTCGCTTGCCGTGATACCGGAGCGGCAACGGCAACCGCCGGCTCTGGCATTGCTGGAGCTGGCTTGGCCTCTGCAACTGCTCTTGGAGTTCCCTGTGGCGAGCCGGCGCCGGCCACCTCTGGCGCTTCGCCTATGTAGGCCATTATGTCGCCGACCTTCACGTCGGTATTCTCCTTTGAAACAATCTTTATCGCGCCGGAAACCGGCGCGGGTATGTTCACAACGGCCTTGTCCGTCTCTATCTGGACAACAGCCTGGTCCTCCTTGACCTGGTCGCCGTCGCTGACCAGCCACTTCTGCACGTGGCCCTCGGTTATGCCCTCGCCGACGTCAACGAACTTGAGCTCCTTCATCTAATGACCTATGCAGACAGAAGCTTGTCTATCGCCTGCGAGATCTTCAGCTCGTTAGGCACGTAGTACTGTTCGTAGCCTGGGAACGGGTACGGCAGGCTGGGTGATGCCACCCTCATTATCGGCGCGGACAGGTCGTACATCGCCTTCTCCGCTATCCTGGCTGCCACCTCGGCACCGACGCCGAAGCTGAGCTCTGCTTCGTGCACTATCAGGACCCTGCCAGTCTTTCGAGCAGTCTCGAGTATCGCGCTCTCGTCCAGCGGATTTATCGTGCGAAGGTCCAGTATGTCCGCTGATACGCCCTTCTTCTGCACCACGCTCTTGACCAGCGGCACCATTGTGCCGTATGTTATGACCGATAGCTGCGCGCCATCGCTTACCTTGCTGGCCTTGCCTATCGGCACCTCGTACATCTCGTCTGGCACGTCCTGCTTGAAGAGCCTGTATATCTTGGTCGGCTCCAAGAAAAGTATCGGGTCCTCCATGTGAAGCGATTTTATGAGCAGGCCCTTCGCGTCGTACGGATTCGAGGGCTCGACGACTACCAGGCCGCCTATGTGCGAGTAATACGCTTCTGGGCTGTCGGAGTGGTGCTCCAGCGTCCTGACCCCGCCGCTCACCGGAGTCCTGACGACCATAGGGACAGGCTTCGTTGACCTTGTCCTCGACCTGTACCTTGCCGCATGGTTTATGAGCTGGGAGAAGCCTAGGAACATGAACCCGGCGAACTGTATTTCCGGCACCGGCCTGAGGCCGCCGAGCGCCATTCCGATGGACATGCCGAGTATTGAAGACTCGGCCAACGGCGTGTCGATTACCCTGTTCTCGCCGAACTTGGCCTGCAGGCCATCAGTGACTCTGAAGACCCCGCCGTCCTTGCCTATGTCCTCGCCGAGCAGCACGACCCTGTCGCTCTCCTCCATGCACTGCGATAGCGCGTTGTTTATGGCGGCAACCATGTTCATCTGCATAGTATCACTTACTCATGCGAAGACGTGTCGAGCCAGAAGCCAGCTGCGATGGCCGCGTCCTGCTCCTCTTTCAGCACCTCCGGCATGAAGCTATATATGTGCTCGAATATCGACTTCGGGTCTGGCTTGAATGCCTCGGCCTTTGCCAAGGCCTCGTCTATTTCTTTCTTGAACTCTTCCTGCATGTCCTTCTCCTTGCTATCATCCCACAGGTTCCTCGAGGTCAGATACCTGCGGACCCTTATCAGCGGCTCCTTCGCTTCCCATTCCTTGACCTCGCCATCGGTCCTGTACTTAGTGGGATCGTCAGCCGTGGTGTGCATGCTGAGCCGATAGGTTATGCATTCTATTACGGTAGGTTCATTATTTGCCGCGGCGCTTAACGCGTCCTTCACGACCTTGTACATGCCGACCACGTCATTGCCATCTACCTGGACACCTTTGAGCCCAGCGGCGAAGGCCTTCTGCGCGAGCGTCTGAGCGGCGCTCTGCCTGCGCCTCGGCACCGATATCGCCCACTGATTATTGACTATGATTATTACGAGCGGCACCTTGAATACACCGGCGAAGTTGAGCGCCTCGTAGAAATCGCCTTCGGACGTGCCGCCGTCGCCTATGTATGATACCACGACGTTGCCGCTCTTCTTGTATTTCTCGGCGTAGGCTAGGCCTACGGCGTGGGGCAGGTGAGTGCCTATCGGCACTGAAACTGGCGTGTCCTTGGCGCCGTTTATAGCGGCGCCGTCCTCGAAGCCGCGCAGAGAGACGAACCAGCGGTCGAGCGGTAGGCCCCTGAGCATGAAGACCGCGTGCTGCCTGTAATTAGGCACGATGATATCGCCCCTCCTGAACGCCATTGCGCTGCCGACCTGTGAAGCCTCCTCTCCCAAAAGCGGGGGGTACGTGAATATCCGGCCCTGCCTCTGCAGGCTGAGAGCCTTTGCGTCGAGCGCCCTCGCCTTGGACATGCTCTTGTACATCTCCAGTATCATCGAGTCTGTCACGTCTTCCGGCAGCAGTGACTTGTCGACGGTGCCGAACTCGTCAAGTACCTGTATATAATCTACAAAGCCCTCAAAGGTTTTCTTCAGCAACAAACCGCCCTAGGCTTAGGCCTCCAAAATGTCAATGACGCAAGGCGAGGTCGAATCGGCTGCGCATCGACAGACTGTGTATGCATGCACTACTGGATAATACGACCTGGCCTTTTTGATAAGATGCGCGTGAATATTTATACGCCTTTCGGAGCACGGCGATGATGACGTGGCCGTTTTCACTTGGTTTTATAAACGTGGGCGAGAAAGTCCACCTCGTCGGTGGTGGGATAAGAGCGAACCGCAGAACAGCAACGCGTATAGATCTTAACAGTGCGGAGAGCGTGATCGTCTTGAAAAAGACATATGAATACAGTGCATGTCTTTCTCGGTCGCAGAAGTCGGCACTCGGCCGCCAGATGCGCCCATCCAAACAACTCTGCAATCATAATCTTGCAAGACAGATTACAGATGCCTCTTGGGGTGGGAATAGCGCCTCTGGAGACGTTGTAAGACCTCGATACATGGGCAGGTGTAGCTGAATCATGAACTGTGCTTGGTGGTTTAAGATGAACAATCAAAAAGTCGCCATTGGAAGCCAACGACTTCGGTCTTGGGAGAATGCCACATGCGGTAGCAAAACTGGCGCATGGGCATGGCGCGATCGTTGCGGTGCGTGATGCGATGGGCGTTGGTGGCGCAGTGGAGCGGCTCTTGGCCGGCAGGTGGATTGCTGGCCCAGAGGCACGCGACGCCCTGGCGCGCACCAAGAGGTTCAATGCGGTTAATATAAAGGCCGTGATAAACTACCTTGGGGAGGAACTCATAGATGAACGCGCAGTGGCGGACGCAGAGATGGTATACTTATCATTAATAGACATGATACGGGAATCCGGCGCGCGGGCAGATATATCGATGAAGCCATCGCAGCTAGGGCTGCGCATAAATCCAGAGGAGGCATCGGCAAGGTATGGACGCATAGTCGCTAGGGCGCGCGGCGCCGGCGTATTCGCATGGCTCGATATGGAGAGGCCGGAGGATGTCGACGCCACTATAAGCATGTACGAGGGCAATCCCGGCGGCACAGGCATCTGTGTGCAATCATACCTTCGGCGCAGCGCCGCTGACCTGGAGCGCCTCTGCTCCGGCGGTGCCGTAGTGAGGCTGGTGAAGGGCGCCTATAGCGCAGGCCTGGATATCGCGTTCCAGTCAAGGCTTGAGACCACTAAAAACTACGAGGTGCTAATGGATTATCTCTTCGCGCATGCGCGTGAATTCGTGATAGCGACGCACGACTTGGACATGATAAATCGGGCCAGGTCGCTAAACAGAGAGCGCGGCAAGCACGTCTGGTATGCTATGCTGAGCGGCATACGCAACAGGTACGCCGCAGCTCTTGCAAGGGAGAACGAGAGCGTCGAGATATACGTGCCTTTCGGACCGCGGTGGGTAGACTATTCCTACAGGCGGTTGAGAGAGGCCAGCCACCTAACGCTACTGATAAGATCGATGGCGTCCCGTCAGAGTATCTAGCGCTTTCCAGTGATTCGTGCCGCACTTATCTCGACGACGCCGTCGGCAATGTGGACCGATGGCACCACGTCGTAGCGGTTCAACTCGCTGCACAGCTGCGTGTCCCCGCCATTGCCCCTGGACTCGTTGAACCTTCCCGTAGCAGATTGCTCTAGAGCGGCACCCAGCTTAGTCTCGAACAGCCTGAAGAGGCGCTCGGCCTGCACGCATTCGCTCGACTTCGCCATTTTAGAGAAGCGAGCTACGGCACCTGCGCCGAGCATGTCCTCCATGCAAAATATGCGGTTGCCATCGGCCATATCCGTCTCGTAGTCCCCCATCATCGGCAGTCGTTCCCTGTCTATCTCTCCAGCGGCTATCAGTGATGCGCTGTGCCTTAGCCCGTCTACGCGCCTGGCAACGGCCTTCGCATTCAGGAGCGAACCCACGAATACGTTTTCCGCCTCAGCCGCGGCTATAGATAGGAATGCACCATTCGATGAGTATATCTGTACGCGCCCAGGCACCCTGTTTTCGTAGTACCCTGGCGACAAGCGCGCACCGCTCTCTTTCTTGCGGTACTTGTCTGCAGAGGGTTCGATGATGAAGCCCCTGGCGGTGGCCGCTACTACGGCGGAGCTGAACCTGAGCACGTCAACTATGACTACGTTGTCCACGTTGGCGAGCGCATCCTCGACGCCGTCTATGCCCCACCGCAGGCTTAGTTCGGGCAACCCCACACCCGTTCATACCGTCCTGTTTATTAAGAATTGGGTTAGCTGCTTGAGCCTGTCCTTTGCCGGCGATTCCTGGAGAAGCCTGTCCACCCTGGCCCATGCATCCGTTACGATTTTGTTCTCGGTCTTCGCAGCGAACTCCTTGGCGCCGCTCCTGTCGATTATGTCTATGGCGTCCCTTATAACCGCGGGGTCGCGAGTGTGCGATCCGAGTATCTCGAGCAGGCGCTTCCTGTCTGACTCGCCGGACTTCTGCATCGCGTGTATCACTAGCAGGGTTATCTTGCCCTCGGTTATGTCGTCGCCCACCATGCCCTTGTTCTTCGACAGGTCGCTCTCGTATATGTTGAGCACGTCGTCCTGTATCTGGAATGCCACGCCTATCGTAGCGCCGAAGTGCCCCATCGCGCTCACGGCGCGCTTGTTGGCGCCGCACAGAGCCGCGGCGAGGCTGCACGCCATGCGCGGCAGCACGCCGGACTTGTCGTAGACCATCTGCATGTAGTTGTCCTCGGTTATGCTGAGCGGGTCTATCAGCGACCTGTGCCACGCTATATCGATGCTCTGGCCGGTGCAGACCCTGACCATCTCTCTTAGGTATATCGACAGCACGGCGTTCTTGGTCCTCGTAGTCAGCTTGCCGCTGTCGAGGAGGGCCAGTATTGGGAAGAAGTACAGGTAGTCGCCGACGTTTATCGCGACATCCTCGCCGTACTTGACGTGCACGGCGTCGATGCCGCGCCTCTTGGGCGAGCCGTCCTCTATGTCATCGTGTATCAGCGTGGCGTTGTGCACAAGCTCCGGTATTATCGCGAATTCGGCGAAGTCGTTCGGGTTCTTGCCAAGTGCCTCCATCACGAGGAGCATGAGCACGGGTCGCCAGCGCTTGCCACCGGAGCCTAGGAGGTACCAAGTCGGTTCGAATATGGTCTTTGTTATGGCCTCTGTGTCGTACTTGTAGCTGGGCTTGCCAAGCAGCCTTGCGAGAAAATCGTCCGACGCTCGCGTGACCAGGTACCGCCTGAGAAGCTCGTCAACGTAGCCGCCACGCTCCCTGAGGTAATCCTCAAAGCTGCCACCGGCTTCCATCTAATCACTGGCGTAGGATACAATCTCAGACTTTTATACCTTATGTTGCTGACGCCACCGCTGGCGTCTGACCCATACCTCAGCTATTTATTTGTGAGGCCCGTATCGGTTCTCAGGTGAGGGATTGCAGGGCCACAAGCGGACGAGCTACAACAGCCTCACTAGCGAACGCCGCAAGCTCCTAGCAGAGGCGGAGCGTGCAACGAGCACCGCATACGCTCCGTACTCGAAATTCCGCGTTGGCGCGGCCATACTCACGCAGTCTGGCAAGATAATAACCGGGTCAAACGTAGAGAACGCAGCGTATGGCAGCACCATATGCGCGGAGCGCGCAGCGATACTCCGTGCCAATGCCATGGGCTATAGATCGTTCGAGGCTATAGCAGTGATAGCGAAGGGCGATGCCCCTATCAAGCAGCCGACAGCGCCATGCGGCGCCTGCAGGCAGATGCTGTACGAGCTCTCATCATCGGCAGGCAAGAGGCTAGAGATTATATTCTCGAATTCGGACAAGAGCAAAATTGTAATAACGACAATAGCTGCACTGCTGCCATTCGGTTTTGGCCCATCAAATCTTACAGAATGAGGCGTGTCGATGCCAACACAGTATAAACAAGATTGCGCGTATCAAAGAGGTTATGGAGTGATAGTGTGACACTGGAATCTTCATCAAAAGTTTTTTGGGCGAACGAGAGAGTCGCAGTAATAGGCGTTGGCAACATGGGCATGGCCCTGGTCAATGGACTGACAAACGCGAACCCTGGCGCGGCCCGAAAGATAATCGTGAGTGGCAGGGACAGGGCGAAGGTGCAGGAATCCATGCGTGGGCTAGGCGTAGCAATCGCCGGCTCGAATTCCGAGGCCGCGAGCAAGGCCAGCCTGATTGTCTTGGCGGTCAAGCCGCAGATACAGGCCGCGGTTATAGCCGAGATACGCGACCGCATACGGCGCGGGTCAACAGTGCTGTCCATAGCCGCCGGCATACCGACGTCTATGATAGAGGAGCAACTTGGTGGTCGGGCCGGAGTTGTCCGTGCCATGCCGAACATAGCCGCGTCCGTAGGTGCATCCGCAACCGCAATATGCCCGGGCAAGCATTCCAAGAGTGCGGACATGCAACGCGCCAGGATGCTCATGGGATCAGTGGGCACAGTCGCGGAGGTTAGCGAGGACCTGATGGATGCTATCACAGGCCTGAGCGGCACCGGCCCGCTCTACGTTTTCACTATACTGGAAGGGCTTTCTGATGCTGGCGTAAAGATGGGGCTATCGCGGGAGGTTTCTACGGCCCTTGCGATACAGACGCTCGTGGGTTCTGCGCAACTGGTGCGCGCGACCGGCGAGCACCCGGCGAAGCTGAGGGAGCTGGTAACGAGCCCGGGGGGCACGGCGATAACGGCCCTTCACTTTCTGGAGAAGAGCGGCCTGAAGGCGACGCTTATGGATGCTGTGGAGGCGGCCACGCTTCGTTCCGCCCAGCTCGGCAGCAGATGGAAGCGCGACGTGAAGTAGCGGTAGCGGTTACCAGGACTAGCTTTTTGACTGCGGATTTACTTGCGCACGTTGATTCGAGCCGGTATTTGCAGGTGGTGAAGCATCAGGTGCGATTGCCGGGATTTGAACCCGGGTTGCTGCCTTGGCAAGGCAATGTCCTACCAGGCTAGACTACAATCGCACAGGACAAGCGACATTATTGCAAGAACATTAATAAATAGCTAATCGAGGTACAGCACTGCGCATAGCCGCATCGTGGAGTAGTGCTTAGGCATGAACGGGATATGCGCACTGATTTAAATTTTTGATATGCGATTAACTCTAGGCGTGCTACTGTGCATGCCAGGTGCGATGCATGGGCCCGAGCAACTCTGTCATGTCACCACGCAACATGCGAGCTCAGGCGGCATTCGAGTATCTGATGACATATGGTTGGGTAATAATCATCGTCACGATAGCTGTACTCCTGATATACTCATACGTCATCGCGCCGAACATACTGCCGCCGTCTGTATGCTACTTCGTTTCCGGAGTGAAGTGTAATGATGTTAATGGGGTTATCAACTCGACTAGCAGCTTAGGTTCTATCGTAGTATCGATATCAAACCTTAACAGGTACGCGGTGGCTTACCCGCACATGTTCGCTAACGTCAACGGCACAAACACGACGCCGTCGTCCTGCTCCTCTGCATTCTTGAAGCCAGGCAACACAACTCTGTGCACTGTAAACCTGTACGTGCCTGTGAGCAATGGCACTTCGCTTGCCGGCAAGCTGTACATAAGCGTGCGCGATTGCGGCCTGCTGGTTTCATTCAACGACACGCCGGCGGGCTGCGCCGCAGCACCAGAAGCGGTCTTCAGTGGGGACTTCTCGCTACGCTACGGATAATCGATTCGGCCCATTAAGCCCTAATTCGGACGCATGATTGCCACTCAACGATGACGCTACTGATAGGTATGGCCACGGATACAACCGTGCTGCTACTGGCTTGTTGTGGGTGCCGTCTTAACAATCGCGTAGCAGCACGAGACTGCGTTCTACCATGATTAGCCGGAGGAAGGCGGCATGTTCGACTGATGTGCTATTCTTTTCGCCATCCCATTGGTAGCCGTTTGTCGGTCAGGCGCTTTAAGTCTTGTCATTGCGCGGCCAGTTCACTGTCAATAGTCATCCTAGCGCAGTTGGTACCATACATAGACGTTCCCACTAGCATGTTCAGCGGAGCAGTTGCCAGCGCATGACGTACCATATCAATAACTTTTATAAACTCGTATCTCAAGTTTTATCATGATTAAGATTGGAAGTTCGCAGGTTCACAATTACTGGTCAAATACGGTAGTCGTGCACAAAGCGCAGTCGGCTATGGAGTATCTCATGACCTACGGCTGGGCCATCCTGATAATAGCGGTGGTTCTCGCAGCGCTCTTCGAACTCGGAGTCTTCAACGGCTCCAACCTGGCCCCTCAGGCCTGCATCGCCCAAGCAGGCTTCGTCTGCAGGAACCCGGTTTACACCGCCAACGGTATAGGAATAACCTTCGGCCAGACTACGGGCAGGGAATACTTCGATTCCTTTATGTTCATTGCTGCGGAGGGCGAGCCGCTAAACAGTATGGGCGTACCGCAGAACTTCACGGCCAACGACCTTTCAAAGGCGCTCTTCATAGGCAACCTCCTTCCGGGCCAGACGGTCGGAGCGGACTTCAACTCCAGCAAGTTCGCGTACGGCCAGATACCTGCGAACGCTCCGATAGGGACGCCGTTCGCGGGTTACGTCTGGCTGGGCTACTGTCTGAGCCCGTGCTCGACCCCGACGGCATACTCGAAGGTCGCTACGATAACGGCAAAGGAGGCGGGTACCAGCAGCGCATCGTTCGGCGGCTACTTCGGTGGAGGTTCAGGGTCGGCGGTGCCGCCACCTTCGGGCCCCCAGGCCGGCAACGTCATCTTTACTGCGGATCCTCTGCCGGCAGGCACTCTCTGGTCGGTGACGTACAACGGCGTCATGGAGAGCGCAAACACGCCTTCAAACATAGTGTTCACTGACATACCTACAGATATTTCGCTGCCTTATACGATAAACGCGCCGATTGTGACCTCTTCGGCCTGCTATTCAACGAACAGTATTTCAGGGAACGCGATTAGTGGCCAGACAGTGCAGGTGCCGTTCTCGCAGGTACCATGCTACGTGAATATTACAATAGACAGCACAGGCGGCTCCGCATCGGCAGGCTTCCAGCAGATGCTGCAGTTCAACCCGTCTTCATACCACAATTACGAGGTCTCGGACCTGGGCAACCTGCGCTTCTATCAGGGCAACACCGGGCTGTACAGCTGGTGCGAGAGTGGCTGCACGTCGGGTTCTACCAGCGCAATCTTCTGGGTCAAGACGAACGGTCTGTCTTCTGGCATGAACGCAAACGCGATAACAATGGACTTCGAGCCGCCGTTGGGCAACAAGGGCCAGTACTCTGGTCCGAGCGGCCACGCAGGCGAGGCGCCACAACTCAGCTCGAGCTACGGCCAGTACGACAACGGTGCCAATGTGTTCGAGTTCTACGACAACTTTAGTGGGTCAAGTCTGAACACGAACAAATGGTCCATTTACGCGACAGGCTCCTATACCGCGACATACGACAACCACTTCAATCTGGCTGCGCAGGGTGGATGGAGTGGCTATTACTTTATCTACTCGAAGTCGGAATTTCCTCAAGGCTCCGTGGCGGAGACGCTGTTTTCCAGCTCCGATGCCATAGCCACCGGGACAGACAGCCTCTTCGGCTTCTCCTCAAGCAACACGCAGGGCCTGTCCCCGGACGGCAACGGAGCAAGCAGCTCACCGTTTGTGACTTGGGGCATGAACAGCCCTGGCAATCCGTACTACTCTATCATACAGGGTGACAGATATTCGTACGCGGACTCTTCCACTGGAAATTCAGCGCCTTTCTCCTCACAGATATGGGGCGTGTATTATACCGGCTCTACCAATTACTTTTATTGGAATAACTATACCGCGTATTCTTCACTTTCATCCTACTCACCCTTGGGTAATGCCTATGCCGCGTTTGGGTTTTATTTCGATTACGGTGGCCTGAGCGCCCCAGTTAGCATCACCTACCAATGGGTGCGTGTGCGCGCATACCCGCCCAACGGCGCCATGCCTAAAGTCAGCTTTGGCACACCGCAATGATTACGTGACTGCTACAACTAACGCTTCATAACTGTGTGCGTACTGTCGACCTTTTTGGACGCGATGGCGTCATTTGCCCCCTTTACCTTCAGGTTTTGAGGTCACTACCAGCTCCACTAGCTACCTTTAGGTTCACCCACTCTTGGGTTTGCCGATGCGAAAAGTACCATACGGAAAGGATAAGGCTTTATCTTCGCTTGTGGATTATTGGATGAGGCCGTGCATCTGTAAATATTTTTAGACTTTGATTGCAATGTGTTGATGGTGTGTCGATGCCTGTCGAGGTTTACATGTTTGAGGAGGCAGCAGGGCTCAACTTATCCAAGAGCGAGCTGGGAGGTAAGGGCTACGGTCTGGTCGAGATGACGAAGCTGGGGCTGCCGGTGCCGCCAGGCATCGTGATAACCACGAACATGTGCAACGAGTTCTTCAAGCGTGGCGGGAAACTCTGGCCCGAGCTCGAGGCCGCCATACTGGCCAAGGTATCCGAACTGGAGAGGCACACGGGCAAGCGCTTCGGCGACGAGACGAACCCGCTGCTCGTGTCAGTGCGCTCAGGCGCCCCGGTGTCGATGCCAGGCATGATGGACACAGTGCTCAACCTCGGCATAAATGATAGGGTCACCGCGGTGCTGGCGCGCAAGACCGGCGATGAGCGCTTCGCTTACGACACATACAGGCGCTTCATCCAGCTCTTCGGCAAGATTGTCATAGGCGTACCGGGCGAGAAGTTCGACGCGGTGCTGGAGAAGCAGAAGCAGGCAAAAGGGGCCAAGAGCGACATGGATGTCGATGCCGCAGGATGGCGCGAGGTAGCCAAGCAGTACAACGAGCTGATAAAGCGCGAGGCTGGCAAACCAGTGCCGCAGGACCCCAAGGAGCAACTACTGATGGCCGTCGGCGCGGTGTTCGGCTCGTGGTGGAACAAGCGCGCAATAGAGTACAGGAAGATATACAAGGTTCCTGATTCGCTTGGCACAGCAGTCAACATAGTTACCATGGTCTACGGCAACCTGGACGACAAGTCTGGCACTGGCGTGGCCTTCACCCGCGACCCATCTAGTGGCGCGCGCGAGTTGTACGGCGAGTTCCTGATGAGGGCGCAGGGCGAGGATGTCGTGGCCGGAATACGGACGCCGGAGCAGGTCGAGAGGCTGAACAAGGAGCTCCCTAACGCTTACAAAGAACTGGTTAGCACGGCGAAGAAGCTGGAGAGGCACTTCAGGGACATGCAGGACATCGAGTTCACCGTCGAGGCCGGCAAGCTCTACATGCTCCAGACGAGGAACGGGAAGCGGACCGCGAACGCGGCCGTAAAGATCGCAATCGATATGGTCGCTGAGGGTCTGATAACAAAAGAGGAGGCGGTGCTACGCGTAGAGCCTGAGCAGCTGCAGCGCCTGCTCTACAAGCAGATAGACCCGAAGGCGAAGGCTGAGCCAATGCTCAAAGGCCTAGCCGCTGCTCCAGGCGCAGCTGCCGGCAGAATCGTATTCACCAACGAGGAGGCGAAGGCTGCGAGCGAGCGCCATGAGAAGGTCATACTTGTCAGGCCAGAGACGACGCCGGAGGACATAGTGGGCATCGCCTCCTCGAACGGAGTGCTCACGAGCCGCGGCGGCATGACCAGCCATGCTGCTGTCGTCACGAGGGGCATGGGAAAGCCGTGCATAGTAGGCGCTGAGTCCGCCAAGATAAGCGTTGAGCACGGCACGCTCGTAGTTGGCGACAAGACAATCAAGAAGGGTGACATCATAACGATAGACGGCGGCAGCGGCCTGGTGTTCGAGGGCGAGATGCCGCTGGTCGAGCCGAGAATGTCTGCCGACGTGACTGAGCTGCTCTCGTGGGCCGACGGCTTCAGGCGCCTCGGCGTCAGGGCTAACGCAGACACGCCGGAGATGGCTCGCAAGGCTAGGGAGAACGGCGCGTCAGGCATAGGGCTGGACAGGACCGAGCGCATGTTCAACGCACCGGACCGGCTCGCCATAATACAGAAGATGATACTCGCAGAGACGCGGGAGGAGCGCGAGAGCTACCTCGCGAAGCTGAAACCGATGCAGAAGTCCGATTTCAAGACAATCTTCAGGGAGATGGAGGGCCTTCCAGTAACGATAAGGCTTCTCGATGTGCCGCTCCACGAGTTCCTGCCCAAGCTCGAGGAGATACTGCCTGAGGTTACGGAGATGCGCATAAGGGGCGCAGACAAGGCGAAGCTCGCTGATAGGGAGCGCATCCTGAGGCGCGTCATGGAGTTGAAGGAGTACAACCCAATGATGGGCCAGCGCGGCGTCAGGCTCTCGCTCATGTACCCGGAAATCTACATGATGCAGGCGGGCGCGATATTCGAGGCGGCAGCCGAGCTCAAGAAGGAGGAGCGCATCGACGTGGAACCGCAGATAATGATATCGCAGGTTGCAGAGGCGGAGGAGATGGGCAGGGCCAGAGCGATTGTAGAGGCACAGGCGGCAGAGGTAGCCAAGAGCACCGGCGTCAAGCTGAAGTACGAGGTTGGCAGCATGATAGAGACACCGAGGGCTGCGCTCACCGCGCCCATGATAGCCAAGTACGCGGACTTCTTCTCATTCGGCACGAACGATCTCACCCAGGCCACGTTCGCGTTCAGTCGCGACGACGTAGAGTCGAAGTTCATGCCCTTCTATCTGGATAACAAGCTGCTGCAGAACAACCCCTTCGAGACGCTGGATCAGAGCGGCGTGGGCCGTCTGGTCGCGATGGCCGCATCGGAAGGCAAGGACGCGAATCCGAAGCTACACGTCGGCATATGCGGCGAGCATGGCGGCGACCCAAGGTCGATAGAGTTCTTCAACTCTACCAGGATAGACTACGTGAGCTGCTCGCCGTACCGGGTACCGGTCGCCAGGCTGTCCGCAGCGCAGGCAGAGCTCAGGAAGAGGCACAAGGAGTCCAGCACGGTGTGACCATGGCCGGTGGCAAACGCGTGGCTGAGGAGCCCAAGTACGAATCTGGCAAGCTGTACCACATAAGCCTTGACAGAAAGGACGTTGGTGGCATAGCGCTTCTGCCAGGCGACCCGGACAGGGTCCAGAGGATCGCGGAGCGCTTTTCAAACGCGAAGCAGCTCGCCTCTCACAGGGAGTACCAGTCATACGGCGGCTACGTCGGCAACAGATACGTGGTAGCAATGTCAACCGGCATAGGCGGTCCATCGGCTGCCATCGCGATAGAGGAGCTGGCACGCCTCGGTGTCAAGACTATGATAAGGATCGGCACGTGCGGTTCGATAACAAGCAAGGCAGACGTCGGCAGCTTGGTCATAGCAGACGCAGCGGTCAGGCTAGATGGCACCACGGACCAGTATGTCATGAAGGGCTATCCGGCAGCAGCCAGCTACGACATAACCAACGCGCTCGTAGAAGCGGCCAGGTCCCTCAAGAAGAAGTTCGTGGTGGGCGCCACCGCGTCATCGGATTCGTTCTACGTCGGCCAGGGGAGGAAGGGCTTCAACGGCTACTATCCAGACAGTGCCGCCTCGCTCATAAGGTCGCTGCAGTCCACGAACGTGGCCTGCTTCGAGATGGAGGCGTCGACGCTGTTCACCCTAGGCAGGATCTACGAGATACGCACCGGTGCCATCTTCGCAGTCATAGCCAACAGGACGACCGGTGGCTTCAGGGTGGATGCCGGAGTGGACGACGCTATAGACACGGCCGTACTGGCCATACGCGCCGGCATAAGCTGAAGCCCTCATGCAATATCCCTGCGTCGAGGGGCCATGGAAAGTATTATATTTAGCTTCATACCCAGTACTTTGGATAGCGCCCGGGTCTAGCCTGGCGCGATCGTGTCGGTGCTCGAATGCAGGAAGGCAAGGTCATAGCGCTCATAGAGATTTTCGTAGACCCGGCCCTCATGGACGCCGTGGTCAAGGAGCTGTGCGCCATCGACGAGGTGTACGAGGTATACGAGGTCACCGGGGAATTCGACATCGTGATAATGACGGTATCAAGCAGCATGGAATCCTTCAGGGACATGCTCAAGAACAAGATAATGAAGGTAAAGGGCATCAAGACTACGGTCAGCTCCATAGTCTTCAAGACCGACAAGGAGGTCAAGCGTCCAGGTTCCTGACGCCCCGACGCCCTACGTGTGTTGGGGTCGTTGCATGCTTGCCCTAGAAAACCCGAACGCCGCCTCATGCCCAGACGCCGTGGCGCTGTACGCGGTGCAGCATCGGGCGCAACACGCCAATCATAGAGGTGAGCGCTGATGCTCAGCCTGCCGCAGCTCCTCTGGATAGCCATGATATGGGCCATCATAATAGCCGGCGCCTGGCTGCTCGCCAAGTACCTATTCAACGTCTACACAGGCAAGAGGAGCAGGCTCGACCGCTTCTTAGAACCTGTAGAGAGGACCATTTACAGGCTAATAGGGGTAGACCCGTCCGTGCAGATGACCGGCAGGGAGTACTTCGTAGCCGTTCTGCTCTTCAGCGTCTTCGCCACGGCGCTGTGCTTCGCAATCCTGGTCCTGCAGGGGTATCTGCCGTTCAACCCGCAGCACTTCACGGGCATGCGGTGGGACACGGCGCTCAACACGGCGATATCATTCTCAACGAATACTAACCTGCAACACTACGCAGGAGAGAGCACGCTCTCGTACATGAGCCAGATGGCAGCGATACAGTTCGAGCAGTTCGTATCCGCTGCCGTAGGAATTTGCGTGGCCGTCGCAGTGTTCAGGGGCTTCTCCGGCAGGTTCAAGGGCATAGGCAACTTCTACTACGACTTCGTGAGGAGCATAACGAGGGTCCTGCTGCCAATGGCCGTGATAGCTGCGCTGGTGCTGGTGTCAGCTGGGGTGCCCCAGACGCTTGGCGGCTACGTCACAGCTAGCACGATAGGTGGCGGGGCGCAGACACTGGCGGTCGGCCCGGTGGCGTCGCTTGTCTCGATAATGCAGCTTGGCACCAACGGTGGCGGCTATTACGGCGCCAATTCCGCGAACCCTTTCCAGAACCCGACGCCATTCACGAACTGGCTGGAGATAGCGCTCATGCTCATACTCGTCACGTCGATGCCGTTCCTTTTCGGCAGGATGGTCGGCAACGCTAGGGAGGGCAGGACCCTGCTAATCGCTGCGTATGTGATATACGGCATCAACATCGCTATAGCTTTTGCAGGCGCTACCACTCTCGCGGCTGGCATGGAAACCGGGCTTGGCGCGTTCTCCTCGACGTTCTGGACCGTCACAGCGACATCAACCATGACTGGCTCGGCTAACGCCGCGCTCTCGGCGTTCAACCCTCTTGTCATTCTAGCTGCGCTGTTCGGCATGTTCATACAGGCTGCGCCAGGCGGCATAGGCGTCGGCATGGTCTACATGCTGCTATACGTGGTGCTCACCGTATTCATAGTCGGCCTTATGGTCGGCAGGACGCCAGAATACCTGGGCGTAAAGATACTGCCGAAGGACATCAAGAACGCGGTGATAGGCTTCGTGGCCCACCCGATACTGATAATGGTGCCATTGGCACTCGCCTTCTCTGTGGGTGCGGTGTCTGCCACCGGGGTAGGCACAGGCCCGACCGGTTTTACGCAGGTGCTGTACGAATTCACATCAGCGGCAGCAAACAACGGCTCCGATTTCATGGGCGTGGCGGCCAACACGGTTTTCTTCAACGTGTCTACAGCGGTGGTCATGTGGCTGGGCAGGTTCATCGGCATAGCGGTAATGCTGGTGATAGCCGACAGCATGCTCCACAGGCAGAGGGTAGCCCAGACTGGCCTCAGGACGGACAACTTGGTATTCGTGGCCGTCCTAGTCATAAGCATAATCATCCTGACGGTCCTGACGTTCTTTCCGGTCCTCGTCCTAGGGCCGATACTCTCGAGCTTGCAGGGGCTCGGCACAATCTGACAATCCGAGGTGATTGCGTGGGAAACTCTGACGCTGGCAAACAAACGGCAGGCACCGGGCACAAGCCGGACTGGACCGCCATATTGTCGGAGTCGGTAACGAGGATGAGCCCGGCGAGGCTCGCGCGCAACCCTGTCATGTTCATAGTGGAGATGGCCTTCATCGTGGTCGCAATCATGGCCGCCGACCCGACGCTCATACCCTTGGTGTCAAGCCAGGCGCAGCAGGCGTTCTACGTATACGTAGCGGTCATACTCCTGCTAACGGTGTGGTTCAGCACACTCTCAGACTCTGTAGCCGAGGCACAGGTGCGCTCGACCGCCTCAAGCCTCAAGCAGATAGAGCAGGAGGTGCAGGCCAAGCGGCTTGATTCGGACAGGCACGTCTCTCCCGTATCGTCGAAGAGCCTTAGAAAGGGCGACATCATACGCGTGGAGAAGGGCGAGCGCGTGCCCATAGACTCTGTGGTGCTTGAGGGCATAGCCATGGTGGACGAGTCGCTCCTCACAGGCGAGTCTGCGCCGGTCAGGAAGGCGCCAACCGACATGCTAATCGGCGGCTCCACACTGGTGTCGGACGCGCTGGTGGCGCAGGTTTCCGTAGACCCCGGCGAGACGTACCTAAGCAAGCTCATAAACATGGTTGAGAGCTCGGCGAGGCCTAAGACTCCAAACGAGGCTGCCATATCTGTGCTGCTCCTAGGCTTGACTGCGATTTTCACGGTAGTGATGGTATCGATACTCTGGCTTTCTGTGACGCTGTCGCTCGGCGTTGACCTGTCTGTGCTCATAGCGTTATACGTCTGCCTCTTGCCAACCACGATCGGAGCGCTGCTTCCGGCCATAGGCATATCCGGGATAAACAGGATGTCTGCCAACAGGATAATAGCTAAGTCGGGCAAGGCGATAGAGACCGCAGGCGACACCGACGCCATACTGCTCGACAAGACCGGCACGATAACGCTAGGCAACAGGGTGGCCACGGACTTCATACCGCTTGGCGGTCATTCGGCGAAGGAGGTCGGCGAGGCTGCATTCATGTCATCGTGGTACGACGACACGCCGGAGGGCAGGAGCATAATGAACCTGGCATACGAGCTCGGGTGCGTGCCTAGGGAGTTCAGGTCGATAAGCAGGGCGGAAGCCACGGAGTTCAGCGCCTCGACCAGGAAGAGCGGACTGAAGCTGGCCAGGCCTGGGCTCTTCCTGTTCCCAAAGGGCGGCAAGACCGTCCTGCAGAGGAGCAGGGTGCGCAAGAAGTACGCAGCTGTCAAGGAGCAAGGGCCAGAGCTCGACATATCGAAGGGGGCGCCCGACGCCATAGCGCAGTCGGTGCGCTCAGTGCCGGAGGGTTTCGACGAAATGGTGCAGGAGATATCATCGTCAGGGGACACGCCGATGGCTATCACGGTCAACAACGAGGTCGTTGGGCTCATACGGTTGAAGGACCAGCTCAAGCCCGGGATAAGGGACAAGATAAACGCGGTGAAGGTGATGGGCATAACGCCGGTCATGATCACTGGCGACCAGCCGCTCACTGCCAAGAGCATAGCATCTGAGGTAGGCATAGACGATTATGTGTCGCGGGCCAAGCCGGAGACCAAGATGGAGGTCGTTAAGAGGGAGCAGGCGTCGGCCAAGATAGTGGCCATGATAGGCGATGGGACCAACGATGCGCCGGCCCTCGCGGCCGCTGACGTAGGTCTGGCCATGGCGTCCGGCACGATGGCCGCTAAGGAGGCTGCTAATATGGTCGACCTGGAGTCCAATCCGGCCAAGATCATAGACGTAGTGATGCTGGGCAAGCAGCTGCTGATGACTAGGGGCGCAGTGACTACGTTCAGCGTAGCCAACGATGTCGCAAAGTACTTCGCCATAGTCCCGGTCATGTTCTCATCGCTGCCTGCGCTAGGCGCCATAAACGTACTCGGCCTGCCGCCGCAGACCACGGTCCTGGCCGCGCTCATCTTCAACGCGGCTGTGATACCTGCGCTGATACCGCTCGCGCTGAGGGGCGCGAGGTTCAAGCCGCAGGGCACGATGTCCATATTCCTGAAGAATGCTCTGACCTACGGCCTTGGCGGCGTCGTGCTGCCGTTCATAGGCATAGAGGCAATAGGCCAATTCATAAGGTTGTTGTGAGGTTATCGCGTGACGCTCTCGGATATCGTTGGTAAGCCGCTGGCCATGGCGCTCATCGCGCTACTCGTTTGCGGCCTGGCCTACCCGCTTTTCGTGACCCTTGTAGCAGGCGTAGCATTCCCTTTCCAAGCGAGCGGATCGCTGGTCACGTCAGGCAATGCAGTCGTGGGCTCTTACCTTGTCGCCCAGAATTTCTCCGAGGCCGTGTTCTTCCATCCGAACCCTAGCAACTACTCGGCGTCAGGCATAGACCCGACGATAACGCTGGCGGACGCATACTCGCAGATACCCAGGATAAGCAACGCGTCTGGGCTATCGCGGTCGCTGCTCTATGGCATAGTCGACAACGCCACGTCAAGAACGGAGTTCTTGTTCGGCACTAGCTACGTGAACGTCGTAAGCATAAATATGTACCTCATAAGGCGCTACCCGATGGTCTACGGCAGGTATGCATCTGGCTGAGCCGCATAGGTTGGCGCGGCAATGATGGGCCTAACGACGCACGCGCGGAGCGCCCACCAATGTTAAAAACATGCACAGCGAAATAGCGTAAGCGCGTCGGCGGTCGCCATGAAGGTCTATGTTGTCAGACACGGTGAGACTGAGCACAATGCAAGGCGCATACACCAGACATACAGTTCAGCGTTGTCCGATAGGGGCGTGGCCCAGGCGAATGCGGTCGCGTCCAGGCTTACAGCCATAAATGCAGACATGATAATCTCGAGCAGGTACACCAGGGCCATCCAGACTGCGAGAATAATATCAAAGGCTACGGGCGTGAGGACCGTGAGCACTAAGCTGCTAAACGAGATAAAGAGGCCCACGGTGATCGAGGGACACAGCATAGACAGCGCGCTATCGTCGCGCATATCCGAGCGCATGAGGCAGCACTACGGGGATCCGCACTGGCGCTATTCTGACGGCGAGAACCCGTACGACTTCGAGAGGAGGGTACGTAAGTTCGTCAGCTACCTAGAATCGAAGGATGCTTCCGCGCTCGTTGTGGTGACTCACGGCCATGTCATCACGATGCTGATCTACCTGCTCCTTTTCGACAGGGACTTCAGCGTAGACAGGTTCCATCGGCTCGCAGAATTCATACACCTGGATAACACTGGCATAACAGAGCTGGAACGCAGGGGCGACGGCTCCTGGAGGCTAATGGCGCTCAATGATTACGCGCACCTAGGCTAGCACGTGGGCGCATTCTCCGATGGTAACGGCTGCACCATGCAGCGCGGTGCAGGCACTAAATATCTGGTTGGAGTATACTATTTGTTGTAGCAGCTAGTGTCGCCATTTACCGGACTACACGCCCCCGCCGCAACGTTTTTATGGGTTCGCAGTGAAGTGGAAGCGGTATGATGAAGAAGAGGGCTTACCTGTATGCAGCCGTTGCGATAGCGGTAGCGGTTGCGGCAGTGATTATAGTATCTTACACATTGTTTGGACAAGGTAGCCCGCAGTTGGCGCGGGGTGGCCAGGCGCAGGAGATCGTACCTGCAAATTTAACTAGCGTGTCTTGTCCACAAATTGGTCCGATGGCACTCACAACTCCGAGATTTTATGGTTCCTCGAATTTAAGCGTATATAATTTGTCAAAGGATTTTGTAGATTTCGTCATAGCGCCCTGGCATACCGGTACTATAAGGTACATAGTAAACCGGACCGTGGTAAGTGGCACCATTGAAGGTGCAAGGTCAAACATTACAACTGTTGCAAACGTAACAAACGGCATGTTGCTGTCACACACTTCTTATGAGACAGTCAATCAGACTATAAGGCCATTGTATATGTCTATAACAAAATATCAAAACGGTACAGTTGTGAAATATCAAAACAGTACATTTGCTCAGCTCATGAACGGTACAATTATTATTGTAAAGAAATATCAAAACAGTACAGTTGTTTTCAATGGACTCGCCCCCAGCCAAAATGGCACTATTTTTATCGCTAATGGATCGATGCTTACATTTCCAAATGGCACTAAAATAGCGTTTACTAAAAATGTATCTAACTTCAATATTCTCTCTATACTCCCCGTAGGCAAAACAACTATTATGTCATATGACGGCTGTTCTTTCAACGGAACATTTTGCCATCGTACGCCTGAATCTGCGCCTCACTCGATAAGGGCAAGCTATACAAACTATTCCCATACTGGGATTAACATAACATTCCAACCGGGGCATGAAGTCCTGTCATTAAGCAATTTTACCATAGTAAATGTGACCATATCTACTGCAGTAAATGCTACGCCGGGCACGTATCTGCTGCAAACTATCATGAGTGGCGAATACTGCATAGGCGGGCCATTTGCTTACCTGACTGTAGGATCTGCACCGTATTCGGGAAAGGCTCCAACCATCGTTGCAGGTTGAAAAGCAACGCATTTCCAACGAGGCTTTATTGAATGCTAAAAACAATAATTATCTTATTGCTGCTCGGCCTTTTAACAGACCCGGTTATTTCTTTCGGTACGCACTCTCCGAACTGGGCAGGGTATACAGCAACGCATCTGGGCTACTTAACCGCAGTATCTGGTTGCTGGTACGTTCAAACTGCTTTGAGTAGCCCACAACCTAGGAAATCTTCTCAATGGATAGGTATTGGCGGATGGCAACTCTCCAGTCCTGAATTGATACAAATAGGTACCGATTCCGACTATTTTGTGTCTTCTAACCCGGCATGGTACGAAAAACTCCCCAACGGACCACAGGGGCTTTTTACTGTAAGTTCTGGGGATGAGATTTGCGCCAGCATAAAAATGCAAAGTTTTAATCCTAGTACAAACGAGACTAAGTGGAACATGACGATAACAGACGTAAAATCTGGTGCAAAAGCAATAGATGTCCCAAACGGGCAAGGCATAACAACCAATAAAACATATACCAATTCAATCGAACAAAATTCTGTGGATTGGATAGACGAAAGACAGTCACAATCGGCGAGCCCCCCGCAGCGTATTTAGGCGTTCGCTGCGATGTACGTACAGGTCAACAGTAGGGTAAAAGCAATAAGTGCTAGGCAGTATAGTGAAAAACCAATCGGCCATGTTGGTCATCGTACTTGCAGTGGCAGCGGTAGCTCTGGTTTCGATTATATGGGGCCTGGCCGGCCCTGCTCATCCAAGTCCAATCACAAAGCAGACAACGAGCACCGATACGACAACTATAAACCAAAACATAAGCCAAAACTCTACTGGCTACGAGTCGTGTTACCTTGTAGGAGTACAATCCAAATCGAGTATAGAGTCTCTGATAGACAGCGTATCAAATGATATAGCATCAAACGCAAGTGTAGGAATAGATTGCTGCGCATTAAATGCGCTTAAATGGTCTGCAAGTATGGGTTATATAGCGGCGTATAACCTAAGTAACAGTATAAACGTTTCAAAATTGTATAGTTATAATCCTAATGCATGCAATGGTACGATTTATGGTCTACTATCCGGAGCAGAAGTGATACCGGCCAGTGTGCTGCGCAAAGAACATCTCATACCGTCCAATACCCAACTAATCTACGCCGGTGAAATAAGTAACCCTCTATGGTCCGGCTACGTTATTACATACAATAATTCCACGCCCAAGCAAGTCGTAACGCAGGTTAATGGTTCTTGGATTGTTCAGACAGCTAGGTCACCGAGCGGTACCAACACCTATTCCGGTCAGTGGGTTGGCATAGGCGGCACGGGAAATTATACATTTTCTAATTTTATTGATAAGTCGCTAATACAGACCGGCACCGCATCCCAAAACGCCACTGCAGGCCAGCCCTACTATGCTTGGTGGGAATTACTGCCTCAAAAGATATACGGCAACGCAGCTGTCATAGCGAATTTTACTGTGCAACCCGGAGATTTGATGCATGCGGAAATTCGCTGCATCGCTAACTGTACCTCAAACGCCAATGTTACCTTGTTTCAAACTTGGAACATAACAATAGAAGATTTGAATGCGTCTGAGCATGACGCACCGTTTACGCACATTGTTCGTTATAACTCATCCATGTTAACGGCAGATTGGATAGATGAAAACCCCAAATATGCGTGCTGCCCGATGACGTATTTCGGAACGGCCAATTTTTCAAATAGCTACGCAATGGCCAATGGTTCCTACAAATCAATAAGTGGTTTCCACTATTACAATGCCACAATATACTTGAACCCTAATACAAAATCAACGACCGTAGCTTATCCGGCGTCACTTTCTACCAGCGGCTCTAATTTTGCAGTGATACGCGCCCAACCCTTTGTGGTAGTATTACCGGTAAAGCAGGCCGTCGATAAAGACCAGAACGCCACGATACGCAGCGCGATTTACGGCGGCATGCTACCGCTAACCTATCAGTGGTACGCCGAGGCGCCCGGCAATACGAGTTTCACCGCTGCGGAAGCCGATGCGCTGCTCGGCAATGGTACAACCAGCGGCCACGCGCAGTCGCCGAACGCCACGTTCCCGACAGGGCATGGCAAGGGAATCGGGCAGGGCGAGTACCAGTTCGAGCTGCAGGTCACCGACTCCAACAACCCGAAGGACATAGTGAACTCGACAACGGCAATAGTGCAGCTCTTCCCGCCGCTGTCCGTGTTGCCCTACGCCAGCAGCTACACCATAGTGGACGGCCAGGGCGTGAAGCTCTTCGCCAACGCATCGGGCGGCAGCGGCGCCAACAACTTCACATACACATGGGCGTCATGCAACCCGCCTGCCTGCAACGGCGTAAACTTCGTCACGCTCAACAACAAGACGGCGAGCCAGATCACCGAGTACCCGAACACGACCACCAAGTACTGGGTCGGCGTGACGGATAACGGCACCTACCCAGTGAACTACTCGGTGCGTAGCGCGAACATCACGATTACTGTCAAACCGCCGCCCAAGACTGCCAACATAACGATAACCAACGGCCAGTCGGTCGCCACGCCTGCGCCGTTCCAGCAGAAGCTCGACGTGCACTCCGACAACTTCTCCGCGTACGAGGACGGCAACCTGGACAACGTGGAGTTCCTGTACCTCAACGGCACCGTGATACCGTCATGGCTTGAGAGCGCCAATTCGAGGCCGATGAACAAGTCGACCGACACTGTGTACTGGCTCAGGCTCGGGCCAGGCATAAAGGCCAACTCCAGCATGAAGATACAGATAGCCTTCGCCCCAATGGGCACTGACCTGCTCAACAGCCAGACGACCGGCGAGGCCCCGCAGCTCAGCCCCACTTACGGCGAGTACGACGATGGCGCCAGCGTCTTCAACTTCTACGACAACTTCGCGGGCACCTCGTTCAATCATACCAGGTGGAACAAGCCAATCGTCGGCGCGATAAACAACAGCCAGTACGTCTGCCCAATTGGCAGCGGCTCGCTCACCGTAAACGACAGCCTCACTGAGTCGGCCGAGAGCGGCGCCAACGGCTGCGCGAGCGCGATGCACTTCTACACCAAATCTACGTACGCGCCCTCTGTCCTGGAAACTCTGATTACGAAGACCTACGCGCCGTCGTCCGGCAGCGACGCCGTCGGCTGGAACATCGCATACGATGCATCGGCGCCGATAACGGGCAAGCCGGCCGTCGAGGGCTACACCAACGCGTACTACTTCGGCGGCCAGGGCGAGATGCTTACCAGCCCGTTCGAGTCGCAGATAACCCTGATACAGAACGGCGGGGGCGTGGGCACCCTGCTCGTGGGCAGCACGCCATACGTGACCACAGGCATAATGTCACTCGCATGGCCTGGCACGGGCAACGAGAGGGCCTACGTCAACTACGGCCAGACGCTCTCCTCGTCAGACTCCTCGCTAGCCAATGCAAACTCGTACATAGACCTGGTCTTCAACACCGCCAACGACACGATCCCGTATTCGGTGACGTACCAGTGGGTCAGGACGCGCGCCTACCCGCCGAACGGTGTCATGCCGGGCGCGAAGGGGGACCCGCCATGGCCGGGCCGCGCCGTGAGCTCTAACGCCGCGAACAGCGCCATACCGCTCAACGTGACCGTGCGCCCGCACGTCATACCGACAACAACCATACCGCAAGGTTCCGTGCCGTGAGATAAGGTGCTCCGTCCCTTATCTTGCTACGGTAATTGCGCGACCGTGCATGAGGGCCGACTGCAGACAAGGCTTAAATAGGCTCTGGGCTCACAACAGCACACTGGGTGAGAACATGGCTAAACTGAAAAAGGAAGAGATAAAGGAGGAGTCGTCAGAGAAGGAGGAAGAGGAAGAAGAGGAGGAATAGGAGGTCTCCTGACCCACTGACTGTCGGTCCTCTAAGGTGTTATATGAACGTGGCATGCCAAAGGCGTGCCACTTTTTTTGCTTAACTTTATCAGCGCGCCCAGCGGGCGCGTGCCGTGCGCTCATTACACTTGCCTGCCACCTGCTGGTGCTGTGCCAGCAGGGCGCAGCGGCCCCTTGCCAGGCAGCAACTGGACGACGAGCATCACCACCCTGGCGCCCTTGTCGTACAGCACCTCGCCCAGCCTGCCATACAGATCAGTGCTGCTCCTGACAAGCTCCTCGACCTTCGCCGGCGAAGCCACCCTGTATAATACTATCCTTATCAGGTTCTGGTCGTAGTCCACGATGTAGTCGTGCTTGGCGGACTCGACCCTGTCCAGGTATAGGCCCGGGTCGTCGCCGCCAGACACCATGAATAGGGCGCCTATGAACTCACGGAAGCTGTGCGTCTCCTCTGCGTACTCCCTGAGCAACCGTATCGCGGACTCTGGTCCTGCATATCCCTCAAGGTGGAAGGCCTTGTCGCTCAGGCCCATCGATGGGTCCCCGAAGAATATGTTGGCCGAATCAGGCATCGGTCACTCCTCCTCGGTACTATGGCGCCTGTTCTCCGCGCCTTCGCCACCGCGCTGCTCCTTCTCCCCGGTTCCCTTGCCGCTCTTCTCACCGGTGGGCTTCAGCCTCAGGAACTCGAGCAACCTATCCACTACGCGGTTATGCTCTGCCGCAGCGGCCTTTATCTCCCTCTCGCGCTCCTGGTCTACAGCCAGCTTCAGCTTGGCCATCTCGTCCTTGTTCCCCCAGTCGTCCTTACCTGATGCGTCCTTCTTGAAGGCGTCCTTCGTATCAACCATGAACGCCCTCATGCTGCCATCGTGGCGCACGGCACAGAATTCCACAGGGTCGCCGACGTTAACGCCCATCTCCTTCGTCTTCTCCATCCGCTTTATGAGCTTGTAGCCGAGAGCCTCGGCGTCTAGCTCTGAGGCAGTGGCCGGATTGTAACTGTAGACCTTCATCAGATGCGCGAACTCCTCATCTGTGCCTATCACGCCGGCAGAAGAGCATGCGTCACTGTCCAGCTTCTTGACGGTTATGCCTGTGCTGGGCATCACCTCTATCCTGAACGGTTGCACCGTGCCGTTCCTGAGCTTTACCATGCCGAGCAGTATCGCGCCGCCCATAGACCTTATCATTATCGGCATGGCCTCGTCATCGTAACCGATCTCCTTCTTTATCGCGTCAGTGAGCTTGTTGGCCATCGTGTCCGTTAGCCCGTTGCGCGCTATGCCGGCTGTTTCTGACTTGAGCGCGTACTTGACCCGGCTGATAAGGATGTCGCCGCCGGCCTCCGCGGTTATAATGTCATCGGTTAGCTTGGTCAGCTTCTGCGTGTGGGTGTAGCCAGTGTCGACGATGCCCAGAATGCTGTGCGTCTCCCTGCTGTCGGCCACAAGAAGCACGCCATCCCTGTATCCAATCAGCGCTATTACTGTCATGCAATCTCACCATGCCAATAAGCGTTTGGCATGCGATATTTATACGTCTTTCTCTGGCCTATGCTTGGGCTTATTCACGGCGGCGTAGCCAGATGCACCGGTAACGCTGCCACGCCCACGAAAGCCGCCAGTAGGCTAGCTATGACCAGGAATACGCCGAAGGCGACCAGGCAAATGTTCCAGCCCGGCCACAGGTTCCTGCGCATCAAGCCTGGCAGCCTGTCGGCTATCAGCGACACAGGGTACGCGAATATGCCGGCGAGGCCGTAGAGCAGGTACATGAGCAGTAGCGCCACAGGCTCCTGGGTCAAACCGGCGTTATAGCCTACCACGCCATACACCATGGTCATGGCCCCGACCATGAGGCCGAGAAAGCCAGAGTACTCGAGCCGCACGCCCTCCCTGACCGATAGCGCGAACGCGACGAGCAGGATGCCGAAGGCCAGGTATGGGTCGTAGAACAGTATATTGTAGCTGCCTGGCAACGGCCACGTGAACTGCCCCCACAGGCCGCTCACGACCATCAAGAGGCCGACCACCATAAGCGGCGCGTCAGAGCTGCCCAAGTACTCCTTGAACTCGCTGTGCTGTTTCTTGTAGACGAAGTACAGCGACGCTATCGTGTAGAAGAGCAACAGGCCTGCGAAGCTAAGTGTGAAAAGCGAGAAGGCCAGGTCGTCTATGAAAACCATCTAATCCACCGATTAGCTTTGCTTGCCAGAGTTTTTAAATCAATGGGTATCATAAACAAAAGCCGGTCTGCTGTCATATCCGGTGTCGCTGCCTGCCCCAGTTCCTGCGCGCCGGCCCACATGAGTCAGGAATCCACGCGAAGCATTAAAAATGTTAAAACCATTCTTAATTGAAACCAGGCGTTCGGCATTTGCTAGACCGGATGGCTGGCAACAGTGGTCTCCTATGGACGCTATGTTTCAGAGCACAATCGAAGATTTGAAGCACATACACAAGTTCAGCGACGACGAATTGCGCATACTCGATGCGGCTGACGCTGCGGCAGAAGAGCTGGCAGTGCCGGAGTTCGAGCACTACATAAAGAGGGAGTATGACCCTGAGGCGCCAGCCATAGCCAAGAAGCACGGGCTGTTCAAGGTTCCGATAAAGAAGGAGTACGGCGGGCTAGGTGCCAGTCCACTGGTCGCAGCACTCGTCAAGCAGCGGCTAGGCCATCTTGGCATGGGCTTCGGCAGTTTCTACAACGTGCAGGTATTCCTGTGCAGCCTGGCGCTGCAGCGCTGGGGCAGCGACCACCTGCGCGAGAAGTACCTCAAGCCGGCTGCGAACGGCGACAAGGTCCTCGCATTCGGGCTCACGGAACCGGAGCACGGCAGCGATCCGGCCTCGCTAGAGACCAACTTCGAGGACAATGGCAGCTCGTATGTTATAAACGGGACCAAGTACCTGATCTCAAACGGCTCGGTCGCAGATGCGATGATAGTTTTCGCGAGATCGAAGAGCGACAAGAAGATAAGCGCCTTCGTGGTCGACACGAAGACCTCGGGCTTCAGCGCCATGCGCATGGAGGAGAAGATAGGGCTCTTCACTTCTGACACAGCCATGCCAGAGTTCAAGGACATGGAGGTGCCGAAGGAGAACCTGCTCGGCGAGCTCGGCAAGGGCCTGCACGTCGCGTACTCGTCCCTGCTCAACGGCAGGATGGGCATCGCAGCGGGCTGCGTGGGCATCATAGAGCAGAGCCTCAGCGCGGCCACGCAGAGGGCTAGGGAGAGGTTCCAGCACGGCAAGCTCATAGGCAAGCACCAGCTCATACAGAAGCACATAGCAGAGATAAGGCAGAACCTGGAGATGGCCAGGTGGCCGCTCTACTATGCTGCTATAAGGAAGGAGCAATACGACGCGAACCCGACGGACAAGGAGCTTGCGCGCGAGATGGACCTGAGGGCATCGCTCGCGAAGAAGATAGCGTCGAGGCTCGCCTTCGAGTCTGCTGACAGGGCCGTCCAGATCTTCGGCGGCTTCGGCTACTCCCTGCTCTCTCCGGTAGGGCCGCTCTTCATCGACAGCAGGGTCACGCGCATATATGAGGGCAGCGACGAGATACAGGAGCTCAAGATCGCTTCTGGCGTTCTCGGCGACGATTTCAGAGCGTTCGATTGACATGCAGATAAAGTTCGAAGGCACCGCGGAGATCGCGGCGCCATCAAAGGCGCTTTTCGAATTCCTCACAGACACGAGCCGTGTCGCGGGATGCATACCAGATACCGAGGGCTTCACGAAAATAGACGACAAGAACTTCTCCGTAAACGTCAGGGTAGGCATAGGCTTCGTGAGGGGCACGTTCAACATGAAGGGCAGGATTGACGAGGCCGGCTCGGGCAGGGCGTCGTACTCGCTGGAGGGTTCGGGTGTGGGCAGCAAGGTCGGCGTTTCGCTGTCGTTCGAGCTGGGCGGCAGCGGCGATTCTTCGTCGATGCATTGGAATGCGGTCTTCACGCTCACCGGCCTCGTTAGCGGCGTGCCAGAAGCAGTCATGAAGAAGAAGAGCAAGGAGCAGATAGACCTGATACTGGATAACATAAAGGGTTCCGTAGAGAAGGTGTAGTGATGGCCGCGCCAAGGGTCGGCAGCACAGCGGTAGGCGGCGAGCGCCAGGCGCCAGCAAGCTCCAGGCTCAAGTATTGGCGCAGCAAGGTCGCGAGGCTCTCGAAGGCCGTTGATTCCAGGAACGAGGCATACGACTCATGGGAGAAGCGCGTCCTGATACCGTGGCAGAAGGGCCTTGCTTCTGCAGGCAGGCTCGTTTATACCAGCGCGGATTCCGCGCATGATGGCGGCGCTGACATGCCTGGCATGTATCCGTTCACGCGCGGCATATACCCGAACATGTATGCGGGCAAGCCCTGGACCATGCGGATGTTCTCCGGCTTCGGCATACCTGAGGACACGAACTCGAGGCTGAAGTACCTGCTCAAGCATGGTGAGACCGGCCTCAGCATAGCATTCGACGAGCCCACGCTGTACGGCGTGGACTGCGACAGCGAAAGGGCCGAGGGCGAGATAGGGAAGTGCGGCGTGAACGTCACGACGCTCAAGGACATGGAGGTCATATTCGACGGCATACCCCTAGACAAGGTCAGCACCTCCATGACGATAAACGCTCCGGCGATAATACTGTTCGCGATGTACATAGCCGTGGCACAGAAGCGCGGCATAAACCAGTCTAGACTGGCCGGCACGCTGCAGGCTGACATACTAAAGGAGTACATAGCGCAGAAGGAGTGGTTCTACCCGCCGAAGGCGCACCTGCGCATGATACGCGACATGATGCTCTACTCGGTCAACAACATGCCGAAGTGGAACTTCATAAGCGTGTCTGGCTACCACATACGCGAGGCAGGGTCGACGGCGGCGCAGGAGCTCGCGTTCACACTGGCAGACGGCTTCCACTATGTCGACATGGGCATCGCGGCAGGCCTCAAGGTCGACGACTTCGCGCCGCGCATATCGTTCTTCTTCGACTCGTCGATGGACATGTTCGAGGAGATCGCGAAGTTCAGGGCGGCCAGGAGGATCTGGGCTACAGTAATGAGGGAGCTCTACGGCGCGAAGGACGAGAGGTCCCTGAAGCTACGCTTCCACGCGCAGACGTCGGGCTACACGCTCACATGGCAGCAGCCCCTGAACAACATAGCCAGGACCGCCCTCGAAGCCCTATACGCAGTGCTCGGGGGCGCGCAGAGCCTGCACACGAACTCGTATGACGAGGCGCTTGCGCTGCCAACCGAGGCCGCGGCCAAGGTCGCGCTCCGAACGCAGCAGGTGATAGCTGAGGAGACCGGAATCAAGGACGTCGCTGACCCGATGGGCGGCTCTTACTACCTTGAATACCTGACAAACAGGATAGAGCTCGAGGCATACAGGTACTTCGAGAAACTTGACGAACTGGGCGGGATACTCAAGGCCGTTGAGGACGGCTACCCGCAGCGCGAGATAGCCGACGCGTCATACCAGAGGCAGAGGCGCATCGAGGCCGGCGAGGCGGTCATGGTCGGCGTGAACAAGTACCAGGAAGAGGACGAGGCACCGATAAACATACTCAAGATAAGCAGGAAGGCCGAACTGGCGCAGAAGAGGCGCCTTGCCGATGTGAAGCGCTCGCGCGACGAAGCGGAGGTGAGCCGTGCCCTCGACAGGTTGCGCGAGGCCATGCGGTCAGAGACTGCGAACCTGGTGCCGCACGTAATAGATGCGGTGAAGGCTTACGCTACCATAGGTGAGATCGTCAAGGTTGGCAGGGATGTTTATGGCGAGTGGAAAGAGCCGAGGATCATCTGAGCGGCCCATAAGGGTGCTGCTGGCGAAGCCGGCGATAGACGGCCACGACCGTGGCGTCTATGTGCTAGCCAGGGCGTTCAGGGACGCGGGCATGGAAGTTATATACCCCGGCCTGCTGCCCACTCCGGAGCAGATCGTAGACATAGCGATCGACGAGGACGTCGACGTGATAGCCATAAGCCTGCTCAACGGCTCGCACATGACGATATTCAAGAAGGTCATGGAGCTCCTCAGGGCTAGGCACGCGGGCGACGTAGCTGTGATAGGCGGTGGCATAATACCGCCGCGCGACAGGCCCAGGCTCGAGCGCATGGGCGTCACCGGCAACTACGGCCCGGGCACGCCGCTGGAGACGATCATAACTCACGTCCGCGAGCGCGCCGCCGAAGTCAGGCGCAGGCGCAGGGTTGCATGACCGACACCGCCAGGGCCATAGCTGAGGGCCTCAGGAGGGGCGACAGGGCCAGCATAGCGAGGTGCATATCGATAGCTGAGGACGAGCCAGAGCTATTCTCAAGAATAATAAAGGGCCTGTACAGGCCGGGCAGCATGCCGAGGGTCATAGGCCTGACCGGTCCGCCAGGCTGCGGCAAGAGCACGCTGATATCGCTGATAGTGCCCAAGCTCGTCGAGCAGGGTCACAAGGTTGGCGTAGTTGCCGTAGATGCGTCGAGCCCGTTCAGCGGCGGCTCCTTCCTGGGCAACAGGATACGCATGGAGGAGGCGCTCTCATCCAAGCACGTATTCATGCGCAGCATAGCGACCCGCGGCGCGAAGGGCGGCCTATCGGTATCGATAATAAACGCGATCATAACGCTCGCGAGCGCCGGCTTCGACATGATCGTGGTCGAGTCAGTGGGCTCAGGCCAGGCGGACACCGACATAGCCAACATATCGTCGACGGTGCTTCTGGTGCTGTCGCCTGGGCTGGGCGACGAGGTGCAGGCGATGAAGGCTGGCATTATGGAGATAGCGGACATCTTCGTGATAAACAAGGCCGAACTGGAGGGCTCTGACAGGGCTGCCGGGGCGGTCAGGTCCTACCTGTCCACGATAAGCGGCGGCCAGAACAAGGACATAGCGCTCACGAGCTGCACCTCTAGGCGCGGCATAGACGAGCTAGTGCGCCTCATAGGCGACCATGAATCCAAGGTCAATGCGAAGGAGTTCGCGGAGAGGGCGTTCAGGTCAGAGGTATCGCGCATAGCGAAGGAGCTCTCCTCGAGACGGGTGGACGCGCTGATCGACGGGCATGCCGCTGCCATTGGCCAAATGGCCGAGAGTATGGACCCGTACGCTGCTGCGGCGCGACTACTGCAAGGCGACATTGAAGGCGGTCGCAGCCGCAGGCCAAAGAGATAGGCCGTTCATGGGGTCAGGCGCTTCCTGTCCCTAGGGAACAGCGAGCACTCCCTTATGTTGCTGACGCCGGCTATCCTCATGGCTAGCCTCTCCAGGCCGATGCTCCACCCAGCGTGCGGCGGAGCCCCGCACCTGAACGCGTCGACATACGATTTGAAGTCCTCCGGGTCGAGCCCCTTCCTCTCGAGCGATTCGACCAGCATCTCTGGCTTGTGTATCCTCTGCGCGCCGCTGCATATCTCGAGCCCCTTGTATATGAAATCGTAGCTCTCGGTCAGCTCCGCGTTGTCCGGGCTCGGCATTGAATAGAAGGCCCTGAGGCTGGCCGGGAACTTCCTTACCACAACGGCGTCGCCGTACAAGCGGCGCACCATGTCCTCCTCCTTCCTGGATATGTCGTCGCCGGACTTTATTTCAGTGCCGTCGGCCCTGATCCTGTCAATGAGCTCATTGTAGGTCACCTCCTTTATCTCCGGCACGTCGAAGCCCTTGACACCGAGTATCTCTAAGTCAGCTGCATTGCGCTCCTTGACGCCCTTGAGTATACCAGTAACGACCTTCTTCAGGACGTCTATCGCGTCGTCGGCGTTTGCGAAGCCGATCTCTATATCCATTTGCGTCGATTCTGTTAGGTGGTACGTCGTGTTGGACTTCTCCGCCCTGAACACCGGAGTTATTATGAAGACGCGGTCCAGGCCGCCTATGACGGCCATCTGCTTGTAGAGCTGCGGCGACTGCGCCAGGTAAGCCTTGGACTCGAAGTAGTCCACGCCGAAAAGCTCGGTGCCGCCCTCAGTGGCCTCTTTGACTATGGATGGCGTGCGTATCTCCATGAAGCCCAGGCCAGTCAGCACCTCCCTGAAGCTCCTCAATATGGTCGACTCGATGTTGAACACTGCGGTGGTTTCAAGGCGCCTCAGGTCTATGTACCTGTGGTCCAGCCTGACATCGAGCTCGGCAGGCACCTTGCCGGTCACCTCGAACGGTATTATCGCAGACAGGGGGTTGAGGTCGACCACTTCCTTTGGTACAATCTCGTAGCCGGACCTGGCCTCCTTGCTCAGCTTGACCGTGCCAGTGACCTTGACAACGCTCTCCTTCGGCATGCTCATGGCGGCCTTAACCGCAGGTTCGGTCGCGCCGGACTTCGCTACAACCTGCACTATGCCGGTGCGGTCCCTGACCAGCATGAAGGTCAGCTTGCCGAGCTCGCGCACCTCGTGCACCCAGCCAGCTATAGTGACCTCGCTGCCTGCCATGGCCTGGGTTATCTCCCCTATCATCGTAGTGCGTAGCACGGGAATCCCATCTAGTATGCCAAGGAACACTTTAATTCCTTGTGCAGGCGTCGACACCAAATGGTGGCTAGCCAGGAATGAAAGATCAGGTCTTTAACCCATAAACTTTCAATGGAGCCACGACTTTTCGGTCATGGAAACGCGAGAAGCGTCTCGTCAATGCGATACGCAAAGCGCAGCTTCAATGGAGCCACGACTTTTCGGTCATGGAAACTGCCGGTCGCGCCGTACGCGCAGAAGGCAGGGGTAACGCTTCAATGGAGCCACGACTTTTCGGTCATGGAAACCATGTCCGGTCTCTTCGTCATGTTCACACCTCCAAGGGCGTCAATGGAGCCACGACTTTTCAGTCATGGAAACTGACAATGCATTAGATGGATGGGCACACAACATATGGGCTTCGATGGAGCCACGACTTTTCAGTCATGGAAACTGCGCCTGCAGCGCATCAGCCTGGCCTAGTGTCGTCAGCTTCAATGGAGCCACGACTTTTCGGTCATGGAAACCAACCACAGGCTGCAGGCGGCGAAGTCCCTGGGCTGGCTTCAATGGAGCCACGACTTTTCAGTCATGGAAACGAGGCGATAGCACGAGCAGCAGCCCAGCAGGGCTTCTTTGCTTCAATGGAGCCACGACTTTTCAGTCATGGAAACCAGCCAATACGATGTACCTTATTACAATAGATGGCGTGCTTCAATGGAGCCACGACTTTTTAGTCATGGAAACTGTGGAGCTCCACGACGAAGCCGGCAGCACCTACAAGCTTCAATGGAGCCACGACTTTTCAGTCATGGAAACCAGGTGCGAGTTGAACTGCGCGGCGCTGTACTTGAGCAGGCTTCAATGGAGCCACGACTTTTCAGTCATGGAAACGAACGGCGTATATGGTACGGTTGTAGGAGAACGCGCCGCTTCAATGGAGCCACGACTTTTCAGTCATGGAAACCAACATCGATTGGCTCCTGCGCATTAAGAACAACATAGTGCTTCAATGGAGCCACGACTTTTCAGTCATGGAAACTTGTACGACAGATGCAGGCCGCAGAGGGGGCACGCACCGCTTCAATGGAGCCACGACTTTTCAGTCATGGAAACTCGCTGTGATGTGTAGAAAGGTGTATAGATATGCCTCGCTTCAATGGAGCCACGACTTTTCAGTCATGGAAACCAAAAGAGGTTAGCCTAAAGGTGTTGTACAATGCGATCAGCTTCAATGGAGCCACGACTTTTCAGTCATGGAAACTTGTGGCGTATGCCCTTCAGTTTCTTTAGTCCGTCTGAGCTTCAATGGAGCCACGACTTTTCAGTCATGGAAACGCCGACTACGTTCTCGTAGTACAGCTTGATGAAGTCCGGGCTTCAATGGAGCCACGACTTTTCAGTCATGGAAACCGTGAGCAGGAACGCTGCCACGAGCAGGTCATACGGGCTTCAATGGAGCCACGACTTTTCAGTCATGGAAACAATTGCGTTCCGCGATGTGGTGCTGAAAACGATGTCTGGCTTCAATGGAGCCACGACTTTTCAGTCATGGAAACCATATCAACCCTATGTTAAGTTTTGTGGCACCCTCAACGCTTCAATGGAGCCACGACTTTTCAGTCATGGAAACATGAGGGATAGCAATTCGGTAAAATCCATATAGACCACGCTTCAATGGAGCCACGACTTTTCAGTCATGGAAACCTCTCCTCGTCGTCGTTTTTCATTTTATCTATTCCTCTTGCTTCAATGGAGCCACGACTTTTCAGTCATGGAAACTCGCATACAACGCGACGGGCTACGGCCTCAAGGGTGTGCTTCAATGGAGCCACGACTTTTCAGTCATGGAAACCTCTCCCAATTCCAGACCAAGCGCGACGCCGAATGATATCACGCTTCAATGGAGCCACGACTTTTCAGTCATGGAAACTGATGCGAACAAATGGTGAATGAAATGGCTTCGGATATGCTTCAATGGAGCCACGACTTTTCAGTCATGGAAACCTCCACAAGAAGATATATATGAAATACTTATGACAGGATGCTTCAATGGAGCCACGACTTTTCAGTCATGGAAACTAGGTCTATACTCGGAAACGACGAGATAGAAAAAATAGAGCTTCAATGGAGCCACGACTTTTCAGTCATGGAAACTTGCTGGGGGTCGTATGTTATATGCGTTCCATCGTGCAGCTTCAATGGAGCCACGACTTTTCAGTCATGGAAACTCTCTCTTCGTTTTCGGTTTTCGTTTTATTACCTCTTGCTTCAATGGAGCCACGACTTTTCAGTCATGGAAACTACAACGTTTATAACGTCATACCATTCAGATACGAATTGGCTTCAATGGAGCCACGACTTTTCAGTCATGGAAACCGAGATAACCCCCTAAACAGCGATACTTACTTTTGAGGCTTCAATGGAGCCACGACTTTTCAGTCATGGAAACGACACAATAACATTCATTACATTAGCAATTGCATTAAAGCTTCAATGGAGCCACGACTTTTCAGTCATGGAAACAGAAAGAATTGGAAGAAGAGATGCAAATAGAAGGCACGCTTCAATGGAGCCACGACTTTTCAGTCATGGAAACTGCACAGGCATAGGGGTACCGCAGCAGAACGATGTGATGCTTCAATGGAGCCACGACTTTTCAGTCATGGAAACGGCAATATATACCACCTCCTCGAAAGATTCGAGTGCTGGCAGTATACAAACTTCATTTGGCTATAAAAAATAATAAAATGCTGCATCTTCGCAGTTGCATCGAGTAAAATTTACATTGCGAGCGGCCAAGCAAGAGCATGCAGCACGTAAGTGCTCGCGCCGAAAGAACTACATCTGATTCCAAACAGGAATCTTCACTAGGAAACTTTATACGTACAAGACTAGTCTCATACAATGGTAACACTTGGTTCTTTCAGTGGTTCTTGCGCCCCAAGCCTTTCCACCCTCCTCTCCGCAATAGCATTTGATGATCCAAGATTCACAATCATAACTCTATCCTCCTTTTGATTTATGGAATGCAACAACATCTCGTTTAGCATTACCTTTTCTTTAGGCGTCAAGTAACATACAAAAACTGAATACTGCATATGCTCCCCGAATCCACACATCTTGTTATAAACTTGGCGTAGACGTTCGTCATCCTTTATATCATAGCACACAATATACATGTTTTTCATAGCGTTACCTCGTGCAAAAAGCAGGATACTCTGTAATCTCCCCTCGTAGATATCGCGCTAATAGGCGCGCTTGCACCTCGATTACCCTTCTGTAACTTATCGTATAACCAAAAATTGGGTGCGTTATCGCTGTGTCAAGTCTACGTTCATAAGTGCGGAGTATTCTTTTCCTAGCGCGCGGTATCACAGAAACCGCCCCCGCACGCCGAACAAAATCTTCTGCACTTATCTCATCGTTGTTTATCATCGTCAAGACTACCGAGTCTGCAATAAGCGGACGAAATTCTTCCATCAAATCTAGCGCAAGAGCAGGTTTGCTATAACGCGGAGCATGATAAAATCCCATATAAGGATTGAATCCGACTGCTAGAAGGGCCACTGTGAAATCCTTTACCATAAGCGCGTATACATAAGAAAGCAATGCATTTACTGGATCGCGAGGTGGTCTACGATTCCTAGCGCTGAAATAGAAGTTGAAATCGTAATTTCTCTTCTTAAGCATATCATTGAAATGCATGAAGTATATCCTAGCTGCATTACCCTCTATCCCAAGAAGTTCATCTAAACTTGTTGCATTTAGGGATTGCTCGGCTGCTTTATCCAATTCGCGAAGCGCGACGTCTATCTCGCTCTCACTATTTCTGCGAAGAAGAGTCCTGCAATTGCGAATTTTCCCGTTTACAAAATTCTTCGCAAGTCTAATCACATCTGGCTTGCTTGCAAATTCAAACTGCTTTCTACGCAATTCTACGTTCTTATGGCTCATGCCATGTGTTATCGCATAAAACCAGCCACCGTAAGAGAAATAGCAGATTGGTATGCCTCTGTCGCAAAGCTCATGAATGGCTGGCGTAGTTATCTGCACATTGCCAAAAATGCTTAACTGAGATACCGAAAGCAAACGCGTTCTAGTTAAACTACCATCTACACATTTGATGACAAGCTCCTCGTTTCTTTTAGTTACTACGGCACCATGCTCCTGAACATAAACTGGCAAAGCATTATCTAATCGCGGAACTATTTGCCGATTCTTTTCTTCTGGATGCCCTAATAGGGTGTTTATCTCGTCTGGTAAACATATCCCGACAAGGGAGCACCTTGGGCATTTAGGGCTATCAATTAACGGTGGCGGAATCTTGCTCTGCTCTGCAGTATCCCTTGCTTTTTTGGCAAAATCTAAAGTCCGTTGTACTAACGCATCATCAAATTTTACGTCAACGCGCGTTTTCGATCCTGCATAATAGATTATTCCTGAATTGCATTCATAGCCATTTTCACGCAGAATGACGCCCTGTGCACATACTTGCACGCAATCCGCCAGCCATGCACCGTTTGAAATATCTGGCTTGTTTCCGCGCTTGTATTCCACGGGCGTCGCTTTCTTTCCCTCGCCTTCTACCAAATCAATATTCGCTATCAAGCCGCACTTTTCACCAGAAACGGTTACGGATCTGGCATGGAATAACTCATTTTGCACCTCGTTCGAAGAGGGCATCTCTCCGGTAGCATTGTCCACTTTTTCATGCTTGAAGCTGCCATCTATGGTATCAGCGGATTCTTCGAACTCACTGTCAACGAATTCGAGGTAAAACAGCCGTGGGCAATAAACGAATTCATTAAGCATCCGCGCTGGCAATAGTTTGTTGCCAAACTTTGTGTTATCCTGCGATTTTGGTAGCATAATTTGCACTCCATGGATATAGTTACGCTTGCTTGCTAGGTACAAACAGCCCTAAACCAAAGTGGCTTCCATATCCTACAGCGATAGGGCCGCATACTTGCTTATCAAACTTTAATTCGGCATAGTAACCAGTATTTCCGGCTCTTATACCACCGCCAGTCTTTCGCTCAATTGTGAATCCCGAGAATTTGGGGTCGGGTTTCCTTAACTTTACTTGTGAAGGAACAAAACCAGAACATTTTAACAAACGGCGTAAGTCGTGTTCCGGTGAACCTATCTGCAGACCATTTTCAGAGTCGAGCCTAGGTTTTCCTGCACGAGTTAATTTTGGATGCCTCGTTGGGACAAATGGTGTGGCATAAATCCAACTGTCCGAAAATGACAACAACGGAACGCTATCACGGAAATCTTCTTCGTTCCCTATGCCAAGCAGCATGAGGCGTATATCGTGCCCGCCATAACCCCACACCCTGCGAAGGTTCTCGAGCGCATGCCTAGCTCTTTCATTAAAGCCATGTTTTGCATAAATTGTTATATAACCGATTGTTCTCCTCTGACTCAGGCGCTCTGATATCGGTTCACAGAAAATGTGGGCCTGCTTGTGGCCATCCCGCATTGGATTGCCATAAGAATCACAGCCGGTGAATACAGGTTCTTTATTCGACAGTTTTACTAATGACGTATGCACCCTTTCGGCCAAGGATAAAGAGTATTTGATATTGGGTCGCACTGCGCTTGCGATTACAAATCGTGCAATTGTTGGATTGTTTTTAATTGGTTTAATAGAGCGTACGGGTATAATCCTCAAGGCTTTTTCTTTTCCAGGAAGTAAATATGTTAATACCTTGCTACCTGGTGGTCTGTTCCACCCCTCTTTCTTCAATCTGCTAGTCTGTGCTTGTAACGCATCGAAGAAGGACTGGGGTAGCGCCAATCCTTGGAAGTTATTTACGTTGTCCTTCATCCATTTGGAATACTCCTGCTCATTCATACATCCAAGCAATTTTACTAATGGGCGCGTAGAGTTTACGTTAGTGTCTGATGCTGCTATGAACGATTCGAAATACGTTTTATCTTCTCGGATTCTGCTTGCAGCGGTGTTATCAGCTAAGCTAGCTTCAACCCACGATTCTGCACGACCCAAATAATGTATATTTGAAACGAGTGCGCCAAGCATGGCTTTTTCGCTGTCTGTCAGTTCAACGTTATCCCAATATATTATCAGGGGCTTATCCTTCGGAACGGTTACAAATGCGTCAATGACTAATGATGGCTTCCCATTCGTTGGCATATAATGGCGCGAATGTCCTAGCGTTGCTTGAGGCAATAAATACCTGGGGGGCTCACAAAGCTTGTCGAGTATAACACTTAACCTTTGTGCACTACTGTCTATTGCTGTTTGTTCGCTCCCAATTTGCCCGATCGTATACCATGAAGCTATGATGGCGCGGAGTACGCGCCACGGAGATGGTGGCCACTCCACCCCCCCTTCCTGAACGTTCTCGTGCCATGGGGTTGCGTGGTATGTGCCTGCAATAAACTTGAATTCTAATGCAATCATTACCCATCCTCCTCATCGCCTGCGCCATCTTCACTTTCTTGCGCCATATCAGATTCATTTTCTTCCTTCTTACCCTTTTTTTTGCTACCGGTATATGTCTCAGTTACGGAAGGTGAACCTTTGAATAGCCCTTCCTTTTTGCAACTATCGATAAGTATGGGCAGCGCTTCTGAAAGCTCCTCTTTTGATGGCATAACGAACCCTGCTGGCGCTTTCACATTTAACGAAACCAGCCGCAGGTCACATGCAGAACGAAGACGTAGACCTTCTGCGAGTAGTTTTTGTATTTTGAATAACGCCAGAGCCTCAAGCAATTTTTCTGCTTTCTCGCCTAATCCAAAACCTCGGATCTCGGCCAAATCAACATTGAAGTAAGCCTTCAACTCACCGGTGTATTCTATTTTTGGATACACGATGTACCCACGTCCTTCCTCCGATGCTCTTTTCTCTTCGTCATTAGAATCCTTGCCCGTATCTATCGAATCAAGTTTTACTCCTCCGCTGACAGCTTGGTTCACATTACTAGCTTCAACAAAAGCACTTAAGGTCCTGGTAATTCTGCAACGCCCACCGCCGTGTTTTGGCAGGAACACACCATGCAGGAGTGAGCACGTATCATATTCAAATAGAAATCTTGCTAGCTCACGCCGCTCTTTCTCTCTAAAAGTAGCACCGCCAAATTGTTCTTTTAATTTTTTATCGATTTCGCTATTTTTGGCTCCAATTATATAGGCGCTATTTATGCGGTGCGCTTCAAGAATGCTGTTCGTTAACGGCCTCCCTTTCTCATCCACTACTGCGATAAAAGGTAATCCACGCAGTGGCTCAACAAAGCCGTTAGTAGTATTATCCCAACAAACCATCTCCATTCTATTTGCCATGCTTTGGGTCGACTCTACAAGTAGCATTTTCGTACCGTCCGGCGCATCGTACTCGGCTGCCCCTATATCTGGAAATCCGGTGGGTTGAAATCTAGTCCCTTGAATTGGCTCAAGTTCTGCTTCGGCTAGCAGCCGCGGGTGCTTACCTAGTTCCGTCAACACATTTTCTATAGTCATCCAATCACTTACCATAATCTTTCATTGCTACCCTACGCGCAAGCCACATAACGTCGGCTTTGGGTAGAGGAAACAGCAATGATGCAGAAATCCTTGCATAGTTGGCACTGGGTATTTCCAACTTCCCATAATCTGGGATACGTAATCCACTTGCACGCAATTTTGATAATGAAAGACGAGTAGCTTTATTAACATTGCCTGAAGCTAAACATCTGCTTATCGCTGGAGAAATGTTTATCCTGCCACAACCAAAATCAACATCTGTATAACAGAGCTTTGCCAGCGCATAGCCCGCTCCAGGAAAGGCTCGCTCTTCGAGCTCTTTTTCGGGTCTTTTTGGTGTTAAGATCATCTGGCTATCGCGTAGACTCCGGAATGGTGACCATTTTTTAACCATCATGAACCCAAACACTAAGTCTACAATTCTCTGCTCATCTAGCCTACCAGATAAAAATAGTTCCACATCACTTATGGTTGCTATACTGGAATCGTCGTAATATATATTCCGCTTAATCTCCTCCCCTTTAAATCTAATCCAGCTTTCCAGCAACACATCAAATAACCGGATTGGGGTACCGACAAACTTAAAACAGCGTTCAACATTATTTAAATCTGCTAGCCGTCCTGTCTTATTTTCAAAGTAAACCCTCACTTCTCTGCGCAATAAAAAGGCAAGGGACACGGCCAAGCGGAATTCTGGCGTGTTATCGTTAGCCTTTTCAACCCACATCTCATCGAGTATCTGTTTTGGCACAATTTGCCACCTGCTATGCCTGGAAGCCTCCCTGATAAACTTTCCTAGCAAAATTATTGTTTCTTGAATTGTAGCAGGCACTTTAAAGTCTTCGTGACATAATTGAAGCAGATTGTCATTCACTTTTTTAATGGCGTTGTTCTTCGCTAAATCATCTTTATTACTAGTATTTCTTCGGATCCACTTTATTGGTTCACGAAGGAGCGATGCATTGTTCCCTACATTGACATCGAAGGTGTCAAGTTTAACTGCGAAAAAGTTTTTGCCATTCCTTTTTATGAATGAGTATCTAATAAATTCGTTTAGTCCTCTATCTACACCGAGAGAAGAAACGGACTGTGCGAATTCGATTGCTGTTTTTGCATTACGGTCTCCAAAAGTTGCCCTCCCTTCAGAGAATAGCGCTTCGATTTCGGCGGGCGTAGCTGGATTGGACCATATTGGTGTCCAAAGCTCGGAACGGATTTCCTCGCCGTACATCTTGTTTCTACTACTATTTTTAATTGGTGCGGCAGTTCCATAACCGCTTCCTATCGCCTCTACGGAGAAAGGATACGAGAACGGTTTTGGTTTAGAAGCTGACGCGTCATTCATGGCAGCTGCCAGGCGCCGCGTAGCAGAGGCAGAAAAAAGTAGCGCTCCTTCAAACGCGAGCAAGTAGTCCCATGGGTTCACTAACGATTTGGACTTAAAATCGTTTTCTGCATTTGGCCCGCCAGTAGATACGGGAGAGAATTGACCAAAAAGCTCATCTCTACGTAGCTGCGCCACGACTTTATTGAAGAGTGACGCAGCCAGCCAGTCTTTCGAAGTGTATTTTTCAATCCCTGTATTCTCGTCATCCATCACTTGGAGTATTTTTATCATGAAGTTACTCGAAAAATCTGCATTCCCATCATTGCCACCCGTACCGAGAAACTGTGGGTATCCTATTTCTGAAGAAGTCAACACAACTGCAGCATCAAGCCATCGCAACGCGGCATCTGGAAGTTCACTCCTTAACTGGCTTATTAACTCAAATTTCTTGGTGCCTTCTGGAGCTTTATCAAGCTGAAGTCTGCTAACAATCTCCTTTGCATGCTTTAAGCATTCGCGATACATTTCTAGTCGTTTATCTTTGGAGTTCAATATTTTCTCCACTGCATCGGTTGCTTTTGTCGATTGATCCCTCTTGCCCGTTTTTTTGCGGCGCCCAGATTCATCCTTTTCTTCGAGCTTTCCCTCCATGAAATAGAAACCGCTACCAGCGTTCCACGGAGATATTATGGGTGAAGGTATGTACTCTTTTAAGAAAAAATCGATTAATTGATCGCTGTTCAGCGTCGATTGAAGTACGAAGATACCACCATTCCAGTAACCCTTTGCAGTGTTGTCCTTCTGCTCTGCCACCAATCTAAGTACACCTAATGCCTTCAGATAGTCTGACAGCGGTTCCGTAGAACAGCCGTATAAAACAATTTTATCCGCATTTTTCGATTTCATATATTTAACACCTATTGCCTGCTTTCTTCTACCGACGCCATCCAATCTGCGATTCTGAGAAGCATTTCATAATAGGCCAGCCTGAAAGGACCGATCGTAGGGTTGTCACGCAAGCTTAGTGTACGTTCCAGCCAACTGCCGGCTCCTAAATTTATGGGTGACAAGCTAAGTGTGGTTCCCCTTGGAAGCAACGAGTCGACTGGCGGCAGCTGGTCTCCATCCCAAACACCCCTTGCGTATAACCCGCCATTGGGTGGCTTTTTCTCTTCGGGCAATGAGCGCAGTGACATGCGTACCTTCCCATGATGTGCTGCAATAAGATAGGCAATGAGGTTATAGTTTTCTTGCTCATCCTTTGCGTTTTGTAGGTAAGCAAGTGCTGAAGCAAGTTCGTGCCTGAAGTGCGTTCTATCTCCATACTTTACTTGTTTCATCTTACGTTGTTTACATTCAACACAAATCTCGGTTTTAGATTTAGCCCATAACTGCTTCGTGTTAGCGCCTTCTCCGAGTTCAGGATTGATTCCCTTCAGCATGTCTTGGAATGCCTTGTGCGCCTTTCCTACGTCGTGCCATCTCGCAGCAGTCTCAAGCACGCGTATCATATCGTCTTCCAGACCGACCTCTTTGGCTACTACTGACGCCTTTGCTTCTGTGTCCTTCAGGTGTTTTTCCAAGGTCACATTAGCGCCGACATAACTAGTCAATGCGTCACTTTCATAACTGTCCTCTTCGTTGAGGGCGCTCAATCCGAGCACCAAACCGCAAGTTTGGCATCGTTTTTTCTCTCCCGAAGCCAGCTCGATTACCTCGTCCCCACTCTCCGGATCCCAGCCCGTCTTTTGATTGTAACATCCAGTCTCACATGCCATTAATAGAATTTGGCCAGGCAGTATAGTTTTTGCATCGTCTTTTTTGTAGAGTTTATCGAATTCTTTTTTCAAGGGATTCCAGCGCCAAAAGGTTATAGATTTAGCGCGCTTACTTAATATGCGTTTGATATCCCAAACAGGTACGCTGCAAAGTTCATCCCGTGTAGGTTCATAATCATCTTTTGCTTTTGTGGGTTTCCCTCCAGGCATACTTCTCCAGTATACTTGTAAGTCCACATCGTCCGTATCGCGTATGTAACGCGATGCGTCCAAATCGTTACCGATAAGGTCTGATGTTGTATCGAAAAGCTCAATTACGTCTTTCTTACGTATAACCGGATAACTCATGTTTTGCGGTGCGTAAGCAATCTTCTTCAGATTCTTTATACCGGCATCTTCCAGGCCTTGAAGCAGGTTTTTTGCTACATCGATTTCATCCCGGTCATAGGGCGCATATATATTCCTCTTATCGCCGCCACGGCCATTTTTTTGGGGTTTTGGGATATCAACCCATAAAATCTCTGCTTTGTTATCGCCATATTCGCCGTACCTATTACACCTGCCAAAGCGCTGGACAAGAGAGGGCCATGGCGCTATCTCGGTTATTAACGTGGCAGCCGAAGCGTCAACACCGGCTTCTACGACCTGTGTTGCTACTATGATCCTGTCACCTTTGGCAGTTAGAAGCTCTATGTTTTTCTCTCGGTCTCCGGGGCGGAATTGCGAATGTATAAGCGTATGCGGTATATTCCTGTTTGAAACGCTTATCGCATTCTCTAACTCCAGATATATTTTCCGTGCTCGCTCGACGGTGTTTACTATCGTCAAACTAAGGGTTCCTGCTTTATGCACGCTAACGAGCTTTTTGGCAACTTCTGCGCAGTAACCATCTTCGTCTAAGTCCTCGTCAAATTTTAATTTGTTTATCCGTTTTTTTGCGTCTAGACGCTTCTTCAGTTCTGGGCGAGCCTCGTCGGTCGCATCCAAGCGTAGGGCCTTGCTCCCTTCAAGCCCTTCAAGTTTTTCTTTGTAATCGACCGTGTTTAGGCGACTAGTGTCGAGTGTAGCGCTCATCCAAATGCTTCTGGTAGCCCCGATACAACCCAATTTCTCCCTGAAAGCCTGCAATTGGGCCGAAGTCTCAACGCCCACGCCCATCAGTTGCACTTCATCCATTACCCACAAGCAATCGTTATTCAGTAGGGCGTAATGCATGGGCCAGCGATATCTGGACATGCCATAACCGCGGTTTAGCGCTCGCGATAACAACATATCCTGTGTGCCCACCACTATACCGTCATTGCTCGTGTATCTATCCCATTCGTCAGCCTCTTCCCCACCCATTAAAACAGTAACAGCGATTTTATCTTTGTCACCTGGCTTTTCGGCAAGCAGTTCGCAGTTTTTGAGCCAACCATTCGCATTGGTTATAGTTTGTTCAACAAGAACGCGCATGGGAAGGCAGTAGACGAGCCTCCTTGGCGTAGAATCCCGTATCTTTTTATCCGCGAATTTGCGCCTCCAAAGCCAGGCAAGAATAACTGCAGCGGTCTTTCCAGAGCCGGTTGGCGCGTCTATGACCAGTGGCAAGTCGGGCGGCGATTCTGCCAGACGCACTTGATACGGGAATGGATTCTTTCCTGTAGCCGTATTGAAAAAGTTTTCGAAGGTGCCGAATGTTTTCACAGCAAGCAGTTAAGCGTCATAACTTATTTAGCCTTTTTCGCCAGAGCTGTAGCAGCTAGATAATTACGGCTTCAGGCAATGGTTTCGTGTTCTACGCTGTTTCGTTACGGTTGTTGTCGAATGGCAAAATCTGCACGAAAATCTTAGACTCTTCTCCAGAATCCAGAGCTCGCGCTGGTCCTCGTTTCCAAACAAAAAGTGGAGAAGAGACTTGCAAAAGTTAGGCTTTAGTAACGGTATGTTCGCAGGTCGCGTGAGCTTCCTGTTTACGCACCCGTCCTATCAAAGTCGTCTATTGCGACCGCCCTAGTGCCTCGTTTCGGGTACAGCTTCGTCCTTAGATGCTTTCAGGACTTATCCGTTTGGCGCGTGGCTACCCGGCAATGCGTTCACAACCGGTCCACTAGAGGCGCCGATCCCCCGTTCCTCTCGTATTAAGGGGGTCTTATCCTCCGGCACTGACACTCCCAGTAGATATTACCGTACTGTCTCGCGACGTACTGAACTCAGCTCGTGTTGGTTTTTAATGGACGAGCAGTCCAACCCTTGGCAGCTTGTGCACCACCAGGATAACCAAAGCCCATATCGATGTATCAATCCGCGGGGTCGCTGTGGGCGCTCACCCGCGACGAATCGGTTACCTCCAGAGTAACTTGTTTGACAGCTCGGAGCCCCATCAAAAGAGCTACCGACGTTCCTTAAGCCCCCGTTTCCGGTCTGCATGCCACGCTTTTCGGCATACAGTCAGCCCTGCATTTGCCTTTTCGCTTAACGGCGGGTTCCCAACCCGCCTAAGCAGAGCATTGGCCACTTTCGTTTCCTTATCGAAAGCAACCGTCCAGTCTAACTATCCACCTGCAGCTGTCCGCTTTCGCGTTAGCCGCACGACAGACCAAGAGCGGTGTTACATTGTCGCTCCACGGGGGCCGCAGCCCCCGCTTCGACGCTCCCGCTTACGCTATGCATGGCCCATCGTGCAACAACTACAGGCTATAGTCAAGCTTCATGGAGACTTCATTTCCCACTGAGAGATCGCGGCATATTCACCGCGCAGTGAGTTCACCAGGTCCGTGGTTGGGACAGTGGGACAATCGTTACGCCCTTCATGCAAGTCACCTATTAAGTGACGAGGTATTACGCTACCTCAAGAGAGTCAGAGTTACTCCCGCTCTTTGCCAGCGCTTATTCCCCTTGAAAAGGGCGTTCACGTACTGGCGGTGAGCAGGCGTCACCCACTGTACTAAGCCTTCCGGCTTTGCGGTGAGTTGTGTTTTTGATAAACAGTCGTTGTCCCCTTGCTAGTGACATCTGCGCTTACCAGGCGCAGACATGGCTTGTCGAAAACTTACGCCACTAATTTGCCGATTTCCCTAACCACGGTTATCCCGTCACACCTCGGCCTTTTCAGCCAGCAACACTTGTACTAGTTCTAGGTACGGACTGACATGATCGTTGCGGATTCCCTTTTCACTGGCACAGGAATTCACCCCATTGGTTCATTTAGCTGCCTCCCCTCATAACGAGACTCCGCAGCCCTTTGCACCGTCTTTCGGGGCTATCCCCATGCGTCAGAAATCCGCCTTGCGTCGCCGCGCCTACATGTCAGGGGCTGGAATATTGACCAGCTTCCCTTTTGCCGCAAGGTGATTGGCCTGCGGCTTAGGACCGCCTAAATCTCCGCTGACGAGCGTTGCGAAGAAACCCGTGTGCTTAAGGTGTATGGGATTCTCACCCATATATGCTGTTACTAACACCAGGATTTTCCCTGCGACGCGGTCCATGCGTCCTTTCGGACACACTTCCAGCCGCGCCGCACGCCCTCTTACCAGGTCTTGCGACCTCCATGGTCTCGGCACCTAGTTTAGCCCCGTATATTTTCGGCAAGGGACGCCTCAACTGGTACGCTATTACGCGTTTTTTGAAGGATGGCTGCTTCTGAGCCTACCTCCCAGCTGTCTAAGGCGCTCCCCACCTTCGTTACACTCAACTAGGATTTGGGGGCCTTAACCATGGTCACTGTCTTTGTAGTCTCGCGGGGCTAGCTTACCCAGCCTCGCCGACTCCCAGGGTCTACGCAGCACGCGCATTCGGAGTTCGATAAGAGTGTGGAGCCTTTCGACTCCTTTCACCCTATTCGGTAGCTCTACCGCGCGTGCAAGCTCACCTGGAGCTATCCTAAAGATACTTCAGAGGGGACCCGCTATTGCCGCGTTCGAGTGGTATATCGCCGCTACCCGTACCTCACCCAACAGGACATGCCATGACAGGTGGCGGACCTCCACCAGGCGTTAGCCTAGCTTCGTCCTGGGCACGCGTAGATCACAGCGGCTTCGGGTCGTATGGTGGTGACTAAGGCACTTTCGTACCTCGCGCCTCGTTGCCTGCGCGCTATCGCTTTCGCTTCGCCTTTCGGCTCGCCACGCCCATACACTCCCTGGCTCTTGCTTCAAGAAGAATGGCAGAACACTGATCATCGCGCATCGCCGGACCCTCTCGAGTCCTGGCTTCTGCGCGCTTCATTCCTTCCGCGCTCTGCCTTCATTTCACCACCTAGTTTCAGATCTTTTCAGCCCCACGCGTGTGGGTTCTTTTCAGCTTTCCCTCGCGGTACTTGTTCGCTATCGGTCTATAGCCTATATTTAGGGTTAGGGTTTGATGCCCCCATCTTCGCACCGCGTACTCGGGCGGTGTTACTCGCATGTGGCAATGCCCATCGCACTTCGCCTACGAGGCTGTCACTCTCTATGACGGCGCTTTCCAACGCCTTCGGCTCGTGTCCTGGGTCAAACGCCACGCCACATCTCCACGCCTTTTGCAAGGCAGGATTCGGTGCGCCCTGTGCGGCTTTCATTCGCATTACTCGCCGCATCGATATGCTCTTTCTTCTCCTGCGGGTACTAAGATATTTCAATTCCCCGCGTTCGCGTGCCATTGCTAGCACAATTCGGTCATCCCGGGTTCAAAGCCCGACTTGCGGCTACCCCGGGCTTATCGCAGCTTGCCACGACCTTCATCGCGGCTATAGCCAAGCCATCCCCTAGGTGGTTTGATCAGTTTGCAAGTCTCTTCTCCTCAAATCAATCGCGCAAACGCACGATCTCACTATGGCGGTGGATTATGCACTCTAGGCGTGCATTTTTCATCAAGCGGGTGCTCTCTAAATGCTGTCTCTAGCGAATTCCGTCCGCCATAAAAGCACCTAACAAACGCGTATTATGTCTGAAAACATTTAAATAGGTTCCGTGGAGTTTGCGCCCAGCGCTCTACACGCGGCCGTCCACGCATTGGAAATTTAAAAACATGGCATCCTCCAATGACATAGGTCGCGGGCTTCCAAACGCGCCTTTCGATCGGCCGTCTTGAGCCACCAAGCATAGTCCCCGATTCGATGACGGCTGCCAACCGTAGTCGAGATCTTACGGCGTCTCCGTGGGCGCTACTTCCAGGAAGCCCTGCCACAGCGGATATTTATCGAGGCATTCTTGCTTGAAGCGTATCCGCGATCGCTTGAGAATGGAATCGTAGGGTCGTTTGGATGGGCGCATCTGACGGCCGAGTGCCGACTCCTGCGACCGAGAAGATCCTTATATCTGTGTGTCTTTTTCGAGGTGAACACGTTCCCCGTATCATTGAAATTTATGCGTGTTGTTATCCTGAGGTTCGCTCTCATCCCATCGCGAATGGGGTGGATTTTCCCGCCCACGTCTATAAAATTGTTGCCGCGCCAATATCAGGTGCTGAGTGAATGCACTTGACGGTTATTGCGCTTGGTGGCAACGCGCTACTCAGGCGTGGCCAGAGGCCGACCTTCGCTACGCAGAACAGGAACACGCGCCTGGCAGCGAAGAGCATAGTCAGGTACATAGACAAATACGACTGCGGGATTGCCATAACGCACGGCAACGGACCGCAGGTCGGCGAGGAGCTCCTGCGCAACGAGAGGGCGCGTGAAAGCGTGGCACAGCTGCCGCTGCACATACTAACGGCAGAGACCCAGGCGTTCATAGGCAGCATGCTCGAATCTGCGATAATGAGCGAGGCACGCGCACGCAGGATAGACATCAAGATTGCGACGGTGCTGACACATGTAGTGGTCGACGTGGATGACCCAGCGTTCATGAAGCCATCGAAACCGATAGGGCCGTTCTACGATAGGGGTCAACTGGCAAGAGCGCTTAGGTCCGGTCGCTTCGACTACGTGAAGACCGGCGGAGCATTCAGGCGCGCGGTAGCTTCACCGAGGCCCATAGAGATACTGGAACTAAGCCTGGTGAAGAAGCTTCTGGACGATGGCTGCGTCGTGATATGCGCCGGTGGCGGCGGCATCCCGGTCGCGAATGTGGATGGCCGAATGGTGGGGGCAGACGCCGTGATTGACAAGGACCTGACGACCCAACTGCTGGCCAACGGAATAGGCGCCGATACCATGGTCATATTGACAGATGCCAGCCACCTCTACGCGGATTACAGCGACAAGAGGAGCGGGATAAAGGAGGCCAGAGTAGCGGACCTCGAGAGGATGGTAGACAGCCTGGAGAAAGGCTCGATAAAGCCCAAGGTTGAAGCCTGCATACGTTTCATACGTAACGGCGGCAGGGCCGCGTACATAGGCAACCTCTTCATGCTCAACAGGATAATGGACCGCACATCCGGCACCATGATATCGGCTTAATTACCGGCCTCGTGCCTCAGTATCTCCTCGCTTATCAAGGATTCACCCAGCCGCTCAGGGCCCGTGCCAGCCTTGGACGAGACCACCCTAATCACGCCCTTCGTACCGAGAAGCATGTCTCTCACCTCGGCTTCGTGCTTCGACAGGGTTATGACGTGGGCGTTGGGCCCAGCATCGAAAGTGTACGCAGCTATGTTTTCGCCATGGTCCTTGTTCATCGCGTGCACAGAGGAGATGATCGCAGTAGAGACATCGCTCATGTATATTATCGGTGGCCAGGAATCTAACATCGTGGCGTGCATGTTGTTGCTGTCCCGCATTATCAGCTCGGCAAGCGCGTTGAAGTCCCGATTCCTTATCGCGCCAATCACCTTGCCAACGCTCGCCTCGGCAAGTGCGGGCCGCAGCTTGTAAAGGCCGCTGGTCCTGACGGTGCGGCTGTGCCCCTCGCTGGACGACACCTTCTTGCTCGCCTCGCTAGACATGGCTATTACGTCAACAAGTTCGGACCAGTACTTCTCGTCAAAGAGCTGCTCGGCAAAAGAGTCGGAGCCGTCGGCCTTGCTGCCGCGCTTCCAGAGCGCTATGCCGCCAAAGAGGCTACGGCAGGCGCTGCCGCTTATCCTCCTCGCTATGAGCGAGAGCTCGGTCTTCGACAGGCCGAGTCCCAGTGCAGCATCCACGGCGCACACCAGCGCAGCGCCGCCTGACGCGCTTGAGGCAAGGCCCGCACCGGAAGGGAAGGAGTTCTCTGACACCACGATCGCGCCGGACCTGACAGCGGCCAGGCCCCTCATGTACCTTATGGTCTCGAAGATGTTGCCGAGCTTCTCGTTCTGCGCGGATTCCTGCGTGTACCTGTTGCCGTCGACGTACACGACATCTGAACCCAAAGAATCAGAGAAGAGCACGCTTGTGCGCGTGCTGAGACCGCTATCAAGGGTCATGCTAACCGAAGAATTGTTCGGTAGGTTCAGCGCATCGTCGCGCCTGCCCCAGTACTTTATTAGGGCTATGTTCGGCGAGCACCTGAACGTGCCTGCGAGTTGCATGCGACCACACTGCGAGCGCTACTCTGTTTTCCCAGCATAAAAATCTTTGGCACCCGTACCTGATACGCTGCTTATTGCGGCTTCCATGCCGGCCGCACGCGCCACGGCCAGCATGCTGTCCCTGCCAGGGCCGATGGCTATAGCGAGGCCCCCGCCGCCTCCGCCGCTGAGCTTGGCGCCGTAGAGCCCGCCGCGCCTGGCAAGGCCGACGAATCTGTCGAGTCCTTCGCTCGACACGCCGAGGCCTGCGAGGGCTTCATGGGTCCGGAACATGCAGGAGCCGAGAGATTCCATGTCACCGGCCTTTAGGGCAGATATGCCGGACGCGGCGCAATCCCCGATAGTGCCGAGCAGGCGCTCGGCGTAATCGCGCCGCGAGTCGAGGAGCGCGGCGACGCGGCCGACCATCTCAGCTGTGCTCGCCTTCGGCCCTGTGTCGACAAGGAGCATGTCTATGCTCTTCTTTATGGCTTCTCTTGATGCTCCATTACCGGCTGAGTAGCTCACGTAACCGCCATAGTACGAGGTGCTGACGTCTATGCCGCCGGCGTTCTCGCTCATATGCACGACCCTCTCGCCGTCTCTGGCTATGTCTATGGCCTCCTTGTCAGGCAGGGACAGTCCAGCCTCGCGCAGAAGGGCCATGGCGAACGCCACGGAGCAGGCAGCGCTGCTGGCGTAGCCCTTCTGCACCGGTATGGCCGAGCTTATGGAAACGCTAAGGCCGCTTGTATCGATGCCGCGCTCGGCAGCTAGCCTTGCGGCGATGGTGGCATAGGGCAGCACCCTCGGGTCGACGCTCCTTGAGCGCTCGAGGTAGTCCCCGATGCCCTTCCTGCGCGAGTAGGAATCGGCAAGGCCCTCGAGAGAAGCGCGATCGAAATCCTGCCTGAAGCCGCCGAAGCTGCGCAGAACGATGGCGAGCTTGGCGCCGCCTACCCTGTCGGCTGACGCCGATGCATGCATGCTTAGGGTCGCGGCTAGCGAAGGGCTGCCATACAGCACCGCGTGCTCGCCCAGCAGCTTAACCACCGCCGGGGCCCTGACCGTGACCGACATGAACGCACCTGCCTAGCGCTTATCATCTGAAGGATTTAGTGACATCCTCCAACGACAGAAGCCGTGGGCTTCCAATGGCGGCTTTTTGATTGTTCATCTTGAACCACCAAGCACAGTTCATGATCCAACTACACCTGCCCATATAATCGAGGCCTTACAACGTCTCCAGAGGCGCCATTCCCGCATGTACTGCCGTAGTCAAGGCATTTATCCAGGCATTCAAGCCCTTATCAATCCAGCCCGCGTCTTTGGCAGAGATGCGTCCTTTCGTCCAATCCGATATCTTACGTATCCCCCGCGTCTTCCGCATGTCCCTGTCGTGTTGCTTGGGTTCATGCCGACAACCATGCGACCAGCACTTCCGGCATTGTAGCAGAAGTATCGTATGGAATTGCCCCCAAGAGGCATCTGTAATCTGCCTTGCAAGGTCATGACTGCAGAGTTGTTTGGATGGGCGCACCTGACGGCCGAGTGCCGACTTCTGTGACTGCGAAGGATACGCTGTATGTCTGCATGTCTTTTTCAAGATGACCATGTTCTTTACAACCATTAAAATTTATACGCCTTTGTTCTGCGGTTCGCTCTCATCCCAACGAATTTAAATCGTGGGTTTTCCCACCCACGTTTATAACGCCGCAGATGGAGATTGCGCCCATGCGTGCAAACATTTTATTAGGTTGGCGTCGTAGTGGTATGGTGCTGCAATGGGATCGGTGTCGCCGCAGAGGTCACGCACAGTGCTAGAGAGGCACGTCCTGCCGGCGGACACGAACACCTTCAGCGCGCTCTACGGCGGCCGGCTCATGGAGTGGATAGACAACATAGCGAGCATAGTGGCTACCAAGCACGCGAGAAAGAAGGTCGTGACCGGCAGCATAGACAGCCTCTTCTTCCTTGCACCAATCAGGCTGGGCGACATAGTGCGCCTAGACGCGAGAGTGAACTACGTTACCAAGAGCACCATGGAGATAGAGGTGGACGTAACGACGGAGGAGAGCCTGACAGGCATCAGGAGGTTCGCTACCAAGGCGTTCCTTACGTACGTTGCCGTCGATGATAATGGCAGGCCCTTGCAGGTGCCAGGGCTTTCTCTCAGGACCGCTGGCGAGAAGCAGAGGTTCGGCGAGGGCAGGAGGAGGAGCGCAGGCAGGATAGCGAAGTTAATGGAAGTCAGGAAGGAGGCCGACAAATTCAACGGACAGACGGGCAGGTTGGGAGGGTCCAACGTTTAAATAACTTTGGCGCGGAAGAACGCGTAATACATTATTGGGCTGCTTGTAATGAGGAGTGACATCCTAGCAATCGCATTGTGCGCGGTGTTGACCGTTTCGCTTCTGACCGCGCTTAGCCAGGCAACGCCTGCGTCCGTAACCGGGGTCGAGACGATCACTGCGACGCCGAACGTTATAGCGCTGAAGCCAGGGAGCATCGGCTATGTTAACTTCACGCTCAACTTAACTAGCGGTTACTACGCATACGGTACACAGCTGCTTATACAGAACCTATCGTATTTCGTACAGCATCACATTTTCGTGGCACTGCGTACGACGGCCAACCAGACATTCGGCAACCCCAACATGAGCGGCGTGGTTCACATAGACCCAGCTTATAACACTACGCCAGGCTCTTATAGGATAAACCTTACCGGCACTAGCCAGGGCGTGCAGATAGTGCCGGCCACTATAGAGCTGCTGGTTACGCCCAACACTACCACGACTACGCTGACCACCACCACGACCTCGACGGCATCGACGACCTCTAGCGTGGCTCCGACGACGACCGCGAAGCAGGGCCAGACAACCGCATCGACCACAAGCGTCGGTGCTGTCGCGGCGAAGGGCGGAGGCAGTGGCCTGCCTGGCAACCCGCTCTACTATGAGATAGCCGGCGTAGCTGTCGTGGTTATACTCGTCATAACGTTCCTGCTGCGCAGCAGGGGCGCGGGCAAGGATGTCATGCCAAAGCCGGCGAAGCAGAAGCCGCAGGACCCCAATGCAGGGAACGGAGGCGGCAGCGCGACGCAGGGACAGCAGGACAACTGAACCAGTGAGTTACCCGCGATGCGCGGGCAGCTGTTGCGCGTACCAGTTTGTGCGGATGGCACGATGGTTGAATGAAACCCGCTGACGCCGTGGTCCTGCTCAGGACGCTGATGATCTTCCTCGTCGTGTACCTGATACTCATCAAGTTCGACCCGATAGCGACGATAGCGCTCATAGCGATCTCACTGGCACTCGACGCCGTGGACGGTTACCTGGCGAAGTACGGCAGGGTCAGCATCGAGACCATTAAGCTGTACGCCAGGCACCAGCCGCCCAAGAAGAAAATCAAGCCGACGGCATACGGTGCGAGACTGGACATAGCTGGTGACCGGGTCGTCGAGTACACGATGTGGATAGTGTTCACATACGTAGGCATAGTGCCGCTCTGGATCCTGCTGCTCATAGTGCTGAGGCACTCGTTCGCCGATGCCCTCATGGGGGCCCGCGGCACGTCGTCAAAGATGAAGACACGGTTCGCCAGGGCCGTGTACGCATCGAACATCGGCAGGGGCGGCATAAACGTTCTGAAGGCGGTGACCTACTGGTACCTCGTGCTCGTGTACGTTTCCGGCTACCCAATCATCATAGGCTACGCGCTGGTCGGCGCGCTGGTCGCGTACATAATGCTGAGGGGCGCTGCCGAGATATACGAGAGCATGAAGAGTTACTGAGGCCCAGGCCATGCCACGATCGTTCTGCCGCGATTGCTCCGCGTCATGCGGTTCAATGCATACGCGTACTGGCCTAGGTACAGAAACACTGCCAAACCGACAGTTTGCCGTGTGCATTGGCTGGCGCGCGTGGCTACGCTTGTTCTGGTCCAGCCTAGGCGCGAACGGTTGGTTAACAATTTATGCATTGCTAACGCATCAATTATAGATTAAATGCAAAAACCTAGTCTAGCATATTCTGTTCTTTTGGCCATAATCATCGTTGTGGTAGCCGCATACGTTTTTTGGTTTGCCGGCGGCGCGCGTGGCTTGCACGCGAACGCGGCCGCTACAACCACCGCGCAGACGCAGCACCATAATTCATCGGTCCAGCAGGCAACGGGCAATTTCACGGATGCGGCGCTGGGCTTCAGCATGAATTATCCGGCCGCATGGAACGAGCAGCGGATGAACACGACTAAAGGCACCCTAGTGAAATTTTACTCCGGGGATGGGCAATCGGACGCGTACCTTGTAGCGACCAACAGCTCGAACATGACGCTGAACGAGAGCGTCCAGCTCGTGTACACGTTCGAGCGGTACTTCAACGGTTCCTTAATCGAACAGGGTAGCACTGATTTCGGCGCAGCGCCAGGTTATGGTGCTACGTTCCTCCTTCCAAACGGCATGGAGGAACTGGTGGCGTGGACAATACTCTCCAACGGCACCGCGCTTAACTTCTTCGGCGTTGCAAGCAACAGGTCAACGTTTGATAGCGATTTAGGCGCCTTTCGTGGCATGCTTGGGTCATTCAGCTTCGCGCAGAAAGACTTCGGGATAGGCGTTCAGAACACACAGAACAGCACAAACACAACCAACACAAGCTATTACACATACAACAGCTCTGGAGTCGTTATGCAGTATCCAGAGTCATGGAGCAGCATGCCGGCCAACGCTAGCACCGGAATGCTTGCCGAATTCTACGCGCCAGGCATGGTCGCTGGCCTGAACGTGTATGGCATGGTCTACAACGCCACAGAAACACTCAACCAGACGGTTATTGATACTGAGACTTCACTGCAGCAGAGTGGCTACACGGTAACTTCGCAGGGGCAGGTCGCACTGGCCGGCATGCCAGGCTACGTGATAACGTTCAGCGAGCCTGACGGCCACGAGGATTTCATAGAATTGGCAATGATCAATGGCAATGAGCAACTAGCTGTGAGCGGCTTCGCACAAAACGCGCAGGCGTTCGCGGCCTACAAACCGATCTTCGAGCACATGATTATGAGCCTTGGGTTCTACGGCGCGGTCGCACAGAACGGCGCCAATCCACCACAGAACGGTGCCAATCCGCAGGCCAATGGCGGTGCTGCAGGTGGCTACATAGCATATAGCACTGGCAGCGCCGTGTGGATCGCTCCCGCTCAAGACATGACACCGCAACAGATCAGCTTGCCGCTTGTAAGCGTGGGCGCACTTGCCATGGCAGCGTCTGCGAACGGTGGGTTATTGGCTTCTACCGGACAGAGTGAAACGGATTACTCGAATGAGATGGCAAACATATACGCGTTCGCCCCCAACGGGGCAGGCTTTGAGCAGGTGACGGACTTCCCGACACCGAACCAAGGCACCACTGTTGTGCCGATGGCAGTAGCGGTTAGTCCTGACGGCAGCCAGATCGCGTACATGACCAAGAACATAGCCAGGGCTTCAAACGGACAGGGCGAATCCTCGTTCATTCTTTGGCTCTGCGATGTGGCCGATTGCGCGTCGCCTGGAATAGTCGGCGAGCTTGGCGGAGGCGAATCTGCTTTCACTGGCTACGGCTTAAGCTGGTCGCCCGATGGCACCGAACTAGCCGTGCCGTCAAGCTGCGTTCCATACCCGAATGACGCATGCCCAACCGACCAAACGTATGACACCCCGGTAATATGCACTGACATATACCTGGTGCCGGCCCAGCAGGACGGGCAACAGAGCGCGACGCCAATCACGCAATGCCAGGGGTCTGATTCCGATAGCACAAATGACGCGTTCCCGGCATTCTCGCCGAACGGAGCGTACTTGGCCTTTGTCAGGTATGACTACAATACGCTCACCGGTGAGATATACTCGTCAGCAATCTACGTGATGGACATCGCGACCGGATCCATGGACGAGGTGGTCAGCGGCCCAAGCGGGGCGTTGATACGCGGCGTCAGCTGGGTTGGGAACAACGAACTCGTATTCGGAGAGGTGTCAGGCAACTCGCTGGAGCAGATGGCCACTTCCACAAGCGATGGCATCTACGAGGTCGGCCTGTCCGGAGAAGGCTTGACCCAGGTCTCGCAGGACGGCTTCAATCCGGTGTGGGTCCCATAAAGCTGCCTATGTAACGTACCGTTGCGGTTTGCGCTATGTCGTGGCGCAAAGACCAGGTCCATGGGGCGCTCGAACGTCTGATTCCGGGATGGCAGCCGTATAAGCTGGCCAGAGGACTTGGTGGCGGAAAGCCTTGGCACAACCGCATGCAACGCGTCGCGCCTAGGAACTCGGACGTTTGATAAAATGGCAGCTGCTCGGAATCGCAGATCTCACTTCGGCAGCCGTTGCATCTCTACCAGAGAATCCTTGAGGGCGCGTATAGTGCCGGAACTGCCCAGAGTGTAAAGGCCCACTTGTGCGCCGCGCAGCGACCTCGTCAGTGCCAGCGCGGTTATCAGATCGCCGACTCCGTCTAGCGAGCACCGCAGTATGAAAAGCCGCTGTCCCGGGCAGGCCACTATGACGGGGTTTACCTCGTGGTAGCGGACCTCGCCTAGCTCCGCGTGCAGGGCCGCCACAATCGCGGACTTGAACTCCGGAATCGCCGTGCCGCCATTTGCGCCGGCAACGTCGCAGCTCGCCTCGACGAGGACGTACCTGCGCTTATCCCTTACCGCCATCGTTGCCACCCAGAGAGGCGTTGATGCTGGACAGGCTGTAGCGCGCGTAGGCCTCGTCCGCCCCGACCAGCTCTGCCAGGCTTATGAGCTGCATGTAGGACTCCATGAAGAGCTGCGACCTGGCCATGCTGACGAAAGCCACCGGTATGTCGAACTTGCGGCACGCGGAGAAGAGCTTCGTGGCGTTGCGTATCGACCTGTAGCGGGCGCAGCCGGCCGTGCCGACTATCGTGCCGAGAGGTATTACCATCGCGCAGCCGCTGTCGCGCATTGAGTCCAGCATGCCGGTCTCGGCCTCCAGGCTCTCCACGACCAGGGCGGCCGCGCCGTGCTTGGCGTGGTACGACAGGCGCGAGTGGTTGCTGCCGGAGGCTATGTACCTCTGCGCGAGAGCGTCCTTGCTGTCGCTCACCATGGCTATGTCGCTGCCAACAGCGAATACGCGCGCGAAGCCGAGCGCAGAGGCGAAATCGCGGCTGAATGAGCAGCCCGCGCCGACAAGGTCATAGAAGCCCACGTGACCACAACTCATGCCGTAGGGCCGGACTGGACGCCGCCCTCGGTGCCGAACAGCGAAGCATCGAGCACGGCCTTGGTCTTGTCTGCAGGATAGAGCAGCTTTATCAGCTTGGCATGGCCCCTGATGCCCTTGCCAGACTCGAACGTGGTGACGAGGCCCTGCATCTCCAGCTCGGCCAAGTACTTCTTGTACCAGCGCTCGCTCTTGGCCTCCCTGTGCATGCTCTCCGCAAGGGACTTGTATCTGTAATAGACGTCGCCGCTGAACAGGTACGTGTCCGTGCCGTCCATGAGCTTCTTGTACGAGCCGCCTGAGTTAGCCATTAGGGAGAGCGCGTAGAGGACCAGCTTGAGCGGCTCGGGCAGCGTAGATATGAGCTCGTAGACGACATCTTCCTCTGTAACCTTCGCCGCGCTGGTCGCGTCGTCCATGCTGACCGTGCTCGACGCCCTCTCCTCGGCGAGCTCGCCGGCCTTAGACAGCACCTTTAGCGAGAACCTAGCGTCGCCGCCCTCCCTGGCGGCTGCGGCCGCTATGAAGCGCAGGACGTCATCGCTTATGGCACCGGCCTTGAAGCCGAGCGAAACCCTGTCCTTGAGTATCTCGTACAGCTCAGTCGCGTAGTACGGCGAGAAAACCAGCTCGGTCTCGTACAGCGCCGACAGGCTCCTCGGATCGAGGCTCTCCTTGAACGATACCCTGTTCGATATGCCGACCATGGTGACGCCGCCGCCCTTTATCTCGCTGTTTATCCTGGTGAGCATGTACACCAGGTCGTCGAGATCCTTCACCATGTCTATCTCGTCGAGCGCCACCACCAGTATCCTGCCCTCCTCTAGCCAGCCGACTAGGCGCTCGTATAGGTCTGCTGCGCCGTAGCCCCTCGTAGCGAACGTCGGCAGATGCTCCGTTATTATACGGCCCAGAATCCTGAACCTGGAGCTGTATATCCTGCAGTTTATGTATGATATCTGCGCCTTGGTGTTTGGCAGGCTCTTTACCTCATTAATGACGTACTTGACGCACGAGGTCTTGCCTGTGCCGGTCTTGCCGTACACGAAGAGGTTCCTGCCCTTCTCGCCCTTGAGCGCCGGCGCCACAGCGTTCTCTATCTTGTTTATCTCCTTTTCGCGGTACACGAGCCGCTGCGGGGTGTAGTGCGGGGAGAGCACCTCCCTGTTGGCGAACACGGCCGATTCCTTGAGCAGGTCGTTGAGTGTCTGTGCCATCGGTACCACTGGGCGGAGCTCTTATAATATCTCATACGGTCTTTTAAACGCTACTAATTTTATTCGCACTGGATTCGCTTGCACAGCTACACGATTTTGACGTCGCTGCTCATTGGGCGCCCATTATCGCGTCAAGCTTGCGGCATATGCCCATGGCTGTGCTCTTCGTGACGGTGTAGTTCTTCTCCGTCCTGCGCATTTCGTCTAGCTTTATGAAGAACCAACCGAGAGAGTTCATGCGCCAGGCTATGAACGTCTGCATGCCGGTGTTGCGCTCCCACTCTTTCAGGACGTCGAACTTCTCCGGTTCTATCGACAGGCTCGTGTTGTCCCAGGCCTTGCACTCGAAGGCAAGGCCTCTGCGGTCCTTCATGGCTATCAGGTCCGGGCTTATGGAGTTAACGCCGCTGCCGGCACTGCGCATGACAGAGTAGCCGTGGCAGTGCAGCACGTTGAGCAACTCGCGCTCGCCCCTGGCCCCCTTCGAGTATCTGCGCATAGAACCGTGCCAATCATACATTGCCGACAACAATTTATACTTTGACATGCTGCCGGCAAGCTGTTACTAGAGGGTGGGTCGAGCGACGCGGTGCATTGTTCGGTTCGAGTCCGCGAATATGTCGCCGAAGCTGCGACAGAAGTAAACGACGGCCTCCCTGGCCGCGGCGCGGCCATCGGCGGTTATCGAATACACCCTTGTCTTGCCGACCTTGTCGCCGCGTATAAGACCGTTCGTGCGCAACTCCTTCAACGCGGGGTACAGTGTCCCGGCCTTGGGCTTCCCGCCGCGCCGCTTCGCTATCTCTCTCGCTATCTCCTCGCCATGCATGCTCTTCTTGGAGAGCAGCCACAGTATCTGGAATGAGAGGAGGCCACGCATATCGCAGCGGCAACGCGCCATTTTTACACTCATACATATAGGACATGCTATATATTTATATTTGTTGCGCATACATATCTTATGTCCTATACTTGATTGGTGAGGCAAATGAACTGTGATTGTGGCGGGGGCGAGTACGGCCCCAGGAACTGTAATTGTGGCGGAAGCGGGTACGGTCTCAGGAATTTCCTGACGAAGGAAGAAAAGCTCGAGATCCTTAAGGAGTACAAGGAGAGTCTCGAGAACGAGATAAAGGGCGTTGGAGAGAGGATAAAGCAGTTGGAGGGGAGCAACTGACGCCCCTACGGTTTCCTTTTATTTTTTTTGTCTTTTATTATGCTTGCAATCCTTAAGGCGCATGCAATGGGAGAGAAAATAAGCGTAAAGGTGATAATAGGGAGTACCCGCGAGGGCAGGTTCGGTGACAAGCCGGCGGCCTGGATATACAACGAGCTGAGGAAAGAACCCTCGGTAGATGCGGAGCTGCTTGACCTGCGCGAATACCCTATAGCTTATTACAGCGCACCGGAATCGCCGGCGATGCACACGGGGGGCTATTCCGACCGCGTGGTGCAGAGATGGTCGGACAAGATAGGCGAGGCGGATGCATTCATAATAGTGACGCCGGAGTACAACCATGGCTACCCAGCAGTGCTGAAGAGCGCGCTCGACATTATATATAAGGAATGGAACAACAAGCCGGTCGGCTTCGTGAGCTACGGCAGCGCACTGGGCGCTAGGTCGGTGGAGCAGCTCCGCCAGGTAGCTATAGAACTGCAGATGGCGCCGATACACAACGCCATACACCTGCCGGTGGAGATACTGCACGCGCACACGGCGTCGGCAAGAGGCGGCGCGGCCTTCGATACGTCGATGTTCGATCGGCTAAGGACTGGGCCGTCTGGCGACAGGGTAGCCGGGTTCTTCTCCCAATTGCTGTGGTGGGCCAGGGCGCTCAAGGCTGCCCGCGAAGCGGACGGTACGTGAGCATCTGCGTGCATCTCTTTATGGGATCTCGGCTTGCGATTCTGTTCCGGCCGCGTCCACGTTATCTACGCTGGCGTAGACCAACGCGCCATGGTGGCTGGATAAAGCTTGCTCCATCTAGAAGTTGGGGACGTCACACCAGTAGATTGGGCCTGTTCAAGAACGCGAACCTGCCAGGGTTCTCGACAAACTTGTCATATATGTTGGCGCTGTTGAGACCGATGAGCGCCTGCACCCGGGGCGGCGAGTCCAGGTGCGTTATGCAGAATTTTTTGTAACGACCGTTTATGGCCTGCACCCCGTTTGCCAGGATGTATACAGCAGCGCCGTGCATCCGCGCTATGCTCTCGTAGTCTGACTTGAACGCCGAGCTGACCAGGTTTGCCAGTATCAAACTGCCCTTGCCGCTGTTCACAGTGACGTGGCCGTAGTTAGGCGGCATGAGCACTACGTCACCAGCCTTCGCCTGCACGACCTGCACGTCGAAGTCCGAATCCTCCAGGCGCTTCTGCATTATGAACGTGGCACTGCCATCTATCACGGCGTACACCTCAGGAAAGCCCAGCCCCTGCTCGGCCTCTGGATGGTAGTGCCCGAATGTCTTGTTGCACTCCGCGCCAAGGTTCATATCGTGTATTAGGGTTATGTCAAAGCGTATGGAATGCTCCTTGAAGAGCTGCGCGGCGTCAGATGGTATGACGGACCTGAACATTAGATAGACATCACGCGAGCTATCTGGGCCATCGGCTACGCTACTATCAAGAAGCACCTCGCGCATCTCTGACAACTTCCTGCGGGTGCACGCGACAGGCTTGTCGTCCATGAGCAGCGAATCGCCCTGCACCTCGAGCGCAGGCCCAGAAACACTCAGACGCACCACAGAACCAACTCCCTACACTTTAGCCACAAAGGAATAAATTAGCACCACGGCAATCCTAGCTCATGGTCTCCCTACCAGCGCTCATAGGCGGCCTTGTGCTCGACTGTGGAGCATCGTGGATAAGGATGTTCGTCGCGCTGGGCTTTTCCATACTGTTCAGCCTTGGCATAGGCATACTGGCCGCTAGGTCCAGGCGCGCCGAACACGTCATACTGCCAGTGCTGGACGTACTGCAGACACTGCCGATACTGGCGTTCTTCCCGTTCGTCATATTCATAATAGTTGGCGCATTTCCCGGAAGCCTCGGTATCAACGGCGCGGTAGTGTTCCTGATAATGACGAGCATGCTGTGGAACATAGCCTTCGGCGTCTACGAGGCGGTGAAGGCGCTGCCCAACCAGTATATAGAGGTCGCGCAACTGTACAGTATGAGCAGGCTCGACAGGATTAGGAAGATTTTCGTGCCGGCAGCGATGCCAAGGGTCGTCGAGCAGTCGGTGCTCTCATGGGCGATCGGCCTCTTTTATCTGGTAACCAGCGAGATATTCTCGACCGGAAACGCCAACTACCAGGTGCACTACGGCATAGGCGTAGCGATAGCCAACCTGGCAGCATCTGGCAACTACCAATACTACGCCATTGCCATCGCGGTGTTCATAGCCTTCGTGATAGCGACGCGCTTTCTCTTCTTCATGCCTTTGGAAAAGCACTTCAGCGCGTACAACGAGACGAGCGGCCAGCAGAGGCGCGGGCGCTCGATACACTTCGTAATGGCGTTGAAGCGGAGCATGAGAATGCCCAACCGGATCGTTGACATCGGTAAGGGCGCGCGGATTGTATCGAAGGCCGGCGGCGCGGTCAAACGCGTAGAGGTGTTCAGCATTAAGAAACCCAGGATAGGGAAGACGGGCAGGACGCTAGCGAAGGCAGGCGCGGTCTCGGCCGCTGCCGTAACGCTGTACGCGATTGTAACGTTCTATCCCTGGGTTATCGGTGCAGAATCTGAAGTGATAGTGGACCTGGCAGCTAGCTTCGCTAGGGTATGGGTGGCCTTCCTGGCCATACTGCTCGTGTCAGTGCCGCTGTCCGTCTATCTCGTCTTCATGTCTAGGCACAGGGGCAGCTATGTCCTGCTCTTCCAGGTCGTAGCGTCAATACCGGCCACAGTGCTCTTGCCTGCGATAGTGGTGGAGCTCAGCGGCGCGCCGATGAGCGGCGAGCTAGTCGCCTTCGTCGTCTTCTTCCTGAGCGGCATATGGTACGTGGTGTTCAGCATCATTGCGAGCACCAGGACGCTGCCGAGCAGCGTCTTCGAGGTCAGGAGCGTCTTCGGGGTGAAGGGCTTTGCAGCATGGCGGCGCATCTACCTTAAGGCCATATTGCCGGGCTTGATAACGGGTGCGGTCACCGGGATAGCGGCCGAATGGAACGCGAGCATAGTGGCGGAGTACTTCACGACGAGCGGCATAAGCGGCACGAACGTAATAAGCTCCGTCGGCACCGGCATAGGGAAGCTGCTCGACTTGTCGCTCGGGAATGGCAACCTGGCGCTCATGGTGATAGCGCTGGTCAACCTGACGGTGATGATAATACTTATAAACACCTTCGTGTGGAAAAGGCTCTACTCGAGCCTGGCGAAGGTCTACGGTTAGCGCATGGCCGGCGACAATATAATAGTGGTCGACGACGTCTCGTTCGCCTACACGAACGTGGGCGAGCTGGCCTACGAGAGCATGATAATAAGCGGCGTGTCGTTCGACGTCAGGCGGGGCGAGTTCGTATCGCTCATTGGGCCGAGCGGCTGCGGCAAGAGCACGCTACTTAGGATAATAGCCGGACTGATAAGGCCGAGGAGCGGCCGGGTGGTGTACAACGGCAGCGTGGTCAACGGGCCGACGCGCGGCATATCGTTCGTCTTCCAGGACTTCGCGTTGCTGCCGTGGCTCACCAACATAGAGAACGTGAAGCTAGGCCTGTCGTTTTCCAGTATCGATGACAATGCGAAGTACGAGATAGCCAATGGCCTTCTAGAAAAGCTGGGCCTGTCCGGATTCGAGGACGCATATCCGAACTCGCTGAGCGGGGGCATGAAGCAGCGCGTGGGCATAGCTAGGGCGCTAGCGTCTAAGCCCGACGTCCTACTGATGGACGAGCCATTCAGCGCCCTCGACGAGCTCACGGCGAACCTGCTCAGAAGCGATATATCGGCGATGCTGCGCGGCAAGGACATACAGGTCAGCTGCGTACTAATGGTGACGCACAACGTGGACGAGGCGGTAGAGCTTTCAGACAAGATCGCCGTGCTCTCGAACAGGCCCTCGCGCCTCAAGGGCATAATAGACGTGGCGCTGCCTTATCCAAGGAATAAGAGGCACAAGGATTTCATCGACTTGACGGACAGGGTCTACGGCCTTCTCACTCAGTAGGTGCGCTTCGACAGGCTCCAGCTGTCCGCTTCGGCGTTGTAGTCGAGCAGCTCGGTCCTCACGGCCCATTTGAGCAGCATGGACTTGAGTAGCAGCCTGCCGGTCTCGAAGTCGCCGTGTAGCATTATGCCGCGCGAGAGGAGCAGCGAGGCCAGCTCCGAGGTCTGCAGCGCGCGGTTCGAGGCCCTCAGTACGCTTATGGCGGAACTGAACGGCTCTATCGACGCGAGGCGCTTCGACACCATGTCGGCGAAGTTCTTCATGCTGAGCTGCTGGCCCTCGCTTGTTAGGGTTATTATGCCGTCGGCCACTGTGGCAAGGCCGAGCATCTTGCAGGCCTCGACCAGAGGCAGGAGAGAGTCTATGTCGAGCTCGGACTCGTCGTCCAGTTGCGAGATGCTTATGGAGCCGCCTGCTTCCTTTATTATGAGCACGACGCCGCGCAGCTCGCTTATGCCAGCGTTGACAGGGAACATCGCCATGCGTATCAGAATCGTTATTGCGGCAAGGATTTTAATCCATGCTAGCGCTCACCAGGGCACGTCCTTGAGCTTCAGCCTCTTCGCGCCCATGTTCGTGAGCACGTGCAGCAGGCCTGTCAGGAGCACGAGGAACGCAAGGCCATAGACGCTCGGGTAGGAGCCGAACGGCGACGCGAAGATTAGCGCGAAGATGAAGAATCCGTACTGGTCCAGCACCGGCAGGCTCGAACCAGGCTTCATGTTCATGCGCCTCTTCAGGAAGCTGCCTAGCAGGTCGCCGACCATGGCACCTACGGCCATCATGAATGCGATGGGCAGCATCTGGTTCAGGAACTGGAACTCTATCAGGCCGACGGCCGTGCCGGCAATCAGGCCGGACGCCGTTCCCCTTATCGTCTTGTGGTCGCCGAATATCCTCTTGCCCGATATGCTTTTCCCAAAGTCAAGCGGTTTGCCACCGCCGAAAAGCACCGGTGCGCCGTTGGCCGCATAAGCCGGGAATATGTATATTATCGGGTAGAGAACCACCGCATATAACGGCCCTATCAAGCTCATAGCAACACACAACATTGGTGTGCAATCCGTATATCGCGACCGCGCGCACCAATTAGCTTATCTTCATGTAGGGGCGCGGATATACGGCGCCCGAAACTGGAAGCCTTCCAGGTTCAGCATCGGTTTTTCCGGCCATTCCAGTGCCTCTGGCAAAATCATTCCGAGCGCGGAGTTCGGGTTTCTGAACAATGAAATATTCCAGCTCAGAGTATATATGCAGGTGGCATTCGGATTCCCAGCGGAATCTGGACACGGATTTAAAGCACTCGCCCATGCAATGCCACCTCTCAACGGTCACCAGCTACTGGTATGCTTACCGGTATGGTTATCGGGAGCGCTATGCTGGTCGTCGATGTGGTCGTGCCCGCGGTGCTGGTGATGGTTGTTATCACCGTCGTCGTTGTGGTTGTAGTGCTGACCGTCGTCGCCGCGCGGCTCGGAATCGGGCTCTGCGGTATGGTAGTGGTGACGCCGGGATTGCCGGAGCCCGCGACTGTAGGCACCGACGTACCTGCGAGCGTGCTCAGGGCCCTGAACGTGCCTGGCGGTGCATGGAGCTCTATCGCATTGCCGAGCCAAGAGAGCGTGGCGGCCGGGTCGGTCACATTCGGCATTATGTCGTTCGGCGGGTAGGCGCGTATGAGGGCGTACTTGATCGCGGCAGGCACCCTGTTGGGCACGCCGCCGGCGTCTGTCGACAGGTAGACGGCCCTAGTGAAGTTGAACTTGTCCGGCTCGGTGACGAGGTACCCGTTGCCCAGGAGCATCGTGAGGTTCGAGGACGGCAGGCCGTACACGGTTACCTCATCGGTGCTCCACGTGCCGACCGTACTGAAACTTGACAGGCCGCCAGAGTAGCAGTAGCCGTTGATGCAATCCTCGGCGTCGTACTCGAACTCATCGCAACCATAGCCCCAGGCGTTGGCCACGCTGTAGGTACCGCTAGGGTTCACGGTATTGCCCACGTTCCAGTTGTAGTTGTTGAAGCACTGGTCGATGTACGAGTACGCGTCGAAGACGAACGGTATGGTGAAGTTGTCCTTTATGTAGAAACTCGCGCTAGACGAGGTGGCGTTCGAGAAGGCTATGCCGTTGCCCACCGTGCCGCCGGAGGCGTCGACCCAGTCGCCTGGCAATACGGTGCCGTTGAAGTCCCAGTACTTGTTGAATATGTTGAAGCCGTTGTCGTACTGCGCGTATGTGCTAGATAACTGCGGCGACTCACCGGTCGTGTTGCCGTTGAGCATGATCGTGCCTATGGGCGCGAAGCCCATGATCACCTGCATCGAGGCGCCTGCCTTGAGGCCGCCCGGCAGCCCCAGCCAGTACACCGTGTCTATCGCGGTGTTCGAGTTCCCGCTCTCGAGCCATGAGTCCAGCGGCGTCCCATTCTGGTAGTAGAATGCGATGTTGCTCAGGGTGCCGTTCTCGTACTTCTTGAATGTGAGGGAATTGAAGGCGAATCCCTCCTGGAATGGCGCTGGCGTTGCCGCTGTCTGCTTGTTCGTTATGTTCATCGGCAGGTAGTACGCGAGGGGCGGGGCCTGCACGCTAGTAGACGGCATTACGTCGTTTGGCGGCGGGTACCTCTCGCGCCAGTAGTATAGCGTAGTGGCGAAGTCGTTGGGCAGGTTGAACTGCAGCGACAGGTCAGGCGCCGAGCAGTACGTCAGGTTCGCGTTCAGCGGCTGCGCGGCCTTCAGCGCTGCGTTGTAGTTGAGCCTCAGGCGCTCCGGGCCTGTGTTCGTTGGCGTCGTGGGGTTCGCGGAAACGAGGGTATAAGCGGTCGGATTCGTCGAGGTGGGGTTGGAGACCCAGGCCGTGCCGTTGTTCATCACGTCCATGCTGACCTGGTCGCCGTAGCTGCCGCCGAAGGTCGTGCCTAGTGTTATGCAGCTGCAGAGGCCGAAGAAGCCCTGCGCCGTGCCGTCGTTGGGGCCGCTGACAACGCTCTCGAGCCAGTCGGTGGCGACCGGCAAACTGCCGAGAGGCGGCGAGGAGTACGCGATGCCGCCGCAGCCGCTCGAGCCGGTGTCCTGCACGGTCGTGCTGTTCTTGTTGTTGGTTATGGTGGCGCCGTAGTCGGACCAGCCCTTCGGCAGCGCACCGCCGCTCAGGCCGCCGAAGCGCTGGTAGAACGGGAAGATGGCGCCGCCATTGTCGTACTGGCCGTACGCTGCGCTGAGCCACGGCGCCTCGCCAGTGGTGGCGTTGTTGAGCGCGCTCGAGCCGACCTGCCTGAAGCCCATGTAGATCTTTATGCTGCTTGAAGCAGGTATGCCGCCGGCCAGGTCCAGCCAGTATGTTGTCTTTGCCGAGGCGTTGCTGTTGCCGCTCTCGAGCCATGACGGTATGACGGTGCTGTTGGCGTAGAAGAACTCCACATTATTGAGGTTGGCAGACTCGTCGGGCCTGTACTCCCCGCTGTCTACCGAGAGCCTCTGCTGGAACGGTGCGTGCGTCGCGACAGGCTGCGCGTTGGTCAGCGTTATGTTGACGTAGTTCTTCACACCAGCCGGCATACTGAACGAGCCCAGCGTGGACTGCGAGGGCATGACGCCGTCAGGCGGCGGCATGCGCTCCCTGACCCAGTAGAGCGTCTGCAGCTTCGACGGGACGTTGTACTGGAAGGTCATCTCCGGCGCCGTGCCGCCACACGCCGGGTCTTCTACGTTCGCGGTCTCCACTAGACTGGCGGTCATCGCCGGCGCGTAATTCACTGAGAAGGTCTCCGGGCCGTTGTTTGAGGGTGACGCACCGTTGGAGCTTGTTATTGTGTAGACATTAGGCGAGGGCGGCATGGGGTAGCTGCCGCTGCCGTTGTTCAATATGTCAAGAGATGCGGTACCATCGTAATCTAGGTAGCCCCACGTTATGCAGGAGCGCAACGGGAACAGGCCGATGTACGTTGCGGTGTTCGTGCCGGATATGCTGCCGTACCAGTCATACGCCACTGGCAGGCCGTGGACAGGCGCCTGCGCGTTGTACCACAGACCTGAGAAGCCTCCGGTGCTGTTCGCTATGCTCAGGTAATCCGTACCGTACGTGAGCGAGATGCCACCGGTGGAGCTCCACTGCGAAGGCAGCGAAGTCAGGCTGCCGAAGCTCTGGTAATAGGGAAAGACGTTGGAACCGTCATCGTACTGGCCGTATTTCAGGCTGAGCTGCGGGGCCTCGCCCGTGCTGTAGTTGTTGAACGCTATCTCGTTGGTAGGCAGGAAGCCCATATAGACTATGACGTTAGAGCCGGCCGGTATGCCGTTCTTGAGCAGCAGCCAGTAGACCGTATCGGTCGACGTGTTCGAGTTACCGGACTCCAGCCAGGACGGGATTACCGTGGCATTGATTCCGCTGATGGAGAGGAACGCGACATTGTCTAGGTCGCCTGCCTCGTACTGCCCGTACTCGTAGGAGTTGACGTCCAGCTTCGCCTGAAACGGTGCAGGAGTCGCGACAGGCTGACTGTTCCTGAGCGTTATAGCGACATCGGGGTAAACAGTAACGGTATCGGGTGAGGAATTAGCGGTTGGGTATAGCGGACCTAGGGCGCCTATGTCTATGACCCTGACCTTGTAGGTCGTGGTAGAGGAGGGCGATACTTCGAGTGTTTTATAGGCGACCTGTCCCCCGTAAGGCACGTAGCTGCCGTTGGAAGCCAGCGTATACCATTGGTAGTCATAGCCGTAGCCTGAGCCTCCAACCCCGCCGGTTTCGTTTGCAGTAAGGGTTATGGACTGGCCGTCATAGATTTTGGCGTTCTGGGGGCTTATAGTGGGCGTACCGAGAGAGCTGTATAGCGATACATTGACGTATGGGGAGATTACAGAACCAGCATTCTGCTGTGCCGAAGCGCTATCGTTTGCCATAACTTTGAATGAGTAGGAGCCGGTCGGGGTCACTGAGTTCGTGGAGAACGTGCATGGGACTGTGTTATTTATGAACTGCTTATCGGCGGCGCCACAGTCCACCGCGTCTGCGTAGTAATATTTACCGGCTGGCCATTCTAGCCATTGGTATGTTGTTGGATTGGTTGCATTTTCCGCATTGGTCTCGTTTATAGTAAGGGTCTGGCCCTGATCCATCCGCATGTACTTGCCGTCATTTGGGACCGAAAGAGTCAGTGAGTAGTTGCCTGTTATGAATTTGTAAGCATCTGCACGCTCAACAAAGCCATCAGTTTTATTAAAAAATGTTTGTAACTGCGTTGAATTGTTGCTCACAAAGGTAAGAAATTTGGAGGATGCAAAAACATTTTTGTTGTTTGATGTATTCAATTCGGATGCGATTAAAAAAGTAGAGTTTATAGCGCTGGAATTTTGGTATGCAACAGGTTGCTCGTCACCATAATACGGGGAATTATGATATTGTTCGGTCATAAGACCTGTAAAGAAATATTCAGTAGTACTTATGCCGCCACTTACGAATTTGTTAGCACTGTATGCTGTAAAATTTGTTGATGCACTTGACTTGGTATTTAAATCCATAGCGTTCATCATTACTAAGTTGCTATTTTTTGAGAAGTATAGCTTCAGTTGGACCTTATCACCAGTATACACGGGCCCGGAGAAACTAACGTGGCCTGCTGGACATCCTAGAACGCATGGCGGGTTGATTTGGTTTCCGTGAGAAGCATTAAACACATTGTAGCCGAGCTGAAAACCTGTAACGCCATGGGAAGGATCAAAATTATATAACACACTAACTTGGTACCAGTAAAATATACCATTCACATCGGTAAGGCCATTAAGTAGATATGCTGGTCCAATACCATCGGAAGTTGTTTGTGCGACTGCGGTAACATTGAAGGAGAGTTGTGTGAAATTAATATTTTGAGTTGGGTAGAATGTTTCGGATAGCTGTCCATCGTAAGTAGCGGGGGCAAACCGTACAAAAAGCAAGAATAGTGAGATTAGTATTATGGCTAAAATTTTGGCTACGGGATTTTCCAACATTTATTCCCCTCTTTATATAAGATACAATCAACATTTATGCTGTGACAGATAAATTGTATGGTTTGCTCCCTACTGTTAATAGAAATGGCGCGCCACCACAAAATGAAGGACCTAAAGTTACACTGTAAGTTTCCTGTTGCGCATTTGGAAATGTGACTATGTGTAGCGCAACTGGATAAACTGTAGTACTGATTGCATTGAACGCGGTGATTTCGTGACCTGGAGTAACATATACTTGTATGCCGACACCTGCGAGTGAATCTTGTTGCGAAGTTGTACCATTTTTGATTGCAATAAAGTCAACCGTATTGTTAACAAAGATTGGATTCCTATTTGACAAAGTAGCAATCATAGAAGTTTTATTGAAAGTTACGCTGAGAGGCTGTTTTAATCTAAATCCTTTAATTGTTTGATTGATTGTGTCGTTGATTTGCTGGGCGGGGGTACCTGCAGCAAATTTAATTTGTAAATTGTTATCTGTTCTTTTTACCAAATAATTTATTGCTATATTGTTGCCTGGTGGCACTACAAAATCTCTAATGCCAGAAATGTTATTACTATTAATTGAGGCATTAATTAAAGTAATTCCAAATGTGGCAAAAATGGCCACCGGACAAGAAGTGGATGATAACGCTACTTTAGATTGGGGTACGGATGGTATCATAGTATTTCCTGGCAGCTCTATTGTATTCGACCCGAATGTTTCATTAGTATTCATGGGTTTCTGACTAGAACTAGATGCTATCAAAAATCCGATAGCCGCAATTATCGCGGCCACTGCAACTGCAAGTACTATAACCAACATGGCCGATTGTTTGTTCACGGTACTACCTCGCGCTTCTGGCTTTTACAATACCGTCATCTTTATTCGTACATCACAGCGAACATCTAAATATGCTGCGGGGGCACTTGTAGTGCGGTGAACGACGGCGATTGGTGCCGCAGCTAATATTATAACGTCGAAGAAGTATTTAACCGCCGCGCGTACTTCTGGTTGAGTTGTCAGCCATCGTCCGCGTCGTACCGAAGTCGTATCCCGCATAAGAATTCTATGCCGTCACGCCTTGGAGAGCTTGCCTTCAGCCATCCTTGCCGTGCCTCCACCGATAAAAGAGGCGCCAGCCGCTATGGAACCAGCGCTGCTCTTGGCGAACTCCACCGCGCTCCTCGAGGGATCGCTAGACACGCATATCAGCTCGCCGGAACCGTTGTAGAGCAGCACGACGGAACCATTGCGCGAGTCCGCCATCTTCGTCGCTATCGCGCGCAATGCTAGCCTGCCGTAATCCATGCGCCTTTTGAGCTCGCCGCCCTTCACCGCGAACTCCCTGGCCATGAGCTCGGCCAACTCGTCGATGAGCCTCTGCTGCTCCTTCCTGAACTCCTTAAGCTCATTCATCTGCATCGACACGCCCTGTATCAGCTTGTCCTTGTCGACGCCGACTACGCTCGCTATGGAGCGCAGGTCTCTGCCCAGAGTGTCCACATACTCTACAGAGGCGGGACCGGCAACATACTCCAATCTGTTTACACCGTCGTGTATGCGCGAAGATGACACGACCTTTATCAGGCCGACCATGGACTCGCGATCCATAAGGTGCAGGCCGCCGCATGCTTCGGCGTCTATGAGCTTGCCATCCTTGTCGTATATCTCCACCATACGCAGCATCTTCGCCGGCACGCCGTGGCCCTGATATATGGAGAAGCCGAACTTTGTCTCGGCCTCGCTCCTGGGCACCTCCTCCATCTTTACCTTCATGCCGTGCACTATGTAGCCGTTGGCCGTGTCCTCTATGCGCTGCACCTCCTCGTCGCTCAGACGCTCGTAGTGGGCGACGTCTATGTGCGCCTTTGTTGCGCTCTTCCTCGCACCCTCCTGCCAGGCGTGCTCGCCGAGGACCTTCCTCGCGGCCGCGCTCATCAGGTGCGTAGCGGTGTGATGCGCCATGAGCCTGGTCCTGCGCTCCTGGTCGACGCTGCAGTGCACGGTGGAGCCCTCGGAGAAGTCCGGCTTGCCATCGAACACGTGCACTATGACGCCATTGAGACCCTGCACGTCGATGACCCTGACGTTGCCGATAGTCCCGTGATCCGCTTCCTGACCGCCTGACTCTGCGTAGAAGGGCGTCTTGTCAAGCACCGCCATGTTGCCCTTAAGGCGCAGGACCTTTGCGTCGGCTTCGCTCTCGAACTTGTAGAACAGCTTCTCGGTCTGCGGAAGCCCGTCCACATCGATGTCCAGCGACTTCCCGTGCTTGCGCTTCTCCGTGAAGTCGCCCTTGATCACCTTCGAATAGAAGTTCTCCGGCACCTTGACCTTTACGCCCTTCGACGCGGCGACCTTCGCTATGTACTCCGGCGTGATGCCGTTGCTCTCGTAGAGTGTCTTGAGTCTCTCTACGGATATCGCTTCGTTATTTGAGAGCAGAGATGCGACCGTGGAAGAGGCGGCCTGCTTCGTGTTGACGTAGCGCTTACGCTCCAGCTCGATTATCTCGTTGAGCTCGTCCCTGTCTTCTAGCATAGGACCGTACAGCCCCTTGAGCTCGGATGCGTGCATCTCTATGAGCTTGATCGGGTCCACGCTCATGCCGTACTCGTCAATCAGGTCGAACATGCGCCTCAGTATTATGCGCAGGTTGTAGCCGCCGCCAACGTTGCTCGGCAGAGCGCCATCGTTTATGCCGAACATCAGCGTCCTGGAGTGATCGGCTATCGCGTACGCGGCCTGCATCGGCCTTATGATATCGTTGTACTCCTTTATGCTTATCCCGGCCCTGCGTGCGAGTTCCTCCGAGTACTTGCTGATGTCGGCAGCCTCGCCGATATCGATCCCGCCGGCCACCTCGCCGACTTTCCTGTAGAGCTTCCTGTCCTGCTTCAATCCGCAGTTCTTGTGTATGTACTCGAGTATGCGCGGGAACGTGGCGTCGAACGCCGTCTCTTTGTGCGAGTAAAACCAGAGGAGGCGCTCGAAACCCCATCCCACATCCACAACCTTTCCGGACAGTTCCCTCACGGTGTTGTTCGTGTACTCGAACTGGGTGAAAACGTTGTTCACTAACTCTAGGCCGTTCGAGTACGCCTCCAGGCTGGGGCCGAACTCCGAGAAGTCTCCCATGGACCAGACGTCCTCCACGTACGTTAGGTCGTCCTTCTTGACGCCCATGGTGTTCACGAGAAAATCGTAGTTGAGCTCTATCGTCCTGTCACGCCAATACCCCTCCCTCGGGTAGTTGAACGAGGTCTGGTTGGCCATCATGAAGGACGTGAAGTGCCTGCCGGTTATGCCGACGTTAGGCAGGTCGTTGAAGCGCATGCACATCTGTGGCACCAGCAACGGGTTGGCCTGGTACTCGAACTCCATCTTGCCGTTCTCGATCCTCTGGAAATCCTGTATGCCGGCGATTGTGAAGTACAGGTCCTGGCGCCACCGGCTCACTACGGGATAGCGCTCAACTATCGCATGCCCGTTTTTCTTGAAGAAATGCGCAAATTTGTCCCAGAATTCCACATAGCCTATATCGTTCTGCTTATCGCGTATGAAGCTGTATGGCTCATGCTCTGGGTCGCCGCAGTACTCCTTGCTTGACGGGGTCCAGAAGAACTTACCGCAGCCCTTGCACTGCTTCCTGCTGAAACCCTCGCGCTTGAACGTCTCTACCATGTAGTACTTCTGGTAGTCGCTGCTGAAGTCCTTCCTAAGATTCTCCTTGCTAAGCATGATACCACCACAAGCCGCTAGACACTGGATTTTGCGCCATCAGGGGCATCGTCATTACACGAAAATCCCCGGATGGCTCAGCCCAAGTCAACCATCTTCACTGCCGTTAGGCTCAGTGATCACCTCACTCATCACTCATCTAGCCTGCGCATCTAACTTATAAATAATATTTGCAAGGTAATGTGTGCGGGCTGCGCCACGAGCGGTGCGTTGATCGCGTGGATTATGAGACCGGCTTCTCTGACCAGAACGTGCAGACATCCCTCGGCAGCGTTAGCTTCAGGCACCATGCAGGCACAGGCAAGCGTCTCGTGTTCCTGCACGGCTTCGCTGCAAACAACAGGGTGTGGAAGCGCCTCGCAGAGAAACTGCCTGAAGACCTGGATGTCTACCTGGTAGACATGCTGGGCCATGGCAATTCTAGCGCGCCAGAAATAATCTACGCCATAGACAGGCAGGTCGAGGCGCTGCACGACCTCGTCAGGGAACTTGGCATAGAGGACTGCTACATCATCGGCCATTCGTATGGCGGCTGGGCCGTGGCGCGGTACGCGGTGCTCGGGCATCCGACATCAGGCATAGTGCTCGAGGACGCCGGCGGCCTCAAGGAGGAGATCGACGCTATAAACGAGGGGGAGGGAGCGCAGGCCTTCGAGGAAAGGATGTACCGGCAGGCCATGAGGTACAGCGGGAACCGCGAGCACGTGATACGCAGCATACTCAGGGCCGAGTTCGGCGACACTGTGCTCGACTACGAGTCGCTGTCTAGGATAGAGTGCCCGGCGCTGATCGTGTGGGGAGACAAGGACAACTTCTTTGACGTCAGGTTCGCGCATCTGTTCGCTAGGGGCATACCGGACAGCAAAACTCTTGTAATAGCCGGTGCGGGCCACGAGCCCCACTACACGCATCCGGATGCATTCGGTGGCGCGCTGCTCCAGTTCATCGGCCACCACTGAACCGTTTTGGCGCTTGCATGATACGGCATGCAGGGAACCTGCTACGCCGGGCGCGATAAATATTTAAAGGTTTAATGTCAAATTAGTTTAATTTTAAACTAGGGGACGGTGTGCAGAAGAGCGACGGGGCAATCCCGTGGGAGGATGGCAGACCGCCGTACGCGCGGAGGGAGCTCAGGCACGTCATCATGAAGCTTATGCTGCTGAAGCAGATAAAGAGCGGTAGGACATACCCGTACGCGCTGGTCAAGTACGCGGCTAGCATCGAGATGGCGCACGGCTTCGAGCGCACCGGCGCCGCAAGGAAGAACGATGTGTACAACACGCTCGCATCTCTAGAGCGGTCAGGCTACATAAAAGCCAAGCGGGCAGTGAGCGGCGGCAGGGTGAAGAAGTACTATTCTATAACACCGGATGGCTCCATGGTCCTAAGAGCATCGGCCAAGGAGCTCATGCGTACGATAAGGCTTGTGAAGGAGTTGCTCGGGTGATTGCATGCCGAACATCATAGAGATACACGACTTGGTGAAGAAGTTCGGCGAACTCACGGCAGTCGACAGAATCAGCTTCTACGTGAAGAAGGGGGAGATATTCGGCCTACTGGGGCCCAACGGTGCCGGGAAGACCACTACTATAAACATGATGATAGGCCTTCTAAGGCCAACTAGCGGCAGTATAACCATAAACGGTCTCGACATATCGAGGCACACCGAGGAGGTCAAGAGCTTGATAGGCTTGATGACGCAGGAAACCGTGGTCGAGACCGACCTTACGGCGAGGCAGAACCTCGAGATATTCGGCAGGCTCTACCACATACCGCGGCAGGAGCTAGGCAAGCGCATAGACGCGGCTTTGAGCGATGCGGACCTCGTCAAGTTCGCGGATGCGAAGGCCGGCACGTTCTCCGGCGGCATGCAGCGCAGGCTTGAGCTCGTGAAGTCAATGATACAGGAGCCGGTGGTACTGATACTGGATGAGCCCACCACAGGTCTGGACGTCCAGAACAGGGTGGCGATGTGGAAGCGCATAAGGGAGCTGCGCGAGCGCGGCGTCACTGTGATACTGACTACGCAATACCTGGAGGAGGCTGACGAGCTGTGCGACAGGATAGCGATAATAGACCACGGCAGGATAATGGCGCTGGGCACTGCGATAGAGCTCAAGTCGCTCGTGAGCAAGGGCAACATAGTGGAACTGACCGTCAGGGAGAGCGAGGGGGAGGCGGCCCACAAGCTGATAAGGTCGGTAAAGTCGTGGTCGCACGCGACCCTAAGCGGCGGCACCATAAGCGTGCAGATAGAGCGCGAGCACGCGAGGGAGATGCTCAACATGCTCAACACGCTACAAGCTAAGGGGATAAAGGTGCTGTCTATCGGCATGCACATGCCTACAATGGACGACGTGTTCCTGAAGCTGACAGGGTCTTCGATGCGCGACACCACCGGCGCGCAGACGGACACCTTTGTCAGGGCCGGTTTCGCCGGAGGCAAGGCCAGAAGGTGAGACGCATGGGCCTCTTAGGCGACTCTTTTACCCTCTACAGGAGGGAGATCTACATATTCCGCAGCAAGCTGCGCACCAACATCATAAGGTCGATAATGTTCCCGCTCATACTCATACTGCTGCTGGGCAATATCGGCAACGTTGTAAGCAACGTGAACACCTACGTGGTGAACTACGCGAACAATCCGGCATCGGTGCAGTTCATAAACCAGCTCACGACGCAGAGCACCTTGTCGATAAGCGGCATAGTGCCGCAGGCGCAGGCCATGGCTGCCCTGGCGAACAACACAGTTTCGCTGGTCATAGTGATACTGCCGACGTTCCCGGACACAGGCCAGAGCCCCAGCGTAGAAGTATACTACAGCAACTCGCAGATAAACCAGATAGGCACTGCGCTGCCGTTCGTCGGGAGCATAGCTGACAAGTTCGGCGCACAGGTCTACAGCGGCGGCCAATCTCTCTACCAGCAGAGCCCGCCGGCCAGCCTGTCGATTGCGGTACCGACGACCGGCACTACAAGCAGCTACAAGGACTTCCTCGTAGGCGGCATAATAATAATGGTGGCCATGTTCGGCTCGGTCTTCGGCGGGGGCATGACAATAATAACCGACAGGCAGCTCGGCAACCTGAAGGCCTTCCTTGCCACGCCAATAAACAAGAGCGCGATAATAGTCAGCAAGCTCCTCGCAGGCACGACGTTCGCGGTCATCAACGGCGCCGTAGCCGTGGTTATAGGCCTTCTCGACGGCGCGGGCATAGCGATGGGAGTCATCGGCATACCGTGGATATTCCTATTCATAGTCATGGTGGCGCTCGGTTTTAGCGGCGTGACCACCATACTGGCGTCAAGGATAAGCAGGATCGACGTTTACACCATTGCTGCGCAGTCAGTCACGCTGCCGCTGTGGTTCCTGTCAGGCGCGTTCTTCCCGACAACGTCGCTGCCGTCATGGATCTACCCGCTGAGCGTGATCAACCCGATGACATATGCCGCAGACGGAGTTCGCGACGTCATGCTGTCGGGTTACTTCCCAGCAAACTCCATGGAGCTTGACCTTGGTGTGATGCTCGTTTTCATAGTCTTCGGCATAGTGCTCAGCTTCAAGCTCTTCAAGGGTACGATAGAATAGCTTACAATTGCGCTTGGTGATACGATGAGGATGTATGTGATTTTGGCCCTGGCCATCGCGATGGCGGCGCTCACGCAGGCAGCGACGGCGCAGACGGAACTGGACGGTGCGCTGTCCCTGACGAACCTAAGGGTGACGCCGATGCCGGTCACTGCAGGCAGCACGCTGAACATCTCGTTCCAGCTGTTCAACTCTTACCAGGGCACGCTCAACGACGTCAACGTGCAGCTCGAGAGCTCCAGCCCGCTGCTCAACGTGTCGCCATCGCACAACTACGTGATAAGCGCGATCGGCACTGGCGTCTACGGCGGCGTGAGCTACAACACCTTCGTTTACACCGTCAAGGTCCCGAGCTTCGTCGCCGCGGGAGCGTACACCATAGACGTAGTAGCCAACTACGAGGGCTCGTACGCGTCGCTGCCGCAGGCGGGCGAGTCTACGATGCCAATAACGCTGTACGTGTACGGCGCGCCCGGCGTGGCCGTAAACGCGAACAGCGGCGGGGAGATAACGCCCGGCAGCGCCTTCTCGCTCGACCTGTCGGCGGTTAACGCCGGCACAGACACGGCAGATAACGTCACGCTGAGCCTGTTGAACTCGAGCTCCTTCGGCATAATCGGCGCCACCACGTTCCACATGGGCAACATAGACGCCAGCGCATCGGCCGGAGCCACCGCGCAGCTGCAGGCAGCCAGGACGATAACGCCTGGCGTGCACGAACTGCCGATGGAGATAAGTTACACGTCGCCTGTCGGCCTGATGTACAACCGGAGCATAGACGTGCCGCTCAGCGTGCAGATAAACCAGCCAGTCTTGGCGGTGAGCGTTGCGAGCGCTGTCCCGCAGCAATTGACCGTGGGATCCAATCAGACCCTGTCGGTGCTGGTGCAGAATGTCGGGGACGGTCCGGCGGAGAACGTCAGTGTACAGTTCGTGCCAGGGCAGAACATCGGGATGGCAGGGTCAGTCACCAGGTTCTTCCTGGGCGAAATACCTGCCGGGGGCAGCGTTACCAGGCAGGTATTCGTAACTGCCGGCAGCAACGTGACGGCGCACAACGCCACGCTTCTTGCCAGGGTGAACTATTCATATGCCAACTACGCCAACACGACTTCGGTGGTGCGCAGCTTGCCGATAGGCCTGGCGGCCGGCGCGCTATTCAATGTGACGGCTGTGAGCGATAGCCTGCAGCCGGGCTCGACCTACCAGCCAGTGACCTTCTCGTTACACAACTACGGCAACGAGGTCGCGCAGGGCGTGTCAGTATCGGCGCAGACAAACTATCCGATAACGTTCATAGACCCGTACACGTTCGTTGGCAACATCGCGCCGGGCCAGACCGTCAACGCGACGTTCTATGCGAGCGTGAACCAGCTCGGCAACCCGGGCAGCTACCAGGTCACGCTGTATGAGCAGTGGAAGCAGCCGAACGGCGCGCCCAACCAGCAGTACAGCGGCTCCTCGGACTATCTGGCGGTGGTGCAGCCTGCCGGAAGCGCGCAGGCCGGCGGCGGTCAGGAGTACTCGTACTATGTTGCCATACTTGTGATAATCGTCCTGGCGCTGGTGTACGTGCGCCTCAAGAGGCGCGGCGGCGCCGTTAGCTCAAAGCAGCGCAAGGGATAGATTAAAATTATTACAAGGTTATAACAGCATTGGTGCGTGCTATGGCACTGTCGAAGCTCGGCACCGGCATCGTTGAGGCCACGCTTAAGCGCTACGGCGTGCCAGACTGGATGAGGCCATACGTAGTGGCATATGTCAAGAGCGATCCGGTAAGGGCCGTGAAGAGGGCCACGAGCTTCATAGAGGTCAGGCGCCGCAAGGGCGAGGTCAACGGAAAGAGCGTCAGGCTGCCCAACGGCGTGTCGTTCGACATGAACGCTGTCCTGCACCTTCTCAACCTGTTCTACTACGGCGAGAGCGCGCTGGCCAGGATAGAGGGCGAATGGGCCGACGGGCAAGCCGGGATTGGCGGCGCGGACTACGCGAAGCACTTCGCTGAGTCGGCGGAGCTGAGCGCGAAGCACATGAGGGCGGTCAGGAACCTCATAGAGGGGCTGAACAGGAAGGTCGGAAAGCCCAGCGGGGAGGTCGTCGGGGTATTCGACTACATAGGCAACGTGACCGACCCGAGGGAGCGCATAATAGTGGTGGACGTACTGCTGCGCGATGCGTACGCGAAGCCGTTCGGCTTCGTTTTCTACAAGGCATTCTATCCTGCAGCGCCAGAATTCATGCGCATGTTCGGCAAGGCCTTCGGAGGCCCGGATTCCGGCAGCGACTGGGGTTACATGGAGGCGCGGCGCATAGTTGGCGGCGGCCTCATGCCTAACGGCAGGCTCGAGCAGCTGGCGGAGGGCGTACTGGCGAGGACGTGCAAATCGATAAACGCCGAGATGGGCCTGGCCAGGAAAGCTGGAATAGAGGCCGAGGCTACCCTGCTGCGCGACATATCGATCGCCTATCCGCTGCACGACCTCGCGGCGATGGGCGCGGGCGTGGATGTTGACATGGAGGTCAAGAGGATAAAGAGGCTAGCGGAAGAGCTCTGAGCGCGCGCTGTGGCGCGAGCCATACGAAGCGGATGCGCGCGTACAGGATGGCTGTGCGGGACCGCGACGGGCTTATTAAACTTTGCCTGCCTATCAATACCCATAGTGTCACTGACGATGCTTTGCGTTAGTGTGTACAATGCCAAATGAGAACGCACCGCGCACGACAAACATAGACTCCCTGCTGGAGCTGCTCAAGGAGCATGGCAAGCTTGAGCTCTCGGAAATCCAGACCGCGCTGGGCATGGACCAGCGGGTCATAGAGAACTGGTCCAAGGTGCTCGAGGACGGCGGCCTTGTCAGGATAAGCTTCTCTGCGGGCAGGATGTTCGTCGAGCCGGTAGTCAACAGGCCGGAGGAGCTCGCGATAAAGGAGCGCCAGCTCGGCGTCAAGACGGAGCAGCTCGAACAGGAGCTCTCGAGGCAGCGCGCGCAGCTGGACAAGTTCACGAAGATGGTAGACGAGCTGGGCGCGACAGCCACTACGATAGAGGCGATATTTAGGAGGCGCATGCCGCCGGCGCTCGAGGAGCGCATGAATGACATAGCCAAGTCGCAGCAGCGCATCGAGTCCATAGCCAAGGAGGCCGAGAGCTCTAGGGCTAGGGCAGAGGCCGAGCTTGGAGCCATCAGCAAGAAGTTCGCGGACATGGTGGAGAAGCTGGACTACTTCACCTCGTCGAAGCTCGAGGTCAACCTGAACGAGAGCATAGCTAAGATAGACGAATCAGCAAAGAAGGTGGCAGAGCTTAGGGCAGCGATGGACGCCATAAGCAAGAACAAGGACAAGGCCTTCAGCGACATGAAGGCCAGCATAAACGCGCAGCTCTCCGGCATAAACGCTGACATAGACAGCCTGCTAAAGGAGTCGGAGCAGCGCTCAAGGGAGTACATCAAGGGCGCGGAGACCAGCCTCAGGACGCTGAACAAGAGCGCCTCGGTAGCCCGCGGTGGCCTCCACGAGCTGGACGCGTTCAGGAGGCAGGAGGGCGAGGTGCGCAGGCTCCTGGAGGAGCTCAAGGTCAAGTTCACTGACCAGTACGACAAGATATTCGAGGACGTGAAGAAGGGCGAGAGCGTCATAAGGAGCGCGGTCGAGGCGCAGAGGCGCGAGTTCGAGGAGCTCAAGGCGAAGAACGCCAATCCGGAGCAGATACTCGAAGCGATAAGCTCCACAAAGGCTGAGGTATCGTCCGCGCTGGAGCAGGTCAAGGCCGTCAAGGAGGAGCTGGCCAAGAGGCAGGCCGAGACCGCCAGGCTGGCCGAGGTCATATCCAAGCTTGGGGACAAGTTCGTCAAGCTAGAGGCTGACGCGAAGGGCTCGATGCCTAAACGCACGCAGGAGCGCATGGCCGAGATAACCAAGGCCACACAGATCATTGAGAGCAGCAGCGCCAGGGCCGAGTCAGTCAGGAAGGCAGCGGAGCAGTACTTCGCAGAGGCGAACAAGCGCATGACAGAGATGGCCAACAAGCTAGGCGCGATCAGCGCCTCGAAGGCAGGGCAGGAGGTGGAGGAGTCTGCGCGCCACGTGGCTGACGCAGAGGCCGGCCTCACGCGCCTGCGTGAATCCCTCTCGAAGGCCATGAGGGAACGCGACAACGACCTGAGGAGCCTCAGGAAGGATGTCGCAGCACAGCTGCGCGACATCGACAGGCAGATAGACACGGCCCGCAGCCAGATAGACCCGCAGATTCGCGCTTACATGGCTGAAGCGGAGGCTAGCCTCAAGTCGCTCACAGAGCAAGCGGAAACCGCAAGGAGGAGCGTAGGCAAGCTGTCGGAGTTCAAGAAGGAAGCGGACAGCGCGAAGAAGGCGCTGGCCGATGCGCAGAGCAAGTATGTGGGCGGATACGAGCACATGCTGGCAGAGACCAAGAAGAAGGAAGAATCGATAAAGGTAACGGCCGAGGAGACGCGCAAGGGCTTCGAGGAGCTCAAGGAGGCCATGGGCGACCCGGCGAAACTGTACGACTCGGTGAGCCGCACGAAGGACGATATAACTAAGCTAAGGGGCGACGTTGCCAGGGTGAGCAGCGCGCTGGCAGAGTTGCTGCGCAGCGCTGCAGAGTTCAGGAAGATGGAGCGCGCGAGGGCACCGGTGGAGCAGCGCATACGCAAGGCCGACGAGCTCATAAACAAGAGCATCGGCACCGGCCTGCAGCTCGATGACATAGGCGCCAAGGCGGACAAGGCAGCTGCAGACATAACCGGTCTGGCCGGCGCCGAGCTCACTAAGATTAGGAAGGGGAGGAAGCAGAAGCAGATGGGCAGGATAAAGCCCACGAAGGCCGGCAAGGCCGTAAAGAAGTAGCGTGGTTGCATTGGCTGACCCAGTCACTGGCATCGTGCTGGTGCAGTACGATCTTGACATACACGGCATGAAGGTCGGTATCGAGATAAAGCAGACCACAGACTTCGTGCCGCTCTACTCGGCGACGTACCAGGGGATTGGCGTTGCCACCAGGCTGCTCATAACATCGTTGAGGAGCGAGATAATCGCAATGGTGCCTATAGAACCGTCGAGGATCAGCGACAAGGCTTACATGGAAGAGATAAACGTGAAGTACCTGGAAGCGAGCAACATGCTGCTTGACAAGTACCTGCCGGGCACTGACGTGAAGACAAAGCAACTGCTGATCGCGTACATAATAAACATCCTCTTCGGCCTCGGCGACCTGGAGGTGCTACTTGCGGACGAGAACCTTGAGGAGATCGCAGTCAACGGCGCTGCCAGCCCGGTGTGGGTCTTCCATAAGGAGTACGGCTGGTGCAAGAGCACGATAAAGCCGGGCAGCGACCAGGAGATATACGAGCAGGCGAGCGGCATAGGCAGGCGCGTGGGCAGGCAGATAACCAACCTGGCGCCGCTCATGGACGCCGAGCTGTCCGACGGCTCCAGGGTCAACGCCACGCTCGCGCCGATATCGCAGATGGGCAACACGATAACGATCAGGAAGTTCGTCAAGAACCCGTGGACCATGCCGATGATGATAGCCAACCATACGGTGAGCCCGGACCTGGCCGCGCTGGTCTGGCTGTCCATACAGTACGAGATAAGCTTGCTCATATCTGGCGGCACGGCCAGCGGCAAGACGAGCATACTGAACGCATCGAGCATATTCTTCCCGGTCAACAGGAGGATCGTGTCCGTAGAGGAGACGAGGGAGCTGGAGCTCCCGAAATACCTGCACTGGGTGCCCATGGTCACCAGGCAGCCCAACCCCGAGGGCAAGGGCGCAGTGTCGCTCTACGAGCTCATGATAAACGCCCTGAGGCAGCGCCCGGACATAATGCTCGTCGGGGAGGTCAGGGTCGAGACCGATGCGCAGACGCTGTTCGAAGCTGTGCACACGGGCCACGCGGTATACGGCACTGTGCACGCCGACAACGCGCAGGATACCGTTGTCAGGATGACGAACCCGCCGATAAACATACCGAAGATCATGCTCAACAGCCTAGGTGGCATAGTGGTGGCGTTCAGGCACAGGATGCGCAACATAAGGAGGATCCTGGAGATAGCGGAGATGATGAGCAGCGGAGATGCGAACGTGCTCTACAGGTGGAGCATGAGGGACGATACATTCACTAAGGTTTCTGATATGACAAACCTGGCAGACACGCTGATGCTGTACACCGGCCTGACAAGGAGGGACATCATTGAGGACCTGGCGGAGAAGTCCAGGATACTGCAGTGGATGGCAAATAACAAGGTCTTCGCTGTGAACGACGCCGGCCTGGTCATCGCCCACTATTATAAGGACAGGGGCAAGGTGACCGGTCTGATCAACGACGGCGTGGCATACTCGCGCGACCTTTTCGAGTGATCCGATGGCCAGCGCGGAGCAGGGTAACGGGGCCGGCTATGCAGCCGGGAATGCGTACCTGAAGATCGCGGACACGATAGCGAAAATAGAGGCGTCCACCGCCAGGAGCGAGCTGGGCTTCCTCGATATAACCGGAATTGTCGGAGCAGAGCTACAGCAGCTGCAGAGGAGCTATGCCGACCTTCTGGGCTTCATAGCTATGATAGAGTCTAAGAGACCGCTAGAGATACAGAGGAAGCCCGATGAGGCGCGGGCGCAGGTGATGGCGCAGCAGTCGCAGCCGGTCGGGCCGCAGATGGTTGCGCAGGCAACTCAAGCCGGCCAGGGACCGACGATAAAGCTACCGGAGTATCCGGGCCTGGAGGAAGCCATGAAGAAGCAGCCGCAGCCAGAGGAGGATGAGGCGAAGCCAGGGAAGAAACAGAAGAGGGGCAGGGAACGCATCGACACTTCGAACCTAGTGCTGCCTACGCTAGATCCGAAGGACCAGATAACCGAATTGGAGCGCATCATAGAGGGGTTGCGCCAGGGCATCTTCGACAAGGAGCACCTGGGCGTCGTAATCACTGAAATCTACGGGCTCAAGCAGGTGGCCGACGACCAGAGAAGGGCTAAGAAGGGCGCGCAGAGCACGGTCCAGAAATCCGCGGCTAGCGTCAGGGACAAGCTCATAGCAGAGGCCATAGTGCTGCTGCACAAGCAGAAGTGAGCTGATGCTTTTTCGGAAAGGCGGCAAGGGACCTGCGGGCGGGGGAAAGTCTGGCACGCCGGTTGGCGGCGTTGGACTGCGCACAGACAAGGGCGAGAAACCGAAGGTCAACATACTCGAGAACGTCAAGATAGCGCCGCAGCCTAAGATAGCAAAGCCCGGCAGGCGTGGGAGGGTCGCGAACGACGCCGACCAGGAGTTCAAGCCCAGCAGGCTGCGCTTCTTCGTAATAAGCATAGGCAGGCGGCGCAAGGGCCTGGAGAGCGCGCTCAAGACGCAGGGCTTCAAGGAGAGCCTGTACGAGTTCGTGCGGCGCATGATGCTGGCATCACTGATGCTCAGCGTGGTCTTCGGCCTCGCGGCCGCGGTATTCCTCAACAAGGCGGGCCTGCCAGTGGCGCAGACGGTACTGTTCGCCGTGCTGCTCTCGGCTGCATCGTTCTACGTTGGCCTGAACACGTTCCTAAACTTCCCAGTGCAGAAGGGCAAGGCGAACGCGAAGAACGTCGAGAAGGATATACTCTTCGCAGCCAGGGACATAATCATATCGCTCAGGTCCGGCATGCCGCTCTTCAACGCGATAGCGTCGGTGAGCACCGGCTACGGCGAGGCCAGCAAGCAGTTCGCCAAGATAGTAGAGCGCGTCCAGGTAGGCATGCAGCTAGAGCAGGCACTAGACGAGCAGATAAACGAGAGCGAGAGTCCGTCGTTCAGGCGGATCATGATACAGGCATCAGTGAGCATAAAGGCCGGCGCGGACGTGGTCGAGGCGATACAGAGCGTGGTGAACCAGTTGGCGCAGGAGCAGGTCATAGCACTCAGGCGTTACGGCCAGAGGCTGAACGCGCTGGCAATGTTCTACATGCTCTTCGGCGTCATACTGCCCAGCATGGGAATCGCAGTCATAACTATACTCACGACGTTCATATCGTTCTTCACGGTCGACGCGTCAACGCTGCTCGTCGGGGCCATATTCATAGGCTTCCTGCAGGTCATATTCTTGCAGCTCATAAGGTCCGGCCGGCCGGTATTCGCAATGTGATTGCATGATCATAAGATACGAGAGATTCCTGCCGAGGTCGATGGCGCTGCGCATATCGAGGCAGCTGGACCTGGCCGGCATGAAGATAAGCGTGAGCAAGTTCGTAGGCATAATGTTCATATCGTCTGCTGTGATCTTCGCCGTAATCATCACTGCAATGCTTGCGATAGGCTACGGCCTGGTCGGCGCGGTAGGAGGCGCTGGCGGGGTCATAATACTGGTTGTGTCGGTCATGGCTATCGTCGAGTACAGGATAGACGACAGGAAGAACAAGATGGAGGCGATACTGCCGGATTACTTCCAGATCGCCTCGGCGAACCTAAGGAGCGGCATAGCTCTGGAGCGCGCGCTGCTGCTGGGCGCAAGACCTGAGTTCGGCTCCTTCGCAGACGACGTAAAGGAGATGGGCAGGCGCGTCTTCAGCGGCGAAGCCTTCGAGGACGCGATGCGCGGCCTGGCGAACAAGTACAAGTCTAGGCAGCTCGCGCACTCGGTGAGGATGATGCTCGAAGCCATAAGGTACGGCGGCGCCATGGCGGACCTGCTTGAGCAGATAGCCAAAGACCTAAGGAGCCAGCAGATGGTGCAGAAGGAAGTTTCTGGTCAGCTCTTCATGTACAGCCTGTTCATAGTTTTCGCTGGTCTGGTCGCGGCACCTGCGCTCTTCGGCCTAACCACACAGATGATAACATTCACAGACGCGGTCTGGAAGCAGATACTGGCCAGCAACCCTGGCGGCCTGCCGAGCACGGGACTGTCGTTCCTGAGACCTAGCCCGCCGAAGGTGACTCCGGGCGAGTACTACGAGTTCGCCATAGCTTGCATAATACTCATATCGGGCTTCGGCAGCGTGATAGTGTCTGCGATAAACACTGGCTCTGCGGTCAGGGGCATCAGGTACACACTGATATTCATCATAGTGGCTGTCGTGATATTCGTTATCGTACAGGCGGTAGTTTCGAACATATTCTCAAGCATAGCCGGCATAGGCGTCAGCTGAGCGAGCCGCCGTTCGCAGCGACCAGGGCCTCGACCTCGTCGAACTGGGTCTGGTCTAGCACCGACATCGACACTGGTGTTATCGTTATCATCTTGTTGACGAAGAGCTCGTAGCAATCGCTACCCTTAGCAAAGCGCTTAGAGTCCTTGCGCGTGCTCCAGAGCCAGTAGTACTTCCTGCCCCTAGGGTCGGTCCTCGGCGCGACGAACTTCTGGAACATCGTGTACTCTATCGAACAGGCCTTCATGGGCGTATCGCTGCGCACGCTTGCTGGCAGGTTGACGTTTAGGATGTCGACTTTCTTTGGGAACCCTTGGCGCTTCACCGCGGACAGCAGGCTCGATACCCGCTTCGAAGCGTTCTCGTAGGTCGCGCTGTCGATGCCACCCTTCTCCGTCTCGAGAGAGAAGGCTATGCCCTTTATGTCCACTATCGCCCCGAACTTTACCGCGGAGACGGTGCCGGAGGACTCTATGCCCTCCATGCCGGCGTTAGAGCCATCGTTCATGCCAGATAGTACCAGGTCTATGCGCCGGTTCTTGAAGAGCTCGTAGCGCGCCATGTAGACGCAGTCTGCAGGCGTGCCGGAAACTGCGTAGCCAGTTACGCTGCTTGTTTTCACATGCTCGACTCTGAGGGGCTTGTGAAACGTGAGGCTCATCCCGCTAGCGCTGCGAGGCCCTGACGGGGCCACTACTGCAACGGCACTGCGGCCAAAAACCGATACGGCAGCCTTGTAGAGGGTCTTTATGCCAATGCTGTATATGCCGTCGTCGTTGGTGATTATTATCATGCGACAAACACCGCTAGCGGATACATTTAAGTAACTACAGTTAATAATTTATTCCTCGGCCGGTTTCACCTTGCCGCTTGGCTCCATCGATGCAAACATAAATGCTCCGATCGTCTAGTCCGGTCAAGGACACGGCCCTCTCAAGGCCGGAACTCGGGTTCAAATCCCGATCGGAGCACTCGGGATTCGCGGGCACAGGCCCGGGTTCGGATAGATATAATAGCCGATTCCTCCAAGCTAAAAAGTGTTAATTAGGGGGCCCAGAAAAAACACATGGGCCCTAATCAAACATAAATCTGTCTAGCGTGATGGCAGTTCATTAGAAAAGCGATTGCGTCTCTTTTATATGGTACGATTGGATGGGCCTCGATGACACCCCGTTCGGTATAACGTCCATGATTGTTGTATTAATAGCCATGTCGACTGCGCTCACTTGGATAATACCATCGGCCTTCGGGCGCGCAGTCTTTGCTACAATCACAGCACCATTCAACATAGCGATAGAGGGCAACATTATAGGCAACTTCGTCGTGCTGGTAGTGATAGTCGCATTCGGCGAGTTGTATATGAAATCGAGAGGGCGCGGCACAGTCTTCTCAGTGGCGGTGGTATCCAGCATAGCGGCGACCTACATCGTTGTGTTCTACGTGAACCTTGTGGCCCCCGTGGGTACGCTCATCGTTGCCTCGGGCACGTCCATCATAGGCGCTAGCCTGCTCGCTTTTCTTGTACCAGTATTTGTGTACGACCTCTTCGCATGGTCCAGACGGTTACTATCCGAAAATGATAGCGTAGCCAGGAACGTTGCAGAGATTGTGGGCGCCTTCGCATTGACGATAATCGGTGTCGCAGGGATCATAACACTGTTCAAAACGTTTTACGTTACGGACAACACCTCGTTTTATCTGCATGTTTTTGGTAGCATTATAGCTGTTGCACTTACCAGCATAGTCCTCTTGTTCAGGGAATGGACCATGCCGCGGGAAAAGGCAGTGAAACGAGAGCGCTGGTACACCAATCCGGAATGGAACTTTTGAGTCTCATTTTGTTAGCCGTGGCGCGCCAAAAGGCATTAATACTTTGTGCCGCGTATTTACCGAAGAATGCATAGTACACATTTGTGCAGTAGACTACAAACTACGTGGTACGAATATGGACAGATTCGGTATTCACTACGCCCAAGCAGTATTAGATTTCATAAAGACATACCAAACCGGCATCATTGGTATCATAGCGGCGCTTATAGTCGCAGCGGGTGTGGCGCACATGCTGAGCGCCACCCTTAACAGCTCCTGCACCGCGATTTCTGGCTTTGCCTGCAGCGACCTATCTTACACTGCTAACGGTATAGCGTTCACGATACGCCAGACGGACAACACCTATTATTACGGCAGCTGGATATTTATCGCATCGCAAGGAGCACGGATAAACTCTGATGGAATACCAACCGGTTTTGCCAACGAGCTGGCAAACCGGACCGCAGTAAAATTGGGGGTTATTGCACCCGGAGAGACCACTACCGTCTACGTCTCGTCCAGCCACTTCGCCGATGGCGCGATCCCAACAAACGCTACTGTGGGCACCCCGCTTGCCGGATACATTTGGCTGGCGTATTGCAACTCTCCGTCGTGCGGTGCCCCTGTCGGCTTCGTAAGGATTGCCACGATAACCGCAGTGCTGGGCTGATGGCGCGCTACGAGCCTTGACACCGTGTCGGTGAGGGCGCTCCTGTTAGTCTCTGAGCCCATACGTTGCAGCAGTTAATAGCTTCTAAGACGATAAAACCGAAATAAAACCGAAACACGACGATTTATATTTATATCATGTCTGTGGATATATTACTGGTGTTGGCCGTGTCGAAAACCTTCGAGACCAAGAAGAGGATACTTAAGCTATTGGGAGACAAGCACATGACGCTGACAGAGATATCCGAGGCTCTTCAGCTTGCACCGTCAACCGTTGAGCAGCATCTGAAGGAGCTAGAGAGGATGAACGCGATAAGCGTAGTTGAGGACGAGTACATAAAGAAATGGAAGCATTACCGGCTTCAGACAGAAGCAGAGAATGCGCACCCTGTCAGCGTTGGACACGTTAGGCAGGGAGTATTTATAGGCGGCATTGTTGTTATAGCGGCTGCCGCATTGATTATTCTCTTTTTGACCGGCTCTGCCTCCTCTGGTTACGTGCCGTCTAACACGCTACTGGTACAGCTAACGGACCCGCCCGTAGTGCCCCCAGGAACGCAGGCGCTGACTATACAGTATAGCGGCATCGGCCTGCATGAGATGGGAGAACCGAACGCCACTGGATTCACCATGTTCAACGCGAGCGGTAGCGTCAATCTCATGAGTCTCACGAACGTGACTCAGACCATAGCGGTCATAAAGACCAAGACCAACGTCACCTTCGATATGGCAAGGTTCTACATAAGTTCGGCTACGATAACGATCAACAACGTTACCTATAACGTGACTCTGCCGAACAACGATGTCACCGCCAGGATAGGTTCCGGCCTCAACGCAAGTTCTGGTGGCCTCCTGATAGACATGAGTCCGGTCGTGGCGCAGATATACACGAACAGCACGCACAGCGTCTTCGTGATGGTGCCATCGCTTACTGCAGTTGTGATAGGCAGGTCCAGGATCACCGCCAACGAACTGCGTATAGGGGCCAGGGAGAGCATAGGCAGTCAGGAGGCCCAGGCGATCACAGCCGCGAGAGGCAACATAAGCATAACGAATGCATCAGCCATGACGGCCAACGGCGTCACGAAGATTAGCGTGACAGTGAAGAACAACGGCAATGGCACCTTGGTGCTCAAGCACGTGCTCATCTCCGGCTTCATGCTGGCCGTGCCAAGGTACCAAATCGGCATTGCGACGCCTATGAGCGCACAGTCCAACGTTGGCGCATCGCTGCCTGGCGGCGAGATTGAAGACGCCCTCAACGTAACGGCCACCGCAAGGGCAGAGGGCAGCAGCGTGGAAGCGGCGCTGCACCTTCCCAGCGTGACGACGAACGCAAGCGCAGAGATTGAGGTCCGTGATGCGGAACTGTTCATGAGGACGGCGCACAACACGCTGAACTTCCTGATAACAAGCAACGGTACGCTGGCGCTGCCGCACAACATCGGGGAAGACATGGGCCAGAACGGCTACCCGCTGGCTTCTGGCTCTAGCGTGACGCTCACCTTCAACGGCACGATAAGCTTCGGCATTGGCATGGGAGGGTACGGCAACGCAGCGGCAGTGGACGCAATCAATGGCAGCAGCGCAAGAAGCAACGCCTCGGCAAATGCCGTTATACGCATGCCGCCAATCCCGAGCGGCTTCGTCACAGTGGAGCTCATACCAAACCAAACGTATGAGATAGACGTAGCTGGCACAGTGGGTGCGCGGGCCACGAACTCGGTCAAGGCGACCGGCCCAGTAGGCCTATCCGGACAGGGCCTGATCAATGTCACATCGGTGCGGCTGGTACTGCGCTCTGAGACGACAGGTACCAATACCTCCGAGATCCTGCCTGGCTTCGTGGCCAATACTGGCTCGTACGTATATTACACCATACCGAATCTCTGCGGAATGTTTACGCAGCGGCAGGAAGCGAACGGCGTCTCTGGAGGGTTACCGATAGGCGTGAATGCCGTACCGGCGCTATGCATACCATCGCTACGTAACGTCTCGTTCAGCACTGACACGTTCGGCTTCACGATACTGCCAGTCAGGGTACCTGAGCCATTGAGCGGCGAGACCGATAGCGCGGGCTCGAATGCAACATGCATAGCTTGCGTTAGGGTAGAGATGGCGTTCGGCTACGTGCTTGAGATCGGCACACCGGCAAATTCATATACCGGCCAGCTTGAGATAACCGAGTCGTATAACACCGTAAGCCTGGTGCACAGGCCCATGGCAGTTAACGTATCGACTACGGCCAGAGGTAACGTATCGGCAGGGGGCAATGTTACGACATCGCATGAAGGGGAGCACAGTAGTGTCGCGGCGAATGGAACCACATGCGCCTTTGGCGAATGTGTGACTTCCAATACCACGGTATCGCAAAGGGTCACCAATAGAATTGGAGGCACATGAATGCAGGAAGAGGCTGCTTGGCACTGGCACCTGGCGTTGCGCGGTCACCTGGGCTTGTGGCCGTGCTCGTGGCGCTGCTCGGTCTTGGGGCCTAGTATCGGCCCGGGATGCGCTGGCTCCCTGGCTGCCGCATAGGTCAGCAGGCATTGCGCGTCCTTATGGCCCTTTATGCTCATCGACACCCTGGCTATCCAGCCGTAGGGCACCCTCTCCACCTGCATGCCATCTGGTACAGCGTTGCGCATGCGGTCCATTAGCGCGATTGCTTCCTTTGGGCCTGCTGGATCCATGCTGAGCGTGAATGGGCATATCAGGAGCCTCGGTTCCTTTACCTTAGACATGAAACCGATGATATCGTTTATGGCCTGGTCTGCTATCGCATCGGTATCGCCGCGCTCCACGGTTACGAGCATGACAACGGCGTTGGACACGGAGCCGTGCTTTTTGCTGTACTCTTCGTGCGGGGCCGCACCGGACTCCATCAGCTCGTACTCGAACCTGTCGACGTCAAGCCTGTACACTATCATAGTATCAACCTGTGCCAGAGCGGCGGGCGCTGCCAGCGCACTGCACGTCTATACCTCAGGCTGTGGTCTTCGTCCTGTCGCTGGTCTGCCCGCTCTGTGGCGAGGCTTCGGCGTCACTGACCCTCTTCTTGGCCGTGGCCTCCGATAGCTCTATCTGAGCAACGGCGTGACGCGGCGACAGCCTGCTGTTGACTATGCGCTCGTTGAGCTCCCTAAACCTCATCACCTCGGCATCGCTGAGTTGCCTGGTGCCGTCCTTCGATACGAGAAGGTAGGTTGCCCTGTCGTTTATGTACTGCGCATCTGGGTTGTGCTCCAACTCGTAGTCGAACGCATTCTCTAGGAAAGCCCCGACAACGTCCATGCTGTGCCCAGCCGTGTTCTCTCCCATCCTCGGGTCGCCGAACCATTCGTGCAGCGTCTTGTGGAGCACTATGTTTGGTTCCGTGACGTCTAGCCCGATGGCGGTGGGCGCCTTGACTATCTGCATAGAGACCCTTGGCGCCGGGTTGTAGCCATCGCCGGACATTGACAACACACCAGGAGTTATAGCTACGGCACGGAACATGCTGACGCGACCGTCATTTGCCCTTACCCCAACCAACAGGTCGGCGCTGTGAGTGAGGCCTTCCCCACTGGCTCCCATCTGTGATGCCGCTAGCGCGAGCGATGCTCCAATCTTCTGGCCGAGTTCCTGCGTTATGCCGTCCTTCTCGAGTTGGTTGGCGAAGTGTCTTATCACGTCGACCGCAAGGTAGCCCATCTCCGGCTCCCCGGCAAAGGCGACGCCTACGCCATTCGACACTATGACGGTCTTGTTGACATCATCATTGTAGGTTTCAGTCTGGGTCGGCCCCTCATCGCCGGGCCCCATCTTCATGCTTATTATTGTCATACGCCTGTCCGCCCTTATCAGCACCGCGGGTTGACCGGATTCGTCGACGCACTCTGCTATCATATCTAGAGTCACAACCCCACCCATTTTCTATATATGCTTATTTTGTGGAATATTTAATACCTTTTGAGAATGGGCGGCAGAAAGGCAGGAAATGCGGCGTCGCTTATAATATGCAGGAATCCGACCGTGCCACAGCTCAGGCGGGATTGCGAGATTTTGACCTGTGCATAGTGTCGGTCGCCTTGGGAGCGGTCGCCTTCTCATATTCTGCTACGGCCACTATCCGGTCCAGCCCGCTGTTAACTATGCTCTTGCGGGCCTCCATTAACCTGGCGACCTCGAGCTCGCTCAGCTGCCTTATGCCATCCCTTGACACCAATATGTAGGTTGCTCTGTCGTTTATGTACCTGCTGTTGGGATCGTGCACCAACTCGTAGTTTATGACTTCCTCCATCATTGCACCGACGACATCCATGCTGTGGCCAGCGGTCGAATGGCCGAACCACTGCTTGCGGATCGTATCAAGAGCCGCGTTGGGCCCCTCTAAGTCAAGGCCGACCGCAAACGCTTGATCGAGCCTCTGCACCTCCGCGTCGGTCTGGGAATGGTAAACGTTGCCGTACGACATACCCGGAGTCTTGACGAGTACGCGCAGCATCTGCACGTTACCATGTGAATCGCGAACGCCGACGAGAAGGTCGGCCACACGGAGCATCCCCTTGCGGTCCGCGCCGGTGTGCTCGCCTGCGAAGAAGAGCGAGTTGGTCATCATGGCCATGAGCTTGTCTGTAAGGCCATCGCGCTCTAGCAGTGGCGCGAATATCCTGAGCAGGTCCCTGACAGGCTTTATCATCTCCTCGTCGCCGGACCATGCGAGGCAGACGCCTTTGGACATTATCTCGGTCTTGTTGACGCAGTCGTTGTAGGTCTCGACATAGGCTGGGCGCTCCTGGCCAGGCCTGGCCTCTAGCCTTATTATCGTCTCGCGGGTATCAGCCCTTATCAGTACCGCGGGGTTGCCGGACTCGTCAACGCAGTCTGCTATCATGTCTAGAGTCACTTAAACACCCGGATGGCAGACTTATTGGTGCATGCATTTAATACCTTTTGCTGAAGATGGCAATGCGCGTTTTGGTCTCCCGAAGGCATTGAAAAGAGCGCCTACGCTAGTGGCTTAAAAATGCCAAACAGCAATACGCTTTCCCACCGTTAAGGCAGTACACACGTATCGTAGGCAGGCTTAGCTTCCGAGTTCGGAATGGGATCGGGCGTTGCCCCGCCCCTATTACCGTTTGGCACTCCGTTATTGGATGCAAAGCTTTTATAGCTTTTGAGCGGGCTGGCCTGTCGGCACTGCGTGGCGTGACGTCCTATCACGACTGAAGTCGCGGGCTCAAGGCGGTGATTTGTGCGCGTTGCAGTCCTGCGGTTCGCCATCATCACACACAGAATTGCTGGTTTCACCGCTCACATTTATAAATAACGTTAAGTAGGAATTATGCTCGTGATGAGACGAGGTATTTCTGATCCGTGATGAGAAAGAGAGTCTCTGATCATTAAAGCAATCCTTTGGGCGCGCAGCTATGCCTTGACGACTGTGCCTGTGTGGCGCTCACCGTCGAGGACGCACCCCAGGTCGTGCAGGTCAGTGCCTATGAAGTGCAGCTCGATGCCGGACCTCGCGGCCAGCTTGCTCGCTATGACATCGAATATGAAGTTGGACCTGGCCCTGCGCGGGTCCTTCGATATCGCCATGCTTACCAGCTTGTTGTAGTTCAGGCTCTGGAACACTTTCCGCTTGTTCGCCTGGTCGTATATGCCGCCGACCCTGCTTATGTTGACGAGCAGCTTTGCGCCCATGGATTCGGCAGCCAGGACCGCGACCGTATCGGTGGTTATGCCGGGCATTATGCCGCCGAGCACCACTATGGGAGTGTCCTTTATCATGTTTGATGCCTCTGCGACGCTACCTGCGAAGGAGCACCGGTCCGGGCCGAGCGCGGCCTTGACAAGGAGTGCGTTGGCCCACGTGGTAGCCATCGCTATCTCGTCCTTCGCGTATTCTGATGCGCCGAACTTGCGCGCGGCCTCCACATAGAGCTTGCTAGTGCCGCCACCGCCGCACGTTATCGCGAATCTGTTGTCCCTGAGCCTTTGGCCGAGAAGCTTGGACAGGCCTTCGAGGAATTTGGTGTCGATGCCGCCGTCGGCGCTCACTACACTGCCGCCCAGGGAGATGACTATGTTCTTCATTCAATCACCAAGCTTAATCGTATCGCCGACGTGCGGTGCGTAGGCCTCGAAGCCGCCTTCCTGCCTCAGCCCCTCGGCTAGCGCGGCTGCGCTCTCCTCGCTGCCATGGACGCAGACAACCGTGCTTGGAGAGCTCCTCTTAATGTAATCGTACAGCTCGTCCATGCCTGCATGCGCGGAGAAGTCGAAGAAGCTGACTGGGAACGGTACCCTCATGGTCTCGCCCTCGTCGACTATAGTGCCGGTCTCGAGCAGCCTGCGGCCGTTCGTGCCCTCTATCTGGTAACCGGTTAGGAATATGCGCGAACCCTCGGCCAACCGCCTTATGTAGTGCATGACCGGACCGCCATTGAGCATGCCGGCCGTGGTCAGTATTACGGACGGTCCGCTCAAGGCTTCGGTGCGCGTCCCGGGCCCGTCAACGAGCGTGGCCTCCTCGACCGCGCGCCTGAGGGAGTCGCCGTTCCTGAGGAACACGCTGTTGTTTATTGCGATTGACGTCGCAGCCTTTGCCATGCCGTCTATGTAGGTTGAGCTGGCCAGGCCGTTCTTGTACAGTATGGCGAGGAGCTCCTGGCTCCTGCCTACAGCGAACGCCGGCAGTAGGGCGTTGCCGCCGTTGTCTAGGACTTCCTTGATCTCGCCGACGAACCTTCGCATCGTCTCCTGCCTGTCCGGATGCTCCCTGGTCGCGTACGTAGATTCCATTATGAGCAGGTCGGACTTTACCGTCTCGGCGCCTCCGTGAAGCAGCTGCTCCTGCACCTTGAAATCGCCGGTGTAGACTATGCTCCTGTTGTCCGTCGCCTGCGACCGCTCTATCTTAGTTATGGCGCTGCCGCAGATGTGCCCTGCGTCGAACAGCTCTATCGTGTACTCGCCCATGTTGTGCGGCGACCTGTAGCGCATCGGCCTGTACATGTCTTTGAACGTCTTTATGTTGCGCTTGTTGAACCCGGCGTTGACGTGCCGCTTCTTGGCCACGCCTATTGAATCCTGCAGGAGCAGCTCGGCTAGGCCTAGTGTCGGCTCGGTACCAAGCGCAGGCACGAACTGGTCCTTGTAGATTGCCGGCACGTAACCGCAGTGGTCCAGGTGCGCGTGGCTCAGTATGCACGCGTCTATGCGTGGCACGTTTAGCGGATACTCCGTCTTGTCATCGAGCTTGACCCCGAAGTCGAGGAGGAAGGATCTCTTGTCCCTCAGCAGTATGGCGGAGCGCCCCACCTCGCTCGCGCCGCCGAGGAAGCTCAACATCATCAGAACGACCTATAACATTTCTAGACAAGGTATTAAAAGATGAGCCGGGAGCGTACACAAGGAGTGGTGGTGGCCGCCCGCACCGCAAAACAATATAAATGTTAAATCAACAATAGAGGGCGGTCAGATGATACCAATCAGCTCAGGTACAGTCAGTTCCTATTATAACTTCATCGCGCCGATAGCGCAGAGGCTCATCGGGAGCACGCTGTTCACCGACCCGATATCGCTATTCGCGGCTCTGGTCGTGTTCGCGATAATATTGTCGCTGCTGTTCAGCATATTCGCCTACCTGTTCGGCTGGCTAGAGCGCAAGCTCATAGCAAGGGCGCAGTCCAGGCACGGCCCTACATACGTGGGCAAGTGGGGCATACTGCAGAACCTGGCAGACCTGGTAAAGCTCGTGGCCAAGGAGAACATAATACCGGACGACGCCGATAGGCCTCTGTTCCAGATGATGATACCGCTCATGGTCGCTACCTTCGTGCTCATACTCGCGTTCGTGCCGTTCACGAACGACTTCGTCGGCATAAGCAGTGGCCTAAGCTTAATATTCGCTTTCCTGCTCATCGCGTTCGTGCCGCTGCTGGTGTTCCTTGCCGGCTGGACCAGCGGCAATAAGTTCGGGTCGATAAGCGCCGCGCGTTCCGTGGTCATGCTCCTGAGCTATGAGATACCGCTCATACTGGTCGTGGCAGGCATAGTCATGGTCTCGGGCAGCCTGAACCTATCTACTATAATAACTGCGCAGACGAGTTCGTGGTACGTAGCGGTCATGCCGATAGGTGCCGTTCTCTTCTTCGTGGTCATGCTGGCAGAACTGGAGAGGCCCCCATTCGACATAAGGGAAGCGGACAGCGAGCTCATAGCCGGGTGGCTCACCGACGTGAGCGCGCCGTACTACGCGATGGTGCTGCTGCTCGACTACACCAGGATGTTCGTTGGCGCCCTGCTGATAGCGGTTCTCTTCTTCGGCGGCTGGCTCGGTCCAGGATTCCTGCCGCCGTTCGCCTGGCTCATGATAAAGGTCGTGCTCATAACGCTGTTCATAATACTGATAAGGGCTACCACAGTGCGCATGCGCCTCGATAGGCTCATAAGGCTGGGCTGGGTCTACATGATGCCGCTGGCAGTGGTGAACCTGCTGCTCACGTTCGCGATATTCGTTAAATAGTTTTCCATGCATATATGTGCTCCCGGTGTTTCGCTTGATTGTCAAGTCCATGGCTACGGTGCTCAGGGAGATGGCCAAGAGGCCGACCACGCTCGAGTTCCCTGACGAGAAGGAGGACCTTACTGACAACTACAGGGGCGTGCACAAGCTCGACATGAAGACGTGCATAAGCTGCTCGGCGTGCGCCAGGATATGCCCCAACCAGACCATAACGATGGTGGACGTCGAGACCGAGCGCGGGCCCAAGAAGATGCCGGAGATAAACCTCGAGCGTTGCCTCTTCTGCGCCCTGTGCGAGGAGGTATGCCCGACGCGCTGCCTGATACTGACCAAGGACTACGACTTCGCCAAGTACGACAGGCGCGAGTACGTCAAGGCGCCGCAGGACCTGGAGTGATTCTATGGTCGCGCTAGAAACGGTCATCTTCGCTGCAATAGCAATAGCTGAGATAGTGTCTGCCCTGTCCATATTCTTCGTGAGGAACCTGCTGCACGCTGCCGTGGCCCTGACCGCGGTCTTCGCGGTCACGTCGCTGGTCTTCGTATTCCTGGGCCAGCCACTCCTTGCGATATTCCAGCTCTTCATAATGGTGGGCGGCGTATCCGTGTACCTTTTCGTCAGCGTCGCAGCGCTCAGCGCGTCGCTGTTCAAGCACGTCAGGATACCTGTACTCGTCGTGATGTTCATAGTAGTGTTCGCGGTGCTGTCGTATCCGATGCTGTCACTCAACTTCAAGCCGCCCGCTTCCAACGCGCTGACGCCGAACCTGATACAGCAGATGCTAACGAGCGGCCTGGGCATATTCTACATCATCATGCTGCTGCTCTTCGCTGCCACGTTCGGGACGATAATGCTGGTGAAGACGATGGGTGCGAAGAGATGATACAGCTCCTCGTAGTACTGCTCGGCATGGCGCTTTTCTCAGTAGGCGCGGCCGGCGTCGCGGCCAGCAGGCACTTCGTGATCATAATACTGTCAGTCGAGGTCATGCTCGTGTCCGCGACCATAGCGGCCACCGGCTTCTTCTTTTACTATTCCGCGGGCAACATACTGCTGCTGCTCTTCGCGATCTGGGGCGTGGCAGCAGTAGAGGCCATTGCGCTGGTCGCCTTCTACCATTTCATGCTGCACGAGGAAGCCAGCATGGATGTGACAAAGCTCTCGAAGCTGCGTGGTTAGATGCCTGAGCTGCTGCAGTTGCTCGTTGTTGTGCCGCTCGTCGCGGCGGCGATGGTAGCCATACTGCTGCGCAGGTCCCACAGGCTAGCGGTCAGGTACGTGGCGCTCGGCGCCAGCATAATATCTCTGCTCATAGCGGTCACGCTGGCATTCCAGGGGCCGCAGGTCCAGCAGTTTGCCTGGTTCTCGCTGGGCAACTACGCGGTGTACATAACGACTACGACGGCTACGCTGAACATGATGCTGCTGCTCATCGTGGCCGGCATAACGCCGCTGATATTCACCTATTCGATAGGCTACCTGAAGGTACCGTCGGAGCAGTCCAGGTACTACACCGAGATGTGCATCTTCGCAGCGGCGATGATGCTCTTCGCGATATCGGCCAACTTCATAGCGCTCTTCATAGCGTGGGAGATGCTCGGCATAACGAGCTATCTGCTCATAGGCTTCTGGCAGTACAAGCCGAAGGCGCAGGCCGCTGGTCGCAAGGCCATAACCACGATAATAATCGGCGACGTGGCCATGCTGGTCGCGATGCTGCTCATCTGGAGCACCTACGGCTCGGCAGGCGCGGACGCCTTCAACTTCGCGTACATAATATCGCAGCCGGCGACCACCAACCTGTACATCGCGATGGTGCTCGTGGCTATAGCCGCTTTCACTAAATCCGCGCAGTTCCCGTTCACCGAGTGGCTCGCCGATGCCATGGAGGGCCCCACGCCGGTTTCCGCATTCCTGCACTCCTCCACGATGGTCAAGGCCGGCGTCTTCCTCATAGCCGTGCTGCTGCCAATCTACGCCGAGCTGAACCTTCTGTACATCTTCATAATCTTCGGCGTCGTGAGCGCTCTCTTGGGCGCGATGAACGCGCTGGCAGAGCACCACATAAAGCGCATACTGGCCTACTCTACCATAGAGGACCTTGCGCTAATGTTCATAGCTCTAGGGTTCGGGTCGGTCTATGGCGCGATGCTCCTGTTCATAGTCCAGGCATTCTACAAGGCGCTGCTCTTCATGAGCGCCGGTTCGATCATGACTGCCAACGAGGACGAGGAGGACCTGTTCGGGAGCTTCGGCGCGTCCAAGAACAGGATACTGCTCATAACCACCGTTATAGGCGCGCTGTCGCTTGCCGGCATCTTCCCGCTCAGCGGCTTCTTCGGCAAGATCGCCATAGACAGCTCAGTGTCTGGCCTGCCGGCCTTGTACACTGCGCTCGTGTACGCGGCGCTTCTCACCATCGACCTGGCCAGCAGCCTGTACATATTCAGGTGGCTCTTCGTGCCGCTGAGGAAGCCGCCGCTCAACAAAGTAACCGAGCTTAGCATAAACTACAGGACGCTCCCGAAGAGCATGCTCATACCGCCGGTGATACTGGCCGCTTTCGTAGTGGGCGGCGGCATCGTGTACTTCTTCATGCCTGGCATAATGGCCGGCGTATCCATGGCCGCGCCGCTGTACCTGTCGGTCAGCGACCTGAGCATATACGCAGAGACCGCGCTCGTCCTTGTCGGTCTCTTCCTGGCATACAGGCTCTATGCGAAGGGCGCGCTGGCCGGCTTCACCGAGCGGCACAAGGCGCTCTACGCTGCGCTGTTCAACGAGGCATTTATAAACAGGTTCTATCTGCTCTTCACCTCGGCAGTGCAGGCAGTCGCCAAGGCGGTCTGGTACTTCGACCATTACCTAGACATGACCATCGTAGGCCTGGGCATGGGCGTGGTCGAGATCTCCGGCGGCATACGGCGCGTGGAGAACGGCCAGGTCAACGTTTACGTGGTTGGGTTCGTTATAGGCCTGGTCGCGCTGGTGCTGATATTCGCGCTGTGATGCAATGGTGTTCCCGATAATAGGACTGTCGCTGCTCGTGTCGCTAGTCTCGGCCCTGCTCATAATCGTGCTCAACGTCAGGTTCAGCAGGCTCATAGCCGTAGCTGGAAGCGCAGCGATACTGGCCATGCTGCTGGCACTGCTGGCCGTGGACCTGCCGACGGGAACGCTGGCAGTCGCGGAGAGCTATCCGTTCGTGACCGCTTTCAACATAGGGCTGGACCTCAACCTCAACGCGATAACGTTCACGCTGTCGCTGATGGCGACGATCGTTGCCCTGGCTGCGGCGCTGGCCGGCAACCCGGAGAAGGCTAGGGAGAAGGCTGCGAACATGTTGATAATGTTCTTCGAGTTCGCAGCTCTAGGCATCTTCGCGTCAGCCAATTTCTTCATCTTCTTCATCTTCTGGGACATCGGCGTCGTGGTTCTCTTCTTCATGATAAACAGCCTTGGGTCGGCGAACAGGAGGTACGCCTCGATGAAGTTCATAATATACGAGATATTCGCCAGCAGCATGCTCCTTCTCGGCATAATACTGATATACTTCTACACCCCGGTCAACAGCTTCAACATACAGTACATACAGGCGCACGCGGCCAGCATACCGCTCGGCACGCAGGAGATCATCTTTGTTGTGATGTTCATAGCCTTCGCAGTGAACATGCCCCTGTTCCCGTTGCACTTCTGGCTACCGGATGCGCACACTGAGGCCTCGACGCAGGGCTCGATGCTGCTGTCTGGCGTGCTGACCAAGTTCGGTGCGTACGGCCTGCTGCTCCTCTTCACCACGCTGCCGATAGCAGGAAAGTTCGCGATACCTGTGGCGATACTGGCCGGCTTCTCGGCTGTGTACGCCGCGCTCGTGACCATGCTGCAGCACGACATAAAAAGGGTCATAGCCTACACGACGATAGTGGACATGGGCATAATACTCGTGGCCATAGCTGCGCTCAACCCGTTCGGCGAGTACGGCGCGGTCTACGGCATGCTCGCCCATGGCATCACGATAGCGCTGATGTTCCTCGTGGTCGGCTGCATGCACCACATCTTCGGCGAGAGAGACATGCGTATAGTCAAGGGCGTCGTGGCGAAGGCGACGTCTACGGCATACTCGTTCCTGCTCGGCACGTTCGGCATAACCGGAGTGCCGCTCACGGCCGGCTTCATAGCAGACGTGCTCATCTTCATAGGCGCTATGCAGGCGTTCGGCGTCTACGGGGCGCTGCCCCTGATAGGGCTGCTCATCATAGGGGCCTTCCTTTACTTCGTAATAAACAAGTCCTTCATGCTGACAAACGAGAGCTCGGAGAGCATCGAGTACCTTGGCGTGTCGCACAAGGTCGGCTATGCGCTGCTGCTGTTCTTCATGTTCCTTTTCGGCATACTGCCGTCTCTCCTGCTCGGCCTGGTGAAACTCTGATGGTGTTCCTATGATCGCAGCCCCCGCTATGCCTGTGGCAGCCGCTCAGCTAGTCAACATAGGGTACGCGCTCGTAGGAGCGCTGATGCTCCTGATCGCGATGGCGATAGCTGCGGTGCCGCTGCGGCGCAGGGCCGAGGCGTTCATCGCCAGCACCGGCCTTCTCGTCTTCATCGCGCTTCTATCGCTGTACCTGCTCGGCTCCGGCGCGAACCTGACCGTGCTGTCTGTGTTCCACCTGTACGCGTTCTCGGAGTTCTTCGTGGCGCTGTTCTGCGTTGGGCTGGTGCTCGTCAACACGCTGTCGTACAGGTATTACTCGAACTACACGGGCTTCCTGCTGTTCTTCGCCTTCGCGGTCGTTGGCATGCTCATAGTGCCGATGGCGAACTCGCTGGTCACGGTCCTGCTCGGCCTGGAGCTCATGGCGATACCTACCTCGTTCATGATAGTCATGGGCGGCAAGGGCCACATAGAGGCTGCCGTGAAGCTGTTCGTGCTTAGCGCGATAGCGGTAGGCGCCTTCGCGTTCGCGATAGCCCTCATGCTGCCTTACGAGCCTGGCCTGGGCCTCTACGCGCTGACATCGAGCAGCGGCATAGGCGGCAACTACCTCGTGTTGCTTGCAATAATACTCTTGATAGGCGCGATGGGCTTCGAGGTCGCCGCCTTCCCGTTCAACCTCTGGATACCTGACGTGTACGAGGGCGCGCCCGGCTCTGTGACCGCGCTGCTCGCCGGCATAAACAAGAAGGTGGCGTTCGTGGCTTTGATGGAAGTGCTCTTCATCGTGTTCGCCAACTATGCCACGCAGTTCGCGCTGATGCTCGCGTTCATAGCCATACTGACGATGTTCTATGGCAACCTGCTAGCAATGGTGCAGACCAACGTCAAGAGGCTCTTCGCTTACTCGTCGATATCGCAGGCCGGATACATACTGATAGGCATGGCCGCCGCTACGCAGCTCGGCATAGAGGCCAGCTTGTTCCAGATAACCGCGCACGTATTCATGATAATAGGGGCATTCGCTATAGTGCTCTGGTTAGAGACCCAGAACATAAAGAGCCTCGACGACTACGGGTCGCTGGCGTCCAGGAACGGCTTCGCCGCTGCGGCGCTAACGATACTCATGCTCTCGATGGCCGGCATACCGCCGCTGCTCGGGTTCTTCGGCAAGTTCCTGCTGTTCTCTAGCGCAGTATTCGGCAACCTCGTGTACCTCGCCGTGATCGGCATCATAAACAGCTTCATATCGATATACTACTACGCAAAGGTCATAGACCGGATGTACAGGGGCGGCAAGCAGAAGAGCGCCCTCAGGATCGACAGCTTCACGATGGCTGTGGTACTCGTTGCGCTCATAGTCGTTATAGTACTTGGGCTGTACCCGCAGCTGCTCATGAGCGCAGCGAGCGCGGCCAGCGGCGCGCTCCTATCGGTATGACCGCGTGGCGTTGGAACGGCTTGGACCATTGATCAGGCCGCCACTAAGACAATACCTGCCCTCTAGTTAGCGGCCGCGCTCGCCCGGGACAACGCCCGCGCGGTGTGATCTCTAGCTTACTGCACGCGACGTCTGAGACAGCCGGCCTGCTCACTCCACCGTAGTCACAATCATAGCGGCCGCAGTGACCGCTTACTTGACCGCGCTGGCGCAGCTGGCCGCAAGGGAAAAGTGGCCGAGGCTACGCCCTGCTCCTAAGGAAGAACCTACGCAGCATGAGCGAGGGCCTGTCCATGTCTCCGTAGGCACTGAGGAAGCTCTCCGACCCGAGCAGCTTCGACAGTCTGAAGAGCAGGCCGAGGTTGCTCTCGCCGATGCTGGAATATAAGCTGTGAAGCGCCCTGTGCATCGCTAGGTCAAGACCGTAGGACCTGCGCCATTCCCTCTCGTATCTGGAGAGCGGCAGGCCTCTCCGTATGTGGTCGCTTATGCACCTGGCCGCGACCCTTGCGCAGGCGGAACCGAAGACGATGCCGCCGCCGGTCGTTGCCTTGACCTGGCCAGCCGCGTCACCCACAAGAAGCACGTTTTCCTTGACGGTGCGGCCCCTTGTCGACAGGGGTATCACGCTGGCATGGCCGGACATCTGGCGCGACCCGTCCAGCATGCGGTGCACATCTGTACCGGCCACGAAGCTGTTAAAGGCTGCGGCGCTGCTCATCCTAGCGAAGCTGCTTATCCCGATGCCGGCTTCGAGTATCTCACTGGAGTACGGCGCTGTCCAGCCAAAGAACCTATTGGAGACGCCACTGGCGAAGAACAGCTCTACCGAGTGGGAATCTGGTATGCCCGCGCCATCGTACTCCGCCTTGTATGTCATGACGAACTCGCGTATCGGCGGGAAGCCGCAAGAACTGGCGACGGTCGACACGGCGCCGTCAGCGCCGACGACTATGTTGGAGCGGTCGTGCACCAGCCCGCTTATGTCATCCCTCGATAGGCGCCTGCCGAGCTCTATCTCTGCGCCCGCGGATTCGGCCTCCCTAAGGCACTCCTCTGCGAGAAGGGCCCTGTCGACGACGTAGGCCCGTACGGAACCGGCCTTGACCCTGAGCCTGCTCCGGCCGGAGTGGAATGTCGCGCCGTCCAGCGTGTTGACGATGCAGCCCTCGTAGCTTATGCCGGTGGCCGCTATCCCTTCGGTAGAGATTATGCCGGAGGCCTTGGACGCGCCGTCTCCGACCGCCTTCTTCGAGTCGTAAACTTTCGCTATGATGCCGAGGCGGGCGAGCTCCCTCGCAAGAACGAGTCCGGCGACGCCGGCCCCTATGACTATGACGTCCTTCATGCGTGATCACTTTGAACTGGGTCCTGGGGCGCTGTAGTAGTTCAGACTTCGATAGACGTTATTTTAAGGTTTTCCAAAGATACTGGTGCATCTTTCGTAGAGCTGCGGCACTGCCAGCCATTAAGGCGCTGCTGGCGCATTTGGATATGATTGGGCTGCAAAGACGGAACGCGCCCTAGACGGTCGTTTCCTGCTCTTTAGCGCAAATCTCTCTTTTGACGGGCAAGAGGTTACAAGCATATCTTGCAATGGACGCTATCTATCGGTGTTCTGCGCTAGTAGGTGCAGTCTTTGACCTGGTGCGTTACATACGAAGGCGGCGTTTAGACGCCTCGCCATTGTGGTCCATATGCCATACATGCCGTGGAGTTGGGCGGAAAGATGGTCACGGAAGGAATGCCATGCATTAGATACCACGGAAACTCGGGTCAGAACCTACCCAGTATGCGCTCTGTCTCGCTGGTTGAAGGGAAGCGCTCCCTGATGCGCCTGCGCAGCTCGGCGCTGCTGATTGATTTTGAGCACACCATCACAAGGTTGCTGAGCAGGAAGGGCCCATCGCTTATCATGTAGACGCTGTGGAAGCCGCGCCTAAGCGTCCTTAGATAACCAGGGAACGCCAGGAACTGGCGAAGCGTGAAGACGTAGTTAACTGCAAAAAGGCCGTCAGGTTTGAGTGCCGCCAGAGTGCTAGCCACGAACTCCTTGGCGAGGAAACCGCGCGGTATCCTCAGATTGGGGCCGTAGGCATCTAGTATGATTATGTCGTACTTCGAGGCTTCGCGCGAGACGTAGTCCAGCCCATCGCCGACTATTATGTTGACGCGGGACGACAAGCCTGGCGCGAATCGCTCCGAAAGGCCGACCATCTCCCTGCTGATCTCGACCACGTCTACAACGATCCTGTCGCCATAGACGTCCTTGAGCTGGCGGGGTATGGTGCCGCCGCCAAGACCTATAACAAGAACACTGGCGCTCTCGAAGAGCGATGGCAGCGGTACGAAGAGGTCCCAGTAAAGGCCGGTGTAGGGCGTGCCATCTTTTACCATGGAGAATATTGTGCCGTTGAGCGTCAGAATGCGGCCCTCGCCGGTCTTGACTATCGCTATCGTGTCCTTGCCAACCTTCACGCTGGTCTCTGTCGTCTGCATGCGATCTTCAATTGAGATAGTTCCGGCGCAAAGGCAGAATAGTCTTTGCATGGCCACCAACGCTAACTGCCGAACACCGATGCTGCGTTTAAAAACCTTTCATAGGTAAAGTAGTGCACCGGTTGATTTTTATGACGGGAAGACCTGCGCCGTACAACGGCATAAGAGTTGGCATAAACAGGATGGTCGTAACAACGCCGGGCTTGTACATAAAGCCCGAGGAGATAGCCAAACCGATCACAAGGCAGGACATAGACTACAAGCTAAAAAAGGAAGCGAAGGAGGCCCGTGCTGCCGGCAGGGAGTGGCGTGAACCTGCAGGGGACGAGATTGAGCGCATGGTAGCGGATAAGGTCGCAGAGAACGTGGGCAAGATAAGGAAGGGGCTGGGCGTCGAGACGATAAGGATGGCCGGCTACTCGGAGAGCAATGCCACCTTCGTGGCTGATGGCATTTACGAATTCATAATGGGGGTGGCCGGCAACGGCGCGTCCTTCAGCAAGCTGATCAATGAGCCCATAAGGGCGCTATACTACGGCACGGAGAGCAACCCAGATAGGAGCAGACCGGAACTGGAGGTCTCGCTCCTCGTGGCATGCTCGAAGCTGCTGGACGACGACGAGCCCAAGTACAGGCCGATAGTGGAGATGCTTAAGGAGGCGCGCCTCGTGCCGATCACATACGCGTGCGTGGGCGGCGTCGTCGGTCTCCACGAGGCAGTGACTAGGGTCAGGCAGGCGACATCCTCTGGCAGGTCAGAGTCGGCCCTGGTCATAGGGGCGGACACGGCTTACTACGACTCGAAGAAGGCCCCTGGCGCAGAGGCGACGCAGGGCGCGGCGGCTACCATAATGTGGGTAACGCAGAACCCAGACCTGGTAATAGTCGGCGAGCAGACAGGCAACTACCGCACTGCGATGTCGGATTTTACCAAGTTCATAGAGGAGACGCCGGAGGTGCACGGCAAGTTCTCTGAGCTGGCCTACGTCTACACAGTCTCGAAGGCGCTAGAGAGGCTCGAGACAGAGCTGATAGGCGACCAGAGGCACAAGGCCAGCATACTGAACGAGCTAGACTTCTTCATATGCCATGTGCCGTTCCCGAAGCAGGCCGAGTACTTCGCCAGCTTCCTGTTCATGCACTGGATGAAGCTCCACGATCAGCAGAAGTTCGCCGAGATCCAGGGCAGGGATGGCATAGGCAAGGAGCCCCTTGGCAGTTTCAGGCACCTGACTGACATGATGGACAGCAAGATGAGGTCATTCAACAGGAACGAGAACAGGAACGAGCAGGAGATAATTGGCTACATAGAGAGCGACCAGGAGATAAAGACTTACTGGGAGTGGCTAAAGGCGCTCAGGAAGACGCCCGAGTTCGAGGGGTTCTTGAACGGCCTGCACATACGGGACGCACTGAAGCTGCCGGCGCAGGTTGGCAACTCGTATTCCAGCTCCATTTTCGTCAGCCTCGCGAGCTTGATCAAGTACGTCTTCGGCGAGATGCCGGAGAACGGCGGCGCCGGCTCGGCCGGCATAATGGCAGGCTATGGGAGCGGTGCGCAGGCCATGACCTACCCGATAAACATAGTGGCTAGGAAGGGCACCCTCGATGGCAAGCTGGCGCTACATATGAACGACGGCGTCGAGTACGCCCTCACGGCAGAGCAGTACGAGGAGCTGCACGCGGCGCACATAAAGGGTGATGCCGTCAGGCTCACGGCGAACCCGGATCTGGTCAAGAAGGACCAGAAGCTGCTCAAGACCGACAAGTTACCCAAGGGCTTCCACGTCAACAGGAGGAACACGGACGGCACCGGCGAGTACGTCTATTCCGATGGCGAACGCATAACGCCCGTAAGGATAAGGTACTGAGCGTCTGCACAATCCGGTCCGGCATTTTTGGGCGGGTAGCATGCGCCTGCCGAGCTGCGCAGGCAACTTTCTAGCGTCATCTCAGGCAGCGCGGCGCGATCCGGCCATCCTCATCTCTGCCATATGATTTTTAAGGCACTTGGTACATATCAGTACACTGATGTGATTGGATGGCAAGAACACCTGGACGCGGCAAGGGGAATATCATAGCATTCGCGTTGCAGTTCATAGGCAGCCTGGCATACCTGTGGATTGTCTTTGGCCACGGTAGCGCGCTTCTGAGCGCAGCCGGACTCTGGGCGGTGTGGGTGCCGCCATTCATAGGCATAGCGACAGTGGCTTCTATAACGCTGTTCTTTGCCAGTTTCACCAATTTGGTAGGCATGCCGGTGGGCGCGTTCATAGGCATGCCGGTAAACGCGATTGCCGGGGTAACACTGATAGCATTGACCGCGGTCTCAGCCACACCTGCAGGAGCAGGGTTCGGCACGCCGCTCTATTACACGGCCATTCTCGGGTTCGTGACTGCGCTGCTAGGCGGGATTTCTGCGCGCAGGTCGTTTATGCACGTGCCCAGGCGCGGGCGGCCGCCCAGGAGCTGAGCGCTGAAGTATATGGGACTGGAGGCGTTTCTGCAGCGATTTGGCAGGGCGCAGAACATGGCCTTATATATAATCCCTGATTTGATTTGCTCCCTCCGGGATTTGAACCCGAGTTCCGGCCTTGAGAGGGCCGTGTCCTTGACCGGACCAGACGATGAAAAATGTTTAAGTATCAGTTAGCAAAATTATTAGTGAGTAAAAATCGACTTGATAACTAAATAAATGATTTTAATGCAAAACAAAATCGTAGCTGCTATAGTAATTCTGGGTCTAATGAGCTTAATTATAAGTGTGATTTATACCAATACCAAAAGCAACGCTAGTGCCGGATTGCAAATAACTACATTGCAAGCAAATAATAGTTCAATGTCTAACAACTTTACCCTTTCTATAACGCTTAATACCACAAATGCAAATGTTAATGGTATAACTATGTCAGCAAAACTTTTTTATAGCGGTAGTAAAATCTATACTTTTAATCGACCCAACTTCATAGGTATGAGTTTAGGAGGCTGCGGAGCAGAGCCATTAATATTCTCGCAGCAGATTTATGCAGGATACTACACAGCGCACAACATCTCAGGAGCAAAACCATTGGAGATAGTTAAGCCAGAGGCAGCCAGTTGCCTGGCTGAGCCAGTTATATTCGGTGCTAGCTTTGAGCCTGAAAGTTATAACGCAATTTACAATGTTGGTGTTTTTATTAACCACACACACGCATATAACGTAACCGTAAAGCAAATGTTATATTTTAATAACATAACAGGGTACTGGACTGGTGGGCCATGCAATATTGTTTCTTGTACGTTCGTTCCATTTGAGCTAGGCATTTATACTGTGGAAGCAATAGACACATTTAATCAGACCGTTATAGTTCATTTCAAAGTAGTTAATGCAAATTTGTTTCAGCCACCTCCTCCAAAAGGGATAACGGTTGTATCTGGACTTGTTACTTGGTACTATGATAATGCGACCAGTACGATTATTGTACTTAATGCGACAACTTCAAATACAAAAATAGGTGTTATAGCAGGGCAGAAAATAAAGTTAGAAGCCACTCCAAATGTTCTTTTTGGTCCCATATACAGCCCACAGGGCGCTGCTACACTGAATTTCACTAATGCGTCAATCGCTAACAGAACTGTGTATGTAGTCAAGTCAGGTAATTTATCTTTTACATGCTGCTTACCGCCACCATAATATTTTCAAATCATGGTTTTGGCTTAACAGAGAGGGCTTTTAGTTTTGCAAAAGTATCCACACTAAAGGCTTGGTCTATGTTCTTAAATAGCTCTTCGTTATCTTTCGCTATGTACCTATGGTGGTAGCTAGATCGGCGTGCCTGGCGAATCTGGAAGCTAGAACGACGTTGCCATTGGTGGACTTTGCGAAGTGAGTTATGGCGTAGTGCCTTAAGCTGTGAGTTGTTAATCTGTGCAGAGTGCGCTCTCTCCTGTGGTAAAAACTCTCATCAGAGTTGCCGTAAGTGGCGTCCAAGCCGCATCTGCGCACGGTCTCTCGGAAGGCCTTGCTCACGTAGTTCTGGTCCATGTGCATTATTTTGTTATCGTTGTTGTCGTTTTCCTTGTAGAACACGTAGCCGTTCGCAGCCTTTATCGAGTCTGCGTTCTTGGCTATGCATTCCACAGTCTCCTTGAAGAGGTCCAAAGGAATGAGCAGCGAGTCCATCTTCCCGGACTTCTCGCTCTTTGTGGTGAGCTCGCGCTTGTCGAAGTCGATGTTGCCCAGGTGCAACTTGCAGACCTCGCCGACGCGCAAGCCGAGATATGCCTGATACCTGAAAAGGAGGCCGAACTTCTCGTTCTTCACGCTTCTGAGGAAGCGGCCTAACTCAAGTTCGGTAAACCCTTTATTGATCGAGCCGTACTTCGGCGCTCCGCTGCCCCTGTACTTCTTGACGAAGACCGCGTTAACTACGGTCTTGAGCGCCTTGAGTTCATGGAAGTTAAGGCCCTGGCTCTGAACCTCCACGAGGTTCAGGAATGAGCTGTAATCGAACCCCCCTTTTGCTAGTTTGGGGCTTGAGGGCTTGGCTAGTTTCTCTCTATTCGAACCCAGGCTTGTCGTCGCAAATTCCATTTGCTCCGATCGGGATTTGAACCGTGCTCCAGGTTCGACGGACCTGCGTCCTTGACCAGTTACAAGGAGGTTCTGATATCTCTCAGAACGTCTTCATACCTGGGCACATCGCGCATCAAGCTTTTCAGTTCGTCGTTCCAGACCTTGCCTATCTCAAGGAGCTTGTTGTCGAAGCTAGCTGGAGTGAACCTGACGGGCTCCGCCCTTGGATAGGCTATGAGTTTCTCCTTTGCGGCGTTTAGATCCACTGCTGTGCCGTAGCGTCTGACAAGAACCCAAAGGTCATACAAGTCCCTAGCAACCGGTCTTGGTCGTTCCATTATCGCCTTTATTTTGTCAGCGGCAAGTTCCTTTTCGGATACTACGGTGAGCAGGTATGGTCTGAGATCGGTATACTTGGGTACCACTTGTTTCTTTATCGGGTCAAATGCCGGCCGCTCAAACAGGTTTATATCCATCGATATGGTCTGTCTTGACTGCGGATTTAGGGTGGCGGCGTACATTGGCCCGTTTACCTTCAGGGTGTACTTTGTCATATTCTTGTAATCCTTTTTGACGTGTTCAAGATCGTAGTAGTATGACATGCCCCTTATGCCACTCTCGACCTTCTGTATTACATGCGCCCTGTCTTCTGCTCTGGAAAGGATGAAATCTAGGTCCTCCGAGAAGCGACCTGAATTGTACAGCTTGGCTATGGCAGTGCCACCCCTGAAGACCAGCCATTCGGCGTGCTCTACGCCATAGAGCTCCATCAGCAGCAGATCCTGAAGATAATCTTTTTCAGCCTGCTCTGTCTTAGCGAAGCCCATCTGCTTGGCATAGCCCCTCCAGTATTCCGCATCACCGATGTAGACCATTCATTGCACCTCTTTCAGCAACTCGTCGAGCCGCTTTGACAGCGCTTTGGAACGCATGCGCCTCGCATACAGGACCAACTTTTCCGTACTGGCCTTCCTGTCCTCCAGAGCAGCCCGCAGCGCCTCCTCTATGTAGGGATATGGCGGGCGTCTGAAGTAGAGCGAGTCTATTAATGCTTTTTCAATATCGGCCATGAATGCGCCCGTGACACGGTCTCTGGAATAACCGAAAAATCTGGGCTTCGTTATACTTACGAAATTAAGCATAAGGCCTTCCAGGTCCGCTATCGGCTTGCGCGGTCTTGTGACTACCACGTCCATGGTCACTAGCGTCTGCGTAGTCAGGTTGTAGTACCTGAACGCAGATGACAGGCTTATATATGAAGGCAATACTATATTGGATGCGACTGCGTATATATTTGCATTCGGCAGGTAGTACTTGCCACGTTCGATGCGCTTGACCATGCCTCTGCCTGCAAGCCGGCGGAGCACCAATTGGGTATAATCCTGGTCCTTCATTGTCAATTCTGAAACGTCAGCATCTGTGAAGACCGGAAGCTGCAGCCCCGATATCTTGTCTATCAATTCGTTGGTATGCATGATTATGCTTCGTCCAATCGGGTATTTAATTTCATATGTTTAAACCAATCATTTTTGATTGGTTTAGTCGTATAAATTGCTCCCAACGGGATTTGGACCCGTGTTCCAGGCTCGAAGGGCCTGCGTCCTTGACCGGGCTAGACGATGGGAGCGATTCGTAAACCAGGAATGCTAGTGAATGCTGCGCAGGAGTGCACAGTGTTGCATGGTCATAGCACGTTAAGGATGAAAAGCGCGGCCACGATGATTACGATTACCGCGATCACGCTTACGGCTACTATCATGCGGTTCTGGTTGCCCATGCCAGGCATACCCTGAAGGCTAGCTATCTCGTCAGCCTCGGAAGAGACGGCCGGATGGGCCTGCTGCTCGGGCTGGCTTGAGCGCGGCGCGGCCTGCGGCGCGGCCTGCTGCTGTTGGGCAGCCTGCTGCGGCTTAGGCTGCTCCTCCTTTGCCTTGAGGAAGCCCTTCTCGGTAAGCATTATGTCAAGCGTGCCGTTCCTTATGCTGTACGATGCGAACTGCTGCTGCGTCAGCTTGTACACGCGCAGGGCCAGGTCCCTCTGCGCCAGGTTCACCGAGCCGCCGAGCTCCTGCAGCTGCATCTTGCCCCTGGACAGCCTCGCGAGTATCTCCGTGTCTAGCGGGTCGAGCTCCTGCGACGCCTTGGCATTCGCCTCGCCGAGCAATTGCTTGCCCTGGTCGGTCACGACGATGGCGTTCTGCCCTGCGTACATCGTCGAAAAGTCTATAAGGCCCTTGAGCTTGAGCGTGCCGAGTATGTTTGATGCATCGAAGAACGACGAGTTTATCAGGCCGCCGAACTTCTCGACTACGGTGTCAGGCCCTATCCTGCTGAGCGCGGCCAAGTCAAGGAAGTTGACCTCCTCTGCCATCGAATCGGTAGTATTAACGCGTGTGCATTTAAATATATTGGCAGCGATTCAACGCAATACCGACGGCGCAGCCGCGCATCGGTTTGCTGGTAGAATGAGCGGGCGTCTCGATACGTGCATCTTCGTGGGGCGCTTCCAGCCACTGCACAAGGGCCACATGGAGGCCATCAGGTACGCGGCCTCCAGGTGCGGGCGCCTTGTCGTCTGCGTGGGCAGCGCGCAGGAGCGCGGCACTTCCAGGAACCCCATGCCTGCCGACGATAGGCTAAAGACGCTAAGGATGGCCATACCGAGCGGCAGGATATGCGGCTGCAGGATAAGTTACATGAAGGTGCCGGACTTCATGGACGACGACGCGTGGTTCGCGTACATAACAGGCAGGGTGCCGCGCATAGACGCGGTCTTCTCCGGCAACGCTTGGGTCAGGTCGATCTTCAGGTCGCGCGGGATAATGACAGTGGTGCCGCCTTGGCACGAGCGGAAGGAGCTGTCTGCAACGCGCATAAGGTCGCTCATAAGGCATGGCAGGCCATGGAAGAAGCTAGTGCCGAGGGAGGCGCTTCGCGAGCTCAGCAGGGAGGAGGCAGTCATAAGGTCTTCGTCGGGCCGCGGACGCCATTCCCGACGAATTCCTCCATCAGGACGCTCGCGTACGAACCGGGCGGCAGGGAGAAACTGAACCCGAGCGTGTCATCTACGCCGGGCTTGAGCGACAGGTTGGTGTACGGCGCGAAGAGCACCCTAACTGCGCCCTTCATGTTCAGCTCTGGCATGGCCTTCATCCTGAAGCTCTCGGTGCTCAGGCCCAGCTCGTCGAGCATGCCAGACTCTGTCTCGTTGATGCGCTCAGTGCCGTAACCAATCATGTTACCGACTATGAAGCGCATGCCTTGTTGGGCGGTCTGCGCGGTCGCGATTTTCGACATGTCCGGGAACCCAAGGGCGTTGGCGCCGCACACGCGGTCGGCCGGCAGCGGCCCGAGCTCGCGCCCCTTGACGCGCAGCTCCAGTTCGTCGTTGAACAGCTGGCTCTCGACGGAGTGCACGAACATCAGCAGGAGCTGCCTGGGTAGGCGCCGCAGGGCGCCGCAGTAGTCGTTCGGTATCAGCGCCAGCCTGTCAAGGACCTGCCGCTCGTATTTCAGGTGCTTGGGGAAGTAGCCGAGCGCGGCATCGAAGTCCATCTCGTCGCGCAGGCGCCCCCTCGCAGCTACTGCGTCTGCGTTGGTCTCGTTGCCAGTGTCCGTCAGGAATCGCATGGTCGCGTCCTCCAGGTCGCCCTTCAGCATCGCCAGGCCGATCTCGAAGTTGTTCTTCCTGGCGCCGAACCTCTGCTCGCCGAAGTAGTTCGGGAAGACGCCGCATAGCTCTTCGTCGACGGCCTTCGCCGCTCCTGGCTTCATGGCATCCCTGACCGTTATCGTGAACCTGTTGCCCGCAAGGTAGCCGATCCTGACCGGCTCGTCGCTGCGCCAGGCGCCGTTTATCGCTATGTCCTTTATGTGCATGGCCAGCAGCGCTTCCGGACCTGCGCCGAATACGCTGCACAGCTGTGTAGAGACTGCGGTGCGGTCCTTTGTGCCTGCAAACCCTGCAGACCTGAATCCACGGCCCAGCTTCTTGGCGACCGCCCTGAGCGCCTGTATCGTGTTCCACCCGCGCTTCTGCAGCACGAAGGTCGAGAACCTTCCGTCAGCGCTGGCCGCCATGCCGAGCTCGTCGGCGGAATAGCGCCTGCCGATTTCGAGCACGGTGCCTGAGGGAGCGATCTCCTCCACGATGAAGTCGTCAGGGCTGCCCTTCATGTAGCCGCCGGTGCCTTCGAGCCTGGAGAGCCTCCGCATTCAAACAGCCGATTCTGCCTTTTGTGCAGATGCTTTAAATAGGTTTTACGCTATTAGTGCCCGGTGATCTGCTTGCCGAATAGCATAATGGTGGTCGTTGGCACACCAGGCGCGGGGAAGACATCTGTGCTCACAGGACTGAAGTCGGCCACGCGGATAGAGCACACCATAGTGAACATAGGCACGCTTATGGAGGAGATGGCAGTAACGAAGGGCTACGCCAAGGACCGCGACCAGCTCAGGTACATGCCGAACGAGAAAATAGCAGAGCTGAGGAGGGCGACCTTCGGCGCCGTCGCGAAGATGCCTGGCAACGTGATAGTTGACACGCATGCGACCATAGAGCAGCACGGCAGGTACGTGCCAGGACTGCCGCGCAGCGAGACCATGCTGCTCGAGAAGGGCCTAACTGCGCTAGTCTGCGTGGACGCGAGCACGGAGGAGATACTGACAAGGCGCTCGCAGGACAAGACCAGGAAGCGCGAGGTTGAGGACGCCAGGTTCGTGGAAATGCAGCGCATAATAAACCTGTCCACGCTATCAAGCTACTCGTTAAGCTTAAATATCCCATTATACGTAATCGATAACAAGCAGGGAATGCTGGAGCACTCGGTGCGCAGGTTTGCCGAGATCGCCGAAGAAGTTTTCAACAAATAGCGGTGCCAAATCGATGACAGTAGTAGTTACCACCCCAATACCACTGACGATAGAGGTTGCGATAATACTCATAGCGGCATTGTACACATCCACGACAGTGCTGCTGCAGCGCAAGATGTCCAATCCGAAACGCATGCGCGCCGCTAGGGCCGAGATGAAGCGCATACAGGACGAGATGAAGGTGCTGCTGAAGAACAAGGCCTCGCGCGAGGAGATCGCGGCGAAGCAGAAGGAGATCATGCCGCTCGTGAGCGCGACGACCAAGGGCCAGCTCAAGTCGATGTTCGTAATACTGCCGATGTTCCTCATACTGTACGACGTGATACTGCCGGCGGCATTCGGCAGCGTCACCGGCACTGTCAACTTCATATTCCAGCTCAATTACCAGGGTCTCTTCTTCGCATGCGTCTTCATACTCGGCATGGTGGCTACCGTTATCACCCTTGCGTACGACCGCAAGAAGACAAAGGAGGAGAAAGCTGCCGCACAGTCAGGCGCGCAGGCAAACCAATAATAGCGGCCGGCTTCCTGTTTCGCTGCACGCGCTTCAGCGCGCGCCGGTGCATATGCATCGATGCTGCTGGCACGGATACAACCGGTCGATCCGTCGGCAAGCTCGTACCAGATTTAAACTGGCTGCCGCGCATTGCTGCATGGATGCTCAGAAACAGGTTCACTGCAGTATCCCGTAGCCTGTGAGCCTCCAACGCTGGCTTATGTTTCGCATGACGGCGACCTTGGCGCCCTTCAAGGCGCACACCGGCCTCTTCAGCTCGATCTCCAGCGCAGACTTCCTGACACGCCGGACTGCACCAACGGTGGTGGCGGTTGCCACCCCGAGTATCAGCGGCTCGCCCTCCCTCAGGCCTTGCTCCGGTATGTCCTTGCGGTCCAGCTTGACGTACGTCATCGTTATGTCACTGCGCGTCTCCGGTAGCTTCCCGACGTGGCCCACGACGTTGCCCATGAGGCCGTCAGCCTTGGCGAACGCCGGGTCTATCTCTGTGGACACGCCGATGAGGCCGCCAGGTATGGCCTCGGTGAGCGCGTTCGAGCCGTTGCTCATGCTGGTTATCACGGTCACTATCGGCGTGTAGGTATCCTTCTTGCTGCGGTCACCGATCTTTATGCCAGGCCTTATCTCTATCTCGTCACCGACCCTGAACCTGCCCTGGATTATCGCGCCGCCTATGACGCCACCGACAAGGCCTGACGCGTCTATGTTGGGTCGGTTGACGTCGAACGACCTGACGACGTACATGAGCGGCTGCGCCTCGAGGTCCCTCTTCGGTATCTGCATGCCGGCTATCCTCTCGAGCACCGCGTCGACGTTTATGTTCTGGTTCGTCATAACCGGTATTATCGGTGCATCGCGTATCGGACTGTTCTTTATGAACTCCTTTATCTGCTTGTAGTGCGCCTCCGCGGCCTCCCTGCCGACTATGTCTATCTTGCTCTGCACTATTACAACGTTCTTGACACCGAGTATCTCTATTATCATCAGGTGCTCGCGGGTCTGCTGCATCGGGCACGGCTCGTTGGCCGCTATCACGAATAGTATGCCGTCTATGACGCTCGAACCGGCTATGGCGGTGGCCATCAGGGTCTCGTGGCCGGGCGCATCGAGCATTGATATGTGCATGAGCTCGTCTGTCGGAACGTCGTGTATAGTGCATGTCTTGGCTGTGGTATAGGCGTCAGTGCCTGTGCACTGCGGGCACTTCCTTATGATCGCGTCGGCGTAGCCCAGCTTTATCGTCATGTTCCTCTTGAGGCTCTCGCTGTGCTTGTCTGTCCATACACCGGTTATCGCCCTAGTCAGCGAGGTCTTGCCGTGGTCTATGTGCCCTAGAGTGCCTATGTTAAGTACGCTCTGAGTTGTGTTCAATGAAACGACCTTATCACACTACGCCTTGGGCTTCCTCTCCTCGCTGGCCGCATCCTCCTTCCCGGCTTCCTTTGCCGCGGCCGCCTTCGGTGGCAGCACCTCGTCAAGCGGCTTCGCGCCGTAGTCAGTTATTACAGCGTTGACCTGCGCCGTATCGGCTGCTACCAGGCCGCCCCTCACTGTGCGCCTGCGCGGGCTCTTGAGCACCCTGCCGGCAGCGCTCCTGTGCGCGAGCATCGCTGTCTTGACCGACCCGCCTATGCCGCGCTCGAGCGGGAAGCCGCTGGAGTCGCTGCCGCCAGTGATCTTCAACTTGTACCCAGGCAGGCCCAGCGCGGCGCCGTCTATCGCCTCGCCAATCCTGCGCCCTATTATCGCGGTGGCAGCGTCGACCCCCACTTCGACCTGCGCGCTCCTCCCAGTCTTCCTATCGGAATAAACTATTTTCAACGAAGCACCTCATCTGTACATAGTTTCAGGCTCGTCCTTGAACCTCTTTATCTTGTCCGCCACTTCCCTAGGCACCGTCGGCTTTACTTCCTTCAGCGCGTTATTGAAGTCCTCCATCATGACGTTGTATCTGTGCGCATATATTATAAGCTCGCCCTTCTCAGTCTTGACCATGAGCCTTGCAACCTTGCTGTCATCAGTCTTCAGCATGGCCTCGGTCTGCCTATCATTGAGCTCCATTGTCAGATGGTCCTTGTCGGTGTAGACCTTTATAGCGTTGTCGCTCAGCTTCTCGATCTTCGCGGATTCGGCCCACGTTATACCATAGTCCTTCAGGAAGTCTATCAGACCAGCGCTCTTGCCCTTCTGGATTTGGGACCAGCTGAAAAAGTACTTCTGATCCCTTATCGCGTTCATGCCGGCCTCTCTGCATATGTTCTCTATCTCGGCGCCGGTGTAGCCCTCTGTCGCCTCTGCCAGCTCGTCCAGGCTCACGTCCCTGGATAGCGTCATGCGCTTGGTGTGCACCTTCAGTATGGCCAGCCTGGCGTTCCTGTCAGGCATCGGTATGTCTATTATCTTGTCGAACCTGCCTGGCCTCATCAGCGCCGGGTCTATTATGTCTGGCCTGTTAGTAGCGGCTAGTATGATGATGTCCTTGGTTTCCTGCAGGCCGTCCATCTCCGTGAGCAGGGTATCGACGACGCGCTCCGTGACTAGGGAGTCGGTGGACTCCCCGCCACGCATGTACGCTATCGCGTCGAGCTCGTCTATGAATATTATGCACGGCGACGCCATCTTCGCCTTCCTGAAGACCTCCCTGATCGCCCTCTCGCTCTCGCCGACGTATTTGCTCAGCAGCTCCGGCCCCTTTATCGATATGAAGTTTGACTCGCGCTCGGTCGCGACAGCCTTCGCGAGAAGGGTCTTGCCTACGCCGGGAGCGCCTATGAGCAATATGCCGCGCACCGGCCTTATCCCCATCTTCTCGAAAGCCTCGCGGTCCTTTATCGGCATCTCTACCGCTTCCTTGAGCTGCATCTTTATCTTGTCAAGGTCGCCGACATCGTCCCAGTGCACGTTAGGCCTCTCGACGAAGACCTCGCGCAGAGCGCTCGGCTGTATGCTGCTGAATGCCTCGATGAAGTTGGCCCTGTTGACATCTAGGCTCATCAGCAGCTCGTTCGGCACGGACCTCTTGTCTATTATCTTTGGCAGTATGTGCCTCAGCGCGGCCATGGCGGCCTCCCTGGCAAGGGATGTCAGGTCGGCACCGGTATAGCCGTGCGTCATGTCGGCAAGCTCGTCGAGGTTGACGTCCTTAGCCAGGGGCATGTTCCTCGTGTGTATCTGCAGTATCTCCTTCCTGGCACTCCGGTCCGGTATGCCTATCTCGATCTCCCTGTCGAATCTGCCAGGCCTTCTGAGCGCAGGGTCTATGGCGTTGGGCCTGTTGGTAGCCCCTATTACTATAACCTCTCCGCGGGAGCTCATGCCGTCCATGAGCGCCAGCAGCTGCGAGACCATGCGCCTCTCGACCTCGTTCGTTGCCTCCTCCCTCTTTGGCGCTATGGCATCGATCTCGTCCATGAATATTATTGTCGGGGCCTTCTCCTTGGCCTCGTTGAATATCTCCCTGAGCTTCTCCTCGCTCTCGCCGACGAACTTGCTCACTAGCTCCGGTCCGGATATGTCTATGAAGTGGGCATCGCTCTCGTTGGCTACGGCCTTGGCGAGCAGCGTCTTGCCAGTGCCAGGAGCACCGTACAGCAGCACGCCCTTGGGCGGCTCTATGCCAAGGCGCTCGAACAGCTCCGGGTACCTTATTGGGAGCTCGACCATCTCCCTTATCTTCTGCACCTCGCCCTTCAGGCCGCCTATGTCCTCGTAGTGGACCTCGCCTATGCGTATCATGGATTCCGATGCAGGCTCGCTCTTTACCTCGACCTCGCTCTCCCTGGTAACGCGCACCACGCCGTGGGGCGTTATCTGCGTCACTATCAGGTTGACGACGACGTTGAACATCGATATCGGGACGACATCGCCCTTTATGAGCGGCTTGTCTATCAGCTTGCTCTTGGCGTACTCGTGGAACTCTGGGCTGACTGGAACCCGCTGGTTCGGTGCGGGAGCGAGAACGACGCGCTCGGCCTCCTTCACATCTGCCTTGGTAACGAATACCTTGTCCCCTATACCGACGCCAATGTTCTGCCTTATGTAACCGTCTATGCGTATCAGGTTAAGTCCTTCATCCTGCTGGTGGGCCTGCCACACTATCGCAGCGGTGGACCTACGCTTGCCCTTTATCTCGACTATGTCACCGGAGGTAACGCCAAGAAGCTTCCTGGCCTTGGAGTCGACCCTTGCTATGCTGCGGCCGTCGTCCGTTACCAGCGCGCCAACAACAGTGAGCTCTATACCGTCGACCAAGACAATCACCGCGCGCATGACCGTTTGGCGGCCATTGCAGCGCCGATAAAACCTTCTATAGCATGCCTCTCCTTATTTTAATACCTTTCGTGCTACCGGCGGTGCACGAGGCGCGCATGATTAGCACGACGGCTAAGCCGCGTTAAGTCACGTGCGTAGAATGAGGTCTGGACCTCAGGATTCGTCGGTATCCTCGTCCTCGTCTAAGTCTTCGTCCTCGTCGAGATCCTCATCATCTTCTTCTTCGGCGGCGGCCTGGAGAGGCTCCTTCTCATATCCATTCATGCTACCACGTCTTATCAAAGCAACAAACGCAAGTTCCTGCATCATCTTCGTTGCGCCTTTTACAGCCTTGTTTAATGATAGAAGCATATAAATATCTTCCTTGCGGCGGCGCGGTAAAATCTGGTGTTTCAGATTCGCCAGATTCTCGATTTGGAACATCTGGTATCTGCACGATTTGTTCGTTTCGAAATTGGACGGCACGGCCGTGCGGCATTTTTTATACTCGTCTTTGTAATCGTGCGTAGAAAAACCTAACTACATGTTATTTATTTGCCAATTGATGGAATATGATACCGTGGCCTCAGTTGTGTAACGGCTTGCACGGAAGGCTGTGGACCTTCAAGACCGGGTCCGACTCCCGGCTGAGGCCTTTCGATCACATGCAGTGCGAGCCATTCGCTTGCAGAACAAGTAGTGGCTCAGTTCTTTCTTTGCAATGCATCGGTATTACGAGTGCTGATTCTAAAACTGCCGGACGGTAGCAGTAACATTATCGAGTCTATGTCTTCTATGCCAAGGCGCGACGCAATCTCCTTCGCTGCATCGGACTTCTTAGACCGGCCTTGCTCCACGAAGACGTGGGCCATGCCATCACCGACTCCTGCACTTAGTTTGTCGAACGCGTGGCGCGGCATCGCTATTGGGACGCCATCCTTGACAGCGATCACCAGGGATGGTTGGACGTCCTTGAACCACTCGCGCTCGCCCTTCAGCAGGAAACTGCCGACACCGAGCGAACCCTTAGAGGTGGACTTGCTCACCTGGTCCCTGCGCATGGCGTATACGTCCACGCTCCTCTGCATCGACTCCCATGCGCTGGAGTAGCAGGCGGCGAACTGCGCCGCCTCTAGTTTTGCATCCGCGCCAGCGGACACGCCGTTCTTTAGGATCACTACAGACGCCCCAAAGACGTTGGCGTGGAAGAACAGGTCATTGTCGTCGAAGTGCTTGGAATTTATGAGCTCGTTCTGCTTGGCGTCCCTGCCGCCGATGGAGAGGAAGCCGTCGCTGGAGGTGAACCAGTGGAACTTCTCGTACCACGCCTTCTGCCGGCTTATGACGATGCGCCGCTTCGGCCTCTGCGCCTCTGCCTCTGCCAGCCTGCGAGCGAGCGCATCAGAAAGGTCGCGAACCGCCTTCTCAGCGCCGCGCCTCTTCGCTTCTAAACGCTTCGCCTCGGCGTAGTATTCGGCCGCGTTCTCCTGCGCGCTCTTCGTGAAGTCGATCTTTATCTCCATCATTCATACCAGGGAGAAGTTTCCGCTTATGATCAGGGACACGAGCACGGCTATGATGAAGCCTATCAGGCCGATCAGTATTATCCCCAGTATTATTATCTTGGCGCTGCTCTTGAACTCGTCGTTGGTCGGCCGGTAGCTTATGTTAGTCACGTGCCTTGCGTTCTTGAAGAATTCCCTGAGCCTGCCGGATATGTTGAGTTTCATGGAGTTGCCCGCAATCTTATAAACGGTTCCATATAAAATGTTTTTGATGCAGCGGTCTAGCGTGCCTGATGGCACTGCGGGGTTGAAGCGTGCCAAAAGCGCGGTCGTCATACACTTCGGCGAGCTATGGCTCAAGGGCAGGAACAGGTCTGCTTTCATTGGCGCACTGCGCGCCAACGTCGACTCTGCGCTGGCCGGCGAGAGGGGGATTCGCCTGGAGCACGGGGGCGACCGCTTCATGCTCTACCTCGGGAACGGCTCCGACACCGCCAGCATACTCGGCAAGTTAGGCCGCGTCTTCGGCATCTCGTGGTTCTCACCGGTTACTTTCGCGGACAACGACATTGATGGCATCGTTGAGGCGGCCAAAGGCGTTGTGCAGCCGTCTGCAACCGTCAGGGTGGTGGCAAACAGGTCGTTCAAGGGGGTTGGTTTCACTTCTAGCGATATAGTAGGGGCCTTCGTGAAGAGGGCCGGCGAGCTGCCGTTCGGCTTTGACAAGAACGCCAAGAGCAAGCTGTTCGTGAACGTCACCAGGGGCAGGACGCTGCTGTATACCGACAAGATTAGGGGCGCAGGCGGCCTACCCGTTGGCGTCTCTGGTTCTGGCGTGGTGCTCTTCTCTGGCGGCATAGACTCTCCGGTAGCCTCTTATTACGCTATGAAGCGCGGCCTCAGGCCGGTTTACGTTCACGTGCACGCCCTGCACAGCAACGCCGAGGCGGAAAGGAGTAAAATCGGCAGGCTGCTGGATATCCTTTCTGGATACTGCAGCAGCTATGTAATCTATTATGTGCCGGCGCACGTGTTCCAGGCTAGGGCCATAGGCGCACCGGCGAAGTACGAGCTGGTGCTCTTCAAGCGCTTCCTCATGGCCCTGGCTGCAAGGATCGCAGGTGTTGAAGGCGCACAGACGATAGTGACTGGCGAGGCCCTTGGACAGGTGGCCTCGCAGACGGTCAGGAACATGATAGCATCAGAGCGGCGCGACAGGCTGCTTATCATGAGGCCGCTCATAGGATTCGACAAGCAGGAGATTATAGATAGGGCGGTCTCGATAGGCACATACGCGGCCTCCACCGAGCCGTACAGGGACGTCTGCTCAATGCGCGCGCACAATCCGGCTACCGGCGCAGATCCGGAGCGCATAGACGCCCTCTACGGTGGCCTAGACCTCGACAGGACTGTAGAGGAGACGCTGGCAAAGGCCACTAGGATCGAGCCGTCGGGCGAGCGCGTGCCGGTCAAACAAAGCCTTAAATAACCAAGGTTGGAATATTTTATCTGGTGTGCAGCGATGGGGGATGAGGAGGGCAGCGGCGACGGGAGCAGCATCGGCCATAGGGAACTGCGTACAGACGTTTACACTGGCGTTGTGCCCGAGGAGCCTGTCGATATAGGCGATGTGCTCGAGCTCAAGGTAGAGAAGGTGCTTGAGAGCGGACGCGGCGAAGCCATGATAAACGACAAGAACGGCAGGCAGTACCTCATCTTCGTGGAGGGCGACAACCTGAGGGCGGGCCAGACGGTCAAGGTATCGATAACAGAGTTGATGGGAGGCTTCGCCGTCGGGATTGCGCACTCTGGCAATTGGTGATTGGTGGGAATTATGCCGGATGCGAGTATGAACGCCACGTTCATAGACGTGGTGGTGAGGGCGCGCGGGAATGACGAGGGCGCGGCGATTGGCGGTGCTGTTGGCGGCCGCACAGGCGTGAGCGGGAGCAGCAACAAGTATCAGGACTTTCAGACGTACATGGAGGGAAGGGAGAGGGCGATATTCAAGGAGATAGAGGCGCTGTACGGCGGCACTGCTTCGAAGGTGCACACTGGAGTTTCGACCCCGGCCAAGCTGCAGATGCCGTACGTCGTCATGGACTGCGGCAACGATGCACAGGGTGCGATAGCGTCCTACAATGGCTATGCGATAACGTTCTACAAGCGCGCATACAAGCTGTTCAAGACGATGAAGGCAGCGGAGCAGAACGGGGACAAGGCGATGGCGGACAAGATAGCCTACTCGCTCGACCAGATAGTAGGGCATGAACTCGGCCATGCGCTGCTGCACACGTCCTACTTCAACTACGACCCACACTACTCTTACTCCAGCGGTGCCTACAGGCGTAAGGATGACGGCCTGGCAGAGGTCATAGGTTTCTATGTCGCGCAGAAGGTGAACGGGAAGCAGACGGACAACGGCGCGGTGGCCGATGCCATACTGCTCAAGGTGAAGGCCAAGGCAGAGGACATACTGATATTCAACGATAAGACGAGGAGGGAGTGGCAGTCGCTCACGGCCAAGGAGAAGCGTGACAGGGCGTACGAGGCAGAGATTCATGGCGAGCGTCTCATATATTATGACTACCCGCTGGTGGGCTTCGCTACCGCGCTCAAGGCGAACCCCTCGATGGACCTCGCCGAGTTCATAGCCACGTCGCTGGAGAACCCGCAGAAGCTCCGCGGCCTGACGACTTATGTGACTAACATAAGGGGCAAGGGCCTGCAGGTGGAGAACGCGCCAAGTCTTGTCAGGATCGGCATGCCAGTGGATGGCACGGAGATGGACAAGCAGATGGCGCTGCAATCCGACGTGTACACTGACCTGCTCAACAAGGTCAACGCCCTGCTCAAGGGAGGCAGTAGCGGCGGCTCTGTAGCGTCCATCAAATTAGATGGGCTCCTCAGGGAGGACTCAAGGTAAGCGCAAGCTGCGCACATGCCATCGGGCCGTTCATGCGTGTCTATATGGACGTTGTGACGCACTAGTGATTGCATGGCTGCTGAAGCGCATGACGGCGAGGCATCGCAGGTTCGCGAATCCCCGAGAGCCACGGATACGCCACAGCACGCGGCGAATGAGGCGCATGCGGGCCGGCAATCGTCTGCATACGACTCGATGAAGGCGGTACTGGCAGACGTAATAATAGTGCTCGTGATAGCGCTGATAGCCTATGCGCTGACATACAATGGGTTCATAGCCATCATTATGCTGCTTTTCGCTGCGCTTATAGTGCTCGCTCTCTCGATAAGGGTGCTCAGCCAGTGGAACAGGATGGCCGTGCTCAGGCTTGGCAGATACGTAGGCATCATAGGGCCTGGCCTGTACCTGATAATACCGCTCGTAGACACCACACCGATAAAGGTCGACACTAGGGTCATAAGCACCTCGTTCAAGGCGGAGAGGACGCTCACGAAGGACAACGTACCTGTCGACGTGGACGCGATACTATTCTGGCAGGTGAAGAACCCTCAGAGCGCCATACTCAACGTGCAGTCCTACTACGACTCCGTGCTCCTGGCATCGCAGACGGCGATGCGTGACGTGATAGGCAAGAGCCTGCTGGCGGACATGCTCGCAGGCAGGGACATTATGGGCAAGGACATACAGAAACTCATTGAGGGGCGCATAAGCGGCTGGGGCATCGATGCGATATCGGTAGAGATACGCGACGTCGCGATACCTGCGGAGCTGCAGAACGCTATGGCGAGGGTCGCCACTTCAGACAGGGAGAAGCAGGCCAGGGTTATACTGGCGGAGAGCGAGTCGCTTGCGGCTGACAAGATGTTGGAGGCGGCACGCAAGTACGAGTCCTACCCGAAGGCCATGCAGCTGAGGGCGCTCAACATGATGTACGAGATAAGCCTTGCCGGCAAGAACGTCATGGTCTTCATACCGACGGAGAGCGGCGACCTCAGCATGCCGATACCGTTCGGTATGCAGGGCATAAAGGACGCGATCGCGAAAGCGAGCGCCACGGCAGGATCCGAGAAAAGGCGGGGCAAGAGGAAGAAGGATCGCCGCTGATGAATCGCTAGTTGATGCCAGTTTGGAATAGATGCGGTTGGTTGCGCTAACATGACCGCGCCGACTGCCATTGTCCGCGAGCCTGCGTGCAATGTATAGTACCGGCCTTGCCAAACGCCACTGCAGAACAGAATCCTTTATGAGCATAGCATTGGATAGCCAGCACGCGGCCTGCAATCGATTGTGCTATCGGCCGCGAGGCCGCAAACGCCGTCATATGCGCAATCTGTTAATATCTCATTAGCGTATTATCTTTATACGGCTGGCATAGCGGGCGTGGTAAAAATGACTACGGCTATGGGCCCAGGCGACCTCGATCTGGGCCTTGAGGACTACAGGTCTGAGGCCATGCAGAGGCTTATTGACATAGAGGACAACGAGACTCACAGGTTCTCTGAATACGAAGCGATCTCCACAAACAACATGATGAGAGCGGCCAAGAAATACCGCAGTAACGTGGACGAGGACTGGGTTAAGATCGGTAGGCTGTGGCAGAGGGGCAGGCACACCCTGCAAATCGTCATAGGCGCTTACACGACGGCTACGGTGCTGGCGGTGCAGGAAGCAGTGATAATGATGTTGATATCGCCTGGCACGCTGGCTGCTGGACTGGCCTTTGCGACGGCGGTCGTAGGTGGCGTCGTCACGATATGCGCGGCAGCCGCAGTGATAGAGTTCAGCATAATAAAGCACTACAGGTATAGACGTATTGAATCGACGACTGCCTAGCCGTTTTGCACTGTGGCGAACGCGCTGGTTTTGTTGAAGCGCTCTCGCATCGGCGTCATACCTGGTAGGCATTGCCGGCCTATCGGGAGCGCCCCTTGAGCGTCTCGGCGTTGGCGCGCTTCACCGACTGCTCCAGGATATCAAGGCCCTTGGCCAGGTTTTCGTGACTGATTGTGACAGGCGGTACCAGGCGTATGGCCGACTGGCCGGCGCCAAGGAGTATCAAGCCGTTGTCGAAGGCGTCCTTCAGTATGAGCTCGCGTTCATGCACTGCCGGTTCCTTGCCCTTCTTGTCCTTGACGAGCTCTATGGCAAGCATGAGCCCTATGCCCCTGGCGTCGCCGACTATCTGGTACTTCTCGCGCATCTCCGCTAGCCTCTTGAGCGCGAAGGCGCCCTTAGACTTTATCTCGCTCTCCAATTTTGCCCTGTTCGCTCTAACGCCCTTGAGCTGCTCGAATGCGCCCGCTATGACAGCGAGATTGCCGCCGTAGGTGTTCGCGTGAGCACCAGGTGGTATGTCACCGAGAGAAGCTCTCGTAATGGTAGCACCCAGAGGGAGGCCGGCGCCTATGGCCTTCGCCATCGTGTAGATATCCGCGACCACTCCGAAGTTGTCCATTGCCAGGAACTTGCCAGTGCGCATGTAACCTGCCTGCACCTCGTCCGATACGAGAAGTATGCCGTGCTCTTCGAGGAGGCGCTTGAGCTCCCTGTAGTAGTCCATGGGCGGCACGATGTAGCCGCCCTCTCCCTGCACAGGCTCGGCGAAGAATGCGGCGACCTCATTGGGGCCCACCTCCTTTGACAGCGGCTGCTTCCTTATGTAGTCTATGCATGCGAGGCCGCAGCCAGGATACTCCTGGCCGAACGGGCACCTGTAGCAGTACGGGAATGGCACGTGGATCGTGTTCGTGAATGGCCCGAAGTGCTCCCTGTGGACTATCTTCGAGCTCGTCAGCGACAGCGTGCCGGATGTCCTGCCGTGGAAGGAGTTGTAGAATGCCATGGTATACTGGCGGCCTGTGAACAGGTTAGCGAACTTTATCGCTGCCTCGTTGGCCTCGGCGCCAGAATTCGAGAAGAAGAACTTCCAGCCGGCGCGCGGCATCATGCCGGACAGGAGCTCGGCGAAGTCCACGGGCAGCTCCGCGTAGAACTCCAGCAGCGCCGGGTGCATCAACTTGTCGAGCTGCTTCTTTATCGCCTCCCTGACCTTCTTGTCGGAGTTCACGCCCATGTTGTAGACGCCGATGAAGCTTGAGAAGTCTATGAACCTGTTGCCCTCTATGTCGTATGCGTAATCGCCGTCACCCCTGTCGGCAGCGAACGTGTACGGCATCCTCGGCTGGCTAAGCAGGAACTTCCTGTCACGCGCAACGAGCTTTTTCGTCTTATTGGTCAGCTTTACCATGCGGTCACCAGACGCACGGCCAGACTACGCGGGCGCTCGGCCAACGAGCAACGCCCACGTTCCTGCCGCGCTGTCAATGATTGTGCATAAGGTTCTTATAAGCTCATGCTGGAATAGACACTGCGGACAATACTGCGAGCAACAGCACCGCGCTCTGCGCGGGTGCGGCCAAGCATGGCACAAGGAACAATCGTGCGTATCACTGGTGAGCCGATGGCAATACCGAGCTACAAGATGCTGATAGACGGCGAGTGGAGGGATGCGAAATCCGGGGCGACTTTCGACGTTATAAACCCGGCGACAGAGGAACCGATCGCCAAGGTAGCCAATGGCGGCAAAGAGGAAATTGATGCTGCAATCGACGCTGCAAGGACCGCCTTCGACAGCGGCGTGTGGTCGAACAAGACCCCGGCAGAGAGGTCCGTGATACTATGGAAGATGGCTGAGATGGTCGAGAAGCAGCTCATGCGCCTGGCTGAACTGGAGACCAGGAACGTGGGCAAGACCATAAAGTACAGCAGGGACTCGGACATGCCTTTCATAATAGACAATCTGCGCTTCTTCGCCGGCGCTGCGAGGAACCTGGAGGGCAAGTCTGTCGCGAACTTCTCCGGCATAGGCCTGAGCATGATAAAGCGCGAGCCTATAGGCGTTGTCGGAGCGATAGTGCCGTGGAACTACCCGCTCTATATAGCTATATGGAAGATAGCGCCCGCGCTGGCCGCAGGCAACACCCTTGTCATAAAGCCTGCGAGCTACACGCCGCTCACGCTTCTTGAGTTCGCCAAGACTGTCAACGGCCTGCTACCGAAGGGCGTGCTCAACGTCGTGACCGGGCCGGGCGAGATAGTCGGGTCTGGGCTGGCGATGAGCAAGAATGTGGACATGGTGGCGCTCACGGGCGACGTCACGACAGGCAAGAACATAATGCAGTCTGCGTCAATCAATATAAAGCGGGTGCATCTCGAACTCGGCGGAAAGGCGCCGCTCGTGGTCCTGCCGGACGCATCGCTGGAGGCAGCGACGGAGGGCGCCATAGTCAGCGCTTTCTGGAACAACGCTCAGGACTGCACGGCCACAACCAGGGTGTACGTGCACGAGAAGTCGTACGACCAGTTCGTGTCGGCACTGGCCAAGAAGGCTGCGAAGATACGCATAGGCGACCCGATGAGCGAGAAGACCGACATGGGGCCGCTCATATCGGCCAGGCAGCGCGACCGCACCGAGGAGTACGTCAGGTCCGGCATAGACCAGGGCGCGAAGCTGGTCTTCGGCGGCAAGAGACCGGCCAAGCTCAAGAAGGGCTTCTTCTTCGAGCCGACGATATTCGGGGACGTGGACCAGAAGATGCGCATATGCCAGGAGGAGATCTTCGGGCCTGTGCTATCGGTGATGAGCTACAAGACGGTAGACGAGGCGGTGGAGAAGGCCAACGACGTGATATACGGCCTGGCCGCTTCGGTCTGGGGCTCAGACATAACGAAGACGATGGACGTGGCGAGCAGGTTGAGGTTCGGCACCGTCTGGATAAATGAGCACGGCGTCCTCGCCTCTGAGATGCCGCACGGCGGCTACAAGCAGAGCGGCTTCGGCAAGGACCTATCGACTTACGCCTTCGAGGACTTCACGCAGGTGAAACACATATACGTAGACCAGACCGGCATGGCCAGGAAGCCCTGGTACTACGTCGTCTACGGCGACAAGGAGTGAGCGGCGGAGAGGAGCGGAGAATGCACGGCTCTGATACGTGAATGTACCGGCATTGGGTTATACCAACGCTTGTTCGTCGTGCCATCGCGACTGGAGTCCGGCAATTCCAACGCTTCCACTGATACGGCCTACTGGCTGAAACTCGCCGAGGGCGCACCGGCAAACACGAACGTAACCGTCTACATGGGCTTCCTGCCGATGAACGAGATTGCGTCCAACTGCAAGACTGCGAATGAGGCGCCGCAGCTGAGCACGTATGCAGGACGGGTACTGGTATCTGTTTTGTGATATGACTGATATCAGGCGAGGCATACGCGCCATTTACTTGACTACACGCCCCACCCCCCCGCAACGCTTTTACGGGTTAGCAGTGAAGTTGAATTGGTATGATGAAGAAGAGGGCTTACCTGTATGCAGTGGTCGCGATAGCGGTAGCGGCTGCGGCAGTGATTATAGTATCTTACACGTTGTTTGGGCAAGGTAGCCCACAGTTGGGGCAGGGTGGCCAGGCGCAGGAGATCGTACCTGCAAGCTATACCGGCGCTGCATGCCCTGCAGGATCCCCTGGGTTCTACAGTACAGTTACGTATCTAAAGGTTGTTAAAGCTCTAAGCTTATATAATATCTCAAACCAACCTGCAGGGTTCCTCATAGCTCCGGGCGACACCGGTGTGATAAGTTTTAAGGTATCTATAAGCAAGATTTTGTTTGGGCAGCCCAACGTTACGCTCAAAGTACCAATATTAAATGTATCAAACTATATCTCTTTAGCACATGTATCGCATGAAATTGTCAATTTAACCATAACAGAGGCAAATTCCACTGTTATAAAGTATAAAAATGGCACAGTTATTTTCAATGGCGTTTATGGAACAATCATTTACAATAAATCTATACTTTCAGAAGTTAATAAAAACGTGACTATTGCAAATGGTTCTACAATCATATTTCCAAACGGTACTAAGATAACTTTTACTAAAAATATTAGCTTTGATGTTCTGACTGTACCGGTAGGTAAAACAACTATTATATCTTATCAAGGTTGCACAACTGTCTATCTGTCTGGTGGTGGCAAAGAAATCGGATGCCGTGGCGTGCCCAAATCCGCGCCGCATAACGTGAGCGTTGGATACACAAACTATACCCATCCAGGTGTTAACATAACTTTACAGCCAGAACATGAACTGTTGACAGCTAACCAGTCAATAATAGTAAATGCAACAGTTTCTGTGGCTCCAAACGCAACATACGGGACATACCTATTAGGCATTCACACGAGCAAGGAGTACTGTGAGGGTTTGTTTGCTTTATTGACAATAGGCTACAAACCATACGATGGCACTAATGGCATACCAAATATCATACCACCGTAAAGGTTAGCTTAATGTTTTAATGTGTAAATTAGTGCAGCCAAGAACGCTGAAACCTGTCCAATGTATGTTTTTGGTAGTGTTAACGTTCTCTTTCTTTAGTCAGACTACGTATCCATCGAAGATATCATCACAAACCAGCAAAATATGGTCTGGCTACGTTGCTGGGCCATTTATTCCATATCAGGCGGGGCAGGTTACCCATTTGTATGGCAATTGGTTTGTGCAGCCTGCAATGAACAGCACAACATCTAGATATTCAGTGCAATGGGTCGGGCTTGGAGGTTATTTTAATTCGGGAGATTTGGTACAAGTAGGAACAGAATCTTTCTATAAATGCAGTTTGGGCATATTCGGATTGAAATGCCCACCCTCCCAATATTACACATGGTACGAGTTCGTCCACTTGAATAATGGCGCGCAGAATCTCTTCCCCGTGAATTCAGGAGATGACATGTTCGCGACTATAAATGTCACCAATCAAAATCTAACGCTCAATAAAACTACGTGGAATATTACAATAATAGATGTTAACACAGGTAAAAAAAATAGCACCATTGCTTATACACCCGCAAGCTATGCTTTGAGTGCAAATACATCAATTGAATGGATAGATGAAAGACCACAGATTTGCCCACTGACTACCTGTTTGAATGGAACTTTAACCAATTTTATAAATGCGACCTTCTTTAATTGTAGTTTTTCTACTAACTTTAGCTCACATGCCCTGAGCCATCTGCTAAACAGTAGTTTTATCATAAATCTTACAATGTACACCAATCAAACTATAGCGGCTATGTCCAACACATCCATACCATCGCCGCTTCAGGATAACGGAACTGCATTCAAGATATACAATTTCCGGGTCGGCCCACGACTTAACGCTTCCAGCAAAGTGGTGCCGGCTGGAGGGAGCTACACGATAAAGCCGGTGACCTACTGGAATGCGACCGCAACCATCGACACTGCCATTGGGGGCAATGGTAACTACACTTACAGATACGATTGGTTTGAGAAAGCGCCGGGCAGCAGGGCGTTCCTATCAAATGCACCGAGCTGTGGCGCATACGCAGGCACTAACGTATGCATTGTTCAAACCAATTCCTCTACAAAAGGCGGCACTTACTCATACGTTTTGCGTGCCAACGATTCGTTTGACAAGACCGAATCCATCAACTCCTCTGTCATAAATGTCTCCGTCTTCGCAGCGGACATATCGCCACTCAAGGCCGCGATGGACAAGGGCTTCAATACCACGATAACCGGGATCGCGGCCGGCGGCAAAAAGCCGTACAGGTACCAGTGGTACGCCGAAGCGCCGAACCAGTCGAACCTTACAATACCGGGCACGGGCTCCCTTCTCGGCAGCGGCCTTCCGTGCGTGGTGCATGTCGACTGCGGCATGTCTGCGGCGGAGGCGAACGCGCTGCCAGGCCACGGCACGGCCTTCGGTGAGGCGCAGTCCAGTACGGCCATCTTCTACACCAAGCCGAATTACCAGACCGGCACATACCGTTTCATGCTGCAGGCTACGGACAACGAGAGCGCGCCGCTCGTCGTGAACTCAAGCATAGCAAACGTGACGGTCTTCAACGCGCTCTCGGTTTCCCTTTCGGCCTCATTTACTTGACTACACGCCCCCCTCGCAACGCTTTTATGGATTAGCAGTGAAGTTGAATTGGTATGATGAAGAAGAGGGTTTACCTGTATGCAGTCGTTGCGATAGCGGTAGCGGTTGCAGCAGTGATTACAGTATCTTACACATTGTTTGGGCAAGGTAGCCCACAGTTGGGGCAGGGTGGCCAGGCGCAGGAGATCGTACCTGCAAGCTACGGTGGTTCATCTTGCCCTACGGCGCTAATTGGAGTTTATACATTTGTTAAATATTTAGGCACTGCAGGTGGTATAAAGACATACAACATATCAAATCAACCGACTGGATTTCTTGTACAGCCAGGCCATACTGGTGTTATAAGTTTCCTGGTTTATAGGCAGGGACTTAATTTGCATAATAATACGCGTAATGCGCCAACGGCGAATATATCAAACAACATCTATCTAATGCATATCTCCCGCGAGATTGTTAATCAGTCCATAACTCAGATAAATGCACTACTTATAAAGTACCAGAATAATACAGTGACTTACAATGGCTCTATTCCGCACAGAAACGGCAATATAACGGTTTATAATGGTTCAACAATCACATTCCCAAATGGTACAGAACTCACACTTACTAAAAACACAAGCTTCACGGTTAAATCTCTACCAATAGGTGAAACTAAGATTGCACTTTATCGTGGCTGTACCGCTGTTCATTTACAAGGACCTGGTGGTGGAGAAGAAATAGGATGCCATGATGTTTCAAAATATGCACCACATAGCGTGAGTATTGTTTTTACAAATTATACACATACTGGAATCAATATAACTTTACAACCAAAATATGAGCTACTAAAGCAAAACCAATCAACCATTGTAAATGCAACATTCTCTGTAGCCGCAAATGCAACCAAAGGTACCTACCTTTTAAATGCTTATATGAGTGGTGAGACTTGCGATGGACTGTTTGCCTTATTCACAATAGGCAACACACCATATAACGGTACTGATACCAATAGCACCAATCCACCGCCCCTCTTTACATAACGCATAGAAGACTCTTGGCAATAATCCAGCGTGTTTCAATGAAAATGTCGTTGTTGAGGTTTCTGATAATTATAACCTCATTGCTTATTTTTATAATTAATTCGGCGTATTCATCGCCACCAGCCCAACAGACTTCTCATATTTGGTCTGGCTATGTGGTTCATCCATCCCAACTCGTTACCAGTGTGTCTGGCGAGTGGCTTGTGCAACAGTTTTTGAATAGCCCTACGCCGAGGTACTTAGCACAATGGGTTGGAATTGGTGGCTATCACATAATTCCATTAGTACAAATCGGTACAGATTCATTTTATAAATGCACCATATCGGGATGCCCACCATCTTCGTATTACGCCTGGTACCAGCTAGTTGGTATAAATAACGGCATGCAATTTCTTTTCCCAGTGAACGCCGATGACCTTATGTACGCTAAAGTCGATATTACTGGCCAGAATGCAAACGCAACTGCCATGCAACGCTCTGCTTGGATCCTGAATCATGTTACGTGATTTGCATGAAAATCCAGTCAATAAACCCGGCAACCGAGCAGCTCAACGGCGAGTTCGAGACGCTCGATTGGCCAGGCGTCAAGAAAGCGGCGAAGGACTCCAGGGAGGCATTCGAAGAGTGGCGTAGGCTGGACGTGAGCGAGCGCGCTGGTTACCTTAGGAAGCTGGCAAGTGCGCTGAGGAGCAACGCGCAGGACTACGGCCGCTGCATGACCATTGAGATGGGCAAGCCGATAAAGAGCTCGATTGGCGAGGTGGAGAAGTGCGCCTGGGCCGCGGACGTGTACGCCGACAGCGCAAAGAGGTGGCTCGAGGACGAGCAGGTCGAGGCTGGCGCGCGGAAGAGCTTCATAACCCCGCAACCACTGGGCGTCATACTTTCGGTAATGCCATGGAACTTCCCATTCTGGCAGGCCCTAAGGTTCGGCATACCTGCGCTTGCGGCAGGCAACACCTCGATACTCAGGCACTCGAACACAGTGCCGATGTGCGCCATGAAGATCGGCGATGCATTCGCGAAGGCCGGCTTCCCAGATGGAGTGTTTGAGGTCGCGATAACAGACCATGACGCTGTCTCGAGGCTGATACGCGGCAACCTGGTAGACGGCGTGTCGCTCACCGGCAGCGTCGAGGCAGGCAGGCGCGTGGCCGCGCTTGCCGGCAGGCACATAAAGAAGTTCGTGCTGGAGCTTGGCGGCTCGGACCCGTTCATAGTCCTGGGCGACGCAAAGCTAGAGTCTGTATGCCCAATGGCAGTGGAAGCTAGGCTCATAAACTCCGGGCAGAGCTGCATAGCGGCCAAGCGTTTCATAGTGGTAAAGGACATTGCTGAGGAGTTCTCGCGCCGTTTCGTGGAGCTCATGCAGGCAAAGGCGGTCGGCGATCCCATGGACGAGAAGACCGAGGTGGGCCCGATGGCCAGCAGGCAACAGGTCGAGACTCTCGAAAGCCAGGTGGGCAGGTCGGTAGCTATGGGCGCGAAGGTGGAATGCGGCGGACACCGCATGCCTGGAAAGGGTTACTTCTTCGAACCCACGGTAGTCACGCATGTGAGGCCAGGAATGCCTGTGCTCAATGAAGAACTGTTCGGCCCTGTGGCCCCTATAATAGCTGTAAAGGACGAAGCTGACGCTGTGAGGATCGCGAACAGGAGCAGGCTTGGACTGGGCGCCAGCGTCTGGACCTCTGACACAGCAAAGGGCGAGGAGCTGGCCAGGAAGATAGAAGCCGGCGTAGTGTATGTCAATGGCATAGTGGCATCCGACCCGCGCCTGCCGTTCGGCGGCGTCAAGGACAGCGGCATAGGGAGGGAACTCTCACGCTACGGTCTGCTTGAGTTCACGAACATAAAGACTGTGGTGGTGAAGTAGGCATTTCTGGTGCGCGCTGCGTTATCCGCCACAGGTTATGCGGAAAAAGAGCTAACGCTAATGCGTAATTCGTGCGCACGCCGGCAGAACTCTCACGCCTTTGGCCGGCGTGCCTTCTTTGCTGGTTCTTTCTCCACTATGGCTTCCTCTTCCTTTCCTTTCTCCTCTTCCGTGCATCCGCAGTCACACACTTTCATCACCAATAGGTATACGGCGCTTTAGATATTTAAACGTGAGCATCGTTGCAAATCTGCCACTAAGGTGACTTCCGAAGCAGCTTTAGAGCGAAGCATATCGCTGCGCTAGGCGCAGGGTTTTCCTATCGGCCGTATTTTCAATCTGGGCCATATGGAAAAAATCAGTTTACGCAAGCTAGCCGGCACTGCTCATTTATTAGCCTTAATGCTGCCATAATCCAGCGATGGCATGCGCGTGATAATCGGCGTTACCGGCGCCAGCGGCATACAGTACGCAATGCGCGCGGCCGAGGTGCTCGAAGGCCTCGGATTCGAGGTCCACTCGATAATAAGCGACGGGGCGCTCGCGACCGCAGCGGCCGAGGGCATCGATGGCCTGAGGGAGAGGATGGGCGCGCACTCTGCCATGGTATACGACGAGCACGAGATGGCTGCTGCCATATCAAGCTCCAGCTTCGTGGTCCAGGGCATGGCCGTGATGCCCTGCAGCATAAAGACCCTTGGCGAGATAGCTTCCGGGATAACGTCAAACCTGATAACCAGGTCGGCGATAAACTCGCTTAGGATGGGCAGGCGGCTTGCTCTGGTGCTCAGGGAGACGCCGCTCGGCCAGATAGAGCTGGAGAACGCGCTAAGGGCCGCAAGGGCCGGCGCATTCATCGTGCCGGCCTCGCCCGGATTCTACACTAAGCCCAGGGGCATAGACGACATAATAGATTTCGTCGTCGGCAAGACGCTGGACGTGCTCGGCATAGAGCACAGCGTATACAGGCGCTGGGGTTCGGACAATGCGCATGACATGGCCGGCGGTGCCATCGGGTGAGCAGGTGAAAATCATCAAGGAGCACTACGCCAAGCACGTCAGGGATGAGTGGAAGCGCCTCGACACAGGTGCATTCCACAGGCTCGAGTTCCTGACCACTATGCACTTCCTCAAGAAGGTGTTCCCGAAGCGTGGCTTGATACTCGATGCCGGCGGCGGACCTGGCAGGTACACGGTCGCGCTCGCAGGGCTTGGTTACGATGTCGTGCTTGTGGACTTCGTGGAGCGCAACCTCACGTTCGCAAAGAGGCAAGTCAGGAAGGCTGGACTGCAGGCCAGACTTGCAGGGGCGATAAATGCTGACATAACGGACTTGTCGTGCTTCCCGAGCAATCATTTTGACGGTGTGGTCTGCCTCGGCGGGCCGCTTTCACATCTGCTGAAGCGCGATGACAGGAAGAATGCTATAGGGGAACTCGCACGCGTGGCGAAGCCTGGCGCGCCGGTGCTCATATCGGTCATGTCAAAGCTGTCCACAGTAATCAACGAGGCGGCGACGCCGAGGTACCAGAGGGAGCTCACCATGCCATTCTTCAGCAGGTACGTGCGTACCGGAGACTATTCCGGCAAGGCCGGCTTCACAGCCTTCCACGGGTTCATGCGCGACGAGCTCTGCGGGCTGGCAACGAGGCACGGGCTCGCAGTTCTGCAGATAGCCGGACTTGAGGGCGCTGGTCAGTGGGCCAAAGACGCGTTCGACAGGCTGGAGAGGAATGACGAACGATGGAATGTCTGGCTGAAGACCCACTACGCAATATGCACCGAACCGTCGATAGCGGACCTCAGCGCGCATATGCTTGCTGTGTGCAGGAAGCCTAACCGGCGTGCATGACAGTTGCGGTCACTGCCTCACGCCGAGCTCTGCCAACAGCAGCCTGAGCACGTGGTCCATGTGCTCCTTGCTTACCTTTATGCTCCCTGCCTCGTTGTGGCCGCCGCCGGACTCGATGTATTCCGAGGCGTACTTGAGCCTGCTTATCATGCCCTGTAGGTTGACCGATCCGGCTATGTCCCTGCTCATCCTTATTGATATGTAGCTCCCCTGGTATACCATGGTCAGGGTCTTGCCGCGGTTCTTCGCCTCGAGAAGTTCCTGCAACCTGGAGCTGAACCTGCCTGGCATTGGGTAGCCGTTGCCCAGTTCCGCTATCCTCTCGAACGACAGCGCGTACACGTCGATGCCGGCCGTTCCGGTGTAGTGCTTGAGATCGCCCATCGCAATCGAGAACGCCTCGTCGAGCATGCCGCGTGCCGTAGCCAGCAGCTCGGCGCGCCTATCCTGATCCGACAACACGTCTATGAATGCCTGTGGCGTCGGGCTTGATATCCCATGTGCCCTGCTACCGCTCGTCAGGAAGTCTAGCAGCGCGGCAGTCTCCATGGCCTTCGCGTCGGTCCTGTCGGCGTAGGAGCTGTAGTCACTCACCAGCGAGGCCCTTATGAAATCATCGACATCGCACTCGTGCATCGACCTGGCGAAGACGCAGGCTAGCGCGCCAGCGGTGAAGTCGCTGCCGCAGCCGTGGTCCCACGGGTTCACGTAGCACTTAACGCGGGCCCTGTCGAAGTCCTGATATGGGGGATGGTGGTCTATCCACAGTATGTCGATGACGCCGGCCGCCCTGACCAGGGCCGCGTCGCTCTCTTGCGTCGTGCCAAAGTCTATTATGAGCACCAGCGGCCTTGTGAACGACTCGAACTGGCTGAAATGCGCGAGGTCATCGTTGAGGGAATCCTCGCTGTACGAAACGCCCTTGTGCATGCGCCACATGACCTGGCGCTGGCCAAAGAACTCTTCGTTGATCAGCCTGCTGAGCGAGGCCTGCACGCCCATAGCGCCGCAGGCACCATCGCCGTCGTTGTGGAAGCGCACTACTATCGGCGAGCCAGACAACAGGGCGCGCAGGAAAATGGCTGCACAATCGTGGAGCGCGCCGCGCATCGACTCGGCACAGGAAGCCATGGCCTCGTTGAGCGCGCCGATGCTACTCGGCCATCGCGCTCCTGCACTGACTGCAGCGACACGTTTAGATAAATGGCTATCGATTTCGTTGATAGGCACCGCATCCATGATCTTGGGGCTGGTCACCATCGGCACGGATGGCCCGTTCGCATCCGCTGGCACATCGATTGCGACAACGTCACCGAGAGCAAGCAGCGTGCCGCTCATGAACTGCGCAGACTTGCCCCCTATTATCGTATAGACGTTTTCCCTCGGATCCGGCATGGACTTGATGGACGAGACGATGCCTTGCAGCGACGCCATCAGGACACACCGCCATAGCCGCCCGCGTCCACGACGCACGCCTGCGATTCCGATGCGTTCGTTATTAGGCTGCATACGCTGGTGTCGTTCAGGTCGTGCGCGTAGCTTATTATGCATGAATACTGCTGGGTCGTGTTCGAGAGCTCGTTGCACACGGTCACGTTCTTCGACACTATCGCATTGGAGGTCGTGCACGCTAGCTTCAGCACTGGAGCGAACTCCTTCACGAGCGTTGAGTTCATCCTAGTGAGCGACGAGTTGTGGCAGAAGCGAGTTATGTTGGTGGTGTTCAACTGGCTGCTGCGGTACGCTAGCGACCCGGAGCACTCGCTCCTTGCGTCGCTGCTGGCGATTGACGAGCAGAGCAATGAGTCGTTCGTGGCAAGGGCGACCTGGCTATAGCAGTAGTCCCTCGGGGTTCCGCCGATCTCGTTGTAGTCGAATGCTGTGCTGAAAGCGTCGGAGCTGTTGCCGAGCATCGTAGCCAGGATGGTGGCGTTCGACGATGCCGGCAGCATTTCGCAGTAAGTCGCGTTGCCGTATTCTATCGCGTAGCGGTAGTCCACGACACTTGTGCACATCGTTCTCAGGCTGGCGTTCGAGATGGTGCCGCACATGCTCGGCTCGGAGAAGTTCTCCGCCTGCGCGATGGCGTAGACGCACTGGTCCATCTGCGGTCGCATGAGCATCGCGCAATACGAAACGTTGCGCAATGACCGCGCGGCGTCGAGCACGCACTCGTACTTGTACTGCGAGGCGTTGCTTATGGCGCTGCAGGCGGATGCGCTGCCCGTTGCGCTCTCAACCGCGATGGCGCACGTGTCGGAACCTGGCGCTGGCAGCGCGGTGCACATCGATGCGTTCCCTTGCGCCAGCGCCAGCGACGATATGCACGAGTAGCGCTGCTGCGCCAGTATTATGCCGTTGCATCTGGCCAGGCCCGCAGCAGGCTGGCTTAACCCGCTCACGAACATCACCGCAACCGCAAGTATGAGCAGCAGCGCAGCGACAGCGATAATGATGATGTGCCGCTCGCGCTCCCCTAGCTTCTCTACGCTCTTCAACAACGAGCGGCCTCCAGTCCCGGCGCCTTCATTTATTCTTTGGGACGTGCGATTACCTCTACGGCCTTGACTGGCCGCAGCTGCGCGCCATTGCGGCGCGCCTCTTGCTTGGGCTGAAAGGGGCCTGGATTAAAGCCAGGAGAGGGATTTTCGTAACGCTAAATCGAACCCTCCTGCGCCGCTCTGCAGGCGGCCGCATAGCCAATCTGCCATCCTGGCCCTGACCGCTATATGCATGAATGGCAACTATTTATACTTTATCGTTCATTCTACCAACGAGAACAGGATGCTGCGCCATTTGGCGTGCCTGCGCTCGCGGTGTTAGTAATGGTTAATAGCATGGAGACTTTTGGCGTGCCTGCCGGACTGCTTTCAAAGACGGAATTCCTCGATTACAAGACACCAATAACGAAGGTGCTGCCGCTTCTCGACGGCAGATATCCGGCGGTAGTGATAACCAAGAACGGCGAGTACTTCGGCGTGGTAGATTCCAGGGCCGTTTACAGGTCGTCACACGTCCTGAGGCTCGACAAGGACATGTACGCCGGCGACTTCGCGCTCAGGGCGCCGGTGCTCACTCCGGCATCGTCGTTCGAGGATGCGGTCAATGGCTTTTACTCGGCGAGGACCAGGGCGCTCCCTTACGTGAATGGCAAGAAGATAATAGGGGTGCTCGACAGGAAATCGCTGCTTAGCGCGGCACTGTCGCTCAAAGCCCTCGATGGCACGAGGGTCGGCGAGGTGATGAGCACGCCTGTGCTGGCGATAGACGCGGCTACCCCGCTGGCCAGCGCGAACGCGCTGATGCGCGAGAACAAGGTGAACAGGCTCATAGTGCTGCAGGGCGGCTCGTTCGCTGGCCTGCTCACGAAGTACGACATACTGCACAGGTACACCATACCGAAGGAGAGGCTGCCAGAGATGAAGGCCGCGGTGCACTCGCCGGCGCAAGTGCCGGTGAGCAGCGTCATGGAGCGCAGCGCGAAGACCATAGACGAGGGCGAGAGCCTGGCTGAAGCCACAAAGCTCATGGTCAGGAGCGGCATATCGTCGCTGGTAGCGATGAGCGGCAAGAGGCCCGTCGGCGTCCTGACAGTGACCGATATAATAGAGAGCCTCGTCGTGAAGGGCAGGCGCGAGATGGCCAACGTGTTCGTGTCCGGCCTGGACAATGAGACGATGGAGTACGGCGGGGAGATGATGCAGCGCGCCAAGGAATTCGTCAAGAAGGTAGGGCGGCTGAGCGGCGCAGAGATCGGCTACATGGCGATAACGGTCAAGAGGATAAAGACCAGGAGTTACGAGCTGCACGCCAGGGTGGGCTTCGCTAGCAAGGGCATGATCACGGAGCACGCCTCCGGTTACCTGCTGGACCAGACGTTCGAGAAGCTTCTAGGCCTTGTCCGGAAGGCCATATTAAAAAGGAAAGAGAGGTTTGTCAGTGTTAGGAAGCTCACGCCCACCGGTATCGACGAGTAGCGCCAGGGCTCGTGGGCAGTCGAGCATGGAGCTCCTGATAACGCTATCGTTCGGTCTTGTAATACTACTGCCGGTGGTCTTCCTCGCGTTCCTGCAGATAGCGTCCTCGACCTCCACCCTGTCTGTGACAGAGGCCCAGAGCGCGGCGACCAAGCTGGCCACGATAGCCACGCAGGTCGGCTCACAGGGACCGCCGGCCAGGTTCCTGGTGCTCATACAGGTGCCGCCCAACGTGAGGAACGTCACTGTCGGCACTGCGAACAACACCGTCGGCCACGTCATAACGTTCGTGGTGAGCACCGACGCCGGCCTTGATTACGTAACCGCATACACGCCGGTGAACGTGAGCGGTTACCTTGAGGGGATAGCTTCGACAGGCTCGTACCTCATAAACGTGAGCGCGCAGGATTCATGCCCAAGCAACGCGGCCGTGTCCTGCGTGTACATCTCAAGGGCGGCGTAGTCAGAGCCTTACCGAATAGATGTTCCTGTAGAGGCGCTTGCCGTGGCGCATGCCGTACAGGGTGTACGACCTGCCCGCCTTGATGCCCCTGCTCGATAGGTAAGCCGCAGTGACCAGTTTGTCGCTCGTGTACGCGTCTACCCCGTAGGGCAGCGTCTCGACCTTTGACACGAAAGCGTCGTTCTTCTCGACGTACCTGGTCAAGCCGGTGAGGGTGCGCCTCACAGAGTCCGGGTCCCCGCGCAGCTGCACGACGGCCTCGTAATAGCCGGAGCTCCTCCTGAAGCAATCCGTGCACGTCTCGTGCGCGCGCCTGAGCTCGATGCTCCTTGTGAAGCTCACCGGGCAGTCGTCGACGGCTGTGGAGAACTCAACGATTGCGGTGTCGCGGTCCACGCGCAGCACCCTGACCGAGAACTTGCCGCGCATCTGCGCGGCTATTACGCCCGCGATCGACGACGCATCTGGTTTCGCAAAACCAGAGCGCGTCTTGAGCCTGCCGCAGCCCCTGCACGATAGCAGGTCCGCGTACCCTGGTACCGAGCCGCTCAGCCGGCCAGCCACGCAGGACTCGCAGAAGTCCGCTATGAAGCGCACGTCCTTGCTGGATCTACCGCAAGTCGGGCAGTGCCTTAACATTGTATCATCATTGGTTTACTTGTAGTGCCTGCTGACTATAGCGCCGTACGCCGGCCTGGTCACCAGTACGCCGAGCAGAGCGCCTATTATGGTCGATTCCGAGAACCCTATGACGTCGACAAGCGAGGTCGAGAAGAAGAGCGGCAGCATCGCTATCACCAGCAGGGCAGCGTCAGCCCATATTATGTAGAAGGCGCTGCCGAGGAGCTGCCGTGCAGATGTCTGCACGCCATGCTTGGCTAGTATCTCGTCGGTTATTATTATCTGGGCATCGACGCCGGTACCGACCACCGCTATCATGCCTGCAACTGCAGCCAGGTCTATCGTGCCGATGAGCCCTATTATCGACACTATGATGAAGAGCTCCATGAGCGTGGTTAGCAGTATCGGCACTACCAGGAAGGCGTGCCTGTACCTTAAGACTATGAATGCCGACACGAAGAGCACGGCTATGATGCCGGCTATGCCGCTTATGTACAGGAAGTGCGAGCCGAGAGTTGGCGGCACTGAATAAGGCGTACCTGCTGTGAGCGCCACGGGCAGAGCTCCGCCGCTGAGTATGCTCGCTATCGTCTTCGTCTGGTTCTGCGCGTATGGCAGCATCTGCGCAGGCGGCACGCCGAACGGCACCTGGCCGGTTATCTCATAGCTGGTGCTTATGTTGCCAGTCGTCGTCGAGGGCTGCAGCACAGGCGCAGAGAGAAGGCCGACCGCAGGCCAGGAGGTCACCCAGCTCTGGTTAGTCGACCCCAGTTGTGCAGGCTCGTACGTAGGGGTCATGTTGTGCGCGTTCTCTAGGCGCACGGTGTAGTTGTGTTCGCGCGCGTACGACAGTATTCCGGCGCCGATACCGTTGCTGGTTATTATGGTGCTGTACCTGCCCGGGTTTGCACCGAGGAAGTCTAGCACGCTAGATGTGCTTGAGCTGGTGTTCGAGTAGGTCAGCACAGGTATGGTCCTGCTGCCGAGCTGGAGCGCGCGCTGCAGAAGCGGAAGCGCGGTCGCCTGCGAGACGCCATCGGTCGTGTTCGCCAGGAGGGACTCGTTCGCTATTATTATCGCGTTGGATGGCCTGTCGAGGAACATGAACAGCGGCCTGTCCGCCTGGCCGAAAGCGGCCCTAGCGAAGTTGGCGGCCGCGGCCTGCGTTATGAAGAACGAGACCTGCCACTCGACCGTGCCCGATGCTTGTATGGGCGGAGGCGTGCCTATGCTCTGCTTTAGTATGCCGCTGCCGTTCAGGGCCTCGGTGCCGTTGACCACGCCGATGAACGAACCCTGGCTCTCTATTATGCCAATGGTCCTGTTTATATCGGAGCTCGAGAGCGTTGGGATCGTGACCAGCACTGAGGACGAGCCAAGGCCCTCCACAGTGACCTGTGACAGGCCGAATGTCGACAGCCTCTGCTCTAGGTCGCTTATTATGGATTCGAGCGTGGTGGAGTTCACGGAATGCTCGAGGGTGACAGGTATCTGGGTGCCGCCGGCGAACTCTATGCCGAGGTGCAGCCCGTATGTCGCATCGAGCGCGAGCAGCGCCACGGCTATCACTATAAGCACAAGTATGCGGCTGTCCTTAAGGTAGTCTGCTGCGCCCATCAGTGCACCCCCTTTCGTAGTTTGTACCAGAGTATTATAGGAGTGTTGCCGAACCATGTGGTGAATACGTCGGCTATCAGGCCTACGAGCACCACGCCAGCTATCTCATAGTACGTCGGTATGAACGCTATGTACGATATGACGAACAGTATCGCGAACGATATTATCGCTGATGAGGTCATGGTCACGCCGGTCTTCATCGTGGAGAAGGCGCGCTCCTGCGGCGTGGACTCGCCACGCTTGAGTATCCTTATAGATGACAGTATGTCTGTGTCTATCGAGTAACCGATCAGCATCAGGAGGCCGCCGATTGATGCAGTGCCAAGCGGTATGCCGAAGGCGCCCATGGCGCCCAGTGCTATCAGTATGTCGTTGGCTGCCCCGAACACGACGGTGAACGATGGCAGAGGCGTCCTGAATATGAAGAAAACCGATATGGCGACCAGGACGAACGCCGCTATTATGATATCGATCATGGAGCTGAGGAATGAGGAGGCCTGCGATGGCGTTATCTCCTGGTATGAGTAGGTCGTGAACGGTATGACCGCGCCGACCTGCGCCAGTACGAATCTCTCGTAGGACGATGCAGCCTGCGTCAGGTACGCCGTAGATTGGGTGACCATGCCAGCTGGGCTGCTCAGGTTGAGCGAGCTGTTCGGTACCAGGTTGAACGGCGTGAGGTCTGCAGATATGGCCGCGAACGACGCGTTGATCTGGTGGGCGTAGAGGCTCTGGTTGAATCTGGCTGCGGTGAGCAGGCCCTGCGCCGTGGTGTTCGATGCGTTGAGCTTGAGCTCGCTCTGGTATATCGCCATGCGCAGGGTATCGTTCGAGTAGTTGCTGTACGCAGAGTATAACGCTGCATCTTGGCCGCGCGCTGCTGTTACGCTCGAGTTAGCTGCCAGAGTTATCGTGAGGCCGGAAGCAGACTTGACGACCTCAGTCTGCGCACCTGGTATCCTAGCGTTTATCATCGATGTTATCTGCACAGGCGTGAGCGTAGTGTTGGTAGGTATCTGCAGCGAGACGCCGCCGCGCAGCGATGTGTCCAGCTGTATGTGCGGTATGAATACGAGCCCTATGGCCAGGAGCGCCAGCGGCACGACTATTAGTAGCTTGTACCGCTCGGACTGGTATATGTTTGGAATCATCAAAACCAGCAGCGAGGTATATTGTGCGCTAAGCAATTAAAAGCTAACCCCAGAGAGGCCGGCGCGCCTGTACGCACCATGGCTGCATGCTTAAGAATGTGCCAGGCGATTAATGCTGGCACGTGGCTGCATGTCTAGGCGAGTGAGCAGGCGCAAGGAGCCGAGCAGGGAGAAGCACGCGATAAAGGAGCAGCTCAAGATAGAGGAGGGAGTGCTCGACACGAGGAGCATGGGCTACCTGAGCAAGTTCTTCAACAAGGGCATAGTGTCGAAGCTCGAGTTCAAGATAGCGAGCGGGAAGGAGGCTGACGTGTACGTGGCGGACTCCGGCCATGGGGTGCCGGGCGGGGCGCCCTTCGTGATCCTCAAGTTCTTCAGGGTAGAGACCTCGCTCTTCCTCAACATGCAGGACTACATACTTGGCGACCCGAGGTTCCACGGCCTGGGCAAGAGCAAGACTGAGGTGGTCAGGGTGTGGTGCATGAAGGAGTTCGGCAACCTGAGGGTCGCGTCAGAGCACGGAGTCAGCGTGCCCAGACCGCTCATGGCCCACGGCAGCATACTTGCCATGGAGTTCATAGGGGACGAGTATGGCACCGCAGCACCTACGCTCAACCGTGTGAGGCTGGAAGAACCAGACATGATGCTCGATGACATAATGCGCAGCGTCAGGCTGCTCTACCGCGCTCAGCTCGTGCACGCGGACTTGAGCGAGTACAACGTGCTAGTCAGCAACGGCAGGCACTATCTGATAGACCTAGGACAGGCCGTATCGGTCAAGCACCCCAGGGCGAGCGAGTTCCTTGGCCGCGACGTGCGCAACATGCTCGATTACTTCAGGAAGGAGTATGGCTGCGAGAGGGACCTGGCAGATGCGCTGTCGTTCGTGACAGCCGAATCGGCTTAGGTTCATAAACTTATGCGGAGAAACAAACTTGGCGGCCTGGAACTGCAGGGCAGGGCAGCGTCTGGGTGCTGGTGATGCGATAGCCGGCCTAGTCGATTACAAGGATGCTGAGGCTCTGCTCTCAAGGTACGGGATAAGGACCTCACCAAGCAAGTACGTGGGCAGTGCGGAAGAGGCCGTGGAGTTCTCTGCCGGAGAACCGATAGCGCTCAAGGTGATAACTCCAAGGGCGCCCCACAAGAGCAGGCTCGGCCTAGTCGCGCTCGGCCTGACTGGCAGAGACATAACGAAGGCTTTTGGTTTAGTGGCGAAAAGGGCCGCACGATACAGGCCGTACAGGATGCTGGCGCAGAGGATGTCCAAGCCCGGTATAGAGATCATACTTGGCGGCAACACGGACCCGCAGTTCGGCAAGATGGTGCTAATCGGTCTGGGCGGCATATACGTTGAAGCGTTCCGCGACTTCGCGCTCAGGGTGTGCCCCATATCGGATTACGACGCCGAATCGATGATAGACCAGCTTAGGTCAGGCAGGATTGTGGCGCACAGCGACAGGCAGCGGGCAATGCTGTCCGGGCTCATAGTATCTGTCTCGCACATGTTCGTAGAGAGCGCGCTGACAGAACTTGACCTGAACCCTGTCATACTGCACGATGACTCGTATGACGTCGTCGACGTGAGGTTATTTGGGTAGTCGCATGGATCACGCAGAGATTGAGAAGGGCTACGTCGACCTCGACCCTATATTCGGTCCTGGTAGCGTTGCGGTAATAGGCGCGACCGACAAGCCGGGCAAGGTAGGGCACGCGATCATGCTGAACTACATTGATGTAGGGTTCAGTGGCAGGATCTACCCGGTTAACCTGAATGCAGGCAGCACAATCATGGGATACCGCGCGTACAGGAGCGTACTCGACATAGGCGAGGACATAGATCTCGCGGTAATAGCGGTGCCAGCTGATTCGGTTCCTGATGTGTTGGACGAGTGCGGCAGGGCGCACGTGCGCGGAGTGGTTGTGGTGAGCGGGGGCTTCGCCGAGGTCGGCGCCACCGAGCTCCAGGCCAGCATAGTTGAAGTGGCGAAAAGGTACGGCATGCCGATGATAGGACCGAATTGCCTGGGCGTCATGGACGTTAGGGCGAGGAACGACACGCTGTTCCTGCCGACGTTCAAGATAGACAGGCCGAAGGTGGGTGGCGTGAGCTTCGTGTCGCAGAGCGGCTCCGTGGGCAGCACTACGCTAGACCTTATAAGCGGCGCTGGCTTCGGCCTGTCGCGGTTCATATCCTACGGCAACGCAGCAACAATCGATGAGACAGATATACTCAGGTACCTCATGCACGATGTGCACACGCAGGTCATAGTGCTGTACGTAGAGGGCGTGAAGCGCGGCAGGGCCTTCATAGACGTTGCTAGAGAGGTGACCTCCATGAAACCGGTGGTGGTGCTGAAGGCCGGCACAACGCAGGCGGGCGCAGCCGCAGCCAGGTCGCACACTGCTGCGCTTGCAGGCAGCGACGAAGCCTACGATGCGGTCTTCAGGCAGTACGGCTTCGTCAGGGCCAACGACACCGATGAGCTGCTCGACTTCGCGAAGATATTCGATACCCAACCGCTGGCGACCGGCAGCAGGGTCGCGGTGATAACGAACGGTGGCGGCCACGGCATACTGGCCACCGACGCGCTATATCACAACGGGCTTGAGCTTGCGCGCCTATCCGCAAAGGCAAGGCGAAGGCTGAGGGGCGCAATGCCAGGCACGGTGAACATAGCCTTGCCGCTGGACATCGGTGGCGACGCCGATGCGCAGAGGTTCGAGGACGCGCTCGATGCGGTCGGCGGCGAGCCGACGGTCGATGCGCTTATTGTCATAGTGCTCTTCCAGACCCCTGGCGCTGACGAGAAGGTGGTCGAGAGCATCATGAATTTCGGCGCCAGAAGGGAGAAGCCGATGGTCGTTGTGAGCGTCGGCGGCTCTTACACAAGGTCGCACGCGGCCGTGATGGAGAGCTCGGGCATACCGGTTTACCGTTCGGCATCCGCGGCGGCGCGCTCCATAGCTGCGCTTGTACGCTATGCTAGGTACAGGGAGCGCGTGCGCGCCGAGGCGGAGGCGGCGGCCGTTGCGTCGAAGCACTGAGACGCTCGTTTGCGTGTTTTTTTATGCGCACTCGCGTGCCTGACAAGGTCAGGTCGCTGCTGTTCACATCGATAGGCCACTTCGCGAACGACGGCGTCTTCCTGCTCTTCGCGCTCCTGATCGTTTACTACCACGAGTCCGGTGTCAGCGTGGCGCTGCTGGGTGCGCTCGGCATAGCGTACAACGTCATTGACGGGATCGCGTCGCCACGCATAGGCGCGTTCGTCGGCAGGAGCGACCGCGCGGCTTACATGGCCCTTGGCATAGCCCTTGAGGGCGCCTCTCTGGTCCTCTTCGCAGCGTCATTCGTGTTCAGCGCCTACATATACCCGCTGCTGGTATCTGGGCTCGTCGCGCTGGGCATCGGCCAGACCTTCTATCACCCGATAGGCAGCTCGGTGCTCAGGCACGTCTACGGCAAGGCCGCGCCCACGGCCATGGGGATAAACGGTTCCGTGGGCAGCGTAGGCAGGGCCGCCTTCCCATTGCTCATAACTTTCGCTATAGTGGCGCTAGGGATACCGTTGGGGCTAGGTTTGGTGGCAATGCTGGTCATGGCCCTGGCCATCGTGATCTATGCCGGCCTGCGGGTGTTCGAGCACGAGAGCTACAGCAGGGACCACAGCGAACCTACGGACGACATCGATTACGGCACTGCGCGGCGCACGCACTCGAGGTTCATAAGCGCGCTCACGTGGATAACCCTGCTCAGGTCGATGTTCGTTGTAGGCACGACCACGTTCATTGGCGAGTACATTAACGGCATATTCCACTCCAACGTGATAGTGGGCTTATTCTTAACTGTGAGCTTCCTGCCTGCTATATTCGGCCAGATCATCTTCGGCAGGATCACGGAAAGGCGCGGAGGCCTCTACGCGTTCTCAATAACCACGGCAGCGCTGGTGCCGATATTCGTGCTGTTCATGCTCACCCAGGACCTAGCGTCCCTTATGCTGGCCTACGCAGCGTTCACGTTCTTCGCGTACACCGGCTTCCCAGTCATACTCGGATTCATAGGCCAGGTTGTGCCACAGCGGCACATGACTGCCATTAGCGCGCACGTATGGGGCATCGGCACCACAATGGGCGCAGCTGCAGGCCTGGCCGTAGCGACTGCGCTGCTGGACCTGGGCTTTGGCATAGGCCAGACATTCTGGGTGCTGCTGGCGTTCGGCGCTGCTGCTATAGCTCTGCTGCCCACGCTCAGGAAATAGGGTCGGCCTGCCCACCGGAACCCTGGGGCTTCCTAGCCGCAATCGCCTTGCTTATAGAGACCAGTATGCTGGTCTTGAGCATAGTGAAGCAGTTGGTGCAGAAAGTCTCTTCGGTGTAGTTGCTCTTGTCCGAAGACGGCCCCTGCGCCATGCCTCCCCAGGCTATGTAGTGGAAAGTCTCAGCGTTAAGCTCCTCCCCGCATATCTTGCACGTGTAAGTCAAGGTCTCACCGAGTGCGCACGCTTGTTGCAGCTGCAACGCTTTTATTCTATGCTGTGCCAAGCAGGTAGCGGCGCTCCGTTTTGTGCATGCCACTGGGCTATAGCTCAAATAAATGGAAAAAACAAGGATTTAAAATATGTATGGCCTTGCCGCAGAGTTCCGGAAACGTTTTTAAATGTATCCGGCCATAATAGTTATCGGGTTCTCTACTGCAAGAAGGTCGTAAAGAACTGGTCGCCTTGCCAGCGTGCGTCTATGCACGCTGGCACTATTTCTATTTCGTGTTGATTATTGCATGACACCAGTCATTCTCGCCGCTCAGGTTCGCGCCCACGGCTGGACTGGGGTGCGCGGAGCGCAAGTAAATATATATAAATGTGGAAGCATAAGTGAGTGGCCGCGCAATAGGTTCTTAGCACCACGCAGCGGGAGCGGCCGGCAGTGTTTGACATGGCAAAGGAAAAGGCAGTACGCGAAATAGAGGACCTACCTGGCATAGGGGAGGCCTCCGCTGAGAAGCTTAGGAATGCAGGCGTCGACTCTCTTGCAAAGGTGGCCGTGGCCTCGCCGTACGAGCTCGCTGAGACTACCGGCATAAGCGTGGAGAACGCCAAGAAGGCTATAGAAACCGCTAAGGAGTCTACGACGGTGAACTACGAGACCGGAGAGGCCATATACGAGAAGAGGAAGCAGATAGGCAAGATATCAACGAACTCCAAGGACCTCGATGAGCTCATAGGCGGCGGCGTCGAGACCGGCGCGATAACCGAAGCTTACGGTAGGTTCGCGAGCGGTAAGTCCCAGATAGGTTTCCAGCTATCTGTCAATGCGCAGCTTGACAGGGAGAACGGCGGCTTGGGCGGCGGCGTCCTCTTCATCGACACTGAGGGCACGTTCAGGCCTGAGCGCATAGAGAACATAGCCAAGGCCAAGGGTCTGGACCCTAAGAAGGCGCTGGAGAACATACTCGTTGTGCGTGCAACAACAACTGAGCAGCAGATGCTCGCAGTGGAGAGGGCGGAGAAGCTGATACAGGATCACAACATAAAGCTCATAGTGGTGGACTCGCTCACGTCCCTATTCAGGTCGGAGTTCGCCGGCAGGGGCGCCCTGGCCGAGAGGCAGCAGAAGCTGAACGCTCACGTGCACAGGCTGCAGATGCTCGCTGACAAGTACAACCTGGCCGTGTACGTATCGAACCAGGTGATGGACAACCCTGGCATAATGTTCGGCGACCCGACGACGCCAATAGGCGGTAACGTGCTGGCCCATGCCGCGACAACGAGGCTGTACATGAGGAAGAGCAAGGAGGAGCGGCGCATAGTCAGGCTTGTCGACTCGCCGAGCATGCCGGAGGGCGAGTGCGTCATAAAGCTCAGCGAGGATGGCATAAGGGACGAGTGACCGGCATGCTGTACCTAGCCGGCTTGGGGCTATCCGGCAGGGACATACCGATCGGCTCCCTAGACGCCATAGCAAGAGCAGAGCCGTACATCGAGCGCTACACGAGCTTCGTCCCTGCGACCGCGCTCGGCCTGGTTCGCGAACGCACAGGGAAGGTGCCGATAGAGCTGTCAAGGAAGGACCTGGAGGACGACGTCGGTATGTTCGTATCAAAGGCGAAGAACGCTGACATAGTGCTACTGACCGGCGGGGACCCAATGACAGCTACGACCCACAAGATAATCATAAACGAGGCGCTTGATAGGGGCATAGATACCGCAGTTATACATGCGGCATCGATATTCACCGCGGCGATAGGCGAGAGCGGCCTGGATTTCTACCGCTTCGGCCAGATAACGACCGTGCCTAGGTGGAGCGGGCACTACAAGCCGGTGTCGTTCTATGAGAAGCTAGCGGCAAACGCGACCGCTGGCCTGCACAGCTTGGTGCTGCTCGACTACTTTCCGGAGAACGAGTCGTCGCTCCCGATTAGGGACACAGTGGCAACGCTGTTTGCAGCCGAGGCGCATTACGGCGCTGGACTGCTGCGCGGCGACACGAGCGTGATAGTCATGCACAACATAGGCCTGGCTGGCTGCACGGTGAAAAGGCTGGCACTGGGCGATGCGTCAGGACTGGAGCTGGGGAGCGGCCCGACTTCTATCATAATACCGGCGAAGCTGAGCGATATTGAGGAAGAGACACTGGCCAGGCGCTTAGGGCTATAGCAATCAGCACAGCCACGGCAGTATAGCTGGGTGCCTCGGTCCCTGCACGCGGGATAGCTATCGACATGCTTTAATTATAATACGATTTGGGGAGCGGAATGTCTGCGGAGACGAAGGAGCAGGCTCTGGACGCTCTCGACGGGGCAGCTACAAGGTTCAACGGGCAGTTCTACAGGACAATGACAAAGACACCGGACATGGCCGATATGGCTTATGCGGAGAAGAAGGCTGTAATAGGCATGTGGCGCAACGCGGTGCGGACGTACATAAGCACTTATGCCAGCATGGAGTAAGGGCTTGGAGGTACAGCGGCTCGGCCGAAGATTTCTCATTCGACGTATTCTATAAGGTAACGATAGACAAGCTGGGAGCCTTAGCACAGAAGTACTACGGCAACATAAACGACGGGAACAAGAAGTCTATATACGCTAAGGCCATGAACAGAGGGCTCTTCAACGAGGACCGGAGTAAGCCGATAAACATGGAGATGGTGCGCCACAAGGCCGGGCAATTGATTGGAATTTACAGGGCGAGGCTCGGGGACCTGATGCGCAGGGATTCGTTCTGACACTGGAGCGCTGTCAAGCGTAGTTGACATTGCGGGATTGGATGCGGTGCTGGCTGAGAGCAGGTCATCGCAGGCCGAAGAGCGATATGTCGTGCTCGGTCTTGCCGGCCATGGCCAGATCGGCTGCTATCTCGCCTGTGATGCTGGCGAACTTGAACCCCATTCCGCAGCATGCGCTCACCATCAGCACGTTACTGTGCTTCGGGTGGAAGTCTATTATGAAATCGCCTGTTGGCGTGTTCGTGTACAGGCACGTTGAGGAGCCGGTGACGGTGCCGTCGGCAGCAGGTATCCTTCTCCCAAGAAACGCCCTGACGTTGCCCTCGTCGTCCTTGCCAACGGCCCTGCGTACACTGTCCGGATCTGCGGCCTCGCCGCCGTGGTGCTGAGCTGCCTTGACGCCGTCCCCAAGGTCAGGGAAGCCGTAGAAGTGTCTGCCATAATCACAGCAGATAAACACCGGCATACTGCCGGGCATGAAGCTCCCAGAGTCGTCATTGGGCTTGAACCAGAAGACGACCTGGCGTTCGCAGCGCAACCCCAGATCCACATCGCTGATCAGCTTCGCGTTCCATGCACCGGCCGCTAAAACGACCCTGCCGGCCTTATACGATGCAGATTGTGTTTCAATCGCGACGCAGTCGCTGGCGGCGTCCCACCTGAGCACCTCCTCGTTGAAGTGGAACTCGGCACCGAAACCACGAGCCAGGCTTGAATAGCTATCCACGCACCTCTCCGGAAAGAGTATCCCTGCACTCGGATCGTAAACGGCGACTTCGTCGCTACCGATGGTGAACTGTGGGAATAGGGCCATGGCGTTACTTGGTGACATGATTTCGTAGTCCAACTCGCTTTTCATGGCATCGGAAAGGAAGGGCGATATGAACCGGTCCTTCCTATCGCCGAATATCAGGCCGCCGGTCTTTATCATGAGGGGCGATCCGGATTCAGCCTCTAGCTCGCCCCATCTATCGAACGCGGACTTGGCCAAGCGGGTGTACGCTATATTCTCCGGATTCGCGCTCCTTATTATCCTGGACTTCCCGTGGGAGGACCCGTTCGTGTGATTGGGGCCGAACCTCTCCAGGACGAGCGTGCTGACACCTCTCTTGGCCAGATTGTAAGCCGTAGAGGCTCCGACGATGCCAGACCCTATAACGACTACGTCGTATTTTTCGCTCATGGTGGGTCTTACTCTTATAGTCAGCCAAATAAATAATGGGATGTGCCGGCCTACGCTCGACCGCCGATTGAGCTTATCAGCTCCCTGACCCTTGCTTCCAGCTCAATTATCGCTGCCCTCTTGCCCCCCATGTCTAGTTTGCTTAGCTTTGGTATATCCCAGTGCCTGGCGCCGTCTATGCGTGGGCACTCGCTCTCGTCGCACAGCGTCACGACAATGTCTGCCGAGTCCACCATTGACTGGTCGAAGGGCTTCGAGAACTTTTCAGACAAGTCTATCCCGTAGTCGCTCTTCATTATGCTTATCACAGCCTCGGCTTCGGTTATATCTGCCAGCCTCTTTTTCGCCTTCCATATCGGCTTGCCTGCACAGCTCTCCGCCTTGCTGCCAATAGCGTACGCGTTGAACATGGCCTCCGCCGCCTGGCTCCTACCCACATTGTCCCCGCAGATGAAAAGAATCCTCACGGTCTCACGTTCTGATATTGTTCAGCGTTTTGCAATTGTATTTTGCCAGAAGTTTGGCTGTGTTTCTGTTTCTGTCGCAGCTAATCGCTGCAATGCCTACGACAGTGCCGCCCGCCCTCTCCACTAAGCGTATCGCCGCCATGACCTGCGCGCCAGTCTCGATCCACTCGTCTACGATTAATACCCTGTCGCCCCTACTTATGGCGCTCTTGCTCATCTCGAAAGTTTTCCTTGAGCGGGAATAGTCGGTAAAGCTTGCGCGCAATAGTTCCTTTGGTCTTAGCGGTAGCTTGCCGCCCTTCCTGATAAGAGCCAGGGGCTTTTTAGCTCTGAGCGCAATCGCGCCAGCCAGGACAAAACCAAGAGCGTCTATGCCGACAACTTTTTCGAAAGGCGTACCACTGAACTGTCGCAGCAAATCTGATATAAGGTTGGAGAACACGGAGGGATCCGCAAAAAGCGGTGTGACATCGTACCTGCCAACGGTATCCCTGTTCAGCCTGCTGAAGTAGTAGCCCCATCGCATGCGCCTGCCACCCTATAGCCACCAGTTGGGCGAATCCGCAGAAACGCCCACTAAGTTATGCAAATAAAACACCGCCTTAACGGGATTAGAACCTTGGTCAAAACACTCTTTCGTACTCGTGAATTTTGACATAAATTTATCAACCCCTACTTGCTTGGCTTCAAACTTTCATTCTATGATTTTTTCCCAAATCAGCTGATCGTCTTTGAAACTATGCTTTTTAAGAATGCCCACCTTTCTAAAACCAAACTTTTTTAAGAATCTATTGACCGTTGTATTCTTTGGGTGCGTATCACACCATATTTTGTGGCAGCCACGCCTTTTCGCCTCTTTTATAGTGAAGTTTATCATAGCCTTGCCCAGTCCCTTCTTTCTGTAGTTTTTGTCTATGATAATCCAGTCAAGCCAATCAACATGGCCATGACCCGGATAGTGTGCTACCATGCCTACTATTTTGCCATCCCTTGATTCTGCTACTATCAGGCTGTCTTTGCTCTTGAATGTGTCGTTAAGATCTTCTATGCTCAATTCGTACACATTCCTTGCCATGTGCTCTTTTTTGTAGAAATTCAGCTCTCTGACTACCGGAGTGCCAAACCTGCTTATGGCTGGTATATCTTTCTTAGTTGCAATTCTTATTACGAAGTCACGCATACTATAAGATGAGTAGAATCAGTTTTAATTCCTTCTTGAGTAGAAGCTTCGATAAGAATAGTGTACGATTTATTAAAAATCGGCTAATTTCTGTCTTTGGGACCGAGCGACGCCAGGTAATCGTTCCACTTCCATAATGGCAGCATTATTATTTTCTTTCCATTTTGCGTTAATTCGTCTTCTTGATTAAATGTGAGTATTATGCCTTCTTTCAAGTCAAATTGGTTCAGTGCTTCCATCAACCCGCTCAATTCTCTTTCCTTGTTGTCTTCGTTTAGTTCGTGACAGACTTGTATTGCCATCTTAATTTTAGCCGCCTCCTTCACTAAGAAGTCACATTCATGTTTGTTTTCTGATTTGAAATAAAATATCTGTTTATTGTTTCTTCTTAGAACAAGATACGCCAGATTTTCCAGCATTCTGCCTTTATCTTCAGAAAAAGACACGGAGTTTGCTGCACACAGTCCATTATCTATAGAATAGACCTTTTTTGGATTTACCATCTGTTTTTTCAAGGAGTAATCGAATTTTGGTACTGTGAAGACCAGGTAGCTATCCTCGAGATAGGATATAAAAGATGACACTGTATTTACCGAACCCAGTGCAAAGATATTTTTTAATGTGTTGAAAGAGAATTCTTTCCCGACGTTTGTTAGCAGATAGAGCGCTATCTCATTTAACGCTTTAGACTCCCTTATCTTATGCCTTGCTACTATATCCCTCTGAATCACATCTGTGAATAGTTCGCGCAATATTTCCTGATTTTTGTACTTAAGGTATTCGGGAAATCCGCCCTCCTTTAGATACTTTCCGAACTCGCTCGCGCCACATTTTTGTTTCTTGAATGTCATCGTTTCCTTGAAAGAGAAAGGGAATAATTCTACGTTTATGTGTCTTCCTGTCAACCTTGTACCTAACTCTTTGCTCAAGAGTGATGCATTTGAACCAGTTATCACAAATCTCTTCTTCTTATCCAGCCTAGACCTTACAAATATTTCCCAACCAGGTATATTTTGTATCTCATCAAAAAGATAAAAATCACGCTCTCCGAATTCTTCCGCGTATATTTCGTCGAGTTTTTCGAAATCGGATAATTCAAAGCCCGTAAGCCTTGTGTCTTCGAAATTTAGGTAATTGAAGCTCTTAATTCTCTTTGAAAGTTGGTGCATTAATGTACTCTTTCCGCATCTTCTTATCCCAGAGATAACCAGTGCATGTTGTAACTCTATACTTATTCCGCTAACTATTTCACGTTCTACCCCTAATTCTAAATCGTCAAAGGCTTCCTTCTGTGATAGTACAACTTCCCTCAGGGTTTCTTTGAGTATCATATTAGGTTATCGAACCTTCTGGTATTTAAATCTTCTCGTTATTAATGAGAAGTTTTGTGCATTACTAATGAAAACGCCTTGGCCGGGATTCGAACCCGGGTCGCAAGCGTGACAGGCTCGCATGCTGGACCACTACACTACCAAGGCACGCTCTAGCATTTGTGCCCCATGTTAATAATATTTATCGCTTGCCGGTTGCGCTCTTGCCGAGTATGTCGGCCTGGAGTTTCTTGAGCGTTTCGTCATCGGCCCCGGGCCCTAGCAGCGTAGACACATAGCCGGGGTAAGTGTAAAAGAAGACGCGCCCCTCGGCAATCTTCTCCTCGAACGTCTTGGTCGTGCCGATTGCCGGATATAGCTTGGCGTGGAGGTGGTTTACGCCGGTGCCCTCGAATACTACGTGCACGCGGCCAACATCGAGGCCGCGCTCCAGAACCTTGGCGACCCTCTTAGCGGCCAGGATGCACTCGCTTATCGTCTGGTCATCGAGGTCGAACAGGTAGCTGCCGTGGTGCCTCTTCGGCATGACAAGCGACTGCCCCTTTGTGTTCGGGAACTTGTCCAGCGCGCCTATGTACGAGTCATCCTCGTAAATCTTAAACGATGGCACCTTGCCGGAAACGATGTCGCAGAATATACACGATGGCATACGAACGCACGCTCACACTTCCGCTGCAGTAATGCTGCGCACCGCGATTAAGAGGGCGCAATGCCACAACGATTATTTTGCCCTGCCGCGCTTGTTGCTTGCGGCTTCCTTGATCTCGTCGAGCAGTTCGTTCTCCTTGTTGAACATCTTGTCCACGAAATACGGGGTGAACGGGCTGTACTTCTCGAACGGGAAGTAGAGCAGCACCTTCTTGCCTGTGCTGTGCGCGTGCATCCTCTCGCTGTCCACACCGCTAGAGTAGACCAGGCGCGAGAGGTGTATGACCACCATGTCGGCCTGGTCTATCATGTGATAGTCGCGCCGCACGGTCTGGTTGAACACAACCTCCTTGAGCCTCTTGTCATAAGTGTACCTGTAAGCGCCGAGGTCCACGCTCCTGGGATCGAAGACTATCGCGCTCTCCCTGAGCTTGCCGACGAACCTGGTCACGTTCCCGTAGCCGATGTCCCTGTGCTCCATCGAGTAACTGGCGTATATCTTCAGCATGTCCGGCTTGTACATCAGGTTGAACAGCGTTATAGGATTCTCAGACACGCCTATGACGTAGTTGGGCTTGCCGAGCGTCTTGCTGACCAGGTCAGCGGTGTAGAGCTCCACCTCGGACCAGAGCAGCATGTCGTATATGTCGACCTGCTTGCCGGACCAGTCGCTCTTGCTCTTCAGCGACTCGCTGAGCTCGCCTGGAGGCGATGCTACAGTTATGAAGAAGTCGGGCTTCAGCTCCCTGAAGTCGTCTATGTCGAGCAGGCTTATGGGGCCGTTCCTCCACCAGAATGAGGTGTGGCCGTCTATTATGTAATCGGTGCCGCTGCTCTGCGCTATCCTGTCGCTCATGGCGTGTATCGCGTCCTCCTTGAGCACGTTAAGTACCTTGGCGTCAAGATTCGGCAGCGTAGACGGGTCGAGCTCCTTGTTGAGCTCCCTCGCCGCCTTTATCATCTCGTCGACAAGGTTCAGAATCACGACCTTCTTCCCGCTCCTCTTGGCCAGCTGCGCGGTCTCCGATTCTAGCTTGGACCTGTTGGAGCCAGCCGTGGCCGTGCTGAACACTATCATGCAAAACACGCTTAATACTGCCCGTGAGGTTATAAATTAGTTGTGCCGGCTACCACACGTGGATGGCCCACCATCTCTGCATCTTCTTGGCGCGCACCCTGAGGCGCTTCGTGTTCTTCTTTATGTCCTTTATCATGGCCTTATACAGTATCTTCTCCTCGGCGTCTAGCTTGCCCTCCTTCTCTATGACCTGCTTCTTGCCATCGACTATCTGCGTCTCTGTCTTGCTTATGACGTCCTTCTTGACCATCAGGTACCACTCGTCAAGGGAGCTGCCGCTGTTCTGGTCCGGGTCCTTGAGCACGGCCATCATGTCGCCCATCGTCAACTTCCTGCCCTGCGCCCTGGTGTACTCGTGCAGCAGGGGCCGCATCTTGGCCTTGTCGCATATGCGCTCGATGTCCGCGGGGCTGTAGCCTGCCGTGGCCCTGGAGAGCCTGCCGTAGCTCAGCCTGCCCCTGGGCGTGTTCCTTGTGTATAGCTCGAACAGCTTCTTCCTGTCGCCGTATTTCGGCGGCGGTATGTAGACGCTGTCGCCGAATCTGCCGCTTCGCTTGAGCGCCGGATCCATGTCCCACGGCTGGTTCGTGGTGCCCATAACGAAGATGCCCTCCGGGTTGGCCTCCACGCCGTTCATCTCCACCAGGAACTGGTTTACGGCGAGGCGCATGGCGGAGTTCTCGCCGGTGCCGCCGCTGTTCCTCTTGCCGCCGAGGGCGTCGACCTCGTCGAAGAGTACCAGGCACGGGGCGTTCTGCCTCGCCTGTTCGAATACGGCATGCAAGTTCTTCTCGGTGTTGCCGGTGTACATGTCAACTATCTGGTTTATCCTGGCGACTATGACGTTGGCGTTAGCCTCGCCAGCTATGGCGTTGACTATGTAGCTCTTGCCCACTCCTGGCGGCCCGTAGAGCAGCAGACCTATGCCCATCTTCTTGCCGTACTTCTGGAAGAGCTCGGGCCTCTGTATCGCTAGCACCACGTTCTCGTACAGGTAGCGCTTCACGCGCTCCAGTCCTATGACGCGATCAAACTTGACGTTAGACTTGTAGAATGCGAGCTTCTTTATCTGGCCTTCCTCAATCACTTCCTTCTGCTGCTCGGCAGGCTTGATCGGCTTCAGCTGCTCGATCTGTATCTGTTTCTCGCTCGTTTTGCCGGGGGAAGCCGGCTTGCTAGGGTGCAGTATCGAGTCGATATGCTCCAGCCTCGTCTTGGCTTCGGTGTAGTCAGGGTTCGCAGCCAGCGACTTCTCGTACCAGAAGCGCGCGCCGAGAAGGTCCTTGTTCATCTCCGCTATGTCCCCTATGAGAAGGAGCGCGTCCGCGCTGTCAGGCTGTAGTTCTATGACTCTCTCGAGGTCGCGCCTGGCAGCGTCGTAGTCGTGGGTTATGCGCTCGGTAAGCGCCCTGTTGAAATACGCGTCCGGGTACTCGCTGTCGCTCTCTATGGCCTTGCCGTACTCCACCAGGGCCTCCTCGAAGTTGCTGTCCTCGAAGAGCTTGTTGCCGTTCCGCCAGTGCTCCTTCGCGTCATCGCTAGGCGTGTGCTCTGCCACTACGATCCCCGATTATATCAGCATGGAAAATATATAAAAACTAACCCTGATGATTGTGCCGTCGGAAAGGGACTCTACGTTACGGTGCAGCGAACCATATAATAAGCTTTTCAGTTTTATAGTCATGGCGCCCGCTGTTTCTGGGTCTGCGCGCGAGGAGCTCCATGCCCGAAAAAAAGCTCAAGGTCTGGCTCAACGGAAGGTTCATAGACTACGACAAAGCCACAGTCCATATACTGACGCACTCGCTGCAGTATGGCAGCGGCATATTCGAGGGCATACGCGCTTATGATACCGAGCGCGGCCCGGCGATATTCAGGCTAGCGGACCACATCCGCAGGTTCATGAACAGCGCGAGGATCCACTCGATGAACCTCGGCTACGACGAGGACGCTCTGTCTGGCGCGTGCATCGACTTGGTAAGGGCGAACAGGCTGGAGTCTTGCTACATAAGGCCGTTCGCGTTCTATGACGATGCACGCATAGGCCTCAGCACCGTGGGCAAGAAGATAAGCGTGTTCATCGGAGCGCTGCCGTACGGCCAGTACTTCGAGGGCAAGCGCGACAAGGGCATACGATGCATGATATCTTCGTGGCGGCGCATAAACTCCAACATATTACCGGTGGAGGCGAAGGCGAGCGGCAACTACCTGAACTCCATACTGGCCAGCAACGAGGCGAAGAACTACGGCTTCGACGAGGCGATACTTATATCTAGGGACGGCTACGTGGCGGAGGGCCCTGGCGAGAACATCTTCCTGGTAAAGGACCATAAGCTCATAACGCCCGACACGAGCGCGGACATACTCCTCGGCATAACCAGGGACTCGCTGATGAGAATAGCGGAAGCGGCCGGCATAGAAGTGGTGGAGAGGGAGGTGCACAGAGAGGAGTTGTTGACAGCCGACGAGGTCTTCTTCTCCGGCACTGCCGCAGAGATAACCCCAGTCACAAGGATAGACGGCGTGGTGGTGAGCGGCGGCAAGGCCGGCTCGATAACCACGCTGCTGGCACAGAAGTACTATGACGTGGTGCGCGGCAAGGACGAGGACTTCATAGACTGGCTGACCTTCATAGCGTGAGGCGGCCTCACAGGAGTTGCATGCCGCGCGTCAGCACATCTATCTCGTCGCTCTTCCATGGCCCTACGCCGAGCGCTGTCTTAGTGCCTGGCGGCAACTCGGTAAGGCCGGCATCGGTGACCAGTGCGCATGGAATGCGCTTGAACTCGAAGGCGTTGAAGAACTTGAGGAGCGTCTCCTCGCTGTTCGCCTTGAGCACTATCTTCTTCTCCCCGGTCTCGAGCCACCTGTCCGCTACGCCCTTGTCCTGCTCGCTGGCCTTGAAATAGCTCATCAGCGATGCGTGCGCCACCTGTGCAGCCAGCTTGCCCTTGCCCATGCCAAGGTCGTTCCTGACCAGGATGACCTGCTTTATCTCGACGTCCATCGCAATCATGCCGTATCAGCCGTGCGAGCCGGCAGCCGCCCTGACGCCTTCCACCACGGAATCGACTCTCAGGACGCGGCCGCTTATCGCATCGGGCTTCACCGAGCCCTTAAACGCACCGGATGCAACAAGGCGCGCTCCTAGCGCGCCGAGATCTACGCTGCATTCCGCGCCTCTAGCCCCAAGCAGCTGTTTATCGTTGAACACTATGAAATACCTGTCGGGGTTCTTCCTGGTGTATTCCCCCAGCGGTCTGAAGAACGCATTTATGTTATCTGCCTTTACGTACATGAACGGTTCCTTAGAGTTGCTTATTGACGCGTACGCGACAGACGCCAGTTGGGCTTCCAGAGCGCGCGTAGATTCGGCTAGCGCGGCGTAGCGTTCACCCATGCTGTCGATGTCGAAGTTCTCCGCGCTAGCGATAGTCAGTATGCCGGCTTTTGTCTTGAGCATGCGCTCGATTGCCGCCTCAGCAGCACTGAACGTGACCCTGGTTTCTCCGGACGGGTATGTGACCCTGAGCACGGCGAAGGCCAGTATGTCACTGGTGTTCCCGACGTGTACCTGCGAGCATGCAGCCGAATCGAAATCGCCTATGCGCACCACCCTTATGCCTGACACTTCGGCCAGGCGCTCCTCATTGAACCTCAGGTTTGGCAGTTTCGCCTTTGCGGCCTCGATGCTGTCGAAGTTGTCGTAGTCTATGTCGAGCCCCTGGCTTATGACCCTGTTGACCTCGGCCTCCGCAGCTATTATTCGATCCACAGGTATGCGGCCCCTTATGAAGTCGTAGCCGATGTCAGGGGTACCGGAGGTATCGGCCTTCCTAACGCTTATCTGGACACCGAGGTTCTGCAGGCTCCTGGCGAATATGTGGGCCGCTGTGTGAAGCTGCCCGGGGGTAGCAGTACCGACCATTATACAACACCTTAATATCCTTAATCTATATAGTGATTAAAAACCTCGCGTGGGGCTGGTTGCTGTGTTCTACTATGAGTACTGGGGGGAACAGACGCTGCCGATAAAGATGAACATGGCCCTAGAGGAGTTCGCGCTCGCTAGGTCCGAGCGGATGGGGGTCGCGACCGTCAGGTTCTGGGACGTCAGGAAGGACGCAGTCGTGCTCGGCTACGGGGAGTCGCCGAGCGCCATCAAGAGGGCCGACAGATCGTTCGACCTGGCACGCAGGATAACCGGCGGCTCTCACGTGCAGTTCGACAGCAACTGCTTGGCCTATTCGTTCACCGTGCCTATGGACGGCAGCTTCAAGCACTTCGATGACATGAGGAAGTACTACGCCGAGAAGATCGGCGCCGCTCTCACGGAGCTAGGCATAGACGTCAGCCGCGTTGACAACAGGGCGTCGACGATAAACGTCGATGGGAGGGTGGTGGCCAGCCACGCCATGTACTGGGGGGTCAAGAGCTCTCTAATGCACGGCCTCATGCTGATCAACAAGTACGACGTCAACACGATACTCAGGCGCGTGAGGCTCAACGAGCGCAAGATAGGCAGGCACGTCTATTCCGAGGAGGCCGCGCTGAGAGGCATACCCGCACTAGGGGCGCGCCTGGCTAACAGGATGCGCATGATAAGCCCGACGGCCAGGACGGAGTATGCGAAGAGGCTCATTGAAGAGGAGATACTGAAGCAGATCACCGGAGGCAACCACGCGAACAAGCAGGTGGGCAGCGCAGTGTTCGAAGAGGCAGAAAGAATCGTTTCTGATACGCACATCGGCAAGCCATGGGTGCTGGATCGCACGCCGCCGCTCAGCTCGGACAGGGTCGACACAATACCGGGGGAGGAGCTCGACGGCAAGCTTAGGGACGGGCTCGGCTACTGCCTGTACAGCCAGGTGACTAACAGGGACTTCGCCAGGATGTCCGAACCGATAGAATAAGCAGCGCGTGGTCCTCTGCTACAAGCAAGAAGCGCATGCTCGAACGAAATCTTTAGGATTGGGATTATGACTGCGGCAGCTAGCGCAAGCGATAAAAGTATTGTTTGGGATACCTGTTACGTTAGCCGCACGCCGGCAGGCCGTGGTAATGTATGAGTAGCGACGAGGCGGGCGTGGACGGGGCTGGAAGCGCCGATTTCGGCGCCAGGACCGCCAAGAGGGGCATAGTTTTCCTCGCCGGCGAGCTGGTCAGTTCTGTCTTCTCCCTGCTCGTGCTCATTTTTGCCTCAAGGTTCCTGGGACCGTCTGCCTTCGGCCTTGTCGCAATAGCGGTAGCCTTCTCTGCCTTCGTCGGCATGGGTGGCAACTTCGGGATAGGGACCGCGTTAAGGCAGAGGCTACCGCGACTGAAGGACATAGCAGAGAAGGGTAGCTACATCAGCAGCGGTTACGCGGTCGCATGCTCTGCCGCGACCCTGCTTATGGCGGCAGGACTGGCGCTGAGCGGTGCGCTCGCTGGCATGGTTTACGGGAACGCTGCCCTTGCGGTGCCGATCGAACTCGCATCGATCATGGTGCTTGCAAGCGTGGCGTTCAACATCACGCTCGCATCGCTGGTAGGCATTGGCAGGGTGGCAAGGGCGGCGGTGATAAACTCTGTGTACCCGGCTGTTCAGTTAGTCGGCGTGGCTGCGCTGCTGTTGTACGGTTACGGCGTCACCGGCGTGATGCTCGGCATGAACCTGGGACTCCTTGTCGCCACTCTGCTGGGCTTGGTGTATCTCGGCCTTGATTTGGGTTTCTCCCCGAATAGACCGACAAAGAACATCGCCAAGAACCTGGTCGGCTTCTCCGCGCCAATACTGGTATCTAACATCAGCGTACTCGGAGCGAGCAACTTCGCAGTGGTGCTTCTGGGCGTGTTCGCCCTGCCGAGCGTGGTGGGCAACTACGGCGTGGCGTTCAAGCTGGGCACGGTGTTCCAGACGCTGATAGTGTCGAACACGTTCGTGCTGCTGCCTGCATTCTCCGAGGCGCGCGATGGCGAGTCGATATCGCAAAGGCTGCCGCACATGTTCGGTTGGACCCTCTACTACTCGCTGCTAATGATCGCGCCGCTGCTGGCCTATGCCGTAGCCAATGCTGCACCGATAGTGCGTATACTGTTCTCCTCTGCCTATGGCTTGGCGCCGCTGTATTTCGCCATAATTTCTGTTGGCACAGTGGCGGGTATGTTCGGCAGCTATGCGGGCACGTTCATACTTAGCGGTGGAGACTCCAAGAGGTTCATGCGGTACCAACTCGCGGTCGTGGCGATCGAGGTGACGCTGCTGCTCGCGCTGACGCCCACGCTAGGCGCGTGGGGGCCGCTCATATCGGTATTCGCCGCAGCTCCGGTTGCGCTAGACGCCATATACATGGGCCACATGGCGAGGGCCCACTCGCTGCACGGCGACATCGGGCGCATTGCGGGCGTGTTGCTGGCGTCAGCTGCCTCTTATCTGGCGATGCTGCTCGTGAGCGTGTTCGTCCACGGCAGCATACCGCTCGTCGTGGCCAATGCGCTGCTGCTCTTGGCGGTATATCCGCCGCTGCTCGCGGTGCTCGGGGGCATAAGGGCCAAGGATATGGACTTCCTCAGGCGCGTCGCCAGCCACTTTGGCGCCGGTAGGCTGGTGGACCCGTTCATGCGTTACGCGTCGCTGTTCATCAGATGAGACGGGGTTGCGCAACTGGTAAATACCTTCAGAGCCAGACTGGTGAGCATGGAGTTCTCAGAACTGCGCGGCAAAATCCCCAACGAGATACTCGAGTCGCTTAGCAACAGGGGCTTCTCGGAAATGACGCCGCCGCAGGAGAGCGCGGTGCGGCTCGGCCTGCTTGCGGGCAAGAGCCTGGTGGTGGCGTCGCCCACAGCAAGCGGCAAGACGCTCGTGGCAGAGATAGCGTGCGTAAACTCGATAATGACGAGGGGCAGGAAGGCGGTTTACATCGCGCCTATGCGTGCGCTGGTCATGGAGAAGTTCGAGGAATTCAGGGAAGCCTACCCATACATAAAGTCTGCCGTGTCGATAGGCGACCTAGACTCGAGCGACCCATGGCTCGCGGACTACCAGATGGTATTCGTCTCGACAGAGAAGTTCGACAGCCTGATGAGGCACGGAATAAACTGGCTGCCGTCAATCGGCTGCGTTGTCTTCGACGAGGTGCACATGCTGGACGACGCTTCGAGAGGGCCGACGCTCGAACTGCTCATCACCAAGGTGGCAACGACGCTGTCGGCACAGATCATAGCGCTCAGCGCGACTATAGGCAACGCGGACGAGCTCGCATCATGGCTCGGAGCGGACCTTGTCAAGAGCGACTACAGGTCGGTAAGGCTAGTGAAGGGCATAGTCTACGACGGCAGCGTATACTACCCTGAAGGCAGGGGGTACGAAACCGCAAGGCTGGGCGGCGTAGGCGGCACGCCGGAGGTATCGGTCGTGGAGGACACTCTTGCAAGGTCGAAGCAGGCGCTGGTCTTCTACTCGACGAAGAGGAACGCCGAGGCCGGTGCAGCGAGGTTCGCCAGGGTCGTGAGGCCGGCGCTCACTGAGAATGCCAGGGTCGAGCTGGACGGCATCGCGGATACTGTGCTCAACGTACTGAGCAGGCCGACGGAGCAGTGCAAAAGGCTAAGCGAGCTGGTCAGGAACGGTGTCGCATTCCACCATGCCGGCCTGCTGAACGAGCAGCGCACCGCAGTGGAGCGAGCGTTCAAATCCAACCTCATAAAAGTAGTGTGCGCGACGACCACTCTTGGTTACGGAGTGAACATGCCTGCGCACACGGTGCTGGTAAGGGACATACACAGGTTCGGCGATGACTCGCACGGAACCCTGAGCGTGAACGAGGTGCTCCAACTGTTCGGCAGGGCCGGCCGGCCCAGCTACGACAAGGAGGGCAGGGCCCTGCTGATAGCGAACAACCGCGGCCACGTAGACGCGCTCAGGGAGCGCTACATAGACGCGGAACCAGAGCCGCTCGAATCGAAGCTTGGAATGGCCCCGGTGCTCAGGAGCCACCTGCTGGCTTTCATCGCGGAGGACTTCCTGAACGACAGGAAGGCCATAGAGGGCTTCATCGCCAAGAGCTTCTACGGCTTCTCGATGGGCCGCTCGAGGCGCATAAGGCAGACGATAGAGGACATGCTGGACGAGCTAGCGGCGTGGGGCTTCATCGAGGCGGATGGCGGCTTCACGAACAGGTCGTACAGGGCCACCAAGATCGGCGAGAGGGTCAGCAGGCTCTACATAGACCCGCTGTCAGCGAAGTGGATCATTGACTCGCTGGAGAGCGTTGGCGAGACGATGGACATTCTCTTCATGCTGTCCAATACCATAGAGATGAGGCCGCACGCACGAGCAACGAAGGACGCGGAGCTCGAGTTCGCAGCTTACAACAGGGCCAAGCCAGAGGTCAGGCTCGGCGGCGTCTACGAACAGGCCGGCGTGTACCACGACCCGGTGAGGGCATTCGGCACAGCGCTGATGCTCTGTGACTGGATGGACGAGGCGCAGGAGCAGGACATAGTGAGGGAGTACGGCACCACGCCGGGCGCGCTGCACAGCAAGCTGATGAACGCCGACTGGCTAGCGTACGCGGCCATAGAGCTAGCCAGGGTGCAGCACATGCCGCTCCACAAGCTCATAGACGCGAGGGTCCGGCTTCGCTACGGCATAAAGGAGGAGCTCCTCGACCTCGTCAGGCTCAGGGA
>JAKATK010000022.1 GCA_021827995.1 Microcaldota archaeon | reverse complement strand
GCTGTCGGATACCGCGCCGCCTATATTAAAGACGTTCAACCCGATCTCGTGCACGCCTGATCCGACGTGCACAAGCACCCTGTCGATAAGCACCACCCCGTCGGCGCAGCCTGGCAGTTACCCGATCACGGTGACAGGGACTAACGCGCTCACCGGCGCAACAGCCAATGCCGTGTACGCGCTTACCGTGACATCACCTTACGTGCAGATAACGCTCAATCCTGGCAGCACGATATCAGGCACGTTCCAGCAGAACATCACTTTCAACCCATCCGCGTATTCGGCATACGAGAGCAGCGACCTGGGCAACATAAGGTTCTGCACCGACCCGACATGCAGCTCCGGTTATCTTGACTCCTGGCTCGAGGGCTGCCCAGAGACCGCGTGTACGCAATCGTCGTCGCAGGCGATCTTCTGGGTAAAGCTGCCTAACGGCGAGACCAGCGGCGAGAACATATACATGGTCTTCGGGCCCACAAGCGGTACAGGCTCGGAGTTCGACGGTTCAATCGCAGGCGAGGCGCCTCAGATCAGCCCAACATACGCAGAATACGACAACGGCGCTGACGTGTTTACAACTTATAAAAACGCAGGTAGTGCTTCACCAGTAATCGGTCTAAGCGTATCAGCTCCCGCAGCTTTTCCGTTCATATCTGATGCTCTTACATCATGGGACACTGCTGAAGAAGACCTACCATATACTCCACCCGGAACAGTTTCGTCTAGCAATTTATACTGGGATACGTCAATACGAGTGCCACCTACAAATTGCTATTTCTTCCTATACTCGTACAGCGGCGGTTACAGCGATGGGAATGGCATAAGCTACACTTGCACCGACCCTGTAGTTGAAACCCTAATCATTACGGCCTCCGGAGCAGAAGGGCAATTAGACTATTCGAGCGGGCTTTCTACATTGTCAGGAACTTCTACCTCTGGCGGCACACTGGGAGGTCATGGTCAAACATATTATTACTGGGTCAGAAGCAGGGTTTACCCACCTGGCGGGGTCATGCCGCAGATAACGTTCGGAAGCGTTTCGTGATGAAGCAGCGGTTACAATGCATGCCTAAAAAGCAGAGCACTTCCCAACTGCATGAAACGTTCGCTTGCCGTTCACACGTACAATAGCTTCATAGCCGCAGGTTATGCACAACAGGTTCCGCATCTTGGCAGGGCCGCGGGGCCCCCAGTGGGGGCCACGAATTTGCCACTACTATCTCGAGGGATTGAGCGAGCCCTGGTTAAATGATATGCAAGTAGCAGGTTAGGCAATTGGCACCCTCCCAAACAATTATAAGTTCTTTGCGGTGTTATTTATATAACACAGGTAAGCGAATGGTTAAGAGAGCGTCCAGGCTGGCTGCGCAGTCGGCCATGGAGTATCTGATGACCTACGGTTGGGCCATCCTGATAATAGCGGTAGTCCTCGCAGCGCTCTTCGAACTCGGAGTCTTCAACGGCTCGAACCTAGCACCGCAGGGCTGCATCGCCCAGGCCGGTTTCACGTGCACAAACTTCGTTTATACATCGAACGCGATAGGTTTCACCTTCGGCCAGACGACCGGCAGGGACTACTACGGCAACTGGATCTTCGTGGCCTCTCAGGACGAGGCGCTAAACCAGAACGGCATACCAGTGAACTTCGCGTGCACAGCCACCGGCTGCGCGAACGCCACGCCCGTGGGTCTTCCGGGACCGAACGGCGTCAGAGTACTAGTACCAGGACAGACAGTCACCGCCGTTTTCCCAGCTGATGTTTTCCACGCGGGTGGAGTGCCAAGCAACCCGCCCATCGGCACGCCGTTCGCCGGTTACATATGGCTCGGCTACTGCATGTCACCGTGCTCTAGCCCAACTGCGTTTTCAAAGGTGGCCACTGTCACGGCTAAGGCAAGCGGCGTCACTCTGGAGGGCGGCGCTGGATTGTCATCCGCCCCTACCGCGTATGTGCCAATAACACTGAGCCTGAGCGCAGCTGCCAGTTCATCAACGCCTACCGGCTTCCAGCAGAATCTGACTGTACCAAGCTCCAATTACATGCAGTATATAAATGGCGACTGGAGCAACGTCGAATTCACCACCGGCCCCGATGGCACTGGAACCACCATGCAGGCCTGGGTGGAATCTGATCCAAGCAACACAGCAACAGCAACGACCGTGTGGGTAAATCTCGGCGGCCAGACAATAAGTCCAGGCGGAAACACGATCATCTACATGGACTTCATGCCCACAAACGTAATGTCGGCTTCTGGTCCTACCGGAGAGGCGCCGCAGCTGTCTGCATCGTACGCGCAGTACGACAATGGCGCGCTCGTGTTCCCTACATTCTACGACAACTTCGCCGGCTCATACACATACGTGAACGACTCCGGCATACAAACCGGCACGCCACCGCCAGGATTCTTTGCAGTAAACGCTGTTGTCACTGTTGACAACGGGCTGGTATTGTTCAACAGCACCGGCGCCACCAACAACGATGGGCCTCTGTTTGCCACAACCTCGGAATACGGCGTAGGCACCACATTCGACGCTGATATAGTCAGCTTGCCATCTAGCGATACAGTCAACATAGGTTACCAAGAGTTGCCATACAACCCGGGTCCGTCACCGCAATACGGTACCTTCATCCGGCAAGGGTGTGGCAATACCTACCCAGACCAAATCAATTTCACAAATGGCGAGGCGAACGTCTGCGGCTTTTCATTTTTCTATGGCAGTTTTTTTAATGGCGAAAATTCCCCCGGAGTTTACAGTGTAACGATAGTGTCCAGCAAGGAGTCCTATCAGACATATGATTATTCTGCCGGCGGCACAAGTCAACCTATTGCCGTGTCATTCCCAGAACCGCCGGAAATCCCCGGCGGCTATCCTACATATGTAGGTTTCAGCGCCAGCCATGGGGGTATATCTCTGCCGGTGCAGTGGGTCAGGATAAGAAAGGCGCCGCCGCCATCGTCATCCGGTGTGCCTATAATGCCACAAGCTAGTTTTGGTAGCTTGCAACATGCGTAAATATGCTCCGTAAAACGCTCCAAGTAATGCCGGCAATGCTTGCCGGGATTGTCCGGAACCATAAGGGCTGATCCAATGGGTTTTATGCTTAAGATCATCGGCATTCTAATATTGGCCATAGCCGCCGCGTACGTGCTATACTATTTCCATGTAATTGGCCCTGCGCAGACGCTAGGATCAGGCAGCGTACGGCAAACTACACTGCCAATCACAAGTACGGCGCCGAATAAATTGAATGCGAGTGACCTAACTAACGGTACCTACGTGAAAAAGAACGCGTTTTCAATACTAAACGAAATGGCGCAACTGCCACAACAAAATGTGACGGCTAACGGCACCACGATTGACATCAGCGCGAGCAATAATACTCGGCTCAATGTATTCGGTTCTAACGACATGATACACGTTGCTGTAGCAAACGAAACCATTCTGGTAATCTATGATAACGGTCTTGGCAAAAACGATACCGTTGAGGTTACCGGCGGCTACGTGTATGCTTCCTCCATACCAGAAGCGCACATGCAACTTGAACTACGGAATTCCACTATGCTCTCTATCTGACTGCTAGATGCTACCGGTTCCTCATAACCAAATCTAATTGCAACATGCTGTCGCAGCCGGTCAACGCTGCTCTGCTCTACTCCTCGCTCCAATTCCTAAAGTACTACTCGACGCAGAGCACCTAGCGCATATACTTGGCAATGGCAGCGCCTACCCCAAGACCGTCTTCAATATCGCCTTCCGGTCCCCCAGCCCGTTCACCACCACCGCTGCGCCAGCCTGCCGCATCTGCTCTTCAGACGCGCGGCCGGTCAGCACGCCTATCGGCGCCACATCGCAGGCCTTGGAGGCCGAAGCCGCGGCCGCCGAACTGACTACAGTGAACATCCTGTCTGTGCCGAGACTGGCCTTAGCCGTAGTTGCCGCTGCAGCCACTATGTCGCGCATCGTCTTGCCAGAATCCGCGTACGCCGAGACGCTGAACTGGCCCATGTCTATGCCCGCGCGCTCCATCATGTTCTCGACCACGCCCTCCGGCAGGCCGGTTGCTAGACCCACCGCCACGTCGCTCTTGGCGAGCTCGCGCAGCAGCTCCTTAGCGCCGCCGAGCACGTCTATGGCGTCATGCCCTGCGACGTTGTAGTACGAGTACGGTATCTCCTTCATGATCCGGTCGAGGCCTGCCTGTACGTAAGCGCTGTCTTCGCCGCTCTGCAGAAGCAGTCGCTCGATGGCCTCCTTCATGCCCAGGCCGTCATAGTCGCCCTCCTTCACGCTCACTGTCGGGCCGTATATGCCGCGTATCGCTTCTTCTAGGAAGGCCGACTGGTCCTTGCGCTCCTTGACGAGCGTGTTCAGCACATCGAATAGAACGACTGCCCTGGACATGCAACAACCTGCAGCATTGATGCTGCGCTAAGCATAAATCACTTTCGCGGCCCAGTTATGCAAAAAGCTTCAAACCCGGATTACACTCCGTGGAACCAGAAGCCCTTCTCCGCCTGCTTCTTCTTCCTGCCGAGCAGCCTCGCAGCGAGCGACGCCTTCTCCGCTTTTGGCGGCTTGTAGCCCTCCACTACCTTGTCTGCCACATCCTGGTGCTCCAGCAGGTAATTGTCCTGGAACGCGTGGAACTTTTCTAGCTTGGCTACCTCGTGCTCAGCCGCCTTCTTCTCCCAGTCCTGCTTCATCTCCTTCCATTCCTCGTCAGTGTAGCCGTACGGCGGGTGCTCGCGTATCCTCTTTGGGTTGTATGCGTAGTTGTAGAACTCGCTCCTGTAGTCATAGTCCGTGTTCTCCGTCTTGCTCCTGTCGACTTTGACGCCCTGCGATGCGAGTATGCCTACGAGGTCGTCGAGGCTCATCTTCTCCTTGTAGTTGTCTGCAGTCTCAGGATTGTAAATTACCGTTATCCTGGCCTTCGTGTAGTCCACGCGCGCCTTTATGACCGGGTCGAGCAGCATCAGCCTGTACTGCAGCCTGGCAGCGTGCGGTATGTCTATGAGCTCCTTCCTGTCTATATCCGAGAAGACAGCCTTCTTTATTTTGTCGTAAGGGACCCTGTACCTTGAGTCGCCCTCGCGCACGTACGAGTCGAATTTCTGCGACGCGCTTGCGCTCGTTTGCTCGTTCTGCTTTATCTGCGATGTGAATTCCCCGTGGTCCATGTTCGCACCCTAACTACTCACTGGCCCCCGCAGCCGCAGCCACCTGCCGACTCCTCGCCCCCGCAGCCGCACCCGCATGAGTCGCCCTCGCTGCGCTGTTCATCCTTCGCGACCGGCTTGGCCGCCGCCTCGTCCTTGAACGTCTCCACTGCAAAGCTCTTCACGCCCTGGCCGCCGTTGACCGGCATTGCGAAGTAGTCCACCAGCTGGCCGTAGGTCTTCCTGTATGCAGGCAGCGACTCGAGCTGCTTGACGTTCCTCACGTACTTGTCCTTGCCGTAGTTCCAGTCGTTGTGCGTGCTCTGCCACTCGGATGCCGGTATGCTGTACTGCTTCTGCACCTTGTCCCTGTACACTTCTGGGAAGACGTTGAAGGTGCAGAACGGCAGCACCTCGCCGTCAGGCATGGCGTAGTGTATGTCGCACTTCTCCACCCTGTGTATGTCGTATGTGTACTCGTCCTGGAAGTGCATCATGCCCAGGAAGAGCGTCTTCATCTGGAACTTGCCCACGCTGGCGAAGTCGTGCTTGAGCAGCACGGACATGAGCAGCTTGCCGAAGTTGACGCTCTTTGGCTGGTTCTTCTTGTCTATGAACTTGTTGAAGCTGAGCAGGGCCTTGGCAGCTATCGCCTTCCTTGCCAGCTTGGACTTGCCCTCCATCTCGTTGACCGCGCGCTGCAGGTGCTCGACCAGGCCGTTCACGTCAACGAACCTCGTTATGGGTATTATCCTGTTGTCGCTGTCCACGAACACGTACGTGCCTGCGCCGCAAGCGAAGTGTATCGAGAGGTCGTACTTGTACTCGCCGGTGAGCGCCTCTATGAACCTGTTCAGGCCGCCGATGTACGGCACCGAGAACCAGTCCTCCTTGGCCACTACGCCGTTCGTCTGCTGCTCTATCAGCTTTATCGCGCCAGGTATCGTGATGCGCTGCTTCTCCCTCAGGCGCGTAGGCATCCTGCCGACCAGCGAGACCGGCTGGAAGTTGACCGCCCTGACCACGTCGAGGTTGTTGAGCGCGAAGTTTATCATCGCGCCCAGCTCATGGTCGTTTATTGTCCTTATTACCGTAGGTACGAGAACGACGGTCAGGCCAGACTTCCTGACCGCATCAAGGGTGAGCGGCACCTCCCAGTGGTTCTTGGGGTTAGCCCTCTTGCTGACGCCGTCGAAGCTCATGTAGAGCGTGCTCGTACCCGCGTGCTTGACCTTGTAGGCAAGGTCGGGGTTTAGCCCTATGTTTATTCCGGTAGTGTTCAACTGGATCTGGTCGAAGCCTGCCTCCTTGGCCTCCTGTATGACCTCGACTATGCGCGGGTGCATCGTGGGCTCTCCGCCGGTTATCTGTATAGCGTTCGCTGGTATGGGCTTCTGGCTCCTCAGGTTGTGGTATATGTGCTTTATCTCGTCCAGGCTTGGCTCGTATATCGGTTCGCCCTCCTTCGCGTAGAAGAAGCAGTACCAGCAGCTCAGGTGGCACCTGTTTGTCACCACGACGTTCGCGAGGCCGGTGTGCGACTTGTGCCTCTCGCACATGCCGCAGTCGAACGGGCAGTTCGCGCCCTTGGTATCGGTTATGTAGTTCGGGTTGTCGAAGCCCCTGCCGAAGTAATTGAACCTGCGCATCTTCATGTACATGTCGTAGTCCTCCCAGTACTTCTCTATCGTCCAGTTGTGCTCCGGGCAGTACTTCCTTATCATAACGTTGTCCTCGTCCTTGTAGATCGTGCCGTCCACTATGAGCTTGCACTCTGGGCACACGGTCTTGGTTGCCTCTATGACCGGGAGCTTCTCTATCTCCTCCATCGTCCTGTGGTAAGGCGCGAGGATCTTGTCCTGTGCCATTACCTGTACTGCGCGACCGTCTTCAGCACTCATGCTCACACCTAGGCTAGAAAGCATTTCGAAACTATTTAAATGCTTTCGGTGCAGGATTTTACCTTTTTTCAAAAATTGCAGCCCCGAAACTGTTATAAATGCGACGCGTAGACCAACCTGCCAGGGGCGTGTCGATGTAAGCGAACCGCAGAACGGCAACGCGTATAAATCTTGATAGGTAATTGAATGCCCCGACAAATGCCCTGGCTACCGCATGGCATGCTGGGAGTAGCGCCTCTGCATACGCTGTAAGGCCCTAATCGCATTGGCGTCTGCAGTCGAATCAGGAACTGAACTATGATTAGTGGTTCAAGATGGTCGATCAAAAAGCCACCATTGGAAACCCATGGCTCCAGTCATGGGGGCATGTCACAAGGCGACCCGGACTAGCGCGTTCTGCGCGCGCCGACCGCGTGCAGTGCCGCGGCGGAGGCGGCGGTGACCCTACATGAAGCACGAGAACATAGTGCTATCCATAGTCGTGCTGGGCACAATAATGGCCTCGATAGACTCCACGATAGTGCTGCTAGCCTTCCCTGCCATGACGCAGGCGCTCAACTCCAACATAGCGACGATGATATGGGTAATACTGATATACGTGCTCGTCACCGCTGTGGCATCCATGCAGCTCGGCAGGGTGGGCGACATCTACGGAAGGAGCCGCATGTTCAACCTAGGCTTCGGCCTCTTCACCCTCGCATCGTTCTTCTGCGGCCTGGCCCCGAACGACGTGCTGCTCATAGCGTCCAGGGGCCTCCAGGCTTTCGGCGGCGCTCTGATGTCGTCGAACAGCGGCGCCATAATAGCTGACACGTTCGAGAGGCACAGGATGGGCAAGGCCTACGGCTACACCTCCCTTGGCTGGAACGTGGGCGCCACCCTCGGCATAGTCCTGGGCGGAGTCATAACCACGTTCCTGGGCTACCGCTACATCTTCTTCATAAACGTGCCCATAGGCATAGTCGCGCTCTACCTCGGCCTCAAGTACATAAAGGACGTCAACGTCGTCAAAGAGCGCCTCGACCTCCGAGGAATGCTGGTCCTAGGCGCCGGCCTCACACTGCTGTCCCTAGGCGGCGTGTACTTCGCGTCAGTTGGCCTCGACATATCGGATGCGGTCCTAGTGGCTGCCGGCGTCCTCGTGATACTGCTGTTCCTGGCTCTAGAGCGCAGGACAGCCATGCCTGTGATAAACCACACGCTGCTGAAGAACAGGGTCTTCAGGAATTCTATATTGGCGTCGCTGACGCAGGGCCTAGGGTACATGGGCGCGGTCTTCCTTGTAATTATGTACCTGCAGGGCGTCGTGGGCCTAGACCCGCTCTACGCATCGCTGCTCCTCATACCGGGTTATGTAATAAGCAGCCTTCTGTCGCCACTGATGGGCAGATACTCGGACAAGTACGGCGCCCGCCTAATAGCGACTACCGGCCTGGTATTCCTGATAATAGCGCTGCTCGTGTACCTGACCCTTGGTGTGGGCTCGTCTGTTTACGTGGTCATCATAGGCTCCATATTCGCGGGCTTCGGCGGGGCCATGTTCTGGCCGGCTAACAACAGCGCAGTGATGGCGAGCTCGGACCAGAGGTCCTACGGCAGCTCCTCAGGCCTGCTCAGGCTGTCCAGCGGCATAGGCCTGCTTGGCAGCTTCGTGATCGTGATAGCCGTGGCAGCGGCCGCGATACCCAGGGCCCTGGCCTTCCAGATATTCGTGAGCTCCTCGCACATCTCCACCGCGCTAGCGGATGCGTTCGTGGCCGGCATGCACGTATCAATCATAGCATTAATAGTGATCCTTGTCATCTCAGCGTTCTTGTCTTTGACCAGGGGCAAAGAGGACAGGCGCGCGGCAACCCACGACAAAGCTGGCACATAGGCCGGTGCTACGGGCGCCGACCAGCAGTTGACCGGCTAGCCTTAGGTAGCGCTTTGTCTACGAGCGATACGACCTTCTTGTGCACCGCATCGACGTCGTTGCTCGCGTCTATGACGTGGTAGCCCTTGTCTGTCCTGCTCATCTCGATGTAGAGCGAGCGCACCCTAGTCAGGAAACCGATGTTGTCGA
>JAKATK010000011.1 GCA_021827995.1 Microcaldota archaeon | reverse complement strand
GATATCCAACAACGCCAACGTAGTGACGCTGTCGGATACCGCGCCGCCCACCATAACGAAAACGTTCAAGCCGATGTCGTGCAGGCCAGATCCAACGTGCACAAGCATCCTGTCGATAAGCGCCACCGCGTCGGCGCAGCCGGGCAGTTACCCGATCACGGTGACAGGCACCAATGCGCTCACAGGTGCCACGAACAGTACAGTATATACGCTCACAGTGACATCACCTTACGTGCAGATAACCCTGCATCCCGCTACCCAGATAAGCGGGCAGTTCCAGCAGAACATAACGTTCGCGCCCTCGACTTATTTGGCGTACGAATCCAGCGACCTAGGGAACATAAGATTCTGCACGGACCCGACGTGTGGCCCTGGTAATAGTCTCGACTCCTGGCTCGAGGGCTGCCCCGAGACCGCATGCTCGCCATCGTCGTCGCAGGCGATCTTCTGGGTAAAGCTGCCTAACGGCGAGACCAGCGGCGAGAACATATACATGGTCTTCGGGCCCACAAGCGGTGCAGGTTCGGAGTTCGATGGTTCAATCGCAGGCGAAGCGCCGCAGATCAGCCAAACTTACGCACAGTACGACAACGGGGCGAACGTCTTCAACAACTACTGGAACTTTTCAGGGCCAGGTTTGCCTGGTAGCTGGTCTGCCTTCAATCAAAATTATATCGTGAGCGATGGGCTTTCGGTCACGGCAGCATCAAGCGCTTCTGCGGGATATGTCGGATATTCGACAACCACGCAGATCCCGTTCATTGAAGATGCTTACATCACATCTTGGGCTCAGGCTGGAGGATGCAACTGGGGCATGGTTGTATGGGGCGGCGGGGATGCGCTTAACAACCCATTTAACGCATACCACGCCCAGCTTGGAGATAATACCGGATGTTACGGCAGCCAGTGGCAACTGCAGGTTGGTACTTCCTATGAGAACATCAATGCGCCGAATACTGGAATAAACTCATGGTACTTTACGAATCCTACAACTTATTTCTATGAAAATTATGTACTAGACGCATCCCTTTCAGGTGGGGCCGCTCCGTCCTCTTTAGTTATAGGAGGACAGGTCCAAAATGCAGCAAGCGGGACAACAACAGTCCAATGGCTTCGCATCCGTGCCTACCCGCCCAATGGCGTGATGCCAGGCTACAGTTTCGGCTCTGTGCAGTGAATCGAGCTCAGAACCCAGGGCGCCCGCGCCACGGAAAGCTAACTTGCACCCAATTTCCTCCATTCAGGAATGTTGCCGTTCTGTACTGGCCAACAGCAAAAGGGTTTTATTCCTGAGCTGGCATCTAATCGCATGGTGGCAAAGCCGTCCCTTCCGCAGGACCAGGCCCTAGTCTTCGACCTGGGCAAGAAGAGGTTCGTAGTGATCGGCTTCGACCAGATGAAGCACTACACCGCGAGGATTGCCTCTAGGATACTGCGCGATCGCGGCAGGCCTAGCGCCATCGTCTACGTCCAGCGCGGTGGCATGGTCATAGCCAGGCTTCTAAGCGACGCCCTGGGCGTGCGCGAGCTCCACGGCATAAGCGCCAGCTACTACACGAGGAGCAACATGCCATCGTCCAAGCTCAGGATAGGGACGATACCGAGGGTGAGCTCCGAGGGCTACCTGCTCCTAGTAGATGACATAGCTGACACAGGCAAGACGCTAAGCGCCATAGCGCAGAGCGTGCGGCGCAAGGACCGCTCAGACCTAGTCATATGCACCTTCGGCATGAAGCCCAAGTCGATAATCAGGCCTGACTACTATGCGTTCACTGTGAGCAACTCGACCTGGGTAATATTCGATTACGAGGAGCACGAGACAAGGCGCAACTTCGCGCGCACCGGCAACAGGTCTGGCATGCGCTTCATGGACAAGCGCTTCGGGCCCGCGCATGGGCAGGATTAGCCGTCTTTCTGCTGCATAGCCGCTAGCCTCTTGATCCTCTCGAGCCTGTCTACTATGCGCTGCCAGTGCGTGCCCCGCCAATAGACCTTTCCGCAGCCACCGCACAGGTAGAACTTATCGTACCTGTCGGCTATGTTGCTATCAATGCCGTGTCTCATCGCCGTTTCCTTGCCCACTACGCGGAGACGGCTGCCGCACACCGAGCACAAGGCGTTCTCAGGTTCAGACTCTACCCGCAGCCCCAGGGACCTCACAGCGTACGCCAACTGGCCGTCAAGGTCCTTCTGGTCTATGAGCAGGGCCTGCACGCCGTGTTTCTTCGCCATTGCAAAAAGCTCGACATCGCTGGTGAGCAGCGTCGCGTGCGTCCTCTTGGCGCGCCTCAGTGCGCCAGTGTCGTCGCCTGCCGGCGCGTCCTCTATCTCTATGCCCGCGAGCCTGAGCCAACGGGCCACCTTGGCTAGCATCACGTCCGCAACGAGCCTGTGGCCGGCCTCGGCCTTCTTCTTGCCTGCCCCGATTGCCCGAGCTCTGCCAGCCTTCGCGTCTGTTCCGGCCCTCGCCGGTCGCCGCTTGCCTCTGGGTCGCTCGGTCACGTACCGGACCCTTTCTTGGCGCGCTGCTTCCTCGCCTCCGCACCTATCCTTGCATCGAGCCGGTTCTCTACCTTGACTATGGTGCTCCAGGCGCGGCCCAGCGCCTTCGCATCGTTCTTGCTCAGGTAATAAGACAGCGTAGTGTCGTACACCACGCCGTGGAGGTCGGCCCTGCATTTATCAAGCAGGTCCCTCGTCAGCCTCATCTCCTTGAGCTTGCTGGCCACGCAATCCACCATTCGCTTTTACCCCTCGCGATATTTAACTGCTTTCAGCTTTCTACGGTGATATGGCCGCACCGTCGAGCGCGTGCGAGCAGCCGCAAGAACGCGTTTCCGGCAGCGACTCTATTATCATCGTGATAAGGCTCTTGACCTTCTCTATGCTTCGACCGAATGTCCTCTGCACCTCGTCCGTGCTCACCGGCTTCACCTTCGGGTTGCCTGCCAGGCCGACATCATAGTCGGTCACGAAGCCTATGCCAAGGTAGCACATGGCGCGCTCCCTGGCCAGCGCCACCTCAGGATACTGCGTCATGTTGATCGTCTCGAAGCCCATAGCACCGAAGAACCTCGACTCTGCCCTGGTAGAGTATCTCGGCCCGTTTATGACTACGACTGTACCGTACTCGTGGTGGCGCAGGCCGAGCTTCTTGGCGGCACCTGCTGCTACGCGCCTCATCTCCGGGCAGTAGGGCTCTGCCATGCCGACGTGGGTCACCGGTGAGCCTTCGAAGAATGTGTCCTGCCTGCCTGAAGTCGCGTTGAAGAACTGGTCAAAAAGGACGAAGTCGCCGGGCTTGTACGACTCCTTGAGGGAGCCTACAGCGTTTGTCGCTATTATCCGTTTGACGTCTACCTTGCCCATGGCATCGATGTTGGCCCTGTAAGGCACGAGGTGCGGAGGCATAGTGTGCCTGGGTCCGTGCCGCGGTATGAAGGCGACGTTCCTGCCGGCCATGGTGCCCAGCGCCACGCCACTAGGCTTACCGTAATCGCTCTTGACATCGACCTTCTCGTCCTTCTCCAACAGCGAGTAGAGGCCAGACCCGCCTATTATCCCTATCCTGCTCCCCATGCAATCACCATTGGCTTTCCAAAGAAAGCTTATAGCGGTTTTCATCGGCTTTCTGCACTGACATGGCATCTCCGCGCAGCAGATCCGACGATTGTGCCCGCGTAGCCATCCTCGCAAGCCATGCCAATAGTTGAAGCGGCATGTGTGTGCAAATAAATTTAACAGCGCGCTACAAAGTCTGGAGTGCGCGGGCATAGTCTAGCCTGGTAGGACATGGCCTTCCCAAGGCTATAACCCGGGTTCAAATCCCGGTACCCGCAATCCATCGTCACTGGCCTAGCCCGCTCATATCTTTGCCAGGGCAGCCCTTACCTCGTCATAGTTTGGCTCGACGCGAGGGTCGTCAGATACCCACCTGTACCTTATGGTCCCGCCTGCATCCGCTACGAAGACGGACCTCTTAGCCGCGGTGTAGCCCCTGAGCCCAGCGAAGTCCTTGAGCTCTATCCCAAAGGCCTTGACCGCGTTGCGATCAAAGTCAGACAAGAGCGTGAAGTTCAGCTTGTTGTGCTCCTTGAAGGCCTTGTTCGAGAACGGGCCGTCCACGCTTATGCCTATGGCGTTCGCCCTGAGCGACTCTAGCTTGGACATGTCGTCCCTGAAGGTGCACATCTCCTTGGTGCACACGGACGTGAAAGCTCCAGGGAAGAATGCCAGCACCGTCTTCTTGCCCTTGACCGCTTCGGCCAGGTTCACCTGCTTTAGGTCTGTGTCCACCAGCGTTATCCCAGGTACCTTGTTTCCTATTTCCACTGCATCACCAATTATAATATGGTTATAATCCGACTGGATTTTAAACATTGGTGTGCAAACCGCTGCGCAAGACCTGGCCGCTTTCGCTGCGCGTGGCTCAGGTATAAATTAGTTTGTGAGAAACCATAATTGCCTTGGATTGCTGGCCGGAGAACCTGAATCCTGCAGTCGGTAACAGCTCTGTTTAAGCATCGCTCACAAGCCGCACAGGATGGGCCCTCGATACCAGCATAAGGCGAGCGCGATGTAATGGCTACTCCAATAACGAAGAAGCGTTACAAGGTATCCGGTATAGTGAGCGAGACCCCAGAGGTGCTGCTTATCAAGCTCGTGCCGGACGACGGCCAGCCGATGGACTTCGAGCCTGGAATGTTCGCCATGCTACACGGCATCGAGGCAGGGACTGGCAAGGTCATGATCGGCAGGGCGTTCTCGATAGCATCGGAGCCCATGGCCAAGGAACTGGAGTTTTACATAGTCAAGGAGCACAACGGACACCAGACGCACTTCCTGAGCTGCAAGAACGGCGACGAGTTCCAGGTCGTCGGTCCTCACGGCCAGTTCAAGTTCGTGCCAGACTCGAAGACTAAAGCGCTGTTCATAGCCGGTGGCACTGGTCTTGCCCCATTCATGTCGATGCTGCGCTTCATAAAGAGCCACAACACTGGCACGAACGTGACGCTCATGTACAGCGTCAAGTACCCGACAGAGATAATAAGGAGGGACGAGCTCGACGATTTCGAGAAGTCGATAGGCACAAAGGTAGTCGTGACCGTGACCAGACCTCCGGAGGGCACCACGTGGCTGGGCGAGACCGGCCGCATCAATGCTGACATGATAAGCAAGTACGTGCCAGACGTGCATGAACGCCTGGTTTGCATATGCGGACCGCTGCCATTCGTTAACGCGATGAAGGACGCGTTGAAGAGCCTGAAGGTGAGCGACTCGATGGTCAGGGCAGATGTGTGGGGCTAGTTATAGCTTGCCCAGCCTGCCGTATATATCATCAGAGTTCAGCTTCGTGGTGATCAGCGGCAGCTTCTCTATCCTGGCTATCTTTATGGCCAGCTTGTCTATGTTCTGCACGTTGTGTAGGACAACAAGCTTGGGTTTTATCGGCGCGACGCGTATCACGACGAGCGGCGTTCGGCCGGTGCTGACCCCCTCGAAGATGAAGGCCCTCTCGCTTGTCGCGCCGAACAGCTTCGGATACTCGGCCGGGCTCATCTCGAGTATTATGCGCAGACTGTCCAGCCTGGTGTAGCCGAAGAGCTTTATGCTGTCCAGGTAGTTGGGGTTCGCAATCACCTTACCCTCTATTATGCGAGCGAAATCCGAGCCGCTCACCGCCGCACCGAAGTCGTGTATAGCGTACATCGGCTCGCTCTCCTCTGCCTGCATGGAGACGTTCGACAGGCTCTTTATGACCGACGAGCCCCTTCCCTCGTCTATGTTGAACAGCGTCTCGACGAAGCGCTTTATCACGCCCACGCCAGGGCTCACCCTGCGGTTGCCTTCATAATCGCTTATCGTGGAGTTCGATATGCCTATGTTCTTGGCCAGGTCGGTCTGCGTCACCCCGAAGAGCTCGCGCCACTTCTTCATGACGCTGCCTGGCGTTTCCGAAAGGGTGATCTCGCCAGCTATGCGCGCCTCGAGCAGTTCCATCGTCTCTTCCTGCGTTGCCATGCTGTCACGACGCCTTTGCCTTGCGCTCCTTCTTCCTGCCGCGCTTGCCTACGTTCTTGTAGAGTGCATCTATGTACTTCTCCTCCTGCGTCTTCTGGTGTTGTCCCTTCGTCTGTTGCCCCTCTGGTTCCTTCGGCCTGCTGAACACGCCGTAGAGCGTCACGATTATGCCGGCGAATAAGGCCACCCAGAACACCGCGCCAAGTTCGCCTAGGGTGTTTATGCTGTTCTGGGCAGCTACCAAGTACTGGCTGTTCCGCAGGGCGCTCTGTGATGTAGGGTCTAAGTACTCAGCCTTTGCCTCCACGCTATTCGTGTGCGAGGCGCTCGGCACGCCATTGTCAAGCACTACGTAATAGTCGCCCGCTGGTGACACGTTTATCAGAGGCGCCTTGTAAACTGTCTTAGTGATGTTCGGCGACACGTTCACACTCGCGCCGGTATTGTTAGAGTCTGCATAAATGTATAACATGGTCACGTTCTCATATATCAGCATCGCACCACGCCCCTCGAGGGTCTGGGCCGCGCTGAGACCAGTTGTACCATTCCGCCCTTCTGTAGTATTCCATGATGCGTAGCCGGAACCATTGAATAGGTATGTGTTCACTGGCTCATTATCCGTGAGCACCTCAAATATAAAAGTAGCGTTGCCGGTTATGCCTGGGGAGCGTATCACAAAAGAGTGCACGCCATTAGCAGGTACTATCGCGCTTGAGTTTGAGAATATGTGTTGTATAGTGTTCACTATCGAGCCTTCGGCCGAGTAGCCAACAGCGAAGATAGCTACCACAGACACGATAATGACCGCTAGCCCGATGTACACTATCTTTTTCCTCATGTAATCAGTGAATATGGTAGACGCTGGGTCTGCACATATCTGTGTGTGTCAATTTAAATCCTTTCCGTACCGTCGGTATCAATCGCAGTGGCATTACGTGCATGTCTATGCGGCACTCTTCTGCTCAGTTGACTTATCGGCGCGCTCCTTGCGTAGCAGCCTAAGCGCGTTACCGTGCTCTATCCTGTCAGCGAAGTAGTCCCTCAGTTCCTTGAACTGCTTGCCCTGCAGGGCGCGCGTCTCGTCCACGTCCACTACGATGCCGTAGCCATGGCTGGCCGGGTCGTTGCACGCTATGTGCATCCTCATGGGCCCGCCGGCCATCACCGCCCTCTTTCCTGGCACTATCTCGAGATGGTGACGCATGAACCTCTCCTCGAGCATGAATCCTATCGCAACCGCCTCGGCTAGGCCCATGTTTGCCTTATCTGGGCAGTGCCTGCCCACCATCGTATCAAGATACTTCTGCACGCTGGTGTCGAAGCCCCTTGCCGTGTTCTTGGTGATTTCCCTGATTGCGACTGCCGGTTCCTTCTTGCCACTGCCTGACGCGGCGCAGACCTCCACCGCCCTAGGCGCGCCGTCAGCTCCGCGAATGGCTGCAAGCACGCCGCCCTCGCCAGCCAGGTTCGAGTCAGCGACCAGGACCTGAATCCTAAGCGTTGCCGCGGCAAGGCCGCCATCGCTTCCGCTGGTGAGCAGCGTCTCGTTCTCAAGGAGCTCGTTCAGCATCCGTGTGGCAATGTCCTCATCGCCCAGCGCGACGGCCGCCACATCGCCGCTGGTAGACGATAGACTCTTGACCTTGTCATCAAAGTAGGTCACCTTGGAGTTGGCACTCGATGCAAACTGCGGCCGTTCGAGCATGACGCCCCTGCTGTCGGACACGAGCAGCACGCCGTCCTTGTAGAATATCACTGCCGCTACCGTCACACACGCCACCCACATATGACATCTCTTGCTACATATTTATGCGTTGCTGCGAATTTTCCAATGCGCGGTTGCAGGGGGAAGCTGTGGTAGCCGAGGCCATGTGACCACCGCGCCCCTTGGGCGCGCACCACGGCAATCAGCTGGTCGTTTGCCACCGGACGCCCTTCCTATGGCTCGTCCGCTCTGGCACGTCTATGCGCAGCAGCTGCCCTATGCCGTTGGCCACCCTGTCCTCGAAGTGCCTGCTGAGCTCGTCGAAGGACTTACCCTCGAGCGAGTCGCGTTCCTTCGTGTCGATCAGCGTGGCGTAGCCGTGGTTCCTGTCGCTGCTTACCACGTTCATGCGCATGGGCCCACCCACGACAACGGCCCGCCTGCCTGGCTCAATCTCAACCCTGTAGTGCATGTACCTGTCCTCGAGCATGAATGCCAGCGCCATGGCGTCTGCAAGTGTCGTCTTCGACCTGTCCGGGCAGTATTTCCGCGTCAACGCTTCGAGGTACTTCGGCACGGTATCGTCGACACCGAAAGCCGTGTTGGTGTTGATCTCGTTCATGAGAACCATCGGCATGTATTGCATCGCGCTGCCGTACTGCACCATCATGGCCCTGACCTTGCCGCTGCGGTCCTTGAACGCAGCGAGCGCGCCAGCCTCGCCGCCGCCGCCTGCCGCGCTTTCGAGCCTGTTCTTCAGCTCCGCCATGCTCATTCTGTTGCCGTCCCTGAGCAGATCCTCCGAGTCCACTAGCGTGTGCATCATCGCGATGGCAGCCTCGGCCTCGCCAGCACCAGAGGCCACCACGTCGCCGCTTCTGCTGGATACGCTCTTGACCTGGTCGTCGGTGTGGCTGATCCTTATGCTATGCGGGTCATATGGATTGCCCTGGACGATCGTGCCCCTGCTGTCGGACACGACGAGAGCGCCGTCCTTGTAAAATATGACAGCTATTACTGTCATCCCACCATCTAATACATATTGGCAAATCACATATTTAAGTATACAACATGAGGGCCCGACCTGCCCCGGCATATAGGCGCAAGCGCGTGCGCGAAGCGTTATTAAGAATGTAGCGCAAACCAAATCGTGGTTTCATGGCAAAGAATGGCGCGGGCACACAGCGCATCGTCGACTTCGCGAGGCTGGCTCCAGAGCTGTTCACGGCTCTCGAACGGATAGACGACGCGGTCAGGCGCGGCCTACCGGACCAGAGGCTGCTGGAGCTCGTTAAGGTGAGGACGTCGCAAATCAACGGTTGCGCCTTCTGCCTGGCTGCGCATTCGCGCATGGCCCTCAAGGCTGGCGAAACAAGAGAGCGCATCTTCCAGCTTGACGGTTGGCGTGGCTCATCGGCGTTTAGCGAGCGCGAGAGAGCCGCGCTCTCACTGGCCGAATCGCTTACACGCATCGAGGCCGCCGGCATTCCAGACGAAGCCTACGCCATGGCAGCCAAGCACTTCTCCGAGAGGGAGCTGGTCTACCTTGCGCTCGCGATATGCTCAATCAACACATGGAACAGGCTTTACATAACCTTTGGCGGCAATCCACGCATGGTCTGATTGCATAGCAATGAATAGGACGGTTGTGTTCACGATAGGCCATTCGAACCGCAGCATAGACGAGTTCATAGACATGCTCACACACTTCGGCGTGGATACTGTCGTTGATGTGCGGACCATACCGAGGTCGAGGGCTAACCCGCAATTCAACGGCGATGGCTTGGGGGCAAAGCTTGCGGCGCATGGCATAGGCTACGTGCACATGGCCGAACTCGGCGGACTCAGGCACGCTAGGGCCGGTTCCAAGAACACGGCATGGAGGAACGCGTCGTTCAGGGGCTTTGCTGATTACATGCAGACCAACGAATTCAGGAAGGGCGTGACCAGGCTGGCCGGCCTGGCGAGGCGGTCCAGTACCGTTGTCATGTGTGCTGAGGCTCTGCCATGGCGCTGCCACAGGTCCCTAATAGCGGATGCGCTGGTCGTCAGGGGCATGAGCGTAATCCACATAACCGGCAGGTCAAGCCAGAGGGCGCACACCATAACGCCGTGGGCCGTTGTTTCCGGGACGCGCATAACGTATCCAGGCTGATGGGCTGCGTTGCTATGGCTGGCTACAACCGTATAAGGTACAGGTTCTCAAGGAACGCGCTGATACTGTTCGTCGGCATAAACCCGCACCATGGCTCCTACCGTAGAGCGGTGCCATTCTCGAACAACAAGACCTTCTGGTACATACTCAACAGGTCTGGCGTTATAAACGAGAACTTGTCTGACCTGAGGGACGACGCCAAGCTCAGAAAGGTATACGATAGTCTGGCAAGCAAGTACAGGGTCAACTTCATAAACCTTGTCGACCGGCCGACGAGGGACGTCTCGGAGCTCAGGAGGGGGGAGGAGCAGAACGGCAATGAGCGCCTTGTGCGCGCCATAGCACGCTACAAACCAGGCATGGTCTGCTTCGTGGGCAAGATAACATACCAGAAGTTCACAGGCAAAAGCAGGGTTACGTACGGTTTCAAGGAGCGCATATGCAGTGCGCAGGTGTACGTGGTCCGCTTCCCGCTGCGTGGCAGGATGAGCGTCCGCGTGCGCGAGATGAGGATGCTAATAGGGAGGGCCAGGTCGCTTCGCTAGCCCAAGGTTCATTGTAACAGCCAAAGAATCTTACGCCTCCTAGGACAATGGTTCAGCCCGTTTTGCAGTTTTCCGATGGTTGTAGACGAATTGCAGAATCTGTCCGTAACAATCTTAAACTCTTACGATTTATTGAGTCCCAAGAGCGATGGTTAAAGCGGTGCTCCGATGGACAAGGTTGCAGCCACTAACATAATGTCGCGGGTTTTCATAGCCACGGGCTTTACCTATTTCATCATCGGCACTACGCTCATAACCGCGAAACTACTCGGCGCCATATCGATAGACAACGACCCGATATTCCTAATGGATCTGTACGGTTTCGTGACCCTAATGATATTCGGCCTCTCCTACATCTTCGTGCCTGGCCTCTCGCGCACCAGATTCGCCAGCCCGAAGATCATAATCCTGGAGTATGCACTGCTTAACGCAGGCATCGTCCTGATCGAGTCCGTATTGATGCTCAAACTCGGCGGCCCGGTCGCGCTTGTCGCCGGAGCTTCCGCGCTGATAGCAGCCGTGCTGCTCCATGTCTTCAACATGCTGCGCATAATGCTCTTCAAAGACGCAAAACCTGCGGGTGTGAGGAATAATGCAAGTGACTGAATTCATGGACAAGGACCACGCGGCTATGGAGAAGCTATTCGCCAGCCTTGTCGCAAGGGGCAAGGATCGGCAGAACCTGCGCGATAGGTTCGCGCAGTTCAGGGTCCGCATGGAACGGCACATGGCATGGGAGGAGGACGTGCTTTTCAAGATCGTAGAGCAGAAGACTGGCGGCCAGAGCATATTGGTAGAGGAGCTAACGACGCAGCACGCGCGCATCAAGGAGCTTCTGGCCGGGATAGCCAAGGCCATTGATGACGGCACGCCGTTCGGCGTCTTGAGGGACGACCTCGACGCTGTCATGTCTGCGCATGAGAAGATGGAGGACAGCAGCCTCTACCCGTGGCTTGATCAGACCCTGAGCGCTGGCGAGAGGGACAGCGCCATAGCGTCTATGAAGTCGCTTGGAAAGCACCTGCAGGGCTAGCGCGTGATACAAATTTAAGCAGCAACGTTTTACAAAGGCTAACTGTTATAATAGCTAGGTTATAAAAGTCAACAAAAGATGTGGAGCATGATAAACCTATACCTGACGATCGCGCTGTCTTTTGTAATGGGTTTTAGCATTTTCCTTTCCATGCCGCTAATCTTCTATAAAAAATTCAGTCTTAGAGACCTACTCTTGTTCAATGCCATAGCTGCAGGCATACTTGTCTTCTTGCTGATGGACATATACGGGGATGTGGCATCAATCTTCGGAAACGACACGATCACAAATCCGCTTCTGCTCATATTTATTGCTGCGTTCACGGTATCATTTCTGTTCTTCATAGTGCCAAAAGGAAGCAGGGATCCGGAAGAGAACCCGAAAAGGACGTCAGTGCTCGCGGCTATAGGGATTGGATTGCAGAATCTCACAGAGGGGCTTGTATTTGGTTCAGCTAGCGCAGCAGGCCTCGTGACAATCTACGCCTTGTCTGCCATAGGATTCACGCTGCAGAACGTCACTGAAGGCTTTCCAATCGCAGCCCCGCTGATGGGCTCTAAGGTAAAGATGGAGAAGATGTTTGTCTCGGGCGCATTTCTTGTGGGCGGGTTGCCTACTATAATAGGAACGCTCATAGGCCTGGTCTTCTTTTCGAATACCTTCATAGTGTTCTTCGATGCTCTGGCGTGCGCCGCGATACTCTATGTCGTTCTTGTACTCTTCCACGTCAATATACTCAGGAGTAGGTTAGATGACAAAAGGGAGATGCGGCACCTGATGTGGCTCACCTACCTCGGTATACTGGTCGGTTTTGTAGTAGCGTACGTTGTAAACTATACGGTACTCGCCTGAAGCAATTGCGTTCTGTCTTTTAATTCTGTGTAATGTAGGTCGATTTGTCGTCAGTGGGGAGTCCGAGATTTGAACTCGGATATCCAGCGCCCAAGGCTGGAAGTCTGCCAGGTTTGTCGTCGATTTCTAGCTCCATCTTAGCACCTCAGCATTTTAGCGTTCAAGCAAAATTTTCGGGTTTTCGAACACATGATCTTACGCTTCGACGGTATAAAAGCCTTCGGTGTTCAGAAACGCATGCCCCCGCGCACTGTGGTTTTATAAAAACTACTGTGCGAAACCATGCGGCCCTGAACACCTTCAAACCAGTACAAAGTAGCACTTAAGATACTCCGCCCGCATTGGCTGCGCTTTGCTTTTCCCGTTTACGCCTGTTTTCTTCTTCGTCTAAATCGGCTTTAACCTTTAGTAATAATTCTTTTATGCGTGTTAGAAGCTGAACTTGAAACTCATATAACTCCTCAGCGTTTAGTGAATACATACTTGTTTTGTATGTATACCTTTCAACGACATTAGCTATTTCCTGTTGTTTTTGCTCGCCCTTTGGCCAAGCTTCGCTGTCATGCCCGCCTGCAGTCCTTAGATCTTTTATATCAAAAAGTACGAAATCATCAATGTCTATAAAATGTCCATCCTCACCTTTCAAATAATCTCCATTGGCATCTTTCTTTGTGTAATACTTCATATCCACTCTAAGATCGCGCTCGCCGGCGTCATCATAAAAAAGCATATATAAAGCTCCTAAAAAATTTTTGAAATCTGGCAAGTTCTTAACAACATGATTCAGATATGGTATGTTGCCCATCATAATAGTGGTGGTTTTAAAGATTGGAGGTTTAGAAACGTCATGCATTGATGTGATTACAGAATTACATTCTTGCATCAACGACAATATTTCTTTCGAAAGGCTAACTAAAACATCGGTCTGAACATAAGAAGCAATATGCGCTTTACCGATTAATCTATCTGTATCCATTACCTGACTAAATATAAACTTTGGTCCACCCAGGTTTTCTCTCTTTTCCTTCTCCATAATTGTTTTTAATTGCCTTATCACTTCCTCTTTTAAAGCATGAGTGCGTTCTATCGCAGTAAGTTCACTCATTCCACCTCCTTGTAAAATTTTATTTATAGCTTCAGTAATGTCTACAATATCCTTTTCGCTGCTCGTATTCCAAATTTGACTTGCGATGTCACTTGGAATAGGTTCGGTTGAAGGTCCCATCTAATCAAGACCTTTTAGTATCTCCTCTGCAGTTTCGAGTATTCTCTTTGTCACTATCTTAGCTGTATGTTTTTCTTCAGGATTCGTTTTTATCTTCATTATAGGAAAAGCTTCTAAAATTGCTAGCAACGAATTTAATTCCCTAAGCCATTCATTAAGACCCTGCGGTCTATCTTCTACCTTGAAAATCTCATTTTGAAGGTTGGCAAGTTTTTGCGTTTCACTTTGTTCAAATTTTCTAAATAAATCTGGATACCTCTCTATCGCTTTATTTAACACGTCTCTAGTATCTACAGAACGTGGTAAGCGCGTCGACCCTGATTCATCTTCAACCAATATCCATGAAAGAAATTTGTTTAACCTTTCCAAATTTTTAAATATGCGCTCGTCATCGCTCCACTCCAACCATATCTGGAGTGGCGTGTCATATTTATTAAAAATTGCCTCTTGAAAAAAGCTAAATTTATCTGCATTTAACTGGTCTCCATACTCTTCATTCTTTTCTGCTTGTAAATAACCGTAGTAAGAGCGCAGCAATCTGGCAGCTGTAGTTCTTCCTATACCTACTGTCTCCGCAGCTTCACTTATCCGCATTCCTTTTTCATCGACTAGTTTTGAAAGAAGCTTGGCTTGCTGATATGGTTTCCAGTTTTTTGGCCCTGAAATATGTCTTACTCCCTGTATGATCCATTCAATATCCTCTTCTCTCCCAACGTATACCAACGCATTAAACCTTAATATGCTGTTCAATATGCTTTCATCCAAATTTACTTCTCCGTTATAATACTCCTCCTTTAACAACTTTAGCGCAGCAATACGCCTATTCCCCTCCAAGACAACGTACTTATCAACATTGTCTTTAATTGGGCGTACGACTATTTTGTCTATGGGTAAAAATCCTATAGATTTTATACTGTCTTTTAATTCTTTTATCTCATACTCTGTGATTTTTTCCATGCATACTTTCTGCGTTTGGCTATCAGTAATTTTATCGTCACTTACCAATTTTGTATTTGTAGAGATAAAACGTGGGTTATTTGGGTCTAAAAAAACGGACTCCAACGTTAATTCTCTTTCTTCAAAATCATGCAAATCCAATATCGCCATAGCCATCTACCATTTGCAATTTTAATTGCCCTTATACGTATAACCGCCCACTACCACTTTGCGCTTTCTATAAAATCTGTAGTATCTTCATTAATATCAGGTTTTCTAAATACAAACAAGTGTTCATGCATCAGCAGTAAGAAATTATTTTCAACTGATTTCTTGGCCCATAACCCTGCGGTTTTTGTGTTATGTTGCACTTTTACTATGCTCTCTTTCAAGATAAAGCCAGAGTCCAAAAACACCCGCAACAATCTGAATGATATGGGTACTTGATGCTTATGTCTTCTAGTGTCTCCGATCAGAATGGCACAATATTTGCCTGGCTTTAGAACTCTAAAAAACTCATTTGATACTTTTTTCATCTCGTTACAAAACTCTTCTACGGAATGCATTTTGGATAGGTCGCCTTCCTCATTATGATTAGCGTTTTTAGTGTACGAAATTATACTTGCATATGGCGGGTGAGTTGCGATAAGGTCTACACTTTCCGCATTTATAAAATCTAACTTTCTAGCGTCACCCACGTACGTCTTTTGCTCTAAAAACCCATTATGTAAAGTTGAGAAATCCAACCGATCCCTAGTAAGCATAACTGCATCCTCGTTTATATCTACTCCTATCCCTTTCCTTTTTGTAAGCTTAGCCTCTATAAGTGTGGTTCCAGAACCACAAAAAGCATCTAATATTGTATCTCCTTCCTTAGAATACCTGAGTATTAAATTTCTAGCCACTTGCGGGGCCCAATTACCTCTATATTTTGCGTTCAAGCTATGGGTTGCCCAAGTGCCACGTTTAGGAAAGCTCCATACTGTAGTAGTTTCTAATTCGAATACTCCCGGCTGTAAGTTTTTGATTTCTTTATACCCTCCTATCTCCAGTTCTGTGTCTTCAACTATTATTTTTTTATGCTTTTGTAAGAAAGTCTTATAATCATTATAAGTTATTTCGTGGTCTTTTAATATTTGTAAATCATTAGCCATGGATATTACCTTGTTAAGTTGTTAAGGTTAGCCTCAAACATATTCGCATTGTATATCTCGTCAAATTTTTCTGCAAGATTTCGATAGCGCTCTTTACCCTGTTTAGTAAGCCAATAATTTCCATCCGTTATCCAATGAAAGTTGTATCTGCCATCTTTAGTTATATCCTCGTTAAGCGCGACGTATTCATTTTCATTTATGCCGATTTTCGTGCCTTCTGTAGTATAAAAATTAACTTCGAATAGGTGTTTGGGTTTATTATCTACTATAAGGATTATATCAAACTTCTTTGCCTTTTTGTTGCTGGATTTAGTAATACCCTCAACGTATTTCTCAGTGCAATAACACTTTTGCGTTTCGAGGTTTAATCTGCTTAGATCAGCGGGCAACTTGCTTATTTTAAGCACCTTTAGTTTATTATCAATACTCTTTATCCCTGCCGCATCAAGAATATTGACGAGTTTTGCCTTAAGAAAATTACCATGAATAGCCTTTGTATCTATTGGTATAACTTTCATTGTTAAATACTCCCTAACTTTTACGGCTTTCAAAAAATTATTCAGTTGCAAAGTGCTCAATACATAATTAGCTATTCGTATAGCACAATCACTAAATTGCTCCTCCTTCAGCCTGTCTTCTATATAAGCATGGTTAGCATCGGCTTTTATTGCATATATATTTACTGTCATCTTAAAGTACGCGATCGCTTCCTCCCTTGATAATTTCGCATTGCCTGATACTACGTCCTCATAAGTTATCTTCTTATCAAGTTCCTTAGACGCCAACTCCAAAAAGATAGCTCTAATATCATTGTCAAATTTTAGATTAAATATAACGTATTCATAGACATTGTTGAGATTACTTGAGTTAAGCTTTCCAGTATCAAAAAGAAAGTGTATAAGTTGGGCGTTAGAAAATCTATCTAGCCTGAACATGTTTTCAAAAAGCTTAAAGCTCTCTGGAAGTTTTGTTATGTAATCGGATAGGTTATCTATATTCCAATCATTTCTTGCTTGCAATTCTGCCACGGCATTAGAAAGCGCATCGATATTAATGGTTGCTGGCCTGTATTCCTTTTGATTGCCGAACTCAAAAAACGAGATCCTTGATGCAAAATCTATGTAACCTCTGTTTAGTTCATCATCGTTCATTATATCACTAATTCTTTCTTGGACGCTAATATATGCTCTGACATAAATTTACTTTTAACCCAAATATGCTGTCCGACGTATTTTATTAGAGTTTAAGATGAAAGGTTTACTATTATGTAAAAATATTTTCAATTGCTTGTCTCAAAATTCTACGGTGCAACGATTTTTTTATTAATGCTCGTAATGCTTCGTCTGTGTACTTAAAACTTACATAAATTGTTCTAACCTGAATCTCCTTTGTCAGCTTTTTCTCTGCTTTCGCTTTTTCTTTTTGCTTCTTTTTTACTATTGTACTTAAAACGCTGAAAATCGGCCCCCAGAGCTGTTTTGCCTTTCTACCCTGTGTATCATCTTCAAGAACATGGTACAAATTTACCACTGCGGTCTTTAACTTTTCGTTTATTTCATCTGAATTGATTGGTTTAGCGGTGGTAATCCCCATAACTTCTTTGAATACTTCACCAAGTATTGCCAGAGCCAGTAAATCGGTGCCTTTATAAATACCTTTTTTAAAATCATCGTTTTCTTTCTTGATAAATTTGTATGCGTGATCCCATAATAACTTCGGAAATGTAATATACTCGGTAGTAGTTGAGCCATCTATAAAAATGTCATCATAAAAACCTGGAGTCGCACTAGTGATATGTTCAAACATAAGTTTTTTCTTTTGCTTTGCTTCCCAAGACTTACCAAACCAAAATGAGAGAGCAGCTTGAGCTGCGTCTTCATTATCTATTTCTATATATCCACGTCGTCCTTTCTTTGTAGGTGCATCGCCCCCTTTCCTAATGTACTTAAATCCGTATATTTCCCATGCCATTCTTTCAATCTGCACCTGAACAGCGTCATTAGCACGTAAATCTCTAGGCCCTATAGGTGTTTGTGAATTAGAGTACTCCGCGATATGTTCTTCGAGCTCTGCCGGATCAGGCGAAGTATTTATAGGGATTATTCGGACTAGTAACTTAACTTCATTTGATAGCTTATCTTTATTTTCATAAAGCGTTTCGATAGTCTGCAATCCATTAACAACTTGGAGCCCATCAATTGTCCAGTGTTCTCCTGCTGCATTAACCTTTTTCATATCCTTGCAACATATAGTAATACCGTTGTTATACCTCCAAAAATTTTGCTTTTCTACAGAATCTTTCAATGTCCTTTCTATTTTTGCTTTTGCAACCCCTTTTTTAAGCATGAATCTAAAGTTAGAATTATATATGCCCCACCCTAATTTTTCGCGTATCCTAACAAGTTCGTACGCCTGTACAGTCGCGGCTATCCCATAATAAGTTTTATCTATATTCTTAAGCTCAACCGAATCTTCCACCACAATGTCTTCAGGATCCGGAATTTTGGCCCATTTGTCGCTGTATATTTGATTCAATTCATCAATATCATAAACATGACAATAGTGTTTAGCAAACTTTGTTCTATCCCCAAATCCGTCATTAATTTTTTTAACTTCGTCCATGAGCTGTTTTCTTGGAGTTCCAGAGATAGTAATTATAAGTTCTATCCTAAGTTGTTCTTTTATCGCTTCTGTATAAAGTTTGGAAACATAAAGTAATTTTTTTGATGCACCTACTGTAGTACTACCTTTTGATATTGGTATTATATTAGAAAATCCGGTGTCTAATTCTTTTGCTGCTTTAGAATCAAAAGATGCTAATCGAAAGTCTTCTGAATCGGTGTTGATTGTAACCGGAGAGAATTTTGATTGCATCAAGAAGAGCGTCTTTTTTGATTCGTCGATCCACGCCCCATCTATACCGCCGTCCCCTGATTTTTCATCTTCACATATAGAACGAGCAGTTTCAGCATCGACTTCTGAAATGGCAGGACTTATGTTTTGTATACACCAAAATTGGAATGCCTTCCCTATTGCAAGGGATGAATTACCACCATAATATTTCTGGGCAAAAGTTTTTACTTCATCATTTAGTATACCCGCGAATGTATACCTGTCAAAAGTTGAAGAATGCGCCATTCTTATCTCCATTGTAATAAAAATTTATTTTATAGTATCATATAGCTAAACATTAATATGCCTTGTCTATGATTTAACCGCTTCAAATCCTTTAAGCCACGCCCAGCACGTTCATCCTACGGATTCACGTGGGGCTAACGCGTCCACACGCTGCAAGCCTAGCAACCTAGGCAGTATAAGGTACCTACGAGCTGGGCCAGCCTCCGCAACCGGAGGCGCCCAGCTAGGGCTTAAGCGGCTGCGTTTGGGTGGGGCAAACGCAGCCTTCTAGCTTAGCTAGCAAGCCGCCCGCAGCCCGCCCCGCGCGCCGCTGAAGGCGGCTTTAGGGCGGGCGCAGGGCGGCTTGGAACGTTTTCTTGGAACAAACGAGCTATTTCAGAATGGCGAGAAGCCCGACGACAAAAAATCGGCCTTTTTGGCCTTGTCATCGAAGGCCCGACTTGGAACGATTTGGAACATTCGTTCCAAGTTCTGGATTTGTTCCAAGCTGGATTCCATGTTTTCGATAACCGTAACTTTATCTGCGTCTTTATCTGATTGCGCCATATTACCTATGTAAAGTCGCTAGACGACAAAATTTCGGGCTTTTTTGGCTTACCGTCGAAAGCCCGACTTTATCTGATTGCCGATGGCCAAATAAAGTCAGCAGGCAGATAAAGTAAAAACCATCTTTTTGGTTTCCGCTATTTTGACTCATTTTATGGCGTTTCCGGAAACCTTGCCGCGCTTGGCTATCCTGGCCTTGAGCCCCATGACCTGGCTTATGCCGGATGCCGCCCCCTCAATGCCATCGTACAGCTCCTCCTTGCTGGTGTGTATGTACGTCATTGTGGTCTCCGGGCTCGCGTGCCTGGCGAACCGGCTGGTCAGCACAACGTTGCCATTCGTCGTCTTGGCGAAGTTGGTTATCGCGTAGTGTCTAAGGCTATGGGTGGTGAGCCTGTGCAGGCTCCTGACCTCCCTGCCTTCAATGGACTCATCGCTTATGTCATAGGTGAAGTCCAGGCCGGCCTTTACCACATAGCGCCTGAAGGCAGTCCTTACGTAGTTGGGCCCCAAAAAGAGCTCGTGCCTGCTGCTCGCTCCGCCCTTGAAAAAGATGTAGCCGCCGGCTTGCTCTATCTGCGCCGTGTACTTCCCTATGAAAGTGACCGTATCCGCGAAGAGCGGCGCCGGTATGATCATCGAATCGGTTACCCTTGCCTTTTCGGTCTTGAGGGTTAATTCCCTAGTCTCAAAGTTGATGCTGCTCAAGTGCAGCCTGCAAACTTCGCCGATCCTTAACCCCAACTGCGACTGGTAGGCAAAGAGCAACTTGAGACGCTCGTCATCGACCACTCGGAAGAACGCCTGCAGCTCTTGGCCCGTGAACCCCTTGTTCAGCGAGCCGTACTTCGGCGTCTTCCTCTTGTGGAAGCGCTTGAAGTAGACCTGCCTTATCTGCGTTGTGAGTTCTTCTATCTCGTGCTTAGCCATCCTGGGAAGCAGATGCGCGAGTTCGCTGCGCAGCCTTTCGAGCTCCGGTTTTCGAGCTTTCTCCGCTCCTTCGTCTGCTTCGCTCCCTCGACAAGGCTCGTGTCTGAACACCGATTTTGTCGTCGATTTGTCGTCAGTGGGGAGTCCGAGATTTGAACTCGGATATCCAGCGCCCAAGGCTGGAAGTCTGCCAGGTTAGCGTAACTCCCCAAGTAGCGTTATTCGTCAGTCTTTTTCGGAAGAGCAAATAAATATCTTCTCGGGCATATCACGCCACGGAGTTGGAATGGAGACGCTGGACCTGCCATGGGTCGAGAAGTACAGACCCAAGACGCTTTCTGAGGTCATAGGGCAGAAGCACATAGTAGACCGGCTCAAGGCCTTCGTTTCCAGGTCGGATTTCCCCAGCATGATATTCGCCGGAACCGCGGGCGTGGGCAAGACTACCTGCGCCATAGCCATGGCAAACGACCTGTACGGCAAGGACATAGGCGGAGCGTTCAAGGAGCTCAACGCATCGGATGCCCGCGGCATCGACGTCATCCGCGGCGAGGTGAAGGAGTTCGCCAAGACGCTCTCGCTGGCAAAGGTGCCCACCAAGATAATCTTCCTCGATGAAGCCGATTCCCTGACATCAGATGCCCAGCACGCCCTGAGGCGCACGATGGAGAAGTTCGCAAGGGAGACGCGCTTCATACTGAGTGCTAACTATGCAAGCAAGCTCATAGAGCCGATACAGAGCAGGTGCGTGGTGTTCAGGTTCAAGCCACTGACGGAAGAGAACATGAGGGAGTACATAGGCCGCATCGTGAAGGGTGAGAACCTGGAAATTGACGACAATGCAGTAGACGCCCTCATATACGTCGGCGAGGGCGACCTGAGGAAGCTGACCAACATGCTGCAGAGCGCCGCCATGCAGAGCACGAAGATAACGGAGTCACGCATCTACGACATAGCGGCGCGAACCAGACCGAAGGAGATAGCCGCGATGATAAGGTACGCGATCTCCGGGGACTTCGACCATGCAAGGGACGAGCTCTACAACCTGCTCCTCAAGCACGGCTTCGGTGCTGACGACATAATAACGCAGTGCTACAGGGAGGTCCCGGGCATGAACCTGGACGAGCACGCCAAGCTGAGCATAATGGCCGAGCTAGGCGAGTACGACTTCCGCATATCCGAGGGCGCCAACGAGCGCATACAGCTTGAGGCCATGCTGGCCAAGTTCGCGCTGATAGGAAGGTCCGCCTCTCATCCCAGCTCTATCACGAGCGGCCCGGCGTAGTTGTGGTCCGGAGCCTGTATCCAGAGCGAGACGATGTAGCTGTTCGGGTCGTCTATGCTGAACGGCGTCTTGGGCTCTGAGCTTACCAGGCTGAACGGCGCACCCACCTTGATGCTACCGACCCGATCGTTGTAGCTGAGCGCCTTGTACAGCTGCACGCTGTGCTGGAAGACTCCGTTCTTCAGCACGCTGATGATGGAGCGGGGATTCTCCACCTCTACGCTACGCTCGCCGCGCTTCAGTACAACCTTCGGCAGCTCAAGCATCACCATCTCCTGCGCCGCAGCCCCCAAGGTCAGGTTCAGCGGTCCGTTGTAGCCGTAGTCCGGCAGGCCTATCCTGAGCTTGAAGCTGACGCGCTCGCCCTCCTTGACCTCGACCGGTGGCTTCGGCGAGACGTCAAGTAGCCTGAACGGCTGCTGGACGCTTATCGCGGTTATTATCTCTGGTTTCTTCTCCTGGGCCTTGAACATGAGCACGCCCTCGCCCTTCTTGTTCGCGAACGGTATCTCTATTTCGACGGTATGCTTCTTGCTCGTGACGCCGTCAAGCCTGTGTACCCCGCCCTTCCAGTTGACGTTTATCGCGCTTATAACGACCTGGTTGCCCCTGAGCTTACCGAGCAGTCCTAGCCTCATGCCACTACCTATAACAGGAATCAGTGGAAGCAAAAGCTTAATCTATTGTGGTGCGATAATGACAAAAGTGGCAAAGAATGCAGACTGTGATTGAATGAAAGAGGGTGACAAGGCTCCAGCATTCAGCCTGCGCGGTAGCGATGGAAAACTGCACAACCTGCAGGAATTCAGGGGCAAGACGCTTGTCCTATACTTCTACCCGAGGGACGACACCCCTGGCTGTACCATAGAAGCCAAGGAGTTCACGGAGCAGTTCGACAGGATAGCCGGGATGGGCGCCACAGTGGTCGGCGTTAGCAAGGATGACCTTGACTCGCACAGCAGGTTCTGCAGCAAGTACGGCCTAAGGATTCTGCTCCTATCCGACCCGAGCAGCGAGGTGATAAAGGCCTACGGGGCGTACGGCTCGAGGGGCGTTTTCGGCATGGGCACGCTCAGGAACACGTACATAATCGACAGCAATGGGATCATAGTCAAGGCGTTCGATAGGGTACGTGCGAACGGCCATGCGAGCGAGGTCCTATCGTTCCTCAAAGGCATGAAGAGTGCCGGCAAGTAAAGACGCGGAAGAGCAGAGTGATCCGGCGCCATAACAAATCCGGGCAGGTGTTCAGAGATAACCTAGCTCCCTTAGCCGCTTCTTTATCATCTCCGTTTCGTAATTTGACCTGTCCGAGGTCTTCCTGTCGCTCAGTATCATCCTGAGAAGGAACGCCACGTAGCTAGACACCGAAGGGAATCCGGTACCCTCTATATGCTTTTCCGTTTTCTTGAACAGCGCTGTCGGTATGGATACCGAAGTGAACGTAACCCTGTCCTTTCCCTTGACCCGCATTTGACCATTGTAATTTCTGACGCAAGCCTTTTATACTTAATTATCTATAATAAATGTAATTATGCATAGTTGTTGATTCTATGGCAAGAGCGACAAAGGATAGCACGGCTGTGAAAGACCTGCAAGCAAATCCAGACAGGAAGCACTGGGAGGCCTTTCGCAGGTACCTTATTCGGAGCGATGCAAAGTACTACAAGGTCTTCTACCCCAGGAAATTGAAGTCCAAGAAGGACCTGGTCGCGGCGTACGCGATTATATACGACTCAATGTACGCGCCACTATTCAGAATACCAGTAACAATTAAAGACGGAAACAGGTTGGTCGGAGCTACGATATACCTGAAGGGGCTGCTTAACACAAACAAGGATTACGATGAGTGGATAGCATGATAAAACAAAACCTGAGGACGCTTGAGGAGCGCAGCATATACATCATAAGAGAAGCGAACATGAAGTTCAAGAACGTGGCTGCGCTCTGGTCGATGGGCAAGGACTCTACTACAATGCTCGCGCTGACGAGGAAGGCCTTCCTAGGCAAGGTGCCATTCCCGGTAATACATATAGACAATGGGATAGACTTCCCAGAGACGTACGCGTTCAGGGAGTATCTGACGAAGAAGTGGGGCTTAGACCTCATCGTAGCGCACAGCGAAATCAGGCCGGACGCCATAGGATCGGCATGCTGCGGGAAGAACAAGCCGGAAACGCTCAAGAAGGTCATGAAGGAGCATGGCTTTGACGCGCTAATCGTCTCGATAAGGAGGGACGAGCACGGGATAAGGAGCAAGGAGAGGTACATGAGCCCGAGGGATGAGAAATTCAGATGGAACTACAAGGACCAGCCGGCCGAGTTGTGGGACGATTACGCTTCTAAGATGGACGTCGGAGGGCACGTGAGGGTGCACCCACTTCTGGACTGGAACGAGATTGACGTTTGGAACTACATAAAGCAGGAGCGCGTACCCATAAACCCGCTGTACCTGTCAAGGAACGGCTTCAGGTACAGGAGCCTAGGATGCACGCACTGCACAGTTCCGGTAAAATCCAATGCGAAGAGCGTCACAGACATAATAAAGGAACTCGAGACGACCAAGGTGGAGGAGCGTTCGGGCAGGAGCATGGACAAAGAAAACGAGTATGTCATGCAGAGGCTCAGGCAGCTCGGGTACATGTGAGCGCGTGGTTGCATGACGGTCCGGAACATAACGCTGCTGGGCCATAAGGACCACGGCAAGTCCACACTCATAGGAAACCTACTCATCCTGACGAACTCTGTTACAAAGACAAGGATAAAGGAAGCCGAAACCTACAGCAAGCGGCTCCACAGGGACTTCGAGCCTGCGTTCATACTGGACAGTTTCCACGAGGAACGCGAGGGCGGCCTGACAATAGACGTGACCAGGGCCGAGATGCAGTACCGCAGAACCACATTCTCATTCATCGACGTTCCGGGGCACGAGGAACTGATAAAGAACATGATAAGCGGCGCGTCCTACGCCTCCACCGCGCTTCTGCTCGTTTCTGCAAAGAGCGGAGAAGGCATACGCGACCAGACCAAGCGCCACCTTTTCATTGCAAGAATGCTCGGAATAGACGGCCTCGTCGTGGCGGTCAACAAGATGGACCTTGTCGGCTACTCGGAGGCCAGCTTCGAGGCAATCAAGGAATCGCTATCCGGCTTTATAACCGCGATAGGCTTCGAAACAAGGAACGTCAAATTCATACCTATATCAGCTTATACCGGCGAAAATCTAGTAAATTGTAGCAAGCGCATGGGCTGGTATGGCGGCATGTCGCTACTCGACGCGCTTTATTCCGCGTCGAAAGCTTCCAGCGCTGACGCATCAGGGCCGCTCAGGCTTCTGGTCCAGGGTGTTCTCGATGGAAAGGAGCGCCTAATCGCCGGCAGGATAATAAAAGGTAAGCTCAGAACTGGCGAAGAAGCCTGCCTGGCTACGGACAGGGTAGCCATAAGGATAAAGTCTATTGTCGTCAAGGGGAAACGGGTCAGCAGTGCCAAGGCCGGGGAGAACGTGGCCATAGGCGTGGACAAACCGGTTAATGGGGGGCTCAGGGGTTCGCTGATATGCGGTGCAGAGTATTGCCCAACGTCGAGAAACACCATAACGGCTAGGATCTTCCTAACGAAGAAACTAGGCGAGAAGCTCAGCATAAGATTCAACGGCATGGACATACCATGCAAGGGGCTTCGAGTACTCAAGTACGTAGATGCGGTCACAGGCATGGAAAGCCCGCACGGCACGGCAAAACCGCTCAACGCGTTAGTCGCTGAGCTAAGCCTCGCGAAGAAGATAGCTGTGGAGAGCTTCAACGATACCAGGGAGCTTGGTAGGTTCGTTTTCTACTCTGACGGCGAGTTTGCCGGCATCGGCACCGTGCAGTGATGCCGCATGCGCATTAGAAAGGCGGTTCCCACTGACCTGCGTGCAGTGGCCGACATGAGCAGGAAGTACGAGTTCGAAACGAATAGGGACTGGAGGGCAGCGATCTCATCGAAGGATTCCGAGATGTTCCTACTGGTGGATGGCTCTGTGGTGGTGGGTTTCACCGGGCTGATATACAATCACTGGAACGAAACAATACAGATACTGGACATATTCATAAGGCCCGAACACAGAGGGCACGGACTGGGCCTTAAGCTTGTAAGCTTCTTGATAAGTAGAGCAAGAGCGAAGAGGTCCGACTATAGGTGCCTGATCGCTGAGGCGCCTTCTGCCGGCAACATGGACGAGTTCTACAAGAAGGCCGGTTTCAGGAAGTGCGGCTATAACGATAGGTACTACTCTAACGACGGCAAGAACATCGCCTTTTGGATGTCCATGGACCTCAGGTGATGCCATGCCAATAACCGAGAAATCTATATGGTTGAGCCATACCGGACCTACATTCGACGCTTTAACCGGTGACCTAGAGACCGAGATTGCCATAATCGGCGGCGGCATCACCGGCGTGTCCGCCGCCTACCGCCTCAAAGAGAAGGGAGCGGACTTCGCGCTGTTAGAAAGGGGAAGCATAGCAGGAGGGTCCACCGGGCATTCCATGGGCGCTCTCGTCCCAGGAATAGAGCAGGAGGACATATGGCAGTCCATAGCGAAGTGCGGCAGAGCGCGCACAGAGTTCGTATGGCGCGCCACCGGCGAAGCCATCAGTCAAATCCGGAATCTGTCTACGCGCCTTGGCATCGAATGCGATTTCGTGCCCGGGCCGGCATTCGATGTGGTCGATAGACCCTCAAATCTCAAGTTCCTCGAGAGAGAGCATGCGGCCGCAGAGGATTGCGGGGTAGAGACTTCGATACTGGACGCGAAGCAGATAAGGGAGCGTCTGGCCGTTGGCGATACTGTGGTCGGGGCGTTAAAATACGAGAAGTGCGCACAGATGGATCCCGCGGCCTTTGTGCATGGCCTGGCAAAAGAAATCCACAAATCGACCGGCAGCATATTCGAGAGAACCAATGTCGATAAGATAAAAAGCGAGAAAGGCGGCTTCATGCTCGAGACCGACAGCGGCGCTGTGAGAGCAAGAAAGGTCATAGTCGCGACGGAGTCTTACACGGGGCAGCTCGGCGTACTAAAAAACAGGATCGTTGCGCTGCGCGAAAACGCGCTCGCAACTGAAAGGCTCGATGACGACTCGATGAAGGCGCTTGGCATGAAGAACGCTCTCGTGTGGAACATGGCCCGCGACTATTATTTCATGAGGACGACCACAGACGGCAGGGTGATGATAGACGGCGGCGGGACGCTCTCGTCTTCGCAGAGCGACGCGCCGAATCCGAAGAGGATAGCCAGCACTTACTCGGTGCTGGTGAAGCTTTTCCCATCACTGCGCGGCCGCGAAATAGAGTTTGCGTGGAGCGGCAGGATGGCCGTGCCGCTCAGGCCAGTGCCGGTTGTTAACCGCATCATACGAATGCTTGCCGGCGTGATCGAGGTAAGGCCGAGCATGCCCCTGGTGGAGCAGGCGGGCTCTCGCGTAATCTCCATGCCGTTCCTCGGCGCGTGCAGTGGGAATCCAGACATGCTCTGTTCTGCCGGTTACATAGGCCACGGCCTGCCCCTGGGCTTCCTTGGCGGCAGGGTCATGGCCGAGATGAGCCTCGGTGAAGTCACGGAGACCACCGATGCGCTTCTCAGGGCATACAGCGGCCATGGATAATACGACACAGTTACGAGGTCATACGAATGTCATGGAAGCGTATGCCACAACGCTTGAGCTGTCGCCTGTAGCCTCGCCGGAATTCGAGTAGCGCAGTAGATCCCCGCGCTTTCCGCCATGCGCCTTCGCGTAGAGCAGCGCCACTGTTATTGGCCCGAAACCGCATGCGGAATCATCGAGCTCCTCCACCAGCCTGTTGAACATGGCATGGTCCATGACCTTGAGCGCCTCTATGAGCTTCATGTCCTTGCCCCTGGCCACGTCCGCTGGTTCGTAGTGGTCGAAGTCCGAGCTCGCTATTACAATCACATGCCGCCGCAGTGCCTTCTCTGCGTTCGTTATCGCCTCGGTCAGTGCCGCGCTGTAATCTGGGCTCTGGTCGCCCATGCACACGAAAGCGAACCTCTTGCCACTTGCGACTGTCTGCAGGAACGGGAGCTGCACCTCTATCGAATGCTCGTAAGCGTGTGCAGCCTCGTCCTCGCTAAGCATATCAGAGCTGTCAACCATGGCGCGGGAGAAGTCAAGATCGTTTCTAACCACGCCCAATGGCGTCTTCCAGTCTTCCATTGATACAGATACCGGCGTGCCATAACCTGTGTGGTTGGGCCCTACCAGCACTACCGTGTCTGCCGCTCCAAGCTTCTTGTTCAGCGAGAGCGCCCTGTATGTGTAACCGGCGACGCTGCCGGAGTAGACATAGCCAGCGTGCGGAGCTACACACGATATGAATTCCGCGGTCGCCGCATTCGTGATCCTGGCCTTTTCGATGTACGCGTTCACTAGCCCTGAAATCTCGTTCGGCGCCTTGGGGTAGAAACTCCCTGCGAACGCGTAGTCCCTTGTCATGCTGACCACAGACCTGCGATGCAATTTTAAGCAGCGCAGCGTATAAAATAAATGGCATAGCGATGGTAGTGATATACATAGACATGGATTACTTCTTCGCGGCGTGCGAGGAGCTGCGCCATCCTGAGTTGGCAGGCAAGCCCTTCGTTGTCGGCACCTCGCCGCCGGAGCACAGGATGCGCGGCGTCGTGCAGACGTGCAACTACGAGGCCAGGAAGTACGGGATACACAGCGCCATGCCGATGACCGAGGCGCTGAAGCTGTGCAAGGATCTGGGCTACGTGCCGCCTGATGACGCCTACTATGAGGGGATTTCGGCGAAGCTATCCGCGCTCGTCAGGTCGCGCGGCTACGCGACCGAATCGGACAGCATAGACGAGTTCGCGGTCGATGTCGGTGACATGGGCTATCCGGAGGCGACGAAGCTGGCAGGGTCGATAAAGGCGGAGGTGAGGTCCTCCATAGGTCTGCCGTGCACGATAGGCATAAGCTCCGGCAAGACCTTCGCCAAGATGGTGTGCGACTCCGCGAAGCCGGACGGCCTGCGCGTGGTACCGGAGCCTGAGCTATCCGGCTTCCTCGCCGGCAAGAGCGTCGATGACATACCCGGCATAGGCAGGAAGCTGAGCGAGAAGCTAGCATCGATGGGCCTAGACACGGTTGACAAGCTCGCCAGGGCCAGCGCGACCATGCTGGTCGGAGAGTTCGGGGAGGTCGGCACCTACATGCACATGATAGCCAACGGAAGGGAGACCGAGCGCGTTGTCGAGAACACCGGCGCGCTCTCAATCGGCAGGGAGAGGGCCGTCAGGATAAACGCAGGAGACGCAGTGGCGCTCAGGAACACGATCACCGACCTTTCCGGCCAGGTTTCCGGCGAGGTCACCAGGCAAGGCGTCCTGTTCAAGACCGTTACCATAAAGGTGCGCTATGGCGACTTCACAGTGCGCACGAAGAGCATCAGCCTAAACCACTACACAGATTCTGCCGCAGTAGTCCTCGATACGGCCGTGGAGCTCTCGTTGGGCGTGGATCCGACGAAAGCGGTGAACAAGCTGGGCGTCAGGGTCTCATCGCTGGTAAGCATGAAGGGGCAGAAAAAGCTGTTCTAGCTACCCGAGGCTCTGCAGGTACTCCCTGGCCGCTATCGCGGCCTTTGCGCCGCTGCCCGCAGCAGACACCGCCTGCCTGTATACCGGGTCGGCCGCGTCTCCGGCGATGAAAACCCCAGTTATGGCGCTGTGGACCTCGTCCCTGACCTTTATGTAACCATTATCGTCCAGCTCCAGCTTGCCCTCTAGGAACTTGGTGTTCGGCGCGTAGCCTATCGCTACGAAGACCCCCTGCACATCCAGCCTTGTCAGCTCATCGGTGAGCAGGTTCCTTATCGTCACGCCGTTGACCTTCTCGTCGCCGCGTATCTCCTCTACGGCGCTGTTCCAGATGACCCTTATCTTCGGGTTCGAGAGCGCCCTGTCCTGCATTATCTTGCTCGCCCTAAACTTGTCGCGCCTGTGCACTATCGTGACGCTCTTCGCGAACCTTGTCAGGAACGTGGAATCCTCCATCGCTGTGTCGCCGCCCCCAACCACTATGACATCCCTGCCCTTGAAGAAGGCGCCGTCGCAGGTAGCGCAACTGCTCACGCCCTTGCCGATGAACCTCTGCTCCGACGGTATGCCGAGCCATCTCGGCGAGGCACCGGTCGCTATGATCAGGCACTTGGCCTCATGCGTAGAGCCGCCAATCTTGACCACGAAAGGCCTCTTGGACAGGTCCAGATCGGTCGCTTCACCGCCTATGAATTTAGCGCCGAAGCGCTCGGCCTGTTTCCTGAATATATCCATTAATTCTGGGCCGCTTATACCCTCGGCAAATCCGGGATAGTTCTCTATCACGGTGGTCAGCAGCAGCTGGCCGCCGGGCGAGGCGCCCTCTACGACAGACGTGCTGAAACCCTCCCGTGATGCGTATATTGCAGCTGTCAGGCCAGCTGGCCCGGAACCTACAACTAGAATGTCATCAACCATGGCCACACCGATAGAGTTGCGCCATCGGTAATATATAGAGCCTTTGGAGCGTGCCGCGGTCCGCGTCGCATTGCTGTGCCTTCATGATCGCAGCCGTGCTTTTCGTGCTGCTCCAATAATAAAAACGTCAGCCAAGTAATAAAAGTCTTGCCGCGGCAATATTGAGCGCAGCCAGATTCTCGTCGTACTGCGCCTGCAATAATGGTGCGTTCATGGATGCGGCGGCCGATACCAGCGTTGCAATGGCGGAGCCGAAGGCAGAGGCCGGTCCGAGAGCCAGCGCCCTGACCGGTGCCGCCGTATCACTGCTCAAGAGCCCAGGCTTCAGGACAATGCTGCTGCTGTTCATCGTATACCTAGCGCTATCTGTAGTTGTGTTCGAGCCGCTCATGGGCAACATAACTACATACGCGCCTGGCACAGGCGGCGACACGTACCAGAACCTGTGGGACATCTGGTGGGTCAACTATGCACTGTTCACGCTGCACACCAGCATATACCACACGAACATGGTCTATGTGCCTATAGGCGCGAACCTAGCCTACCAGACGATGGCGCCCCTGGCCTCCCTGCTGTCGCTCCCATTCCAACTGGTCAGCATACCATTTGCCTACAATATCATGCTGCTCATCGGCGTAGCTCTGTCCGGCCTGTGCATGTACGTGCTCAGTGACTACGTCGTCAAGAACGGCCCAGCGTCGTTCGTCGCTGGCCTAATCTTCACGTTCAGCTCGTTCCACATAGCGCAGGCGTACGGGCACATAGATTGGATATACATCGGCTGGGTACCGCTGTCTGTGTACTTCTTCCTCAGGCTGCTCCACGACGATCGCAAGCTGGTCCCTGCGGTCGGCCTCGGCGTCTCGTTCGTCCTTGTCTCTTTCATGGGCGACGTCGAGCAGTCCATAGAGCTGTCGATGGTGCTGTCGCTCATCCTGATCGCATACGCGCTGTTCAAGCACACCCGTGCGCTTGTGCTAAGCAAGGCCACGCGGAAGTACGAGTTCCTAGCTGTAGTAATAGCGCTGGTCCTGGGCTCGTGGGGCTTCCTGCCGATACTCCAGACGATATCGCAGCCCGGCGCGCTCTCGCAGGCCAACTACGGCAACCAGCTGCAGAACGATGCCACGTGGAGCATACCGCCGGCCTCGTTCTTCATACCGAGCTACTTCAACGGCATCTTCGACAGTAACCCGGCCAACTACTTCCCGTCGGTGTTCGCCGCGGACCCCGGCGAGCGCATAGGTTACATAGGTTACACGGTCATAGCGCTCGTAGCTCTCGGCCTGTACACGGGCTACAAGCGCAGCTACCTCTGGCTCGGCCTTGCCGCAATATTCGGCCTGCTGGCCATGGGCCCGGCTGCGGGGCTGTACGTGCTGTACCACGATCTAGGCCCACTCAACATAATACGCGAGCCGGACAGGTTCTACCTAGTGTTCAGCATGGCCATTGCCATAATGGCCGCGTTCGGTTTCAGCGACCTGCTGGCGATGATGCGCGATGGGCCGGACCGCCTCAAGAAGAGCGCGCTGGCCGTAGTCGTAGTCACTGCGATACTGCTCGTGGAGAGCAACGGCATGGCGCTGAGCGCGCCGCTCCTCAACCAGGTTACGACGAACGCCAGCATACCGAGCTTCTACGGCGAGCTGGGCGCGGCTCTAGCCAACTACTCTAGGTCAGGCAACGCCACCACGAGCTTCTCCCTGCTGCCGCTTCCAGTGCTGCCGAACCCGTATGCGGCGCAGCCGGCTCTATTCGCCGGCCAGGCCATGTACTACCAGACTGCGTCGCACGTGCCAATAGTGGGCGGCGACCTCACGCGGTTCAACACCACGCAGGAGCTGACGCTCTACAACGTACCGCTCATACAGCTGGCCACCGACCTTGAGTACAACGGTACGCCGGCGTTCCCGCCGTCGCCGGTGACCAGCAACCCGATAAACCAGTCGGTTCTGCTGCTCGTGTCACCGTACAACTACCGGACCGCGTTCGTTACTGTCAACCTGCTGGCGTACAACCAGAGCACTGCCAGCATCATGACCTCATTACTGTCGTCTGTCTTCGGCAACTACTCATACTACGATAACTACACGCTTGCGTTCAACACCACGCGGGCTTCTGCGACGCTGTACAAGAGCTTCAACGCATACCCGCTGCTCACCGACTGGCAGGAAGTGAGCTACCTGGTAAACGGCACCCGAACGCTTTTCTGGACCCCGATAAACAATAACACGCCGTACGGCAGCATTGCGGTGTCGGCGCCATACCAGAACCCCAACGAGACCAGAAGCTACATACAGTCGGGAGGCGTCTACTACATAAACGCCAACCTGTCGTTCCAGGCGCTGTCTACCTGCGGCAGCGCCGGCCTCGACATCGAATACCTTGGGCCGCTGGGCAGCCCCGAGGCTCTGACGAAGCAGCCGATACAGATAACGAGCAGGCTGGCATCCTACTCAATGCCAGTCAGGCTGGTTTCCGGGCCGAGCGGCAACACTCTCATCTTCGTGCAGAGGCTAGGTGCGTGCTCTGCCGGCCAGCAGCAGCTCATACTGATGAGGGACATCGGCTTTTCCAGGGCGTGACATGCCCGCACCGCAGATCGTCGTGGACCAGCGCGAGAGGAACGCAGAGTTGCTAAGCGGCCTGGAGGGCCTAGGCGCTGTCGTGACCCTAAGGACCGTGCCAGTCGGCGACTACATAGTGTCGAGCCGTATATGCGTGGAGCGCAAGACAGTGCGCGACTTCGAGAGCTCCCTGATAAGCGGCAGGCTCTTCGACCAGGCCTCGCGGCTCAGGGAAGCATACGAGTTCCCAATGCTCCTGCTCGAGGGCCAGAAGTCCGATTTCCTGCTGCGCCGCAGGTCCATAACCGGCGCCATCGTGGCCCTCTATGTCAGGTTCGGCATCTGCGTCATAGAGTCAGAGAGCATAGAGGAGACCGCATCGCTGCTGGTCAGCATAGCAGCTCAGGAGCAGGACACTAGAGAGAGGCTGCCATCGGTCAAGGGCGCAGCTAGGGCGCGTAGCGGCGCAGAGTCCAAGGAGGCCATCGTGGCCAACATACCCGGCATAGGGCCGAAGCTCGCCAGGTCGCTGCTGCTACGCTTCGGCAGCGTCAGGGCCATAGCCGAGGCCGGCACGGCCGAGCTGACCTGTGTAGATAAGATAGGCGCAAAGAAGGCCGCGCTGATACGCTCTACGCTCAATGAGCTCTACCAGCCGGCCGAAACCGTATAGCCGCGGCACCTCCGCTGCCTGCGCGTCAGGTATTTAAAAGCGTACCGGCAATTATCATATGGGGTAGATCCGGAGTGACGCTTATGGTCGAGATGGCGCGTGCTCACAACAAGGCGGTCGAGGCCGACGAGGACGCTGCGCGGTCCAAAGAGGGCTCATGGCTAAACTTCAAGAGGCTCAGGGAGACCATCGATAACGATCTCTTCGTCGACGATAAGTTCATTGACGGATGCATGGCATCGCTCAGGAGGCTCGCAGATGACGGCTACATAGGCACAAGGTTCAAGCTCATAGGCAGCGGCGCCGATGGCTACCTGTTTGTCACCCAGAGCGGCAGGAAGTCCAAGGAAGCCGGCGAGTTCGTGGCTGTCAAGGTGTACAGGAGCGAGCGCGGCAACGGCGACACTGCCGCAGTCAGCCCTGAAAAGGAGTGGACCATACTGCGCAGGGCATGGTACGCCGGCGTAAGCGTGCCCAGGCCAGTGGCCCACCGAGGCGGCGTCATAGTGATGCAGTTCATCGGCTATTCCACTGAGCCAGCAGACCTGCTGTACAACTCTAAGATAAGGGACCAGCAGAAGGTGTTCGCGCAGTTGATCACAGACGTGGCGCGCCTTCGCGGCGCAGGCATAGACCACGGAGACCTGCACGAGGCCAACATAATGGTCAAGGACGGCAAGCCATACATAATAGACTTCAGCAGGGCCACGGTCAGCGACAAGCCGATAAGCATGCCGAGAGAGGTGCACTACTCCAGGGATCTTGCCTGGACCGGCGGTGACATGCGCTTCTTCACGTACTTCCAGGAGCACGGCGTCGATACCGAGAGCGCGTACAAGTCTGCGTACCGGACCATGCTCAGAAAGACGCCGCAGGATAAGGCCGCAGGGGCCGGCGGCCGCGCTAACAGGGAGTAGCCGCCAATTCGCAGCGTGCTAGTCCCGCAGCCGCGCCATTGACATCGCGCCAAGCACTGCCTCTGCGCCTATGCCAGCTACACCGAGCGCCCTCGCCGCTGCTCTCTCGTGCGTCCCGGTAGTCCTGAAAGCAGAGCAGCCCCCGAGCAGGCGCGCGCACCAGTCGTACGTGCGCCTGTCGCTGCACATCAGTACTAGCATCCTGCCGGGCTTGGCGCCCAGCCGCTCCACGGCCACGGATATCTGCCTGGTCATTGCAGCGAAGAGCAGCGTCTCCATCGCGAGCGTGCGCGCTATGTTGGTACGTTCCTCGAAGGCGACCAGCGCGTTGAGGTACGCACCCCTCAAGTGCGTCTCGCTCACAACAGATCCGTAGTCTAGGAGCTGCGCCATGCGCGCGCGCTTGTTGCGTTCGCCGATCGCAGCTAGCGCTTTGGCCAGCTCCGATGCATCCATCGGCCTGCACAGCCCTATACGCGCGGCCATCGCGCTGTTGTTGAGCCTGTTCAGCGTGCGCATCGTCATCGAATCACTACGCATTCAGCAGGCGCCTCTTGAGCAGCTCCTCGAAGCCGGCCATCGTTGCCACCTCTGTGTTTCGCAATCCCAGCCTCAGGTACCGTTCGGCGATGTCGCCGTTGGGCACGACTATGACGGTCAGCCTGCCGGACCTGCCTATCCTGGCACGCAGGTCAGCTGTGCTGGCCTTGAGGCCGGTCTCTATCTCGACATCGAAGCGCTCCGTGCTTACGTCGGCCACGGCCTCGCCGACCGAGCTGACCGCGGCCGGCTCTATCCCGTTCGCCTTGAGCATAGCCACCACAAAACGCTGCATGTACTTGTGCAGGCCTGATTCGCCTGCGCTCGGCAGGTAGTACAGGACATACGACCTGCCCATAGCGGTCACCCTCATTCGCGCAACGTCGCCGCAGTTGACCAGTTCGAAGAGCGCCTTCCTAGCATGCAGCTTGGCCAGGTCCCTGCCGATGCCGTACTTAGCTGCTATCACCCCTGCCAGTCTGGTCACGTACGCGCCGCCGCGGCGCCTGAGCTCCTGCATTATCTCTGCCTTGTAATCTATCCTAGCTGCTTGGCCTGTGCCGCGCTCAGCGGTCTCAGCCATAGCCCGCGCGGGCTCCAGCTGCCTGTCGGCGGGCTCGTAGTACAGCACGAACTCCGGCACCACGTAATGGACCCACTCGTACCTAGCGTCGGTGAAGAAGTGCAGGGGCATCGATGACGCCGACCACGCAAGCTTCTTGTCTATCAGCGCCAGAGCCCTGAGGTCCTCCGGATTGCTAGTGTTGAAGCAGAACTGCGTCGCGAACTGGTTCCTCACGTCCTCGCGCATGTCAGTGAAGTTCTGCGATGAGGCCCAGAGCATGCCGAAGGCTGTCATCTCCCTGGCCATGCGCGCGTACACGCTCTCGTATCGCTCGAACTGGTTCAGCAGCCTGTGGGCCTCGTCTATGCAGACAAGCGTGTCGCGGCCGTGCCGGCCGGACGAGAGCTCGCTCCAGAGATGACGCAGCATTATCTCCGCATAGAAGTTCTTCGCGTCCTCGTTCATGCCTGAAAAGTCGAGCACCACGTCGCCTGCGCCGATATCTACGCTGTATGACCTGTCGCTCGATAGCGGCCTCATGTGCTCCCTGACGTAAAGCAGCGCGCTCAGCTGCAGCCTGTCCCTTGTGCCGGCTATGGCCCTGTCCAGCGCCTCGTCGAACTCCTGCCAGGAGCCTGAACTCTCGGCGATCCTTCGCAGCAGTATCGGCACGTACTGCGCAGTTATGCCTATCGAGTTTACCGGGAAGGTTATCAGGAAGGCGTTCACGAAGCCCTCGGCGTCTGTGAACGGGTTCGGCCTGGCCGACCCGATGTCAGCTACGCGGTAGCCCAGCTTGAGATAGTGGTCGTTCGGCTTGAAGTTGAAGATCACCTTGCGCGCCGGAGAGCGCTCCAGCAGGTACCTCGTCAGGAAGGTCTTGCCGACCCCGGAGGTGCCGCACACGAAGACGTTCCTGTTCGGCTTCTGCGCTATGTAATTGTCGAGGTCCACGGACCGCTCCGCGACCCCGAACCGACCAGGCACGCCGGCATCAATGACAGAGCTAACCCTGACCGCGCCGCTGCCGAAGCGCAGCCTCATCAGTGCCGAGTGCGCTGCCAGCGCAGCCACGTACGCCGCGTAGAACGACAGGAATACGAGCAAGAAAACGCCATCGTCTAGCACCGCGCTTGTGGCAAGCCCGAGGACAAGCGCCAAGGCCAGGCCGTATGCGATCCTGGGTGCGTAGGCCAGCAGCGGTACGCGCACACGCATGAAGCGCTCGTAGTAAAAGTCCCTCAGGTATCGCTTGTAAGCCTTCCTGTCGGCGTGCATCTCCCTCTTGAGGAGGCCGGATGCTATGGCCGACCTCGCGTTCATGGAGAGCTCCTCGCCTATGCTTATCAGCTCTCCGCCCCGGCTGTGACGCCTAGAACCGCCTATTCGATCGCCCACACAATATCTGCCGCAGCGCTAGCGGCATCTCCAACAAGTAAACTGTGCTGGCTTCCCCCGCGTTCATGCAACCACTGCATCCAATAAGTGGTGTGTTTTACCAGATCCCAGTTCTCCGATGACGGCTTCATATTGTGGTCTTACGCCATCTCCCCGAGCGTGGCTTCCCATCTGCCCCACTGCAGTTGTCATGTGCGGTATGTTTATCGACGCGTTCACGTTCCTGTCGAACCGCAGACCGCATCTGCCGCAGCAGTATTGCCTCACGGATAGCTGCATATCCATCATGTCGCCACATCGATCGCGTTCATTTGCCGCGCTCCCTGCATCCGCCCAAGTTGCCTTCATGCCGGCACTCTCGGCCCTGCATGAAAGCGCCGGTATTAACCCGACCTTTTTATTGACCTCTTCATATAATCCTACCGACTTTTCTAGGGGCAGGTTGTAGAACGCTTTCGAGGGATCGAACCGCGAATCTATCTCTAATCGGCGCCTTGCACCGGGATAGGGCCCGAATCCATACGCCATTGCTGAATCCATGTCATTTATATCGTCATCCATGCTTATACGCCTTTTTCTTGCTCTTCGGCACGCGTCCATCCCACGCCAAAGCGTGTTGGATTCAGCGCTCACACCGTTAAACCGGATTCGGGAGTGGCCCGTGCCGTGCCATTACTGGTATACCTGTCTATCGCGCAGCGGAACTCAATATTAAAAGCCTTTGCCCGGATATATGCCAGCATTGGAGCGGCTGCTGGCCGATTCAAAAGCACGGTTGGTCGTGCGGTCAAGCGCTCCGATGGGTTGGGCGATTTAGAATGAAACCTAGAGTAAAGACCGGCATATCCGGAGTGGACAAGATGCTCGATGGGGGCATACCAGCAGGCAACCAGGTAATACTGGCAGGCGGCCCAGGCACAGGCAAGACCCTGATGTGCTTCGAGTTCCTATACAAGGGCGCCAAGGAGGGCAACAGCGGCGTTTTCATATCGTTAGAGGAGGACGCGGAGAACCTTATAGAGAACGTCAAGTCCGCGTTCCCATCGTTCACCGACATAGACAAGCTCATAAAGGAGAAGAAGCTGGTCATATTCGGTGCATCCGATACCGGAGTATACGTGCGCCGCGATGCGGACAGCTCGTCCTACACGTTCGGCAAGCTGGTGACCGAGATAGAATCCATCATAAGCTCGGCGCACGCAAGCAGGGTCGCGCTGGACTCAGTGTCTGTGATGAGGCTTCTCATAAAGGACACGCTCGAGTACAGGAACATGACCATGAACCTCGTATCAGCGCTGCGCCGCAGCAGTGTGACCACTCTGGTCACGAGCGAGCTCGAGATCGCGGAGAAGTCCAGGCTCCTGTTCCTTCCGGAGTTCTTCCTCTACGACGGCATAATAGTCATGTACGCCGGCGGCGCGGCGGATACCGAGTCGAGGACGCTGTCCCTCGAGGTGGTGAAGATGCGCGGCTCGAGCCACAGCTTCTCCACCGCGCCCTACGAGATAACTCCTGAAGGCATAAACGTCCTGTTCCTCGCCGAGAGGGGATGAGTTGACGTTCGAGTATGTGTCCGGCGACGGTTCGGTCAGGCGCATCAGCACCGGCATAATGGGCCTCGACGCCCTCCTGTACGGCGGCATACCCCAGCGCAACCAGGTGATGCTGGCCGGCGACGCCGGCACCGGCAAGACGCTCATGTCGTTCGAGATGCTCTACAGGAACGCGAACGTCAACATACCTAGCTGCTACATAACCCTGGAGGAGAGCAGGGGCTCGCTCATCGAGAACATAAGGGGCGCCTACACGTACTTCACAGACCTGGACGACCTGATACAGAATAACGTGATAAACATACACGAGGAGCAGGCGATAAACGCCTTCAGCTCAAGGGAGGCCTTCCAGGCTTTCGTGGCCGGCCTGAACAAGGCCATAAAGTCGAACAACTCGCAGATCGTGGTTCTCGACTCCATAACTACGCTGAGGCCGATAGCCGAGGACGACAGGGTGTTCACCAGGTCGGTCAACACGCTGATAGAGAACTTCAGGAACCTCGGCGTGACGAGCATAATAACAATGGAGACCCAATCGGACATCATGGACGAGTCGATAGGCCTGTTCGGCACCTTCATGTTCGACGGCATAATAAAGCTGACCTCGGAGCAGGTAAAGGGCAACACGCAGTACAACGTGTCCGTAATAAAGATGCGAAGGTCCAACCACAGGCGTGCGTCCCCCCCATACGAGATAACTTCGAAGGGCTTCACCGTGTTCAACCCGTGACCCTGCGCAGTCTTCGCGCGCCGGCGTCACTGCTGAGCCTCTTTAGACCTTGCCGAGAAATCTGGTAGCGCAGCAATGGTTTGATGCACCTAATAGTTGGCGTTGACCCTGGCAAGACCGTCGGCATAGCGTGCGTCTCGCTCGACGGCAGTCTGGTGATGAGCGCGCACATGGAGTTCGCCGGCTTCGAGTGGATGATAAGGCGCATAAGCGAGGTCGGCGAGCCGAGCATTGTCGCGAGCGACAGGAAGGAAGCCAGCACCGCAGTGCGGCGCGTATGCGCCGCGTTCAACGCCACGCTGTACCAGCCAAAGAGCGACATATCGGCTAGCGAGAAGAGGCGGGTAGCTAGGGACAACGGTATAAGCGACCCGCACGAGCGCGACGCGTGCGCCGCAGCCGTAGATGCATACAACGCGTACGCTAACAAGCTGAAGCAGGCCGAGCGGCTGGCCAGGCAGAGCGGCATAGGCGACGTCGACACGATAAAGGCCATGGTGGTGGAGCGCTACTCGATAGACGAGGCGCTGCACGGCAGGCGCTCAGGCAGGCGCAGGGGCTCGCCCAGGCAGTTGTGACTCGGCACGCATAGTGTTTAATCTTTTTACGCGAATCAGTGCAGGTGCCTGGCCGTAGCGCTGGCGCGCCAGCAGCCATGCAATGCATTCGGTGCCTCCCATGCTAGGTATGGATCTAAAGAGAATGACGAGCGCGCAGCGATGGACGATCATCGGGGCCATCATAGGCGTCGTCGTAGGCTTCTCCACCGTTATATTCTACTACTCGCTGCAGTTTGCCACGTCGTTCTTCATGGGCGACGTCGTGGGCTACGCACAGCCGCTTCCTCTCGGCGAGGGCGGCACCCCGACCTACACATTCAGCATAAGCCACTACATGCTGTTGCCTCTTGTCATAATAATCGGCGCGCTGGTATCCGGCATAATAGTATACAAGTTCGCCCCCGAGACCGCTGGCCACGGCACCGACGCGGTGATAAGGGCCTTCCACAACGAGGACGGCGCGGTCAGGCTGAGGGCCTCTGTGGTCAAGTTGGTCTCGGCCTCCCTGCTCATAGGCAGCGGCGGCAGCGGCGGCAGGGAGGGCCCTACGGCGCAGTTCGCTGCTGGCATAGGGCACGCCATATCTAAGCGCCTAAACATAAGCAAGAGCGACAAGCGCACCATAACAGCGATAGCCCTAGGCGCAGGCATAGGCGCGATATTCAGGGCGCCGTTCGGCGGCGCGCTGCTAGCTGGCGAGATACTATACAAGCACGACATGGAAGTCGAGGCGATAGCGCCAGCAGTGATAGCCAGCATAATAGGCTTTGCCATATTCGGCGCGTTCGTGGGCTACACCCCAATATTCGGCACTGGTTCAGGCGTAAGCGGCTTCACATTCGGCGCGTACAACCTGCTGTTCTTCGCCCTTGTGGGCGTGTTCACCGGCCTATTCGCAAGGCTGTACATAAAGGTCTTCTACCATGTGCACGGGTTCTTCTCAGGGCTTCGCGTGCATAATGCGTTCAAGCCTGCCATAGGCGCGGTCGTGACAGGCATGGTAGCGCTCGCCTTCCCAGAGGTCGTTGGCGTAGGGTACGGCTGGATCCAGTTGATCATAACTAGCGGGTTCCAGTCCTTCGTTGGCACGTACGGGATGCCGCTGGCGCTCTTCTTCGTGATCCTGGCCTTGGCTAAGATGCTCGTCACGTCTACTTCGATAGGCTCTGGCGGCAGCGGTGGCGTGTTCGCTCCAGGCATGTTCATAGGCTGCTCCGTGGGCGCCTCCATAGCGCTCACGCTCGGTGCCCTCTTCCCTGCCTCTGTGCCCCCGTACATGGTCGGCGCCATGGCAGTGATAGGCATGCTCTCGTTCTTCGGCGCCGCCGGTAAGGTGTCCATAGCAGTCACCATAATGGTGGTTGAGATGACCGGCAGCCTCGCGCTGCTGCCCGCTGGTATGATAGCGATCGCGCTAGCCCGCCTGGTATCAGGTGAGGACTCGATATACAGGTCGCAGGTTAATACGAGGAGGGATTCGCCAGCGCACATCGGTGAATTCTACACGCCGCTCATGCGCAGGGTCAAGGTCAGGGATGTCATGCGCAGGGGCGAGATCGCGATCAGGCCTGGCACGCCGATATACAGGGCAGAGTACGTGATAAAGGCGAACAGCCTGGCTTCAGCACCAGTAGTCACGTCAAGCGGCAGGCTAATCGGCGCAGCGTACATAGAGGACATGGTGGCGCTCGGAGAGGCCGCGAAGAGGGCGGACGTGTCATCCGTGGCGCGCCGCGTCAGGCACGTCGACATAAACGACGCGACCAGCAAGGCGTGGGTCGCGATGGTAAAGAACAGGGCCTCGTGGTGCGCGGTCCTCGATGGCGGCAGGTTCGTCGGCGTTGTTAGGATGCGGTCGATATTCAGGAAGTATTCGGGCAGCGACTGACCCCTGAGCAGCACCGCGGATCCGGTCCAGGCGGGTGCAGCAAGCGTTCGCGCCATGCGCTGTTCGTTCGCGGAGCGCAGCAAGCCTGGCGACGGTACCGATACTATTAAACGCTTTTGCTACTGATAAGATGCGATTCCATGGGCACGGGCAAAAAGCCGGCTATGCTGGCGCTTCTGGTGATTGTTGTCGTGATTGTGATCGCTGTAGCATACATGATATGGCAGGGCTCCTCCGGTTCCGCAGCATCCTCGAGCCCTCTGTATAAGACGTTCTCAAGCTCGCATTTCGACGCGTCTGACGCCGTGACGGCTGTGCAGCAGATAGCCGGCATGGTGAACGGTACCAGCGAGCTGAACGTGTCCTATAGTGGCAGCGCCAGCGTACGCGGCACTTACGGCGGATCGGTATCAGTTAACATACCTGTTAACCTGAGCATGAGCTACGCCAAGTACGGGACCAACTACATGTTCGCGTTCGGCGCGTCGGGCAACATCTTCGGGCACAGCTTCAACCAGAGCTCATATGGGTACAGCATAAACGGCACGCAGTACAGCTGCACAAAGTCGTCCACCAATGGCAGCATCTCGTGCATGCGCGCAATCAGCAGCAGCTTCAACCTCACTAAGCTGAGTTCCATAAACTCAACCGTTCTAGCCGAACTCAACAGCATCGTAGGCTTCAGCAACTCGCGCGCTTCCACTGTGTCGTACAACGGGCAGCCGTGCGTTCTCTTCTCGAGCAACGTGAGCGTGTCGATAAGCAACCTGACCAGGATAGCGAACCAGGCATCAAGCGTTCCGACAGCTACGAGCAGCGGCTCTGCGAACGGGTTCGCCAGCGGCTGCTTCTCATCGACCTACGGCCTGCCGCTCAACCTCACGCTGAGCATATACGCCAGCAACCTAAACGTCAGCGGCGCCAACGTGAGCGGCTCCGGCACGATAAGCCTGCACGAGACTGCGCTGAGCACCAGCGTCAATCCGGCTTACGTGGACACGCTGCCTGGACCGGTAATCAACTCGTCCATCGGCGTGGTCTCCTCAGGGCTGCCGTAGATGTACCAGCGGCCCAAGGCAGCACCAGCGGCACTATAAAAAGGTGCGGTGGTTTGGATGGAGCTAGGCGATGTCTCAGCGTATCTTAGGGAGGGGGCAGACGCAAGGATGCGCGTGGACCCTAAGCTGGTCTACGCCATAGGCAAGCGGATAGGCGACTGCTTCCTGGGCGGCAACAAGCTCATACTGATGGGCAACGGCGGCAGCGCGGCAGACGCGCAGCACATAGCAGCCGAGTTCGTCGGGCGCTTCGAGAGGGAGCGCAGGCCCGTACCTGCCATCGCGCTGCACACCAACACCTCGTCGCTGACAGCCATAGGCAACGACTACGGCTTCGACAGTGTCTTCGAGCGCCAGGTCGAGGCCTTCGCTAGAAAGGGCGACGTAGTCATAGGGATCTCCACCAGCGGCAACTCCGAGAACGTGCTCAGAGCCATAAAGAAGGCGAAGGATACCGGCTGCGCCACCGTCGGCTTCACCGGAAAGAGCGGCGGCAAGCTCGCCAGCATGGTGGACTACGCGCTGATGGTGGAGAGCAGCAGGACCTCGATAATACAGGAGGTGCACATAGCGGTGGGGCACATGATATCAAAGATAGCCGAGGACATGCTCTGAACGCACCGAAATCCTTTTTAACCTGCAAATGATAGTTATAGGGTCAATTGCTGCGCCCATCGGCGCGCCGGTTCTGGATGGTGATAACGTGAATCCTCTGGGTGGTCTAAAGGGCAAGGACATGATTGTGACCGGCGGGGCCGGCTTCATAGGCAGCAACCTGGTCGACCGGCTTGTGTCCAACGGCAACCGTGTGTTTGTGATTGACAACATGCACACTGGCTCGCCTAACAACCTTGTCGGCGCCTCAAAGACCGGCAGGGTGCAGGTCATAAAGGACGACGTCAAGAACATAGCCAAGCACGGGATCAAAGCCGACGTCGTTTTCCACCTCGGCCTGTACAGCGCCTCGCCGATGTACAGGGACAATCCCAACCTGGTCAACGAGGTCGTGGAGGGCATGATAAACCTGCTGGAGTACGCCAAGGCCAACAAAGTACCGATAGTCTATGCGTCCACGTCGTCGATATACAACGGCCTCAAGCCCCCGCACAGGGAAGAAATGACCCCGTTCGTGACGGACTTCTATACAGAAGCAAGGTACGCCACCGAGCGGCTCGCAGAGCTCTACAACAAGCTGCATGGAGTCAACGTTTCTGCAATGAGGTTCTTCTCCGTATACGGCAGGCACGAGGAGTCGAAGCAGAAGTACGCCAACCTGGTGACGCAGTTCTTCTGGGCGATGCGCAAGGGCGAGCAGCCGGTCATATACGGCGACGGCGAACAGAGGCGCGACTTCGTCCATGTCGATGACGTGGTCGACGCGCTGCTGCTCGCCTCATCCGCCAAGGGATTCAACGTCTTCAACGTAGGCACTGGCAAGAACTACAGCCTCAACGAGCTGATAGAAAAGCTGAACAAGGCGATGGGCACCAGCATAAGGGCCAAGTACGTGGGCATGCCAGTCAAGAATTACGTGATGGAGACGCTGGCCGATACCAGCAAGTCAGAGAAGATGCTAAGCTTCAGGGCCAGGATAAGCCTAGATGATGGCATATCAAAGGTAGTGCGCGGCGCATAGAACCGGTGCATGCATTGTACAAGCAGCGCATGATAATGACGAAGACGCCGCTCAGGATAACCTTCGTGGGCGGCGGCACCGATCTGCCCAATTACTACAAGAACCACGGGCCTGGCGCAGTCCTTTCGGCCGCTATAAACAAGTACATACACATAGTGGTCAACAAGAAGTTCGACAGCCACATAAGGGTAAGCTACTCGAAGACCGAAATCGTCGACAGCATCGATAAGATACAGCATCCGACGGTAAGGGAGGCCCTCAGGCTACTTGGCATAGAGGGCGGCGTGGAGATCGTAAGCATATCCGACATACCGTCGGGCGGCACTGGTCTAGGCTCGAGCAGCAGCTTCCTCGTCGGGCTCCTGAACGCGCTCCACGCATGGCTCGGCGAGTACGTGAGCCCCAAGGAGCTGGCGGAAGAGGCGGTCAAGATAGAGCGCGGCATACTCAAAGAGCCGGGCGGCAAGCAGGACCAGTACATGGCCGCCTACGGTGGCCTCGACATGATGGAGTTCAATGCTGACGAGAACGTCGTCATGAAGCCAGTAATAATGAAGGAAGAGGACCGGCACGGCCTCAGGGAGCACCTCATGCTCATGTACACCGGCATACAGCGCAGCTCGACAGAGCTGCAGGCCAAGCAGTCTAGCGTGGTCACGCAGCACACCGAGAAGTACGAGCAGATGGCCGGGCTGGCACACGAGCTGTTCGAGAGCATGTGCAACGGGAGATGGCGCGCTACCGGTGCCATGCTCGACAAGAACTGGCGGCTCAAGCGCCAGCTCGGCGAGGGTATAACGCACAGCAGGATAGACAGCCTGTACGACCTTGCGCTGAAGAACGGCGCAGAGGGCGGCAAGCTTATAGGCGCTGGCGGCGGCGGCTTCCTCCTTCTCTTCGCGCCACCGGATAAGCACGATAAGATACGCCACGCTCTAAGCGATTTGCGCGAGGAGCCGTTCGAGTTCGAGGCTCTGGGCAGCAGGGTCGTGTACGTTGGCGAGTGATTGGTTCGCATGGCCAGCGGTTCCCGCATTCTGATAACTGGCTGCTCCGGCTTCATAGGCTCGGAGCTCTGCAGGCAGGCTGCCGAGCGCGGCTTTGAAGTGGCCGGCCTCGACATCCAGCCGTGCACTACTAACGGTGTGGACTTCATAAAGGGCAGCATAACCGACAGGCGCGCCGTCGACAGGGCCGTGGACGGCGCCGATGTTGTCATACACCTGGCAGCCATAACATCGAACGTTCAGTTCGAGAAGGAACCGGCGCTGTGCTATGCAACAAACGTGACCGGCTTCATGAACGTCATAGACGCTGCCAGCGCAGCTGGCTGCAAGCGCTTCCTCTACGCTTCGAGCGCAGCCGTTTACACGGACACCGGCTTCTCAGAGGATTCCGTTCTGGACATAAATAAGCAGAGGAACCACTACGCCAAGTCAAAGCTAATGAACGAGATGGTGGCCCAGTCCTACATGGACATACGCGGGCTTGACGTCCTCGGCATGCGCATCTTCAATGTCTTCGGCCTTGGCGAGAACGGCAAGGGCGACTACGCCAGCGTGGTCTACAAATTCCTGAAGGCCGACATGGCAAGGAAGCCAATTATCGTATACGGCGATGGCGCTCAGGCGCGCGACTTCATATTCGTTAGCGACGCTGCCAAGATAATGCTGAAGCTACTAAAACACGGCCGCGACACCATATTCAACGTAGGCACAGGCAGGGCCACAAGCTACGGCAGCATAGCGGACATGATAAACCCTAAGGGCAAGAAGTTCGTCAAGAACCCGCTCTCCAGTTACCAGAGGCTCACGAAGGCCGATACGCGCAGGCTGCTCGGTGCCATAGGCGACTTCAAATTCACTACGGTGCGCGATGGGATAGCGCTGATGAGAGAGTCGATGGGCGGCCGAGCCTGACTACACAATCAGCCCGCCGCGCGCGCAAAGGGTATCTATCGCGTTGGCCGCGGCCGCGTCCGAATCGATGAGCCTGAGCTTGACGCCGAGCTTCTTCATGTTCGCATTGCTTATGTACGTGTCGGCTATGTCGCCTGGCCACCCCCTCGGCGTGCCGGTGTGGGATATGCGCGCCCCGGGCGCCAGCCTTGCTATGACCATCCTGGCTATCCAGTCGACGCTGGTCTGGCCCTCAGTTGCGAGGTTGAGGACGGTGTTTTTTGCCCCGAGCTCGTAAGCCTGCAGCATGGCGCCGCAGCAGTCAGCGACGTCTATGTACGCCTTCCGCTGCCTGCCATTGCCCAGCACCTTCAGGCTGCGCCTGTTCCTGCCGAGCTTCTTTATGAAGTCGACCATGACCCCATGGGTCTGGTTTCTGCCGACCACGTTTGCGAACCTGTATATCAGGTAGTCTAGGCCGTAGAGGCTCTGGTATGCGGTTATGAGGCCCTCGCATGCCAGCTTAGACGCGCCGTACAGCGATATGGGCTTCAACGGCCCGTAGCTTTCTGGTGTGGGCTTGACAGTGGCCTCGCCGTAGACGGCGCTGGACGACGAGAACATCACGCTCTCGACGTCGTTGTGCCTGCAGGCTTCGAGCACGTTGTGCGTTGCGATTTCGCCCTGCCTTATGTCGAGTCCTGTGTCGAGCGTGCCTAGCCTTATGTCCGGGTTGGCAGCGAAGTGTATTACCAGGTCCGGCTTCGCGGAGCGCAAAACGCTGTCAAAGAGCCGCGGCCTGAGAAGATCGCCCTTGATGAACCTGAAGCCCTTGCGCCCGACGAACTCCTTTATGAGCTTGTAGCGGCCCGAGCTCAGGTTGTCGAAGGCGACCACGCTCGAGGCGCTTCCAACTAGGGCAGCTACCATGTTGCTGCCTATGAAGCCGGCCCCGCCGGTTATCACAATGCTCTTGCCCTCTATACGCACAAAACCAACCGTAGTCATTTGCTTGCGGGCCCGTTCACGATTCTAAGGACTCCGTAGAAATCATCGGCATAGAAGTCGCCGCGCTCGTTCCCGGACTCATTTCTGATTCTAATGCTTTTTATACCTGCCCTCTTCGCCATCTCCATGTCGACGTCGCTGTCGCCTATTACGAACGATTGCGTCCTGTCAATCTCAAAGTCGTGCAGCGCTTTATCGAGAAGCCCGGTTGCCGGCTTCCTGCACTGGCAGCCAGAGCCCGGCATATGCGGGCACACGTATATCGCGTCTATCCTGCCCCCGCGTTCGGCCATGGCCTCGCGTATCTTGTTGTGCATCTTCTCGAGGTCGCGTTCGCTGAAGTAGCCCCTGGCTATGCCGGACTGGTTGGTCAGTATTATTATGTAATAACGCTGGCTTAGCTCGCGCAGCGGCTCGTACACGTCTTCGTAAATCGATATCTCCTCAGGGCTCTTGCAGTACGGACAGTCCCTGTTGATCGTGCCGTCCCTATCAAGAAACAATGCCGGCCTCATGGTAGACGTTATTGCCCAGATAAGCATTTAAAGCGGCAACGCAGCGTTAACGAGCTTGCCGCGGAAAGGTGCGATTGCAGACCTGTCCGCCTCATCTGTAAGGACGGCACCGACATCCACTAATCCCTCACCAGGAAGGGCAGAAATACGCGGTTGGGGCACAGGTCGCAGCAGCCGAGGGAACAGCAACTGAACGAGATGGTCGGTGGGAGCAAGAAGGAGAAGAGACCCTTTCTGTGTTACAAGTGTGCATACGTTCGCCAGCTTCATCGCGAACTTCATAGAGCGCTTCATGGACTGACGGCAAAATTTTAACCGTAGGAGATGTACCAGTTTCCATTGTAATTAGGCGCAGTAAAGTGGGCAGTTACACGTAATCCAGCGAGGCGGTTATGGCTTTGCGGATTTGAGCCCAAAATTCTCGGCATCTTACGTCATATACAATTATAAAAACCTTTTTCGTAATTAACATCTGGTCGCATAAAATGTTCATGAAACGTGCCGTTGCCGCCTTCGGAACGAAAATCAGGGCTCAATCAGCAATGGAGTATCTCATGACCTACGGTTGGGCCATCCTGATCATAGCGGTTGTGCTCGCTGCGCTGTTTGAGCTCGGAGTGTTCAACGGCTCGAACCTGGCTCCTCAGGCCTGCATCGCGCAGGCCGGCTTCGTCTGCAAGAACCCGGTTTACACTGCCAACGGTATTGGCATAATATTCGGCCAGACTACTGGCAGGGAATACTTCGATTCCTTTATGTTCATAGCTGCGGAGGGCGAGCCGCTAAACAGTATGGGCGTACCGCAGAACTTCACCACTTCCAAGGCGCTCTCCATAGGCAACCTACTGCCCGGTCAGACCGTCGGCGCAGACTTCAACTCCAGCAAGTTCACGTACGGCCAGATACCTGCTAACGCGTCGATAGGGACGCCGTTCGCTGGTTACGTCTGGCTGGGATACTGCCTGAGCCCGTGCTCGGTTCCGACAGCATACTCGAAGGTCGCTACGATAACGGCAAAGGAGGCAGGCACTAGCAGCGCCACATTCGGCGGTTACTTCGGCGGCGGTTCGGGGTCGGCTGTGCAGCCACCTTCAGGCCCCAAGGTCGGCAACGTTGTCTTTACTGCGGATCCTCTACCTACAGGCACTCTCTGGTCGGTGACGTACAACGGCGTCACGGAAAATAACACTATTCCTGGCAACATCATATTCACAGGCATACCCACTGGCGTTTCGCTGCCTTATACGATAAACGCCCCGATTGTGACCTCTTCGGCATGCTATTCAACGAACAGCATTTCAGGGAACGCGATTAGCGGCCAGACCGTGACCGTGTCGTTCTCGCAGGCACCTTGCTACGTGAATGTAACAATAAGCAGTACCGGACAAGCATCGTCCGGCTTCCAGCAGGTGCTGCAGTTCAGCCCGTCTTCGTATACCTCTTACGAGGCCCCAGACCTGGGCAACCTGCGCTTCTATCAGGGCAATAGCGAGCTGTACAGCTGGTGCGAGAGCAACTGCACGTCAGGCTCCTCTCTCGCGACATTCTGGGTCAAGACGAACGGTCTGGTCTCTGGCACGAACGCAAACGTGATAAAAATGTACTTCGAGCCGCAAGCCGGCAGTATGGGTCAATATTCTGGTCCTACCGGCCATGCTGGCGAGGCGCCGCAGCTAAGCGGCACTTACGCGCAGTACGACAACGGCGCGAACGTGTTCCAGTACTATCAAAGATGGGGTGGTATATCCCGCCTGCCCAGTGGTTGGTCCCCAGCTGGAAGCCCTATCATAACGTTCAGTCCAACGTACACCGAGATAAATTTCTGCTGCGGCGACGGCATATACGAGAATTCGCCCTACTCGCAAGCTGACCTGCCGTTCGTAATGGACTGGTACGGGATAGAGACCATGACCGTCAACCCGAATGTGTGGTTTGGTCTGAACTCAGCCACATTCACCGCGAATTTCGAGGGCATACTATTCCAGAATCCCGGATGCCCTGGAGGTCCTGTTGGTTCTTTCGTGGCCTATGATAACGGCAGGACCTGCGGCGTGCAGGTTCTTCCGTCAATACCGGCATCGGATTCAGTATTCAATAACTATTATTTCAGCACCTCTGATTTCGGTGGCAGCGTGAACTATGGCGGTATCGTTGTGAATACCGGCGCGCAGGATTCGTACACATACTTTACCATAACAGGTGCTGGTGATGTGCTGCTCTATTGGATCAGGTTTAGGGCTTATCCTCCTGGCGGCACCATGCCTACCCAAGCGTTCGGCGCTCTGCAGTGACGGCAGGTTTATGATTCCGAACAGATAGCCGGCGCATCAAGGCACCATATTTAATTACTTGTCCCAGAAAAACATCCGATAACATGCAATCGTCGCGGTCTGCAATGTTTTCGCTGAGGACCACGCTGTTCCTGCTTCTCGTCACGGTTGTCGAGATAGTGGTGGTGGTCATAGCCACGCCATCGCAGGGCGACAAGACCCTTGGTATCATAGTCGTCACCGTATTCGTCATCATAGACGCCCTCATGCTGATGCTCATGAGGACCTTCGCGAAAGCCTCTGCACACGACAGGGAAAAGGCCGAAGCGCCCCCAGGCGAGGGCGTCGGAGACGAGGAGGTTAGGAAGCTAGAGCAGGATATGTCAGAGTACAAGAACCGGTTCTGACTGCAGTCACGCATGCTGCCAAACGGCCGCAACATTAAAGAGCATCGCTCCAAATCGGATTCGAACTGGAGTTACGCCGCCGCAGAGCCCCGTCGGAGGTGGTCCAAACGATAAAGTCGATAGAGCTTGTTGACTGGAAGACGCACAGGCGCACAACGCTGGGCTTCCAGCGCGGTGTCAACGTCATAGTCGGCATAATGGGCGCCGGCAAGAGCTCGGTGCTTGACGCAGTATCGTTCGCGCTCTTCGGCACCTTCCCAGCGCTCAAGAGCCGCAGGATATCCCTAAGCGACATAATATCTCGCGGCTCCGAGAGCGCCCAGGCATCCGTCAAGCTTGATTTCGATTGCGACGGGCACGAATACACAGTTACAAGGACAATAAACAGGCACGGTGCCAGCTCTGCCAAGCTCGAGGCAGATGGCAGGTACATGCAGGCGCAGTCGGAGCGGGTAACAGAGGAGATAGAGCGCCTGCTCAAGGTGGACTACGACACCTTCGCCAGGGTCATCTACGCTGGCCAGAACAACCTGGATTACTTCCTCGAGCTCACCAAGGGGGATAGAAAGAGGCAGATAGACAACATGCTAGGCCTCGACCAGTTCGCTGCCGCCGAGGAGAATGCGACCGCCCTGGTGAACTCTGTGCGCGCCTCCATAAGGGCCGATGAAGAGGCGCTGGCCAGGGTCGACGTGGAAGGTTCAAAGCGGCAGCTCGCAGCCGCACTGAACGAGAAGGCGCAACTGGACAAGGAGCTGCGCGACCTAGAAGCCCACGCCAAAGCCGCGTCGTCCGAGGCTTCTTCCATATCCATCAAGCTAGCCGCAGCCAAGGCGCAGAACGCGAAGAGGGTATCGCTGTCGAAGGAGATAGCCTCGCTGACGAGCAGGATGGCGACGCTCGAGGGGGAGCTGGCTGGCATGGCCAGGCTCGATGTCGACGAGAAGTCGCTGGACGCTGAACTGAAGAGGAACAGATCCAAGAAAGCCGAGCTAGAGGCCGAGCTGGCGAGGCTCGGCGCCGAAGCTAAAAAGGCGACGTCATCGATAGCTTCCCTGGAGAGCGCCGTCAAGGCGGGCGAGGACAGGCTGGCCGAGCGAGCGAAGCTATCCGAGGAGCTCAGGGCGGCCAGGGCGCGCGCCAGCGACGAGGAACTGGCGACGGAGAACGCTGCCATCGAAGAGCTGCGCAACTCCATCGCGCGTGCCAATGCGATGATGAAGGAGCTGCGTGGCTGGGCCGCGTCGCTAAAGAAGCACGTCAGCAAATGCCCGGTGTGCGAGCGCGACCTGCCCGAAGAGATGAGGACCAGGCTGCTCGAAGAGAAGACCAAGCTCGTCGCCAGCCTCGAGGCCGAGGTCTCAGCGCTCGAGTCGAAGCTTGGTCCCCACGAGGCGCGCGTCAGGGTGCTCGCATCTGAGCTCACCAAAATCGCGGTCTATGCCAACAGGCTCAAGGACCTCGAGGACACCGCCGACAGGCTCGCGAAGGCCAGACAGGGTCTGAGCGATGCCAGGCCCATGCTGCTGGAACTGGAGAAGCGGATAGCGTCGAAGACCGCGGAGCGCGACTCCATCGGGGATGCGCACGCGAAGCTTGTCGCTGACATCGAGCTCGTGAGAAGGCGCGAGGGCTACGTGGCGGAGATATCGAAGGCGCGGCTGTCACTGAGCGAGCGCGAGGCAGAGCTCGCCTCGATAAGGGTCGACGAGCGCGCAGTCGACGAGCTGCAGGAGCTTCTCAGGAAGAAGACCGCCGAGGCTAGCGAGGCGAGGTCAAGGCTAGAGTCGAGCGCGAGGCTGGCCGAAAAACTCGAGTCGCAGGTCGCAGACCTGCGCAGGCAGATAGACAGGTTCGCGTCGATGGCCGCGGCCCTGGAGTCCAGGCGCGTCATGCTGTCTAACCTGAACAGGTTCAAAGCCGCGCTGACCGATACTGGCGGCGCCCTCAGGGACCGGTTGGTATCGTCGATAAACGGGCTCATGCAGAGCGTATGGCCAGAGCTGTACCCGTACGCAGATTACGGCAGCATAAGGCTCACTGCGAACAGCGAGGACTACCTGCTAGAGGCCAGCATCGGCACCGCCGACGAGTGGCTGCCGATCGACGCTATAGCCAGCGGCGGCGAGCGCAGCGTCGCGTGCCTAGCAATGCGCATAGCCATGGCCATGGTCCTGGTCCCGAATCTCAAGTGGCTCATACTCGACGAGCCCACGCACAATCTGGACCAGAACGGCATAGCGAAGCTGATAAGCGTCTTCGGCGAGACTCTGCCGGGCGTGGTCGAGCAGATATTCGTGATAACCCACGACGAGAGCCTGAAGCAGATAAGCTCAGCTAAGGTGTACACGCTGGACAGGGACAAGGCCGCGAACGGGCCAACCGAGGCCTACGAGCTCTAGATCACGTTCCTGTAAAACATCGAGAAGAACAGAGCGATAATGACCATGAAGACGACGTTATCAAGGCCTATCTGCGTGAAGTAGACCATCAGCACGAAGATTAGCGCCATCATGAACACATAGAGCGGGGCGTTCCAGGCGAGCACCTTGCTCCCGTCCAGAGGCGGTATCGGCAGCATGTTGAAGAACGCTAGAAGTATGCTTATGAAGAGCGTGAAGCTTATCGCGAAGTACGCGTACGATTGCACGGGCGGGTTCGTGAAGAACGCCGTGCCGAACATCGCGACCCCGATGGCCAGGCTGCCACCGAAGACCACGAAGTTGGTCAGCGGCCCGGCCAGCGACACTATGCCGTTCTGTCTGCGCGTGAAATTGCTGGCGTATATGTACGTCGCGCCAACTATGCCGAGCAGGAAACCTAACGCGCCTGTCAGAAGGGTTATGATCAGGCCGTTGTACGAGGTCCTGAATCCTGCTATGGCTCCGAAGTGCTGTGCTACGAACTTGTGCATCAACTCGTGCAGCACGAACGACAGCGTCACGCCCACCGCGACCACAGGTAGCAGGAGCGGGAGCAGGCCGAAGTTAGAGCGCAAGTGGAACACGCCGCCTATAAGCGTAAGCGAGAACGCCAGTATAAGCACAACATCGGCTATGATTATGTCCCTGAGCTCCTCAGCCGTGTCTGTGTTATCCCTAATTCCCATGGCAGAGTATCCGCAGCAGCAAATAAAAAATAGACGCCTATAGCCAACCGCAAAAGTAATTAGACTTGGAAGCTTAATAACGCCTCTATAGGGATTAGGGAGGCAACGCGTTTCACCACATCGGGTTTCAGACGCCGCACGAACCAACTCAACTTCATTGCGAGT
>JAKATK010000010.1 GCA_021827995.1 Microcaldota archaeon | reverse complement strand
TTCCGATCTGATTCGCCGGCGACCTTGAGTGGTTGAACGAGCTGGGCTAAGGACAAAGCTTAAAGTCTGTAGTTGCTAAGTATCTAAAGGTGCCTTACGTGGAGGAAGAGAACAATTCGAACAAATTTGGGATTGCGCTAAGCGTAGATTCCAAGCTCAAAAAAATTACGGCCAGCGATTTAAAACTAATTATACTTACTGGGCCGAGATATTCAGGGAAGACATGGGCGATAAAGCGGGGGGCCTATGAACTGAATGGTAAATACATACACTATGAAATACCCAAAGGGAACATTGAAGGGCAAATTGAGTTGTGCGATACTCTCCGCTCTATTCTAAATGGAAATTTTAAAAATGCGAAAGCAAATATAATAATTGAGGGCACACAATACGCAGTCAACTACATATATTCTGGTTATTATAAGCAAAACAACGTAAAAGGTGAACCTGTAAAAATTTGGGCGAAACGCTTTTTATCAAGACTTTCTAAACAGGAGGAACACGATTCACTCGAAGAATATAAATTGGAACATGTTTTAAGCCCAGATTCCGAAGACGCTGACATAAAGAAAGACATAGAGAGCTTATTTTATGCATTCGCTGACAACAACGGGATTGATAGAAAGGAAGCTGAACCGTATAGGGGGGAGATAATAAGGGCAGCAACATATGAAGAAAGTCATGTGATAAATAAAGCAGACCCGGCGAAATCCAACTTCCTCATCATCCCATTGCTAGAAAAATATGTTAAGGAATTGAAAAATGGATACAACAAAGTACTAGAAGAGAAACTGGCAAAGCAAACGGATAGCACAAATTACTTACTTTCATTCTTCGGTCTGTCGTTTCTGGCTCTTGGATGGAAAGAGGAGATTAAAAATGCAATCCCGATGATTACGAACGTTATAGCATCTGGGACAAGCACCGTAATGGTAGTTCCTGGAGTGGTCGCATTGGGCTTCTCTGGCATATTTGGCTATGCATGGGAGAGGAAGGAGGGTTCATTCAATAGATATATAAAGGCGTGGAAGGCGTGGAACAACATCGAGAAAGAAAAGAAAGAAGTGTTATGCAGTAGGATGGATGATAGATATGCACTTCCCCCTGGATCCACCTACGAGTTCCTTTCAGGCTGGCTTTCGAAGGACAAATTTGACGAAATTGACGTAAACGCGGAGCTAGGCAAATTGCCAAAGGATTTTTTTGCGGATATAGGGAGGATAATAAACGAAAATGTGGCGTTAAAAAATGAAATCACAAAGATAAACGGAAATATCGACGAAATCGTAGGAAAGCTGGATGCCTTAGAAAATAAATTTGAGGAGCATGTAATCGAATCAGATAAAAAATTTGAATGGCTTAATAAAAAATTAACTGACGTTGAAAAAACGATAAACACAGTATTAGAAATTACTAAGTCAGCACAGTTTAAGAAAAGCGAAGGCATTGATGCAAAGGATAACCATGGTGTCACCGCTCTAATGCAGGCTGCGAACTTTGGCAGAACCGATGTTATAAAATATCTTATAGAAAATGGTGCTGATATTAATGAAAGAAATGAAAATGGCTGGACTGCGCTGATGTGTGTAGTAATGGTGGATCAATACGAAGCGCTGAAGTTACTTATAGAAAAAGGCGCGGACGTGAATGCTAAAGACGACCGCGGAGCCACTGCATTGATGTATGCCGCATACGCTGGCAAAACTACGCCAATGAAAAGCTTAATAGAGAAGGGCGCTGGAGTAAACGCAGAAGATGGCAAAGGTAATACAGCATTGCTGTACGCTGCGCAAGCCGGGCAGGTAGAGACTGCGAGGCTGCTCATAGAGAGGGGCGCGGACGTGAATGCGAAAGGTGAAGGCGGACTGTCCGCGCTGGCAATTGCAGCAAAAGGAGGCTACGCAGAAGTAGTAAGGTTGTTAATAGAAAAAGGCGCGGACGTGAATGCGAAAGACGAGGGTAGCTATGCAACGTTAATGTATGCTGCATATTTTGGTAACATAAAGCTGGTAACGCTTCTCATAGAGAACGGCGCGGACGTGAATGCGAAAAGCAAGGGCGGACTGTCCGCGCTGGAGCTTGCGGTGGGAACAGGCCACACAGACGTAGCAGATTTGCTCATAAATAATGGCGCAGATGTTAATGCAGTGGATGAAAGTGGCTTTGCGGTGCTACCGTACGCTGCGCAAGCCGGGCAGGTAGAGACTGCGAGGCTGCTCATAGAGAGGGGCGCGGACGTGAATGCGAAAAATAAAGATGGGAACACTGCGCTAGCATTCGCCGCGCAGAGTGGGCAGACCGAAACGGTCAAATTGCTCATAGACAACGGCGCGGATGTAAACGCAAAAGATAACCTAGGTAATACTATACTTGGAGCTGCCGTATTAACCGCTAAAAAACCTGAAATAGTAAAGTTACTAATAAAGAAGGGCGCGAATATAAACGCAAAAGATAGGGTTGGACAGACGGCATTGATGTATGCAGTAGCAGCAAACGCGCAGTTTGAAATGGTAAAGTTGCTCATAGAGAACGGCGCGGACGTGAATGCTAGTACCGAATATGGAATTTCTACGCTAGGGTTGACTATAACAACAAACCAGATTGATATAATAAATCTGCTCATAGACAACGGCGCGGACGTGAATGCGAAAGACACGCGGGGTGCTACCCACTTAATGCATACTGCAGAGATGGGACAGGTAGAGATTGCTAGGCTGCTCATAGAGAACGGCGCGGACGTGAATGCGAAAAATAAAATTGGAGTTACAGCGCTCATGTATGCTGTAGGGCATACTGCTAACAATCAAATTGGGATGGCTAAGCTGCTTTTAGACAACGGCGCGGACGTGAATGCGAAAAATAAAGATGGGGACACTGCGCTAGCATTCGCCGCGCAGAGTGGGCAGACCGAAACGGTCAAATTGCTCATAGACAACGGCGCGGACATAGAAGCCAGAAATGAGCATGGATCAACCATCATGATGCACGCTGCACAGAATGGGCGACTAGAAACTGCCCACCTCCTTATAGATAGAGGTGCAACGGTAGACGCAAAAGATAATGACGGTGCAACAGCATTAATGGTTTCTGCGTTCTTTGGCAAAATTGATGTGGTAAAGTTGCTCATAGACAACGGCGCGGACGTGAATGCGAAAAATAAAGATGGGGACACTGCGCTAGCATTCGCCGCGCAGAGTGGGCAGACCGAAACGGTCAAATTGCTCATAGACAACGGCGCGGACATAGAAGCCAGAAATGAGCATGGATCAACCATCATGATGCACGCTGCACAGAATGGGCGACTAGAAACTGCCCACCTCCTTATAGATAGAGGTGCAACGGTAGACGCAAAAGATAATGACGGTGCAACAGCATTAATGGTTTCTGCGTTCTTTGGCAAAATTGATGTGGTAAAGTTGCTCATAGACAACGGCGCGGACGTGAATGCGAAACAAGACGAAAGGGGCCTTACTGCACTAATGCTTGCTACGGGCATGGGGCAAACGATAATAGCAAGGCACTTCCTAGAAGAAGGCGGAAACAGAAGTGAAGTGGTTGATGCATTAGTACAAATGAATTCTATATGGAAAGAACAGACTAATGTGGCAAAGGTGCTTATAGATCATGGTGCTGGTGTAGATACTACGGATAACTATGGAGTTACAGCGCTCATGTACGCTGCACAGAATGGGCAGATTGAAATGGTAAGGTTGCTCATAGACAACGGCGCGGACGTGAATGCGAAGGATGATGAAGACGCCACTGCATTGATGGACGCTGCACAACAAGGGCAACTCGAAGCAGTGGAGTTGCTCATAGAGAAGGGCGCGGACGTGAATGCGAAAAACAAACATAGTGTTACTGTATTGATGTGCGCTGTACTTGCTAGGCGAACAAACGTTATGAAGTTGCTCATAGAGAGGGGCGCGGACGTAGAAGCCAGAAATGAGCATAACGCCACAGCGCTCATGTACGCTGCACAAGAAGGACAGGCAGAAGCGTTAGCCCTGCTCATAGAGAAAGGGGCAGACATAGAAGCTAGAAATTATCAGGGCAACACGGCGCTAGTATACGCTGTGGAGCACGGGCAAACTGAGGGGGCGCGGCTGCTGATAAGAAATGGAGCTAATGTGAATGCTAAAAACGAAATTGGACTTGACGGGCTTATATACGCTGCTTACCTTGGTAATGTGGAAATAATAACACTTCTAATTGAGAATGGGGCAGATGTGAACGCAACAAGCAAATACGGATTTACCGCGCTGATGTTTGCCTCGCGTTCAGGTAAAACTAATGTCGTGGCATTGCTCATAAAAAATGGCGCTAAAGTGGATGCACGTGATAATGATGGATTTACCGCACTTATTACAGCTTCAACAGTCGGGCATACTGAGGTAGCGGAGTTGCTTATCGAAAACGGGGCAGATATTGAAGCAAAAGACATACGCGGTAGTACGGCATTGATGCTTGCTGCGGAGGAGGAGCAAGGTGAAACTGTAAGATTGCTCATAGAGAAAGGGGCAGACGTAAACGTGGCGAACAACTATGGCGAAACTGCGCTTTCACTCGCTTTAAAAACTGGGAATAAAGAAATTGTGACGTTGCTTGAGGCTGCAAGCAAAAAATATAGATAACTTAACCTCGCCACATCCTAAAAACCTATAAGGTAGGTTACGCATTCTTCATTGATTACTAAAAGCCGAGACGCCGCATACCATGGCGCGCGTGCAATCGCATTAAGCGCGCTTACTGCACACTAGCCCCAAAGGTGTAGCTTGGCATGACGCCGTTGGGCGGGTAGGCACGGGTGCGGACCCATTGAATAGTTCCCCTTCCTCCATTATCGCCCACATATATATTGCCCGAAGTTCCAGAGTAATATGGTGTTCCTGATGTTATAATGTTGGTATAGTCTATATTTTCTAGTGCCTGACCGGATGGTGCCAATATGCCTGTTTGGATATACCATGTATCCAAAGATTCGGAACCGCCACTCAGTTGACTGCTACCTTGATATGTGCTCCAGCCATTTTGGTCGTAGAACAATACACCACCAGAGGTGTAAGTATTAGGAAAGCTAAACCCAAACCAGTTCGAAGTTGTTGCATACCTATATGATTCAATTATTAGTGGGGCTGAGTAACTGTTTACGCTTTCCAAAAAGTTATTATCAGTAGTTGATGGAGTTGCTGTTATTTGCAATCCGTTATTAACACTATATACTGATGTCAAAGAACTCCATTTGTTTGTGTTTAAGCTTGTTCCAGCGAAATTGTCATAAAAATTGAATACATTTGCACCGTTATCGTACTGCGCGTATTGGGGGCTGATCTGCGGCGCCTCGCCCGCAACCGAACCGTCGAACTCCGAACCAGTGCCTATAGTGTTGCCGAATACCATGTATATGTTCTCGCCGCTGGTCTCGCCGTTCAGGTTTACCCAGAATATCGCCTGCGACGACGATGGCGAGCACGCGGTCTCGGTACAGCCCTCGAGCCAAGAATCCAGAGGGCCAGACGGCACGTTGCCCATCAGCGAGGAGTAGAACCTGACGTTGCCCAAGTCCGAAGAGAAGCAGGGGCCGCCGCACTGCGACGAATACGACAACGGATTCAGTGTGATCATCTGCTGGAAGGTGCCCGATATGGGGCTGCTGGGGTTGAGCGTTATCTGGACGTAATACACCGATGTAGTCACTGAGCTTGTGGTGGAGGATGACGTAGTCGTACTTGTTGTAGAAGTTGTGGTGGTCGTTGTACTTATTACTGTTGTAGTGGTACTGGTTGGACCGGCGAATCCGGCAGTCGACTTTATTGTGATGGTCGCCACCTTGGAGTACGCCGTTGGGAAGGTGCACGTGCTCAGGCAGTAACCGAGCCAGACGTAGCCAGCGAACGGGGTGCCTATAGTAGGGTTGCTCGGCACACCACCGGCTTGGAAGTCGTTTGAGGGGAAGTCGACCTGGACGAGCTGCCCTGGTATGAGTATCCTTGATGGGCCGCCTACCTGCACTGCCGTGTTGGTGGAGAAACCTGTCGGGATACCGTTTGGATTCAGGGCGACACCCTGCGCCGCAACGAAAATCCAGTCGCCATAGTAGTCCCTGCCGGTAGTCTGGCCGAACGTGAACGTTATTCCGTTGGCGGTGTATACGGGATTCTTGCAGATGAATCCGGATTCCGCTATGCACGCCTGCGGAGCCAGGTTCGAGCCGTTGAAGACTCCGAATTCGAAGAGCGCTGCGAGGACTACCGCTATGATCAGGATGGCCCAGCCGTAGGTCATGAGATATTCCATGGCCGACTGCGCATACGTTCTGCGAGGAATTGCAGTGCGGACTTGGCATCGCATTGGAACGACCCTGCGTTAGACATGTATTTATAGCACGCCCAAATTATATACAACTCGTCAAACATGAGTCAATAATGCACCTTAAGGCGCGCCATGAGCGCTTAGGGGGCCTGCACATAGGAAACCCCATACGCTGCCCCGTTATTGCCATAGCCACTGTAGTCGATGGCGTTGCCATCGAGCGGCCACCAGCCCACCAGACCATCACCGATTAGGGCATTGCCCGTTAAGCCCTCGTTATAGAGCGTTTGTATCTGACTCGACGAAAGGGCCTGGTTATACACCTGAAAATTGGCTATGTCACCAAGGAACGACGCGCCGTAATTGCCGTAGTAGGAGCTTATAAGTAAGCTGGTGCCGCCCTGGGTGTTCAGCGGTTGCGTGGGGCAGCAGAGTCCAGCGGTCTGCCCGACACCGTTAGAGTAGTCGGTTGCCGAGGTGCTGCCAGCCGCGTAGGTGACAGCTATGAAGTCCCACGTGTTGTCCGGCACGCTCACATAGGCATTGCCGTCATCGCAGCCGCCCCAGAAGTCCACGCTGCCAGATGAGCTGTAATGCCCGGCAGGCCAGACGAATACCCCGGACATCAGGGCGTAGCAGTTGTTGTTCCCCCACGCCACGGCGCCGCCTCCGTTGGAGGGCATGTAAGCCCAGAACGCTATCGTCCTGGCCGCGCTGCCAGTCGGCAGGGCCGAGGCGCTTATGCTTATGTAGCTGGAAGGAGACCCTGAGAAACTCGCGACGTATAGTATTGAGGTTGTGGTCGTCGATGTGCTTGTCGTCGTTGTGGTGGTGCTCGTAGTGGTAGTGGTCGTTGTTGTGGTGGTGGTTGTTGTACTGGAACCGCCGCCATAGAAGTTACCGGAGGACCTCACCGTTATCGTGGCCACCTTGGAGTACGCCGTTGGGCTGCTGCACGGCGTCAGGCAGTAGCCCAGCCAGACGTAGCCTGCGAATGGTGTTCCAGTGATGCCAGCCGGGATCGCGCCTGCGGGGAAGTGGCTGCTGTCAAAACCGACCTGGACCACTTGGCCGGACAGCAGTACGTTGGCGGGACCACCAATCTTCACGGCGGTCTGCGTGGAGAAATTGACCGGTACGCCGCTGGGGTTGAGCGCCTCGCCCTGCGAGGCGATGAAGATCCAGTCGCCGTAGTAGTCCCTGCCGGTAGTCTGGCCGAACGTGAACGTTATTCCGTTGGCGGTGTATACGGGATTCTTGCAGATGAATCCGGATTCCGCTATGCACGCCTGCGGTGCCAAATTCGAGCCGTTGAAGACGCCGAGTTCGAAGAGCGCTGCGAGTACTACTGCGATTATCAGGATGGCCCAACCATAGGTCATGAGATACTCCATGGCCGACTGCGCAGCCAGCCTGGACGGTCTCCTAGCCATTCGCTTACCTGCGTGATACAATAGCGCCGTAAGAGTTTAATAAATTTACTACGTAGTGATTCGGGATTCGTTCAACACAGCCACAAAGGATTTGGGATTTTGGGATCGCTGGTTTAACGGAAAGCTTCGTCGTTCAGATTTAAAGAAGATAGAGCCGCTATTGTGGAAAAAGATTATTTCTTCAGTCTGTTTAGTCTCTCCTCAACAGCGGCATCAACCAACTGCGCCAGATATTCAGGATCCACGGCACTCTTGACTGCCATCTTTTGCAGTTCTTCCTCTTTCAATGCGGTCTGGACATCTAATGCGCTCCCGCACCTTCCGCAGTGCAGCATAGCAACGCCGTTGCCAGCATATCGGCATTTGGGGCATTCCCTTGACTTTAACTTGGTAGTTACTTCTGCCTCTGCCACCTTAATCCCATTGGCCTTAGCCACTGCCGGGTCAAGCTGACGCCCCGCAATCCTGACGTAGACATCAGCCATGCTAGAGGACGGCTTCCACCCATAGAAGCCACTGGACTTAGAAATAGATTACACATTTGGCGAGGTTAGGGAGCAGCTTTACAGAGAGATAGACTTCGCGTTCGGCAAGGACAAGATAGCGGCGATAAAACGGCTGGCTAACAAAGCGCCACGACCATATGGAGCGTCTCAGTAAGCCAGGTCGTGGTCTAAAAGCCGAGACGCCGTATACCATGGCGCGCGTGCGATCGCATTAAGCGCGCTTACTGCACAGCCCCGAAGCTCACCACGCTGGGCATCACGCCGTTCGGTGGCAGCATCCTTATTCTTACCCACTGAAAATTGAGCGGGGCTGGGAAAGTGCCACCGGGCAGATACCAATCAAGATTTACGTATTCTGGGAACGATTCGCTGCAGGTGGTCATGCTCTGGCTTCCATAGTTTACATACTGGTAGCTTGTTGTCGAGGAAAGGACGGCTGTTGTTAAAACCGAATAAGTGCTAGCTGTAGTCATGGCTGGTCCGAGACACCCGTAAGCCACGTTTGATTCACCGGAACAGAGGTGCCCGCTCATGCAACCGTTAGCAGGACTGTAGAATGCTACGGTTCCTCTGGTATTACTCCCAGATATATCGCCAAAGCCGAGCATCCAAATCGGGTCGGCAGTGTTTAATGCGCTTGTTTGGAATAGCGCATCAAACACGCTGCCGGGATTAAACGTTGCGGTGCTTGAAGTCATGCCGCAGGGTCCTGAAGAGGTAGATGTAGCGATGGAAAGACCATTATTAACCGTGAATGAATTGCAGCCCCCTATTAATGAACTTGGCAACGCATTTCCCGCAAAGTTCACATAGAACGCTGGAAACACTGATGCGCCGTTGTCGTACTGCGCGTAAGTCGGGCTAATCTGCGGCGCCTCGCCAGCATGGCCGCTAGGCCCGCTGTACGCCGTGGTGTAGGGGTACTCGAAGTACATTGTTATGGCGTTGGTTGTCGTGCCCGAGGCCAGGCCGTTCGTCTTGATCCAGAAGATCGCGCTGGTCGAACCCGACGTGCAGCCGCTCTCGCACCAGCTGTACAGCTCGTTGCTCGGGGTAGGGCCGCCCTGATAGAAGCGCAGGTTGCCCAAGTCGGAGGCCTCGTAATTGGAGTACGAAGACGGGTTGAACTGCAGCATCTGCTGGAAGCCGGCTGATGCGGAGCCGCCTGTGCTGTCCAGCGTTATGTTAACGTAGTGTATGGTGGTCGTAGCGATTGACGTAGTTGTGGTAGTGGTCGTCGTTGTGGTGACCGTTATTGAGGTTGTTGTCGGGCCGGCGAATCCTGCCGTAGACTTGATCGTTATGGTCGCGACTTTCGAGTACGCGGTCGGACCGGAGCATGGCGACAGGCAGTAACCCAGCCAGACGTAGCCGGCGAACGGCGTTCCTATGGGCGGGTTGCTTGGTATAGCACCATGTGGGAAGTCGACGTGCGGGAAGTTCACAAGGAAAGTCTGGCCCGGGGAGAGGGCGTTGTTAGGCCCGAAGCCTACGCCAATCGCGTTGGCAGTGGAGAAGTTCACAGGTATGCCACTGGAGTTCAGCGCCTCGCCCTGCGACGAGATGAAGACCCAAACATCGTAGTAGTCCCGGCCAGTCGTCTGGCCCAGGGTCAGCGCTATGCCGTTCGACGTGTAAACCGGGTTCCTGCATACGAAGCCGGCCTGGGCGATGCAGGCCTGAGGAGCCAGGTTCGAGCCGTTGAAGACTCCGAGTTCGAAGAGCGCGGCGAGGACTACCGCTATGATCAGGATGGCCCAACCGTAGGTCATGAGATACTCCATGGCCGACTGCGCAGCCAGCCTGGACGGTCTCCTAGCCATTCGCTTACCTGTGCGATAATAATAGCGCGGCAAAGAACTTATAGTTGTTGCGGGGTGGGCGTCAGGTGACGAACCTGTTACCAGTGTCCCCCTTGATTGGCTAGTTCACCAGCTAAGGATGGTCGGTCATTGCATTCCCTCCCTCTTTCATGGTCTCACGAGAGGCCGCTCCAACGATCTTTAAGCTTGGCAACCCATGAAAGGACCCGGCCAAAACTCTACTTCCATGGCATGATGCCTTCAGGTCGAATGAGAGGCCGAAATATTACGAGCGGCTTCGTATCACTGTTCGTGATATGACGGCTGAGGTGGTCTCGACGTGCAGGCAGAACTCAGGAGGATGTTGCTGCCGAACTTATGCCAGAGCTAAACAGTTACCACTTGGGCAATTGTGATTGTAATGCAACGATATCGCTTTAGAAAAGGCAGCAATAACTAGGATGAACGCCGAGTCCATAAAACTTCTTCCCAAGAAGTTTTATCAAGAAGCTGAGGAAAATTTAGGTGACAAAACTGCAAGTGAGTCTGGGTGCGATTGCAGTTTCAAAGCCGTATCACATCAAGCCTCTGGGTGCTTGGAGCAAATCTACACCAGACGCCTCACATGCCGTATTCTATACCCTGTAGCGGAAGCTATGGCGGCGCGTAGCCGCTCTGCCACGTGTTGTCCCATGTAACGCTGTAGGCGTTGCCGTTGTTTCCATTACCACTGTAGTCGTTCGCGTTGCCGTTTAGCGGCCACCACCCAACTATACCAGCGCCGTTGAGAGGAGCTCCGCCGATGCCCTCCTGATAGATTGTCTGTACCTGGTTTGGCGAGAGGGCGGTGTCGTAGACCTGTGCGTCTGCCACTGAACCGTTGAGATTTTCAGTCGTTTCCCAACCATTAGCGCCTATGTACAAATTCGAGGACGATGAGAATTGCAAACCGCTGCTTATAGCTGCGCTAACTTCTCCGTTATTAAGATAGGATACTGCAACGCCCGCAGAGCGATCGTATGTGACCGCGACGAACAACCACTCGTGTATAGGTAGGATGTGGCCCGAATAGGGGGAGCTCAACGATTGCGTTCCGGGTGGGAACGGAGCCAGATAATAGCTGTTGCAACATGACTGTATATAACCGAAACCTGGCTGGCAAGTGTAAGCGTTGATTTGGACCCCTTCCCCGCCATTGTTTGCAAAGTTGCTGAGTATTCCGGTTTCGCAGTTATAGCTGGGGTACGTCGGTCCTCCCCGTAGGTAAACCCACGCCGTCATTGTAACCCCAGAAGAGCCAGTGTTGATTGGCGCCACGTCAACATAACTGTTCAATGCTGGGAACTCGGCGACATACTCGGGCAGTTCGTTCGCGGTCTCTGTCACAGGACCGGCCAGTGTAACCGCTAGGGGGTTGCTGCTGCTGGTGACGCTGCCGCTCCAGGTGTAGAATACATAGTTGGTGTTAGGATTGTTTGTGAGCGTCACAGTGTTGCCCGCGTCATAGTAATCGCCACTTGAACCCTGCGAGAACGACACCGCCCCATCAATAGATGGGTAGACATTCGCAGCCAGCTGATACTGCGTGACGTAGTTTCCGGTGACCGTGCAGACCGACGAGACCGTCACGCTGCCGCTCTGGCCCGAAGCACCCGCGCAGCCGCCTGCCGCTATCGCGTTGAAGGCGTACTGCGTGCCCGCGTTCGTGCTAGCGATTGGCGAGGAGAAGGCGTATGGTATGTTCTGGCCGGTCTGCCCTACGGTGCTGTACGGCAGCTGTGCGTACGTAATGGATATGCCGTTGACCGTCATGACCACATTGCCGGGTGCGACCGCAATGGATGGCGTTACCTGGAACGTTATCGAATACGAGCCTATCGTGGTGGTCGAGGTCGTTGAGGTGCTCGTCGGTCCAGAGAATCCCCCAGCCGACTTTATCGTTATCGTGGCGACCTTGGAGTACGCCGTCGGGGAGGTGCACGGGCTCAGACAGTAGCCCAGCCAGACGTAGCCGGCGAATGGCGTGCCTATCGTCGGGTTGCTTGGTATGGCCCCGTATTGAAAGTCGGGGCTTGGGAAGTCGACCGGAACGGTCTGACCGGGTATCAACACATTGGACGGGGCTATTGGCACTGCGCCGGCCAAGAAGTTGGCAGGAACGCCGTTGGAATCTAGCGCCTTGCCCTCAGCTGCGACTAAGACCCAGTCGCCGTAGTAGTCCCTTCCGTTGGTCTGGCCGAAGGTGAAGGTTATGCCGTTGGCCGTGTATATGGGATTCTTGCACACGAAGCCTGATTGTGCTATGCACGCCTGCGGTGCCAAATTCGAGCCGTTGAAGACTCCGAGTTCGAAGAGCGCTGCGAGGACTACCGCTATGATCAGGATGGCCCAACCGTAGGTCATGAGATACTCCATGGCCGACTGCGCAGCCAGCCTGAGCGGCCTCTTCGCCATTCGCTTACCTGTGTGATATAATAGCGAAGCAGAGAGCTTATAATCATTGCGGGGGTCAATCACCGAACCTGCTACTAGCATGCTCCTTGCCCAGCTCGTTCAACCACTCAAGGTCGCCGGCGAATCCACCCACTCTTCGCCAGCTCCCTCTTTCGCGGTCTCGTGAGAGGCCGCACCAACGTGCTTTAAGCTTGGCAACCCATGAAAGGACCTGGCCAAAACTCTACTTCCATGGCATGATGCCTTCAGGTCGAATGAGAGGTCGAAATATTACGAGCGGCCTCGTATCACTGTTCGTGATATGACGGCTGAGGTGGTCTCGACGTGCAGGCAGAACTCAGGAGGATGTTGCTGTCGAACTTATGCCAGAGCTAAACAGTTACCACTTGGGCAATTGTGATTGTAATACAACGATATCGCTTTAGAAAAGGCAGCAATAACTAGGATGAACGCCGAGTCCACTGGCTGCAAACTTGCCAAAGCAAATCACCCTCAAGTGTGAAGCTTCTTCGCCTCCTCCGGCGCAGATATCGCCCTCCAGACCCTGCATCTTCATCTTCCATGATCTATCATCCGAATAATTCTTTTCTTGTTCTCCGAACTTAACAAATCGGCATACAGGCCAACGGGCCCCAGACGCAGCCGGCCATGAATGAGGGTGACGAGACCGCTACGGTGCCATCTCCTGATCCACACCCGTACAGTCGCCTTTCCCACTTTTGTTTGTTGTCCCGGAGCAGTTCTAACACCACTTAGCAACTTGAATACAGAGGCTTCGTCTGTGTCTCTCTCATTAAGCAGCTTTTGGAATACTACATTGAAGCTGTGCCGCTCCGATTCGGAAGAAGGGAGGTAATTATAAAGAGTGTCAGCCCTTTGGTACATTAGTCTCACCTACACTGGTCACGTTTCGTCGTGGCTGGCGCATGGTTCTCTTTTTGATAAACTCAAGAAGCTCGCTCCAGTTATCTACTTCGTTCACGCACGTCCCCCCTCCTCTTCCGTGAGCGCTTCAAGTACCAGCCAGCAAATGTAGCTCGACACTTTGTAGCCTGTCGATTCCTTCATCCAGATAAATTGCAGCAGCTTACTGTCCGGATAAACCTGCACCCTCTCCATAAAAGGCACCGTTAGACGCCATTCGAGATTAGGAAGCTTTATATTTTTATTTGTTAATAAAACTATACATTGTTCTATGAACAATGTAATGATAAAATGGAGCAGTCTGGGAGAAAGACGCAACTTATAGAACTGAACCGACAGACTACAGAAGCAGCAGTATACCTCACCTTCTTCACACAAAAGTCACAGAAGAATGGGGTGAAGTTTATTTACGGCATCGAGAAGGACGAAGAACTTAAGCGAGTTAACCAAGCGCCAGTGATAAATGCCAGAAGACGACTTGGCGAGGCAGGCTATATCGAAACCGTAGGGAGGGCCGGCAGAAGGCTTACAAGTCCATTGCTGGTATCTACACCAAAACCTATAACCGAGTACGCGGCTTATGCGCTGGCTTTCAGGGGAATACCGTCAAAGAAAACACGCATAGGTACCGGAGTTCCAAGGGCATACACTCTATCAGAAAAGGAGAAGGCAGCCCTAAGTATAATTTTCTCTTCCAGGTGGTTTAGAGAGCTCGTTTCCCAGAAAACGGAGGAATTGGCAGGCCATAGGATAGAGAAGGGCAGATACGCGTGGGAGAGGAGTATCAGCGAGGACGAAGAAGACAATGAAGAAGACGACCTTGAAGATATGGAAGAAGAAACCACAAATAAACGAGGCAGGCATAGGCAGGTGCCAGTTGAAACTTATGCATGGGAAGTGCCTATGCTGCCTAGAGGCTACGTGCTGAAGACGGGAAACAACGTTACCATAATACCACGCGGCGACAATGAATACTGCTATAGAGACGAGTATGGGAAGCTTGTCGTACCGGCCGTACTGCGATACATCGCGGATATAATGGATGACATAGCCGAACTTACATTAGTCATGTCATCAATCGTAAAAGTGGAGCAGGCAATGCCGGAGTTAGCAGAGGTCATATCACATGAAAACTTCGATGAGTTCGCAGAGCGATGGGTTGCCGCCCATCTTGTGAAGTATAAAGGCTTGGTGAAGAAGGTCATAAGTATTGGAGGAGGGCATTACAGCGACTGGGCCGAAAAGGATCTGATGGAATACTCTAAAAATCTCTATTTCCTATGCATACCAAGAGTGCTAGCAGGCAAGCTTATTGGTATTGGTAGGGTCGAAACTACATTGTTTGTGGGACTATTAGGGGGTGTATTGACGCTAGAAAAAGATAAACGCTATAGTGAAGCCTTCTCTGCAGGGAGGACGAAATTTATTGACGAAATTTAGTCATGATAAATTGGTGAGACCATGAACAAATCCAGTATAGTTCGGTCGGGGCTAAGTCCATTTCGACTTGCTAACAATTGTCCAGATAGCTATTGCAGTAGCCGTGGCCGTGCCGAACGATAACAAAAAGGCTTAGAAAACATTAGAGATACAAAAGTAGCAGATATTAAAGACCACAGTAATAAAGCATATTATGGCACTGCGGCGATGATTAAGGTCGAAGAAGGTGAGGAAATGAACAAATCAGACAGAACGAAAGCAAACATAATCATCCAAATGGGCGATATCCTAAATACTAGTTACGAGAGTTTCAGCGAATTCAGGCAAATATGCACCGATCTCATAGCCGAGATAAAGAGCGATTATGCTGACGGATTGCTCACTCTAGACGAAGCTAACGAGTTCGAGAAGACAGTGAGCGAAATAATCAGAGCTAGGATTTCAATAGCGCAGTCAGTGGCATATCTTGAAGACAAGTATTTCCAAAATGAGGGGGACAAACGGATAAAGCTGCGGTTGAGCAGGTAATCGGACGGGTTCATGCGCAGAAGACGTTGGTGGCAGCACCAGTAAACGTAGTTCGCAATCCAAATAATGTAATTTGCGTAGCGCAGCCATTTTGAGCATAGTCCCCATACTTGCAGTTACAAAGAAACCATGCTTCAGCCGAAGCGCAGCTTGTCCTAGCGCTTAAGCCAGAGGTAATTCACTGGGAAATCCGCGCTACGGTGTCATACCGCAAATGAGCTTGGAAGTATGCTGCCGTAAACGGTTTCAAAGTTCTTGGCTATTGCAAGATTGGTTTATAAAAGCTCTCCGAAATTGATAGATATGCGACATTGACAATTGCGAGGAAGGAATGAACCAGCCATACAGTATACGATGCCTAGCTTGGGCCGTGAGCTTCCGTCAAAGCGCCTGCAATATATTTTAATCTGCGCGCGAGATGCTGAACAAGTGTTTTGCATGGCAAACCAGAGCGCGGGAGCCGCGTGCGAGTGTGGCGGCAAGTGCCCGTGCGGCTGCCTTAGTGGTTGCGTCTGCATTGCCGATTGCGACTGCGGCTGCACTTGCGGCCGGCGCAGATTGAACGACGCCAATGAATGAATGCGTGGATTTAATGGCACTCAGCGGCACCGAGGCAAAGGTAGTCAATTCTGTAGACGAATTGAGCAAGAGCGTTGTCATAATAAAGAGCAGGTTTCCTCGTAATGTTCAGGTGCCCGGCGGTCAACCCGTGCAAGCGGCAGGTACAGGTTTCATAATAGACTCCAATGGCAACATCGTAACGAATTATCACGTTATAGCTAACGCCATAGAAGTCGATGTGATGCTAAAGGATGGAAGGGTTTTTAAGGGCACAATTGCAGGCGGCGATAAAGCCACTGATGTGGCGTTGGTAAAAATAGACGGTACCAACCTTCCCGTCGCGAGGCTGGGAGACTCCGAACAGCTTAGGGTGGGCCAGACCGCTCTAGCGATAGGGAACGCGCTAGACCTTCCTGGCGCGCCCACCGTTTCCGTCGGTGTAATCAGCGCATTGGGTAGGCCGCTACCAGGAGCTGACCTAATCTTCGAGGGGCTCATACAGACCGATGCGGCTATTAACCCAGGGAACAGCGGCGGCCCGCTGGCGGATCTTGATGGTAACGTTATAGGGATAAACACCGCAATGGTGCAATTCGCGCAGGGCGTTGGGTTTGCAATACCAATAAACACGGTTAAGTGGGTGTTGCAGCAGGTGCTTGAGAACGGGCATGTTGCGAGGCCGATGCTGGGCGTTCTTGTGGCGGATATAAACCAAGCCATACGCGGCCATTTCGGAATCGAGGCTAGGGACGGTGCATTTGTTACGAAAGTAACCCAGAGAGGCCCCGCCGCGCAGGCCGGCATCAGAGAGGGCGACGTGATATCAAAGGTAGGGCCTTACACGATCCACAACACTAAAGAACTCATAGCTGTGCTGGCAAAGTTCTCGATAGGAGAGCGGATAAGCCTAACGTTCCTACGCGGGAACAAAAGCTACGAAATAAAAATCAAATTGGTCGCAGCTCCTGCATAGGCGGGCAAAATTCCCGGCAGCCGTGTAGGCCGTGCGGCGCATCGTTTTTAATTCGTTGTGTTAGAATATCACAGCCAGTGCTTGCATGGTCAAGAGCGACGATCCGGAGCCTAAACACAAGGATGAGCCCAAGCCAAGGAAGGGCAGGCGCGGCCCTATCATAATCGCTATAGTAGTCATTGCGCTCCTTGCACTCGGTGTTTACGTATACTTCGCGTATGCCTGGCTTCCAATCGCGCTGCTTTTCGCGAAGTCCTACAGCCTTAGCTCCCTAGCCACCATACTGGTAAACCGGGTAGACTCGTTCAGCATGCTCAACATTAATTATTCCGGCAGCATGACGATAAGTAACGGCTCAGACCCGGCCATAAGTCTCACCTTCGCAAAGTACTACAACAGCAGCGCCGCGAGCCTTTACATAAACGGCCTGCCCGTATTCGGTAACCTATCAACGCGCTTCAGCGGCAACTTCACTGCACTGCTCGAGGCATACCTTCCAAACCTGATTACGCCAACCCCCGGGTCTTTCAATGCCTCATCGTCGTCGGTATGCATAAACATATACAACACCACCGCAGAAGCTAATAACTACTCGTGCTCACGGCTTAGCGAGCTGACGCCAAACGGGCCAGTGGCCACGAAGCTAAACAAGCTGGTGAACGCGTCAAGCTACAGCAACCTCAAGCTAGGGTCTTACGGCCTGGCGTTCCAGGGCCTCCAGCCATGCTACTCGTTCTCTGGCAGCGGTTCTGTCATGATCAACGGCGCTCTCGTAGGCCAGCCTGGATACGTACCGTCCAACTTCAACTTCAGCGCATGCCTTTCGGCGCAGTACGGCGTGCCCTACTCAATAAATGTTGCCATTCGCGCCGGCGGCAAACTGGTCCAGGTGAGCCTGACGCAGGTCGCCCTAGGCCTGAGCACCACTCCAGAGCAGGTTTCTGCACTGTACCAATCATAGCGCACAGCCACAAACCGGACCTCTCCGCCGGTTGCTTAGCATACAAAGAAGCTGCGGGCATGCCGGCTATCTCCTAACGAGCCCTATTGCACCATTCAATCCAGGTCCAGTCTGCGCAGCTACGGGGCGTTGCCCATAAATCTGCCCACAAATCGTAACTTACGGGCAGACACAATGATTCATGGGCAGGGATCATTTCATGGCCGTATCCTTCCACAGGCCATTCAAGCCATTGATAAATCGTTTGTATTCCATTACTGCCTTCAATCTGCCTTTTATCGTCCTGGCTCTTTGGATTTTCTTTAGCCTGATCCCTATATACTTGTCTATTGTCGGTGTCTCTACCATAAAATCGCCATTCAGAAATAAAAAGAGGATTATAAATACCTTTCATCGGCGGGGGCTTTGTAGTTTAATTATTAAAGGAGTGGTCTTGAGGGTCCAAAAAGCCTTGTTAGCAAAGCCATGCTGCACAAAAGGCTTTAAAATCCAGGCGTAAGATTAACGGTGTGATTCAATGGAAGCGATTGTCCAGAGAAAAACCGATAGCATACTAAACGATATAGGCAGGACCGAGACGGCCATAGTCCTGCCAAGGTCAGGACTGTCCAGGCTTCTGAGGGGTCGCGAGACAGAGGCGGAGGAGCGTGATCGCATCGCATCCAACGACATGAAACTCAAGGATTTAGATGGACTCTTCGCAGAGCTCCTGGCGAAGAAATCAGGAGCACTAGAGTACGTGCGCGCGCACAAGGACAACATCGTGATGCACGTGAAGGACCTCTATGGAATAGACGTTGCAGGGGATTTTAACGGCATGGACGTAGAGACGTACGCGATACCGGGTGGCTTACCAGGTGCTGGCGGGTTCTTCTACACTGATGTGCTATACACGGAGAAGAACCGGGAGATATCTGAGCGCATAGTCCAGCGCATCCGCGACGCATGCAGCAAAGCCGGTCGCTAGACCGGCTTGTTACGCTTATTGGTCATCCGCCATCAGCGCGCAGGTCGCTTGCAGGTCCCGTGCTCAGACGATGTCCAATGCTGCGAACATGAACGGCATTATTATGGTGGCATCGCCGTCTATCGTTACGTACTTGGCCTTCTCCTTTATCTTGCCCCACGAGACTGCCTCTGTCAGCCTGGCGCCTGACAGGCTCCCATCGAACTGCGTGGCCGTGGTTATGTACACCGCGTAGTCGAGGCCGCCCTTGAACTGGTTCCACCATATGACGTGGTGCTTGCTTATGCCGCCGCCGACCATCAGGGCCCCGGTCACCTTGTTGTCGAACGCTATGTTGCTCAGCGCCAGCTCGTCGCGCATGAGGTTCAGCTTGAAGTTGTGCCCCTGCGAGAATAGCGTCATGTGCGTGCCGAAAGCGCCGTCGAGTATGCCTGGGTTGAATATCGGCACGTGGTGCAGGTACGCCTGCCGCATTATCGAGCCGTTATCGGTTATCCTCTTGCCGAACTCGGCTATCAGCTCGCTGGCGCTGTACTCGCCCCTGTAATCCTCGCTCTTGTAGATGTCGCCCATGATCCTGTCGAAGGCCTGCTCCGTCTTCAGCCCGTACTCCCTGTTCTCTATGAAGACGTTGCCGAGCCTGTATACGCCTAGCCTGTGCAGGCGCGCATCGTCCGCGTTGAAGCTCCCTATGGAGTACTTGCCGCCGGAGGCTCGTGCAAGGTCGTGATCCAGCGTGCCACCGGTCGTTATTATCGCGTCGAAGTACTTGACTGCGTTTGCTATGACGCCGCGCATGCCGGTCGCCACTATGTCCGCTGGGAATGACAGGAAGTTGAACGAGTCCTTGTCTGCCAGCATGTCGCGCATGATGCGCGCGCCCTCGACCATGTGCTGCGCAGAGAAGCCGCCTATGCTGCCCATGGCATCGAACAGCGATGCCACGCTCATCCCGCGCCTCAGCCTTATGTCCTTGACCGGCCGTTCAAGCAGCTCCTTTTTTGACAATCAAACACCACTCCAGATGATGCCACAGCACATAGCCCATTGCGCATATCAATGTCTCACGACCAATGCCGGTCAGTCCTTACTGTGCTGTGATATGTAAACAAGCACGGCCTTGGCTATGAGCAGCTTGTTCCTGGCCTGCTCCCACACTATGCTCTGCTTGCCGTCTATAACGTCGGTGGTTATCTCCTCGCCCCTATGCGCGGGCAGGCAGTGCATGACGAGCGCGCCTGGTTTGGCCATGCTGAGCGTCCTGTCGTTGAGCTGGTATGGCGCAAAGCGCCGCTTCCTGACTTCAGCTTCCTCTTCCTGGCCCATGCTGACGAAAGTGTCCGTGTACACGAAGTCACAGCCGCTCAGCCCCCGCTCGATGTCGTCGTACACGTCGACGCTGCCGTAGCTCCGCGCCTTGTTCAGCATCACCGGGTTGGGCCTGTAGCCGCGCGGCCCTACGAGCGATACGTGCACGCCGCACTTGGCCGCGGTTATCATGAGCGAGTTCGCCGTGTTAGCGGCTATGTCACCTATGAAGCAGAGCCTTGCCTTGCTGAGCTCCTTCGTGTGCGCCCTCACCGTGTATATGTCAGTGAGCGCCTGCGTCGGGTGCTCCAGGTCCGTCAGCGCGTTTATGACCGGTACACCGGAGTTGACTGCCAATTCCTTAATGTCCTCGTGCTTGTTGAGCCTGGCCACTATGATGTTGCAGTAGCTGCCTAGCATCTTGGCAGTGTCTGCCACGGTCTCGCCGCGCGATAGCTGCGACTTGTCCGCATCGACGTATATGGGCTCGCCGCCTAGCTGCGCTATAGCCGCGGCGAACGATATCCTGGTCCTAGTGGATGGCTTCTGGAACAGCATGGCCACGGTCGCGTGCGTTGGCAGCCTGAGCCCACGACCGTTCTGTGACAGTCTGTCCGCGATTCTAAATATCTCCGCTATGTCCCTTTCTGACAGGTCGTCAGAGTTGAGAAGGTTCACTCACACACCTCCAAAAATAGCACCGAAGCCCTGGTTGGCCTTCGCCTCCTCGTCCTCTATGAACCTGATCACCTTCTGCTCTATTTCTGGTGTTGCCCTCTTCACTTCCTTGAACTCCTTTGCGAATCTGGTCTCGGCCTTGGCCAGGAATTCGTCCGTTGCCTTAAGGTACAAGTAGTAGTCATCACTGTCTATGCCCATCGACCTGCCCTCGCGCAGGCCGTACTCCTGCCTGGCGAATATGACGCTCTTTTCCGGATCCGCGGCCAGCTTGCGCAGAGCCTCCTCGTCCAGGCTCTTGTCCAGCGACGGGTCGTATTCGAGAGCCTTCTTCAGCTGCTCGACCTCGCCCTTACCGCAGGCGTATACCCTGCACGCCAAAGAATCAGCCCTCAACAAGCCTTGCGTTGACGCAGCCCTCCCTGCCCGGCCTGTTGATTACTATGGCCTTGCCTAGCTCTGTGTTTATCACGGTGCCCTTAGTTATTATGTTCTGCCTGGCGAAGTTCCTATTGTCCTTCGACTCGAGCACGCCCTTTATGGCCACCTTCTTGTAGCCCTGCTTGGTGAGCAGGTTGACTACGCCGGCCTTCTTCAGCACCGCAGTGACCATGCCGCCACGGCGCCTAATGCCATCGGTCACATTCGCTTCGGCCAGCTTCGTGGCCGTGAAGTAGTTCCCGGACTCGCTCCTCCTCTTGTCCCTCGACTTTATAACCCGCTTGCCATTCCCGTCCTTCTTGGTCTTGGACCTGGAGTGCGTCTGTTTTCCAAACTGACCCATCAAATCACTGAAGCACAAACAGCAACATGCAATGCAGTTGCAGCGTCTGTATAAAGCAGGATTATTATGCGTGACAAACTTTATAAACGTGCCAGTCGAGCGCCATATGGCGCTTTGGGCGTAGGCGATAGCATATTACGGTCACTTTTTTACGATGAAGCTGTCGAGATTGAAGGGCGTACCAGGCAGATTTGTCATCGAGATTGTGATGAGTCCGGTAGCCGTGGTGATCGTGCCTACTAATCACACGACGGAACGCTCGCTTTAGCGAGGGAGTGTAAGCCAGTTGTTGTCCGCACAAATACGAGCTGCCGTCAGGCTAGTTTAACAAGTCCGAGCCGCTAATCGAAGCGCATGAAGAGTGCCCTTGCGGTAGACTGGCTACCGCGCAGGTAGGGTTAGGCCGCTCTCGGAGCTTACCAGGTCCCTTAATACGAGCGCATATGCTGCACTTTTCATTAGCCATGCAGCTCGAGAGGTTCCGCCAGTGCCTGGACTCTTACTAGGTTATTAAGTGATTAAGCAAACGAGTTTCCGCAAGGCAATTAGGATAATAAGCATATCATGCGATAAATGGCTCTGCATACGCGGCAGGCTGCTGTTTTATAAGAGTTTCATTGTTAAATCATAGCCTATGGTGCTGCGATGCTTTTATCAGCCCTGTCCTATATCATAGCTAGCCCATCGAGCATGTGGATAAACCAGCAAGCCTTTGCGTTCATGCGGTACGTGTCAAATCCGCTGCTCACGAGCATCATGCAGGCGCTTGCGGAAAGCTTCTACATAGTGTTACCGCTCGTGGCTCTGTACATGTACATAGGCAAGAAGGACGCGGATGCCTACTCGTTCGTTGTTGCCGCTGTAATCCTGTTCATGATAAGCGACACAATAAAGAGCATAGTCGGCGAGCCAAGGCCGTGCACTATACCCGGAGAGGTCACATGGCTGAGCGGTGTCGGTTGTGAGAGCTCGTTCTCATTCCCAAGCAATCACGCCTCTGTGCTGACAGGCCTGCTTTTCTTCACCGGCAGGCACAGGTACATTAGGGTGCTCTATGCCGTCTGGCTTGCCCTTGTGCTATTCGGCAGGGTCTACCTGGGCGCGCACTACCTGACTGACGTACTCGCCGGCATCGCAATAAGCCTCGCGGTCGCGTACCTGATATACACCAAGCGCCGCAAGATAAATGCCCTGGTCAACCGCATCGTAGGCATGATAATACCGAGGCTTGCGCTGAAGGATCTAGGCTGACCCAGAAACACATTTAAATGGGATTGCGTTAAGATATTGGGGATTCCATGAGCGACAACATAAGGGACGAAGTCGCACGCGCCCAGGCCTCGCCCGGAACCGCCGTGCCCAAAGCCCCTGCTGCAACCACCGCTGTCAAGCAGCGCGGCGCGAAGTTCGGCAGTAGGACTATGCTCTACGTAATCATAGGCGTCGTGATACTCGGTGTAGCCGGTGTTGTTGTGGCCACGCTCACAAGCGGGCCTTCGTCCCTGGCCCAGTTCGACATGCTTCCAGTAAACTCAAGCGCCATGGCCGAGCTGCGCTCTATAGCGCTTAATACGACACTAGCTAATGAGGTTGGTGGCGGCTCGCTCACCGGTCCACCATACCCGTCAGGCACGAGCGTATCGCTGACCAGTCAGGGCAAGCCAGAGATACTCTATATAGGCGCGAACTACTGCCCATACTGCGCGGTGACACGCTGGGGATTCATCCTGGCGTTAATGAGGTTCGGTAACTTCAGCGTACTGCGCTACATGACCTCTGGCACGGCCACAGGCGAAGTGTTCCCTGGCTCGCCAACGTTCACGTTCTACAATTCCAGCTACAGCAGCAACCTCATATCGTTGGTCACCGTTGAGATGGAGACCAACAACTATACGCCGCTTCAGACCCCAACAACGCAAGAGGACGACATATACGCCAAGGTGGTCACAAACAACCCAAACGTGCCATCCGACGCCAAGGTGCCCGGTGGTGGGATCGCCTTCCCGTTCGTCGACTTCGGCAACGTGTCGGTACAGGCAACCGCGCCGGTTTCACCATCTGTGATATTCCAGAACACATGGGGGAACATAATAAACAAGCTCCCAAACCCGAACAGCCCGGAGGCGCAGGCGATAATAGGCACCGCCAACGTGTTCACATCGCAGATATGCGCAATGACTGGCGGCAAGCCTGCTAGCGTGTGCTCGCAGCCTTTCGCGAAGGTCACAATCTGAGATATAGCGGCTAACCCCAAGTCAAGAGGCCCCTTTATCTTGGTATACACCACTAGTGTGCAAATGAGTCCATGGACCAGGAACCAAAGATAAGCGTTATAATTCCAGCTCTGAATGAAGCGGCAATGATAGGCGGGACGCTTAAGGCGCTATCCGGACAGACGTTCAAGGACTTCGAAGTCATTGTGGTGGACGGGGGAAGTACTGATAATACTCGTGAGATCGCTGGTAGTCTGGGCGCCAGGGTCGTCTTGGAAAGGCGCAGGGGATGGTGCATTGCGCAAAATGTCGGCGCAAAAGCTAGTAACGGCGACGTGTTATTTTTTATAGACGCGGATGCCGTACCGTCAAAAGATCTGTTAGCGTTATACGCCAACGCGTTCTCGGATAGTCGGCTGGTCGCCGCAGGGGGGCCCATAAAACCACTCGAGAAGTCTGGACTCAAGATAAGACTTGCGTATAAATTCTATGCCGATTTTGCAATAAGGCTAAGCATACTGGTTGGAATCCCATATCTAATGGCACCAAATTTTGCCATAAGAAGTCAGGCGTTCAAAAAAGTGCATGGCTTTAACGAAGCAATGAATGCGGTTACGGAATTAGACCTCTGCCGTAGATTGAAGCCATACGGGCGCTTCAGGTTCTTGGGTGATGCATCAGTGTCAGCGAGTACGCGCAGGATTGCAAAGTGGGGCATAATTCGATCCCTAATGTTCACTACCAAGAGTATGCTAAGATACGCGCGCAACAAGGAGGTCAATATACGCTACGATGCCGTGAGATGATATCATGCTAGCCCAGCAATCATCTCAACCCATTTGCCAAAGTAATCCCCGCAGTACCTTGTGAACTCCGTCACGCCATCATCGCTCACCTTTCTAGCAAGCCCCCTGGCCAGTTCGAACACGTCTCCAGTCGCATGGCTGTACGCAGATACAGTTTCGGAGAAGTGCTCATTGGACTCGTATCCGGGTGCTTCTGCGTTCACATCCTTGAAGGTGCTGCGCATCGCCTTATTGTGGATGCAGAGAGGGAACCCGGTAATTATGTCCTTGCCAAGAATGTCTAACGCCTTCTTTGCTATTATGCCGGACCAAATATCGTCAAATCGGCCTATTCTCCACCTATTGTCATCCATCGGGAACTGATAAAAAAATGGCACAATCTCCCTCCTCAAAGCCAGGTTCATAGAGCATACAGTTAAGAAATTATCCCTAGCCACAACGAAGTTTTCCTTGAAGTCATCTGCCGAGAGCCGTGTTTTAGCCTGGCCATTTAGGTCACCGTCCATGAGGATCCTGATAGCATCGAGGTCCGGAACGTTTGTCCACAGTCCCTGCGAAATCCAAACGTCCCCAGTCTTGACTCTTTTGCGTAATTTGGTGTTGGTTTCGCCCATCTTTGAATATGGGTAGCCACGCGGATACAGTCCTCTGTTCGCGTAATTATCGTGCAACACATTCACCCACCTTTTATCGCTGCTGACTTCGGTAACCTCTCCGGAATAATTTAGGTTGCTTATATGCTCTCCGAAAAAGTTGAACTTCGGGTGCGGTTCGGTATCATCATCTATCAAAAATGCGTATTCGAACTCCTTGTGTAACCACAGGTACAGCAGGCCAAAACTCGTTTCGGCATGCGACTTCTTCGGGATCAGCATCGAGTACTTGCTTATATTGAAGTCCTTGAAGAAACGCTCCCTATCGGCTTGGTTGTAAACATCTATAGAAGCGCCAAAGTCCTTCGCCTCCGATTCGTACAGACGCTTTTCTACCGAATCTTCTGTGATTACTAGCAGGTGCAGTTTCCCTGTATCAAAACCGCGCCCAGCCGCATTTTTTATGTAATCGGATACGACCGCCGGATTCCTTACTGATGGAATCACCACCAAGCTCTTTGCCATAAAAACCGCTCGGGATTGCAATATAAGCATTAGCCGATATCGGCCACATGTCTGATAAGGCTTTTAGAATATATGGGGAAAGGTTATAAAACTTAGGCATGCTAGATTGGCGTGCGGCGTGCTCGCATGGGCGACACAATAAGCGAGCGTGTAGGTGAAGCGGAGGTTGTCATGCCATACGGCTTGCTGCGTAGTGCGGAGTGGTGACGCTGGCGACAAAAAGTAATGGTTCCCTATGGGGTTCGATAAGGAAGCCAGGGGAGCTTGATAGAGAATCGTACCTGCGCCTAATACGGCGCATAAGAGTTTTCGTCATCGTAGGATTTATCGCCAGTCTAATTGCATTCATAGTAATAGCGTATCTCAGCGGTTTTGGTCGCGTTCTGCACGATATCGAAAGCTCCAACCTGGCGCTCTACGCAATGGCATTCGTTAGCGCCATCATAAGCCTGCTATTGGGTTTCGGAAAGTGGACTTACTATATGAAGAAGCTCAAGCTATCTGTACCGTTGAGGAAGAACTTCGCGGTGTACATGTCTCTGTACTCGATGGAGCTGACGCCAGGCAGGATAGGCAGGCTGGTTGTGGCATACACGCTCAACAGGATAACAAAAATAAGGTTCGTAAAGATAATGCCGATCATAACGGTTGACATATTCACCGATTTCCTAGGCATGGCGATTCTGGCCCTTCTGGCTGCGATATATTTCCATATGGACACGCTCCTCATAGCAGCGCTGGACATAGTCATCCTGTTGCCGTTCCTCTTCCTCCTGAACGACTGGCTGTTCAACTTATTCAAGAAGATACTGAGTAAGAGCAAGTTCCTAGAGAAGTTCTCGCTCTACGGGGAGGAGTACTTCATGTCGCAGCACAAACTTAACACCATAAAAGTTTACACCATATCCTTAGTCTTCGCGCTACCATCTGCCCTGTTCATGTCTCTAGCCCTGTACTTCACCCTGCTCTCGCTAGGCGTCGTTAATGTCGGTCCGGTTGCCAGCACTTTCGTGTTCTCGTCCTCGACCGTCATAGGCATGGTAACCGGCATACCAGGTAACATAGGGATTACCGATGGGGCCATGGTGACGTTTATAAGCACTGTGCTTGGGCAGAGCGTTCCCATAGCCGCGGCAGCCACCGTCATGAGCAGGGTCGCTACCCTATGGTTTATAATAATAATCGGCACAGGCTTCCTATTTTACACGCTATCTTACTGGGACCACGGGGAAAAGAGTAAGAGCAGAAAAAGGCCGCGCGACCGAAGCGCTTAGGCATCCTCCGGCTCCGCATCAGGCGGGAACTCATCGCCGCCCTCATCCGAGTCCGAAGCCTCCTTACCCCCTGAGGACTTGCCGACCACAGTTATCTTGCCGAATTTGCCTGTCGTGAGCTGCGGCGTACCCCTGAATTCATTGACATAGCAGTTGGAAACTTCTACGGTGTCGCCAACGTTTACCGTGTTTATATCATTGCCCCATAGCGACATTGCGATTTTGCCGGACTCATCCTGCAGTGTTATGTCCGCAACGTTGAGCCGCGCGCCGTACTTCGTCACGACCTCCCTGGGCTCGCTTTTTTCCACCACATTCGCGCGCAGCGCGACTCCGCTAGTACCGGGTTTCAGTTCGTTTATTTTCATTCCATGCACCATGAACAGAGCGCAACAGCACCAAATTCTTCAAGCAAATTATTTTAAGCTTTGGTAGAAAAGCTCGCAGAGTTTGCACCAAGTGTGAGGCGTTCAATCCAATATTAACCTTTAACACTGTTCTGCTGCGAGCATACGCTGATGTGCAAACGTCGCGCCCGGCGCGCCACTTTAAAAGTCGGTGCACCGGCCTGATTAGACTTCTGCGTCCCCTTCGGGTTCGCCTGCCTCGCCCTCTCCCTTCTCCACAACGGTTATCTTGCCGAACTTGCCAGAGTTCAGCTGCGGGTTGCCCCTGAACTCGTTCACATAGCCGTTCGAAACCTCTATTGTGTCACCGATGTTTACAGTGTTTATGTCATCGCCCCAGAGAGACATAGATATCTTGCCTGACTCGTCGCCCAGAGTTACATCGGCAACGTTCCTGGCACCGTACCTAGTAGTGACCTCCCTTGGGTCGCTCTTGTTTATTACCCTCGCTCTTATCGTGACCCCGCTCGCACCTGGTCTCAGTTCGTTTATTTTCATTCCATGCACCGCTGTGCGCATAAAGCAAACAGCATAGCCCTTTCCAAGGCAAATTATTTTAAGCTTTTGCTAGTCGGCCCCCGTCACCATAAGGTACGGTTGTCGGCCTGTCACGCGCAACCAGTACGGCAATTGAGGCAAAACAGTGGTAGCACATGTGTTTTAATTACTTGTACGCAATGTAGGATGGATGCGATGGATATAGAATCAAGGATCGGGCTGATAAAGTCCGACCCGCTCGAGGAGATAATAACCGAGCCGGAGCTCAGGTCACTGCTAGAGGGCAATAGCAGTCCCAAGCACTACTTCGGCCTCGAGATAAGCGGCATGCCTCACATAGGCCACCTATTCCTGAGCGGCAAGAAGATAAACGATTTCCACAAGGCCGGCATAAAGACGCAGGTGCTCCTGGCCGACTGGCACACCATGGCCAACAACAAGTTCGGCGGCGACTGGGACAGGATAATCATAGCCTCTAAGTTCTATGAGAAGCTCTTCAACATAGTCTGCCCCAACACAAGTGTCATACTGGGCTCGAAGCTATACGAGAAGAACGACGATTATTGGAAGCTCCTCATGCAATTGGCACGCAGGACAACGATGGCCCGCGCAACACGAACCCTGATAATCGAGGGGAGGAGCCAGAGGGACGTGCTGCACGTGTCGCAGTACATCTACCCGATAATGCAGGCCGCTGACATAATGGCCCTTGACGCCGACATGCCGCACGCAGGCATAGACCAACGAAGGATACACGTGCTTGCAAAGGAGCTTTTTGACGAGATGAAGCTCAAGAAGATAGTGCCTGTGCATCATCACCTTCTGGCATCGCTGGCCGAGCCGCCAAAGGCAGAGGAAATAGATAAGGCGGACACCAAGGAGGAGGTGGTCGCTGCCATGAAGATGAGCAAGTCGAAACCCGGCTCTATGATACCGGTTCTGGCAACGGACGAGGAGCTGGAGCGCATAGTTAAGCATGCCTGGTGTCCAGAGCGGATTGTAGCTCAGAACCCAGTTATGGAGCTGTGCCACTTCATAATCTTCCCGATCAATGGCTCGATGAAGGTCGAGCGAAAGAGCGAGTACGGTGGTGATGTATCATATGCGTCGTACTCGCAGATGGAGTCCGACTTCGCTGCTGGAAAGCTGCACCCAATGGACCTGAAGAGGGCAGTCTTCGAGTCGTTGAAAACGATAATGGAGCCGGTGCGCAGGGAGTTCCGCGGCAAGAATGAAGAGTTGATAAGCGTGTTCGCGCAGGATGCGCCCAAGTAGCGGTCCTGTTCGCTGCCTTTATATCCAAACGCTATCTGTAGCCCTGCCGCTCGGCCCAGCTGTTCAAAGTCTAAATATTAGTACTGCGTAATAGCTCTATAATGGATGCTCCACGAGGCATGTCAGCCAGCTGGGCAACTGCGTCCATCAAGACCATCAAGTGACACCACATCCGTGATACAATGACAGGGCGCAAGAGCGTAATAATACAGGTATTCGGCAACGACTCAATGCCCAGGCGGATCCATGACTGTGACCTTTGTAAGATATACCGCAGGGAGATGAACAAGGGCAACAGGGACGCTTACGACTGCTACGTGAACCATCTCAACTACATCGCACGGAAGCAGCGTGGGCTGTCAGTAAAAATAGACTTGAAGGACTGATCATAAGCTGCGAACGGCTGTGAGCATGCCAACCAGTTTCTTTGGGTCTGTGCTCGCGCCACCGACCAGTACACCATCGATCGAATCCATAGACACATAGGACGCTACGTTGCTCGCATCAACACTGCCGCCGTACAGGAAGCGCACACGCGAAGCGGCCTTTGATCCGCGCAGCTGCGCCAGTAGTTCGCGCAGGTCGCCTATTACATCGTTGATCGTCTCCGGGACTGGCCTCTCCTTTGGTGCGTTTGAACTTATCGCCCACACAGGTTCGTACGCCACGTAGACGCGCACAGAGCCGCTTAAGCCGCCGTCCATGGCCGATGTACCGGCGGATAGCTGTGCGCTCAGCACCCTGGCCGTTTTGCCGCGCCGCCTGTCATCAAGCGTCTCGCCGATGCAGAGTATGGGGCCGATACCGTTGCTAAGACATGCGCCGAACTTCTTGGCTATAAGGCCATCGCTTTCCGGACATGCGAGTCCACGTCCAGCACGAACCTCAGAGTGGCCCAGTATAGCGTGCGCGCAACCTAGTTCCTTCAGGACCGCCAGCGATATCGCGCCAGTGTACGGGCCATCCGAGTCCGAGCTAACGTTCTGCGCGGCGAGCCTAATGCCGCTGTCATCGAGCTCCAGGCTCACTGGGTGGAGTGCGGCAAAGGACGGCGCGACTATAACCTCGCCAGTGTAGCGCGTGCGTTTGCACCATCCTGACACTGCCCTAGCTACCACGACTGAGCGCGCTACCCCAAGGAATGCCTTCCAGTTGCATGCCACTATCTTGGTGCTTCTGATCATCTAATCCCACGCGCGGATGCGCTTCCATACGCAATCAAATGCTTGCCTAGATTTAATTTAATGCCTGCGCGCGGCCTCTGCGAGCCTGTAGCTTATGCCGTAACCTATGCCTATCGCGCCCCCGGTGACTATCGCAGTCTTCCCACTCAACTCCAAGAGCGAGTTTATGGACTCAATCGGTAAGATATCGCAGCATTCAAATTAAAGAGTTTTGTGCGGCCAGCGGGCGAAGTGTGGCGTTCTGTCTGGGAAGACTAGAATCCATAATCAATGCCAAATTAGATATATTAGATTAGACCACACCACCCGGTAAACAGCAGGCAGATTTGTGTTAGACCAACCGACATGCTCCGTCCAGGCGGTTCCGTGATAGAGACCTTAGAGAAGCCGTTCACCGAACAGGAGAGCCTAGGCTCCCTGAACATGTATGTCAGGGAATGGTTCGGCAAGAACTTCGCTGAGCTCACGCCGCCGCAGAGGTTCGCCTTCAAGCTCATAAGCGAGAGCAGTAACGTGCTCATAACGGCGCCGACCGGCAGCGGCAAGACGCTGTCCGGGTTCCTGTCTGTGATAAGCAAGCTCTTCGACTACGCGCTTGCTGGCAAGCTGGAGAACAAGGTCTACTGCATATACATCTCGCCGCTCAGGGCTCTAAACAATGACGTATACAAGAACCTGCAGCGACCGCTGGACGGGGTCTACGAGATAATAAAACGCGAGCTAGGGGTCGAGGTGATAAAGCGTAACATAAGGAGCGTCAGCGTCGGCATACGCACCGGGGACACCACCCAGAAGGAGAGGCACGCGCAGCTGGTCAAGCCGCCGAACATACTGGTGACAACACCCGAGAGCCTCGCCATAATGCTCAACTCGCAGAAGTTCGTCGAGAATCTTGGCAGCGTGGAGTACGTCCTTGTCGACGAGATACACGAGCTGGCCAACAACAAGCGCGGCGTCCATCTATCGCTATCGCTGGAGCGCCTTGCCGACATAATCGGCAGGGACTTCGTCCGTATAGGCATGGGCGCCACGCTCTACCCGGTGGACGAGGCCGCTAGGTTCCTCGTCGGGTACGGCCACGGAGAGCCGCGAGACTGCAAGATCGTCGACGCGTCATGGAGCAAGAGGCTCGGCGTCAGGGTCGTTAGCCCGGTCAGCGACATGATAAACAGCGACGACAAGAAGGTCGAGGACGCCATGTACAAGGAACTCGACCGCGTGATAAAGAGCGGCAGGACTACGCTGGTGTTCACCAACACGCGCAGCGGCACTGAGCGCGTTGTCTTCAACCTGAAGCGACGATTCAAGTACGGGGAGGCCATAGCAGCGCACCACGGTTCGCTGTCCAGGGAATCGCGTCTCGAGGTAGAGGACCTGCTCAAGAAGGGCTCGCTCAAGTGCGCCGTGTCTTCGACAAGCCTCGAGCTGGGCATAGACATAGGCGCGATAGACAACGTCGTGCTTCTGGGCTCGCCGAAGAGCGTCACGCGATCCGTTCAGCGCATAGGGAGGTCCGGCCACTCGTTCAGGGCCGTCGCCAAGGGCGAGATGATAGTCCTGAACCGCGATGACCTCATAGAGTGCGCCGTCATGTTGGACGCCGCGCTGAGGCACAGGCTCGACTCTTTCAGGGTACCGCAGAACGCGCTCGACGTGCTGGCCCAGCACATGGTTGGGATGTCATTCACGAAGAAGTGGCGCGTCGACGAGGCATACGAGCTCGTCAGGCATGCCTATCCGTATCACGACCTGGATCGCAGCGATTTCATAGCGCTGCTCGACTACCTGGCCGGCAACTATGTCGGCCTGGAGAGCAGGCGCGTCTATGGGAAGATATGGTACGACAAGGACTCGCAGATGTTCGGCAAGCGCGGCATGTACACCAAGGTGATATACATGCTCAACCTCGGCACCATACCGGACGAGGTGGCCGTTGACGTGATAAACTCAAAGACCGGCAAGTGGATAGGCAGCATAGAAGAGGAATTCCTCACAAGACTGCGCGAGGGCGACGTCTTCACCCTTGGCGGCAGGCTCTACAGGTTCGAGAGGTCGAGCAGCATGAGGTGCTATGTCGCCGACGCGAGCTCGAGCGCGCCCACCATACCACCTTGGTTCTCGGAGCAGCTGCCGCTGAGCTATGAACTGGCCAACGACATAGGTGCCTTCAGGAGGGAGCTGTCGGGTCTCGTGCAGCGCCACATAAAGGATGGCCGCATAGACAGCATACCCAAGAGGCTGAGGGTGCCGAGCGCCATAAGGACAAGCATCAAGTCGCTTCCCGTCGAAGACAAAGCGACGAACGCAATATTCGGCTACTTCATGGAGCAGCTCCTCTTCGCCGGCGTCGTCCCGAACGACAGGTTGCTCCTGGTGGAGCAGACGAGCGTAGGAGACAACCCGGAAGACAGGTACGTGGTGTTCCACTCCCTTTTCGGCAGGCGCGTCAACGACGCGCTATCCAGGCTCTTCGCCATAGAGCTACGCGAGCGCCTGGAGCACGACATAGGGATCATGGTGAGCGACAACGGTTTCGTGCTGACCATAGCCAAGGGCGAGCGGCTCAGCGCCTCGACACTTGGTGAAATCATAAGGGACCTAGCGTCCGGGGACGTAGCCGACATGCTCAGGCTGAACATAAGGAACACCGAGCTCATAAAGAGGCGCTTCAGGCACGTAGCCGCGAGGAGCTTCATGATCCTGCGCAACTACAAGGGCTGGAAGATAAGCGTGGGCAAGCAGCAGCTGAACTCACAGCTCCTGTTCAAGGCGGCTGAGGCCATAGACCCCAACTTCCCAGTGATAAAGGAGACCTACAGGGAGATATTCGAAGAGGTGATGGACCTGCCCAGGGCCATCGAGGTCATCGCAAAGTTGGGTTCGGGCGAGATAGCGCACAGGCTGATAGACACTCCGGTGCCCTCGCCGTTCGCGCACGGTCTTGTGACCTTCGGTCATGCCGACGTGATGCAGATGCGGGAGCGCCGCATGTACCTGCAGCACCTACACAAGCTCGTGATGAAGAGGATAGGCGGCTGATCGCGTGATGCTGGACGGCGACGTGGAGCTGCTCGACGGCCTACCGATTGCGTTCATCAAAAGCCTGAATTCTCTTGTCATAGCGGATCCGCACCTGGGTTACGAGGGCGTCATGGCGAAGCGCGGGGTCTTCCTGCCAAAGATCAACCTGAAAAACATAACTGACATGCTCGGCATGGCGGCCAAGAGCACTGGCGCCAAGGCGGTCATCGTCGACGGCGACATAAAGAACGAGTTCTCAGATGTCGACATAGAGGAGTTCAACGAGCTCTACGACTTCATCGGTTTCCTGAGGGGCATCGGCGTGGCGCCCACACTGATAAAGGGGAACCACGACAACTTCGTCGAGCGCTACCGCGAGCCGTTCAATCTCAGGATCTATGGGCAGGAGGCGCTGTTCGGTAGTTACCTGTTCTTTCACGGCGAGGAGCTACCGCGCGAGGTCGGTGGGGCCCAGATGCTGGTAATGGGTCACGAGCACCCGGCCATAGGGGTGGCCAACGAGGTGGGCCGTATGGAGCGGCTTCGCTGTTTCCTTCACGGATCATACGAAGGCAGGGAGCTGCTGGTCATGCCCGCTATAAATTATTTCGCGCCGGGCACAGAGGTAAACACCGCGACGCGCCGCGAGGCCCTGTCGCCGGTGCTTAGGCGTGCAGACATAGACGGCATGCGGGCCATCGCCATCGGCTTCGGTTCAACGATCGATTTCGGCACCGTCGGCGAGCTGAGGAAGGCCTGGCGCTACAAGAGGTAATAAGCGAATAACGGTATGACGTTCAGGAGAAGCGCCACCACTACAAGGATAGAGAGCGCCCTCATTACCTTCTTGCTCTTTATGTTAGTTCTGTACATGTGCCAGCCATCGAAGCCTGGCACTGGCAGGAAGTTCGCGATCGCGATGAAGAAGCTGAGCATGAAGAGCAGTGCCAACAGAGTGAAAATGAAGTACACCGCCTGGTCGTAGAGCGGCGGCCTCGGCACCTCGTACGGGTACACATCGACGCCGATGTATCCCCTGCAATCAGGGCTCGCCGCCTTGGCGGTGAATGTGTAAGTGTTGTTCGGAGTGCCTACGGACACGCTCGAGCCTGGTGTGTCGTTGAACGACGCGTTTGCGAGCTGTGCGAGGTTCCTCACACGCACTCCGTTCCAACTCCTTATTATCGTGCCGTTCGGTATGACGCCGTAGGCTGGGAAGCCTGGTATGGTTTTAACTACGCTAAGGGTGTCAGTGGCGTTGTTGTACGACACGTCCACGCCTATTATTCCAATCTGGCATGTTGTGTTGGCACCCTTTGCAGTGAAGCTGTAAGTGTGGCCCTGCGCCACTATCGTAACGTGCTTTCCCGGAGTGTCGTTGCCTGCCACCGTGGTCAGTGTCGTGTAATTATTGATTGGCACGCCATTCCACATCGTTATCGTGCTGCCGACAGGTACCACGCCGTATGCCGGGAAGCCAGCGTTGGTCGCGGTCACCCGCACCTGTGTCATGTACGTGCCAGGAATCGCGTAGACGACTACCGCGAGCATGAGGAAAAAGAACAGCACGGAAGTGACGAAATTCGCCGATACGCCCGCACCGAATATCTTGCTCTGCTTTATCCTGTCTAGCTTCTTTACCTGGCGCTCATCCGGATCTACAAAGGCGCCTACGGGTATCACGCCGAGCATGAGCAGGCCTACCGTCCTTATCCTCACCTTGAATATCCTGGACAGCACGCCGTGCGAGAACTCGTGCACTATCAGTATTATGGCCAGCGATAGCACTCCTGCCACTAGCGGCAGGTCTATCCCCGGTATTATCGGTGCAACCCCCGGCACCTGGGCTGTCACAGCGCCCAGCTGCGGTGCACCAGCGAGTACGCTCTGCGCATACACCACCAGACCGCCGATGATCTTGGCCGCATTGAGGTAGAGCAGCAGCATGATGAAGCCGGAGAAGCCAAAGACCGCGCTGAAAGCGTCGAGGGCCATGGCCAGCGGACTGGAGGACAGATTCGGTATGATGCCTGAGAGCAGCTCTAAGGGTGATACGAGCCCCTGCGTCGGGCCGATGAGCGACTGCAGCTGCGGGAGCGTTATGAACTGCAGCGCGTAGCTCATGAACGGCAGGGCGAAGACTATCAAGAGTACGATGGAGACCACGCCGAATGCGTACAGCCTCTTGTCTATCCTGCCGCGCAGCAGCGGGTATGAGACCAGGCCGAAGCCCAGGACTATGCCCCACATCGCCATCGCGTTCCAGAATCCGGTGCCGTGCCTGGACAGTTTCTGTATGATGCCTATGCCGCGCTTGCCTCCGATCATGTAGAGGCCATAGCTTCCATTGAGCGCGCCGACCTTTGTTATCATTACGCCGACCGCGATCAGCGACAGGATGCCGATGCCGATCTGGTTCAGTGGGCCTATGTACGAGGCGACGTATGCGAAATATAGCGATGCGAAGCCGATGACTATAAGTGCCAGGATGGCCAGCCACCTAGCTGCCGAGAGTTTTGCAACACGCCCACCACCCTTACCATTGGGGCCGGCTCCGCGGGAAGCCAAAAGAATCACGCAGCGCGCATTTCTCAGACAAGCTATATAACGCTTTTCGCTCATTTAGTAATTTTCGCGTCTATGTAATTGTAGCGAGCCGCGACGGTTGTTTGTCTATAATCCCGGGCTCCTCGAACATCTTGGTGGCTGTCGTCGCGGCTTTGCCGAAACGCTTGCGTGCATCTCTAGCCAAGGCGCGTATACGGCACGATCGGCGTGCAACCTGGTCCAATGGACCACAATACGGGCAGGCAAGCAAAGATATTTGTTGCTGACGCACAATATGCATTGGTGTTGTCTATGCCGGAGTGCGAGCTGTGCGGCAGGCAGTCCAGCCAGTTGTACGTTGCAAATATAGAGGGCGCCACCCTGCACATATGCTCATCGTGCGCGGCAGGCGCTAAGGGCGTGAAAGGGCCTGTGGCCAGGCCAGCCGCTGCTACGGTCTCGGCCCAGGAGCGCGGGTCTAACGCGGATGTGCCATCTCTTATAGACGGCTACGGCTTCGCCATACGCCAGGCGAGGGAACGCATGAAGCTGCCACTGAAGGTCATGGCCGAGATGCTGAGCGAGAAGGAGACGCTGCTGCTCAGGATTGAGGAGGGCAAGGCGCAGCCCACTGTCGAGCTGACCAGGAAACTGGAGAAGTTCCTCGGCATAAGGCTCACGGAGGAGAGCCGCGACGAGAGCGGCTTCGTGGCTGGCAAGGCTCCAGAGGCCACTCTGGGCGACTTCATCAAGAAAGGTTAGCATGTCGGTAGACCTTAGCAAGCTCGTCGTGCGCAGGCGCCTGAGCCTTGACGAGCTGAACGGTCGTAGGGTCGCTATAGACGCGTACAACGCGATATACCAGTTCCTGTCGATAATAAGGCAGCCTGACGGCACGCCGCTTATGGACAGTGACGGCAGGGTCACGAGCCACCTGTCTGGCTTGTTCTACAGGACGATAGAGCTGGTGGAGCACGGCATAGCGCCAGTGTACGTGTTCGACGGCATACCCTCGATGCTCAAGCAGAAGACGATAGAGGCCAGGATGAGGCGCAGGGACGAGGCGTACGCGCAGTGGCAGGAGGCCAGGGCCGCTGGCAACGCAGAGGCCGCGCGCATAGGCGCGCAGGCCAGCACGCGGATAACCAGGGACGTTGTCGAGAGCGCGGAGCGCCTTCTTACCCTGATGGGCATACCTAGCATCGCTGCACCGAGCGAGGGCGAGGCGCAGGCCAGCAGGATGTGCAGCGATGGCATCGTCTACGCTGTTGCGAGCCAGGACTACGACACCCTGCTCTTCGGGGCGCCGGTCATAGTCCGGAACCTGTCGTTCAGCGGCAGGCGGAAGCTGCCGAGGAAGGACGTCTACATCAGCGTAGAGCCGGAACTCGTCAACCTTGGCGAGACCCTCTCAACCCTTGGTGTGACGCACAGGCAGCTGGTATACATAGGGATCATGTTGGGCACAGACTTCAATGCTGGGATAAAGGGCATAGGGCCCAAGACCGCGCTCAAGATCGCCATGGCATCGGACAGCATCGAAAGCATGGTCGCGCAAGTGAAGGCGAAGTCCGGCTCTGATTTCGAACTCGACCCCAACGATGTGCTCGCGCTCTTCGAGAAGCCAGAGGTGAATGAGGTCAGCGCATCAGCCCTGGACGAGTTGTTCAGGCAGCGCCCGGACAGAGACGGCATAATAAAGTTCATGTGCGGCGATCACGGCTTCTCGGCCGACAGGGTCGAGAAGTTCGCCGACCGGCTGGTCGGCAGGCTAGGCTCCGCGCGCCAGTCCGGCATAGGCGACTGGATGAAGTGAATGGATTATATATGAGTTCGGCTATAAGTATCGTAATGTGGCGGTCCGATGGCGAAAGATAGTAGGAAGAAGGCAGAGGGCATAAATCTGGACGACCTTTCCAGCCTGAACGCCTTCATGGCGAAGTTCATACGTGAGATAAACCAGAGCTTAAATAACATGGGTAGCGGCAGGGAACCACTCATATACGGCGTAAACATGAGGATTGGCGAGGGCGGCGAACCGATAATAGAGAAGTTCGGCACTATACAGGGGCCGCAGCAGCAGGGTCAGCAGCCTAGCGCTGAGAGGGAGCCCCTGATCGACATAATCGAGAGAGACAATGAGCTGACCGTGATAGCCGAAGTGCCAGGCATAAACAGGGACGAGATCAAAATAGAAGCGGACCAGTCGACCATGAGGGTAGACGCCAAGAGCACGATAAGGAGCTACCACAAGGTCATAAGGCTGCCAAAGCTCGTCGACCCGAACAGCGCCAGCGCCAAGTACAACAACGGCGTCCTGGAGGTCAATTTCAGGATCGCGACCACCGGGGGGAAACCAAAGACCATACCGGTATCCTGACATCGGTGCCCAGAATCCATAAATTTTTATTATCCAGCCACGCATACTCCCACGTGAGGGCCGTGAACCACGTACGGAAGCGCTCTTCTGACTCTTACGTGTATTTGGGCATCGCCATCCTAGCCGCAGTTGTGTTCGTAACGGCGTTCGCGCTGGCTTTGGGCAAGCCCGCTGGTGTCGTCGGTAGGTTGGACGCCAGACTTCATATTGGCGAACAGATTCCAATAGCCCAGTTCATTTCCCTGCTGGGCAATTTGTCAAATTATACCAGCACATCATACAACATAACGTATACCGGCACCGCGGAAGTTATTCTGGGCGTAGCCAACGAAACGTTTTCTGCGTCACTGCCTATAAAATTGGACGCTATAACGAATGGCACTGCGTTCAGGCTAATGCTCCATGTCACCGTGCCTACGTCAGTATTCAATGGTGGCGATGCTAGCCAAACGGAGAATTACAATTTTATAATCCTGAATAACGGCACCGAATTGTACGTCTGCGCGGAAAGTCAGAGTAACTATTACGTAAACCAATCAGGATATTCGTGTACACGAGTACAACAAAGCCTTGGCAGTAAAGTCACGTTGCAGAATATGCAAACAAATCCGGCCGATTTTCTGGAGGGCATAGAATTCGCCGTTGTTAAATCTGGGAGCGTGCGCTTGGTGGTCACTAACGAGTCAGAAACGCGCCATGCAAACAACTCATGCGCAATACTGGCAACTGGGGTAGACGGCGATGGCGCTTTGCTCACCAGCTCCTTTGCGCAGTTAAATGGCGGGCTACCGCCAATAAATTTTGTAATGGTTAATGGCACACTGAGCACGTGCTTTGCAGATTATTACCAAAATCTTTTACCGCTAAATGGGTCAATTGTTATAAATCTGTTGCTCACTCCGACGGAGTACACATCAAATCCACAGCACATACAAAGCGCACACATCCAGATATCGGCCTCTATAAATGAGAAGTCAGTTGGCAAACCATGGTCTCTGGCTTCCATAACCACGCTGCCTGGCCCAGCAAACACGCCCTAATAAAGTAATGGCGCCTGCGCCGCCATTCGGCCATGGCAAGCGCGGCTGTGCATCTGTGCCTTGCTAAAATCTATCCTTGGGCCACCGCATTAGCGGCACGTCCGTTACCCAGTCCGCGCCAATGCTCCTGTAGAATCCGATTGCTTTCCTGTTCTTCTTCCACACGCAGGTGTAGACCGCTATGCCGCCTTCTTCCCTGCAGATTCCTGCCACCTTATTCATCAGCGCCTTGCCGATGCCAAGGCCGCGCGCGCCGCTGCTCACGAACAGGTCTATCACATAGACTACTGGGCCGCTCATCTCGTCCGGGTCGAAACCGAGATGGTAACAGATATACCCAACTGGCACTCCGCCCATCTTCGCTATCAAGCACTTGAATGCAGGTTTCCTGCCAAATCCGTATCTAAGGAAAAGCCTGCGCCGCGCGGCAGCGTTCGTGCTCCTCGTATTGGCTGTCAGGCCCTGCAGGAAGGCCTCGAACTCGCTCTGAAGCCCGAACACTGTCTTAACATCTGCCCTTCTCATCTGTGTTATCTGGACTTTACGGCCCATGCAAACCACACGCCCACGCGACACGTTTTGCTCACGCAACCCTTCTGTACAGGTCTTTTACAAGCCTTTCTATGAGCTTTATCCTCCTCCGCTCTAGCCTGCGGTACTCCTCGATAGTGGTATCGTCGCTTATGCTCTGTACGTCCCACCACTCAAGGGCCCTGAAGCGCCGCAGGTACGCCGGCAGTATGTCGCCATGCTTCTTCTTGTCGAACAGCAGGACCACCATATCGGCCTGCCCGACCATGCGCGCATTGAGGCGCCTGACCTTGGCTCCGACCAAATTGTAGCCCGCGTCCCTCAGCGGGATTATTGGGTTGTGCGAGTCCTTCCAAATGGGCATACCGACGCTCCCCGGCTTCGGCGCAATGCCAGCGCTGGTCGCCATGTGCGATCCCGATAGCTTGTTGAACACCGCTGCCGCTATCTGGCTCCTGTTGATGTTAGCCATGCAGACGAAAAGTATCCTGGGATGCCCGTTCCTCATTCGCAATCGCCGCTGCAGATGCCTATCCATTGAGATGCGGACGGGCAATTTAACCCATTACCCCTGTCGGTCATATACTTATGCCGAAGTAATACCTTATTACTGCGCCCAGCATTATAGTTATGAATGCTGCCCCTAGCGATATGACGAGCGTCTCAGCGGCCCGCCGCCTCGCGCTCGTGCCGCTCACTACCGCGACCACAGTCGATACCGCAGAAAGCGCCACCGAGACCAGTATTATCGAGACTATTATGCCGCTAATGCCATTCAGGCCAAAGAGGAACGGTATCACCGATATGATGGCACCCACGAAATAGAATATGCCTATGTACATGGCCTCCTTTGAGGGCTTAGTGCGGTGCGGTTCGGCCTCGTCCATAGCCGTCTTGACCAGGCCGCGCGACTTCGATGACAGGTACTCGCCTGCTGCCATAGATAGCGTTCCCGATAAGCCCACAACTATGCCCGCTACCGCCACAACGATTGCGGTAGATGCCACTACGGCGAGCCCGGCTACCACAGCGAGTAGCTCTACCAGACCGTCATTGAGCCCGAAGATGATGGATTTTATGTAGTTTAGCTCGCCCTCGTAAAGCTCCATGCGCTCCGCCAGCTCCTTCTCATGCTCGGTTTCGTCCTTAACAATTATGTCCTCTATGGCTGCCTTGCCCTTGCCGCTGATGCCCGACGCGTCCAAGGCCATCTTGTACTCCCTTATGGCCCTCTCCTCCCCGCGCTCCAATAGCTTGACAGTGAACGCCACACCGAGCAGCCTCCTCAGCGCAATGTAATATAATATGGTCGGGCCGATTAGCCTCCGGTTGCCGGTGGCCTGTCCAGAATCCTCAATGACGTTCTTCCATATCCCGGCATGCTTCCGCTCTGTGGCCGCCAGCTCTGTGAGCAGGCGACGAAGTTCCGCCATCCTCTCTATTTTGGCAAGTGCCGTGTACACCGCCATGTCGTGTACCTCGTCCCTGTAAAATTTCTTCTCCAGTTCCAAACCCTTCCCCATGCAGACCAGTCCCGTTTCAGTTGTAAATCAGTTCATAGAACCAAATAGCCATTCAGGAATAAAAACGCTCGGTATCGGTTGCGCAATAGCTGCATCAACGCGCGCGATTTGGGCAGCGGCACAGTCGTTCATCGGCTGCGCGCCAAACCTGCACACTTAACGACTATTTTTACGAGGTGCACATGGGCTACCACAACTTTAATATATATAATCTGCAGAAGGAACGACGAGGCCATTAGATGCAGATCAATAAGATATACATACCACCAGGACAGCCGGGAAGCATAGTGAGCCTGAAAGAAGTGTACGGCAACTTCATAGGTGGCAAGTTCGTGCCCCCGGTGAAGGGGCAGTACATGGACGACATATCACCCACCACAGGCAAGCCGTTCACCAAGGTAGCGAAGTCCACCCAGGAGGACGTGGATCTCGCTCTTGATGCTGCCCATGCGGCAAAGGAGAAGTGGGGCGAGATACTCCCGCTCTCAGAAAGGGCAAAGGTGCTGAACAAGATTGCAGACGCAATGGAAGCTAACGAGGAGATGCTCGCTGTCGCGGAGAGCTGGGAGAACGGGAAACCGGTGCGCGAGACCCTAAACGTCGATATACCCATGGCCATAGACCACTTCAGGTACTTCGCCGGTGCCACAAGGATGCTCGAGGGTTCGATAACCGAGATAGACAAGGACACGCTGGCGTACCACATACACGAGCCGCTTGGTGTAGTGGGCCAGATAGTGCCGTTCAACTTCCCTATACTTCTGGCGTCATGGAAAATCGCTCCGGCGCTAGCCGCTGGCAACTGCACCGTGGTCAAGCCCGCTTCGCCGACACCGTGGTCCCTACTAAAGGTCATGGAGGTGATCAACGACGTCGTGCCACCTGGCGTAATAAACGTCGTAACTGGCCCTGGCGCCGAGATAGGCAAGGCGCTAGCCACGAGCCCGAGGATAGCGAAGATAGCGTTCACAGGCGAGACCGTCACTGGCAGGCTGATAATGCAGTACGCTGCGCAGAACATAATACCCGCAACGCTCGAGCTCGGCGGCAAGTCGCCGAATATATTCTTCGAGGACGTGCTCGACAAGGATGACGACTTCATGAGGAAGGCTGTTGAGGGCTTTGTGATGTACGCCTTCAACAAGGGCGAGGTCTGCACATGCCCGTCGCGTGCCCTGATACAGAAATCGATATACGACAAGTTCATGGCCAAGGCCATCGAGAGCATAAAGAAGATAAAGCAGGGCAACCCGCTCGATACGAACACGATGATAGGCCCGCAAGTCTCGATGCAGCAGATACACAAGATAAGCTCGTACATAGACATAGGCAAGCAGGAAGGGGCGGAGCTGATCATAGGCGGCGAGAAGGCCCAGTTCCCCGGCGACCTGGCAGGCGGCTATTTCTTCAAACCTACAATCTTCAAGGGCGAGAACAACATGCGCATATTCCAGGAGGAGATATTCGGCCCGGTGGTCGCTGTAACTACATTCGAGGATGAGAACGACGCCATAAGGATTGCTAACGACACGCTCTACGGTCTTGGCGCAGGCGTGTGGAGCCGTGACGGCACGCGTGCCTACAGGGTGTCCCGCGCCATAAAGGCCGGCAGGGTCTGGATAAACTGCTACCACGCATACCCTGCGGGCGCATCGTTCGGCGGCTACAAGATATCGGGCGTGGGCAGGGAGACCCACAGGATGGCGCTGGAGCACTACACCCAGACAAAGAGCATGCTGGTGAGCTATTCTGAGAAGCCGTTCGGGTTCTTCTGAGGATGTGGAGATGGATCAGCAGGAGCAGGGGAGCGAGCAAACGCCGTCAGTAGTAGCGACAGCTGCCGCTCTCGAGGCAATATCGCAGCTTCTCAAGGGCCACAGCAAGGGCATAGCATTCTTCCAGTCCGGCGGCTGCTGCGATAACAGTGCACCGATGTGCTTCGAGGAGGGCGAGATGATAGTGGGCAAGGTCGACAGGCTCGTCGGCATGGTTAGCGGCTGCCCGTACTACATAGACTTCCGCCAGTACGAGACGTACCGGAACAGCCAGATAATACTGGATGTTGAGGATGGCGAAGCAGACGGATTCTCGCTGCCTGCAGGCGTGGAGGGCAAGCACTTCATAACGAGGACAAAGATATGTGCACGCAACGCCAGCGGCTCGCATAACGTTTAGGAGTGATCGAATGTCGTACATAGGAAAAGAGGAGCGCAACAAGCTTGACCCTTACATAAACGACCTTGCTGAGGACATAGCGCGCAGGCTGTCCGGCAAGCCGAACAAGCTGGGCAAGAAGACGGCGCAGCAAGAGGAGGACATATCCGGCATGTACAAGGAGACGATAATCGAGATGGCCGACACGCTCATCGACAGCGCTGGCGGCAAGGGTGTACGGGCCAGCACGCCGGCACAGAAGCTTGTCGAACAGATATCTAGCGTCGCGAAGAACGACGGCGGCGCCCAGCTAAGCTACTTCGAGTACTCGATAACAAGGCTGATACAGATAGTGCCACACATAATGGTCGTCAACCTCGAGTGGCAGGCCGAATTCAGATACTTCCTCTATGCGCTGACCGCAGGAGCACTGCAGCAGTCCGCGCTAGACATCAGCGCCAAGAAGGCCCCTGCCGGCTCGCAGTGGATCGTGGACGGTCTGGTCGGCGCGCTCTTCAACGTCAAGGATGAGTACAAGCGTCGCGTCAACACAGCGTACGAGGTCATACAGATAAAGAAGTCAGGCGACTGCTACGACGTGCCGTTCAGGACCGACATAATAGAAGCCAAGGACAACAGCGGCAACAAGGGTTACCAGGAAATCATGATGGACTTCCGCGGCATAACCCAGAAGAAGAGCGAGGACAAGAGCATATAGCGTGACTCCATGCCATACGTTGAAAAGGCCGACAGGCAAAGGCTCGATGCTTACATAACGGCCGAGGCAGATGACATAGTCCGGAGGCTCTCCGGCAAGTCTGGCGGGAGCAGCGGCGGACAGCAGGACAGGGATTTGTGCGAGCTCTACAAGCACGACCTCATCGAAATGGCTGAAGCGGTCATAGGCAGGGAACGCGGCATGGACGAGCCCCCGCGGACGCCGGCGCAGAGGCTAGGCCAGCAGCTGTTCGATGTCGCGAAGAGGAAGGGCGGCAGCATACGTGTCGACTGGCTGGGCAACCTCAACTACGTAGTGACGAGGCTCATCCAGATCGTTCCGCGGATGCTGGTCACGAAGGGCATGCGCGAGTCCGAGTTCACGCACGCGCTTTACCTGCTTACATCGTCAGCGATAGAGCAGACGGCGCTCGAGATACGCACCAGGCGGCTACCACCCAACATAGAGTGGGTGCTCGACGGCCTGGTCGGCGTACTCTTCGACATAAAGGACGAGTACAAGCGGCGCGTCGATATAGCCTATGAGGCCGTGCGTATAAAATCCTTGGGCGACAGCTACGACACGCCGTTCAGGACCGAAGTCGTGGAAGTCACGTCAGGTAACGGCAACAAGGGTTACCAGGAAATCATGATGGACTTCCGCGGCATAACCCAGAAGAAGAGCGAGGACAAGAGCGTCTGACCAAGCCCGAACCAGGATTCTACCGGGCTGGCGCTACGCGTCAGCCCCTACCATTCCTAACGTCCCCGCTCAGCTGCGCGTATGCGCTCTTTATCTCCTCTATCGAAGCTTCGTCCTCAAGCGTCGTCGTGTCGCCAGGCGGATTGCCCATTGCCACCGCCTTGACGACCCTGCGCATTATCTTCGCGCTCCTGGTCTTCGGCAGCTTCGATGCGAAGAAGACGTCCTTGAGCGAGGCGATCGGCCCAACCTGCTTGCGGACCTCGTCCTTTATCTCGTTCTTCAGCTCCTCGCTTGGCGCGTAGCCCTGCCGCAGTATTACGAACGCGACCGGCACCTCGCCCTTTATCTCGTCCGGCACCCCGACGACCGCCGACTCGGCGACTGCCTTGTGCCTGATTAGCGCAGACTCCAACTCATATGTGCCGAGCCTGTGGCCGGCCACCTTTATCACCTCGTCGGCCCTGCCCAAGACCCAGAAGTAGCCGTCTGGGTCCTTGACCGCGTAATCGCCAGCATAGAATATGCCAGGGAACTTGGAGTAGTACACCTCCTCGAACCTCTTCGGATCCTTGAAAATCGTCAGGGGCATGCCAGGCCACGGCTTCTTCAGCACTAGGAAGCCGCGCTCATTGGCTTTCTGCGGGTTGCCGTGCTCATCGATCACGTCGGCGTCTATGCCAGGTATTGGCATACCGTTCGTGCCGGGCTTCATCGGTATCATCATGAGACCGGGCACATGGCTTATCATTATGCCGCCGGTTTCTGTCATCCACCATGTGCTGCCGAACGGTACGCGCTCCCTACCCACAAGCTTGAATAGCCACTTGAAAGCTTCCGGGTTTATCGGTTCGCCTACCGAGTTCATCAACCTGACCGTGCTGGTGTCGTGCATCTTCACCCACTGCTCGCCGCCCTTTATCCAGCCCCTTATCGCCGTCGGCGACGTGTAGAATATGCTGACACCGTACCGCTCTATTATCGAGCACCACCTGTCCTGCTCCGGGAACACCGGCGAGCCCTCGTACATAATCTCGGTGGCTCCCTCCATTAAGGGGCCGAAGACTATGTAGGAGTGGCCAGTGACCCAGCCTATGTCCGCCATGCACCAGTAGACGTCGCTGTCCTTTATGTCGAAGACCCACTTCATCGTCGCGTGCAGGAGCGTCATGTAGCCGCCGACGTCGTGCACCTGCCCCTTCGGCTTGCCGGTCGTGCCTGACGTGTATAACACGTATAGCGGCGATTCGGACTTGACCGGCTCGGGTTCAACGTAAGCGTTGCTCGGCGCGCTCTTCATCATGCCACTCAGGAATTCGTCCCTGCCGCGCACCATGTTGACCTTGTTATGCGTTCTCTCGATTACCAAGACGCTGCGCACAGTTTTTGTCTTTTCCAGAGCCGTGTCTACTATCGACTTGAGGTCCAGCATCTTGCCGGCTCGCCATGCGCCATCAGTCGTTACTATCAGCTTGGCCTCCGCATCATTCATGCGCTCCGCTATCGCGTCTGAGCTGAAGCCGGAGAACACGACACAGAACGTTGCACCCAGCCTTGCGGCAGCCAACATGAACATAGGCAGTTCCGGTATCATAGGCAGGTAGAGGCCTATGACATCACCTTTCTTTATGTTGTACTTGTTCTTGAGCAGATACGCCATCCGGTTCACATCCTTGTACAGGTCGTAGTACGTGAACTTGCGCACCTCCTTGGGCTTGCCGTCCTCCATAGGCTCGCCCTCCCATATTATAGCTACCTTGTTGCGCCTAGGCGTCTTCACGTGGCGGTCCAGGCACAGGTAGGAAGCGTTCAGCTCACCTCCAGCGAACCACTTGTAGAAGGGTGGCTTAGAGTCGTCCAGCACCCTGTCCCATATCCTGAACCAGTCGAGGTCAAGGGCCACGCTGGCCCAGAAATCTCTGTAATCCTTAACGCTGAGTTCGTGGAACCTCTTGTACTCGTCTACCGTAGCTGCGTGCGGTAGCCCTTCGGGCGATATCCTCTCATCGAATGATATTGACCAGTTGACTGGCATGAAAACACTCGTATGCCTTTAGCAATGTTAGAGTTATTAAAGTTGCGGTGGGGTTCTTCCATAGACGATACAGCCCGTACGCCCCAAACGTGTCGGAACGCGTGAGTATTTAGCTGGGGGCTGCGTATTCTTTCCGGGCTATATGGCACGCAGCGAGTTCGAGGGACTGACGCTGCGTGAGACGTTCTCACGCCTTGGCGCGTCAGAGGGCGGGCTCACGAGCGGAGAGGCCGAGAATAGGTTGGAGCGGTACGGTTACAACGAGGTGCTCGAGAAGCGGACGCGCTGGCCCATCAGTTTCTTGAAGAAGTTCTACGGTCCCGTCCCTATACTCCTTGAACTTATCGCGGTCATATGCTTCGCGTTAGGCGAGCTGAGGAGCTTTTCCATAATATTTGCGCTCCTAGTCTTCAATGCAATTGTGAGCTTCATAGAGGAGCGGCGCGCTGACAACAGTGTCGAACTCCTAAAGAAGAAGCTCTCGGTCGGCGCCAGGGTCTTGAGAGACGGCGCCTGGACGACTGTTCAGGCCCGTGAGCTGGTACCTGGTGACATAATACGGATCAGGATTGGCGACATCATACCTGCAGATTCTAAGGTAATTAAGTCAGACTACCTAGAAGTCAACCAATCAGCACTTACCGGCGAATCGCTTCCTGTAAGCAAGGGTAATAGCAGCATGGTCTACGAGGGCACCACGCCTAAGCAGGGCGAGGCGATATGCGTCGTGGTCTCTACTGGATACAACACCAGCTATGGCGAAACTACGCGTCTTGTGCAGATAGCAAAGCCGAGGCTGCATCTCGAGGACACTATAATGAGCATCGTCAAGTACCTGGCGTTCCTAGACATAGCAGCTGTGGCGCTCATAGTTGTCGCAAGCTTGTTCTTCTTCAAGCTCGGCCTAGCCGAACTCCTTCCATTCGCCCTCGTAGTGCTCATACCATCTGTACCAGTGGCTCTGCCTGCCGCCTTTACGGTCTCAATGGCCCTCGGTACGGAGAGGCTCACTAAGAAATCCATATTGGTTACCAAACTGAACGCGATAGAAGAGGCAGCGATCATGGATGTAATGTGCTTCGACAAGACTGGCACAATAACGAAGAACATCCCTGAAGTGGAAACTGTCGTCCCACTATACAAAACCGATGTAAATGAGGTGGTCAGGTATGCCTGCATGGCCTCTGTGGCTTCTGACCAGGACCCTATAGACAACGCTGTCATACACAGAGCCAAAACGCTAGGTGTTGCCAGCGGTTACACGACCGAGTCATTTACACCGTTTCAACCCGCCACAAAGATGTCCAGCGCCGTTATCACCTTGGGCGGGCACCGTTTTCGCGTTTCGAAGGGCGCTCCGAGTATAATAGCATCGCAGTGCACGATGGCACCAAGGCAGAGAGAAGAGTTCGACAGGGTTGTTCAGGATTTCTCAAGTAGGCGGCTTCGCACTATCGCGGTAGCGAGGCAGGAGCGTGGCGGCAAGGGCACCATGCTCGGTCTCATAGCCCTTCGCGATCAGCCGAGGTCTGACGCAAAGCGCCTGATACGCAAGCTTCACGACCTCGGGGTGGAAGTAAAGATGCTGACCGGAGATAACGTCGCCATAGCCAAGGAGATAGCAAGGAGCGTCGGCATCATGGGCGAAGTAGTCGACTTTGAAGCTCTGCGGAAGGAAGGTGGGCATGAGAGGGTAGCGATGATAGAGAATGCGAGTGTGTTTGCTGGTATATACCCTGAAGACAAGTTCACCATAGTGAAGGCGTTGCAGACCGCTGGTCACAGGGTCGGTATGACTGGCGATGGGATTAATGACGCGCCGGCGCTGAAGCAGGCCGAGGTTGGCATAGCCGTCTCAAACGCGACAGATGTGGCGAAGAGTGCGGCTGGCATGGTGCTCGTGAAGAACGGCATAGGTGTCATGGTCAGCGCAGTAGAAGAGAGCAGGCGCATATTCGCTCGCATGGTGACTTATACGATTGCGAAGATAACCAGAGCCATACAGATAATACTATTCATAACCCTGTCATTCCTGCTGCTCAGGTCGATACCACTATTGGCTTTCGAGCTCGTCATACTGCTCTTCAGCAACGACATAGCCAATATAACTATAGCGACAGATGAAGAACGCTACTCGACATCGCCGAATGCCTGGAACGTGCGGAGCCTGATGCGTTCCTCATTAATCTTGGGTTTCGTGTTACTGCTAACAGCCATGGCATTCGTACCACTGTCTTGGTACCTTAAACTTGACGCTGTCGCCTTCCAGTCACTCGTGCTATTCATGCTCGTTTTCATGGACAACCTCGTCATCTTCAGCCTTAGAGAGCACGTCGGCTATATGTGGAGCAGCGCACCCAGCGCATACCTTCTGGCGACGTCTTTCGCTGCGGTAACCATCGTAGCATTGATGGCGTATTTCGGGATACTTATACCACAGATAAGCGGTGCTGCCATAGTGTCCGTTATGATTTTGGGTACAGTCCTTGCACTAGCGTTCGACGTGGTGAAGCACAGCGTTTTCAAGAGGTTCGGAATAGTGGGACTTACCAAGGGTACTAATGCATGAACTGGGGTTGCTTCTCTCTCGCCTGGCTGACACGGCCCTGCCAAACGCGTACTATACCGCTATGGCCATTATCGCAGTAAAAAAATCGATCCAAGCAGGTTCGCCCATGTTGAAAACTTGACGGTCATAAGTGGCGCTATCTTAAGACCACTTGCTTCAATCCATACAGTAAATTATCGCTGACATATCCGGAATTGCAATAAGCCGATCCTTCCCGAATTAAGCCAGCACTTACACTCCGGCCTCGCTCTTGCTGAATGCATAAACTGCGATTAACGCCAATGCCACAACAAAAAGCGCGAGGACGCCCAGGTCAGTGGTCATAGGTAGCGTTGAAACACCGCCAAGTGCGCCCCTGATTCCATCTATTCCATAGCTGAGTGGGTTGAAATATGCGATTTCCTGCACGGTTTGGGGGAACTGGCTAAGTGGAAACAGCCCATTCGAAAGGAAGAGCAATGGCATTGTAAGGAAACTGGTTATCATCCCGAATCCCTGGAGGTCAGTAATCACAGATGCGAGTATGAGTCCTATGCTTATGAATACCAGCGCTATTAGCAGCATAAATATAATTGCAAGAAGTACCGCTATGGTGAGCTGTATATGGAAACCTATCAGAAGCGAGACCATAGTAACTATCAATGCGGAGACCATAGCGGTTGTCGAGCCACCTAGCATGCGGCCAACGACAATCGACGCCCGAGAATTTGGGGTTACCATTATCTCTTTCAAGAATCCAAATTGTCTGTCCCATATCGTAGAAAAACCAGACGACGATGCGGTTGACATCAGCGCCATCCCTATTATCCCGGGAACTATGAACTGCAAGTAACTTCCTCCTGCTATCTCCTGGCTTATCAGACTGCCTAGGCCTATGCCCAAGCCTAACAAGAAGAATAACGGCATCACCAAAATGCCGATAACCCTTGATTTGGCTCTTGCGAATCTCTTCATCTCTCTGAGCCACACAACATAAATCGCGTTTGAGTCTATCATCTCCTACCACCGCTCCATGCTGCATGGCGAAGCCTCATCGCATCCTTCCAGTTCCCTTCTTCATCCCTTATGGTCTTTCCAGTATACTTTATGAATACATCCTCAAGGCTGGGCTTTCTAATGTCTGTAGAAATTATCGCTATGCCATGCTTTTGGGCGAATATCACGATTTCGGGAAGGCGCAGATCACCATTCTCTACAGTTAAATTGATAAGGTCGTCATGAATGGCCGCGGCCTTAATCCAAGAAATCTGGTTAAATTTTCGAATAGCGACGTTGGGACTGCCTTTTACCTTGAGCGCTATTATGTCACCGCCCATTTTTTTCTTGAGGGTGTCCGGCGTGTCAAGCGCCACTATCTTGCCGTGGTCTACGAATGCTACCCTGTCGCATAAGTAGTCCGCTTCTTCTATATAGTGGGTTGTTAAAATTATTGTCGTTCCGTGTTGTTTGTTCAGTCGCTCAATATATTCCCACATATGCCTCCTCGTCTGCGTGTCAAGCCCTATGGTGGGCTCGTCAAGGAACAGCACTTTTGGTTCGTGCAGAAGACCGCGGCCAATCTCAAGCCTTCTTTTCATGCCACCTGAATAATTTTTGACCAGAATGTCTGCTTTATCCTCAAGTTCAACCAGTTTAAGCATTTCCTGTATCTTACCATCTCTTTTGCTTTTGTCTACTCTATACAGTATGGCATGAAACTGAAGATTCTCCCTGCCAGTCAACTCATCGTCCAACGAAGGATCCTGAAACACGACCCCGATGTTCTCCCTGACTTTCCTTTTATTATCTTTTATATCTGCGCCAGCAATAGAAGCTTCGCCAGAAGTTGGAGCAAGGAGCGTTATCAACATTTTTATCGTCGTTGTTTTTCCGGCGCCGTTCGGGCCTAGAAGACCGAATATCTCGCCTTCGGACACACCAAACGAAATTCCGTCCACTGCCTTAAAGTTGCCGAACTGCTTTGTAAGCCCCTTTGTTTCTATAATCACGAAACCACTCACAGCAGCTCTGAAAGCCTCTTAGCTATCTCCTTAATCCTAGTCTTATATAATGCAAACTTTTTCTTGTCACTCTCCGCCAGTTCCTCCAGATATGAGACGCTGCCCTCAAGGTTCATTAGTGCATCGTCTGCTTCCCCGCCGGCATACGCACCGTGCGCGTACTTGCTGGTGAGCTCGTACTTTCCGTCAGTCCTCTTTTTTATCATGCCCTCACCTGCAAGCTGCTCTAGAAGCGGATAAATCGAACCGGGCGATGGCCTCCACCACCCCCTACTTATTTCCTGCATTCTGTCCATTATCCCGATGCCATTGGTTGGCCCATCCTCCAGAATCCTGAGCACGAAAGGCCTAAGGAATCCCTTCTGTCCAAAGCGCATCCTCCAAGTGCTATAATCAAAATTACGTTCCCAAGTGGACCCATCCATCCCATCGCCCTACAAAGCATCGTGTATTAGATATCTAATATACGATAATATAAATATACTCTGTGTTCAAATGGTCCAGTGCACTTCCAGTGCAAGCCAGGATGCAGCGCAGCAATTATTTTTCCTCCACCGCACCGCTAACTTCAACCACCTTGTTCCTACTCCTGACTCCGCTTATTATAGAAACACTCGTTTTTCTTACCCTGAAGCGTGCAGCAAATGCCTCTATTACTGCGCTGTTTGCCCGTCCGTCTATGGCCTTCTCCCTGACCTTTATTTTGTAGCTTGCCCCGTCCATCCTCTCTATGGACTCAGTTTTGGAATTCGTCACTACCCTGACCTTGAATATCATAACACCGAACCTATGTAATTTTAGCGTTGCGAAAACGCATTCAAAAATGATAAGCTTATTGGACTCAGCGGAAATCGCCTATGCTTTAAGTCCACTGAGTCTCTTTAAGAGTTCATCAAAGACAAGACGCTTTTTTTCTGGACTTAAATGAAATACAGTTTTTAAGATAGCTTCATCCGTAATTGTGAATATATAACTTAATTTTATTATGCTGTCTTGGGCGGCCCCCTCTTTTGTAGAAATATGTATTCCTTTCATCTGCATGTTTGTTGTTATTCCGGCTATGATTATGTTACCAAGCTCCTCAAATAGTACCAATGCCGGTCTTACTTTAGATCCTTCACTGTCAACGAATTGCATCCTTGTTATTATTACGTCTCCTGCTTTAGGCATTCTCCCACGCAGTATAATCCCCTTCGCCCCACAGCTCCTTCATTTTGGCCTTTTGCGCTTCCTGGACAAATTTGTCGAATTCCCTTGTTTCCTCGGCATTTTTTATAAGATTAAGGATTACATCGTTATAAGTTTCTCTAGGATATTTTTTAATGCGCTTTAGTGCCCTCACCACTGACTTATTTAGCTGCACAGTAGTTACCTCTTCTTTCATTATATAACACCTATAGTTATATATAGCGCATTATATATAAAAACCTTTCTGCCATCGCACGTAAGCAATATGGACTCGACGTGATTGCGCCCACAACCTTCTGCTTGCAACGCGGGCGCTCTACTACTGGGCCACGATCCCATTGAACGTTAAACTAAAAGCAGTAGGGATCAGCAGGGTATCCAGAGTCATGGCCTTCTCCGTCCTGACAACCAGCTCCCTGCTCTCGAACTTAACGTCCTTTATGTTGATCCTGACCGCTTCGCCCAGCCGTAGGCCTAACTGGGCTTGGTACGAGAAAAGAAGATGGAACTTGGAATTCTTTATGACCTTGAAGAAAGCCTGAACCTCTTGCTCGCCGAAGCCCTTGTTGAGCGAACCGTATTTCGGAATGCGGCTCTTCTTGAAGCGCTTCACGAACTGCGCGGTGACCTGCTTTCTTATTTCTACCAGATAATGTTTTGGCAGAATCGGCAGTGTGGTCTCTAGGCTCGCTCTTATAGCCAACCGCAAAAGTAATTAGACTTGGAAGCTTAATAACGCCTCTATAGGGATTAGGGAGGCAACGCGTTTCACCACATCGGGTTTCAGACGCCGCACGAACCAACTCAACTTCATTGCGA
>JAKATK010000009.1 GCA_021827995.1 Microcaldota archaeon | reverse complement strand
AGATCAGCGCCATGAGCGCTATCAGGCCGAGGAATGGATGGTACAGCGTTATGGCGATGAGAAGCACGAGCAGGAGCGCGAGCACCGGCAGCGGGTAGAAGGGCAGTGCTGTAGCGATGACCAGGAATGCCGTGGCGCCCAGGACCGCGTCCATGAAGCTCGTCCTCGCGGTCAGCCTGGCCGCGCTGTCCTTGAGCGAGTAAAACGCTATCGGTAGCTTGCGCCCCCTCCTTATTATCTCACGCGACCTGCCGTCGTCGTCCGCGGGTCGCTGAGACCTCCCTGAGGCCATAACATCATTTTCCTTGGCGGGCAGCACGCCTGCGCCTAGGCTGGCGCAGACGCTGCGACCGAGTATTTTGCGCAACCTGAGTTTAAAACGCTTTGCACGCACACGTCTGGCAGTCACAAAATTGCATTCGCGGCCGATTACAGGCACTTGTTGATGCTGGTCTAACATACCAGTAGCTGCCTGCAGCAAGCAATTCGAGACAGAAAGCTGCACAAATTATCAAATCCTGGTACCTGGTAGCGGCCCTGTATAGCGGCGCATTACATGAAGCCCGATAAGCTATATACTAACCAGAGTGGATTGTGTACCATTTACAATATCACACAGCGCGTATGGCCTGCAGTGATGTTGCAGTGAGCGGTGTGAACTTCTTGCAGCAACTGTAATAAAAAATTAGTCCTGCAGGCCGATATCTGCATGTTACGCGTACACGATGTGGGGCTAGCGCAGCAGGCTATTAAGTCTTCACTAGCCTCTTGGCCTCTTCGAATATGCTGTCGCTGGATATGCCGTACTTGGCCATGAGCTCCGGCTGGCCGCCGGACTCGCCGAACGTGTCCCTGACGCCGACTATCGACATGGGCGTAGGTCTCTTCCTTGATAGGACCTCCGCCACCGCAGAGCCAAGGCCCCCAATCACGTTGTGGTCCTCTGCGGTGACAATCCTGCCGGTAGAACTCGCGGCCCTGACTATCGCGTCCTCGTCTATCGGCTTGATCGTGTGGCAGTCTATCACCGATGCCGATACGCCAGAGGTTGCGAGCTTGTCAGCCGCTTTTAGCGCCTCCTGGACCATTATGCCGCACGCTATTATCGAGACGTCCTTGCCCTCCCTGAGCACGTTGGCCTTTCCGACCTTGAAATCGTCAGCCGGGTCGGCATAAACGTTCATTGAATCCGGCCTGACGATCCTTATGTAGAAAGGCCCCCTGGTCTCGGCCGCCTGCTTGGCGATCGCCTTCGCCGATGGCGCATCGCATGGCGCGACCACCCTGAACTTAGGTATGGCCCTCATTATCGCTATGTCCTCTATGGTCTGGTGGCTGCCACCGTCCGGGCCGACCGACAGGCCAGTGTGTGCGCCTATGAGCTTGACATCAAGGCCGCAGTAGCCTATCGTGTTGCGTATCTGGTCTATCGCGCGCTCCATGAATACCATGTACGTCCCGCAGAATACGGTCTTACCGCCGAATGCCAGGCCGGCAGCTATGCCTACCATGTTCTGCTCTGCGATGCCGACGTTGAAGAACCTATCAGGGAAGTCCTTGCCGAACAGGTCGAGGTGCACAGATTCGGTCGTGTCGGCGCCTACGACTACTATATCAATATTCTTAGCGCCAAGCTCCTGTATCGCCACGCCCAGGGCCTTCCTCATCGAGTCAAGTTTCTGCTCGCTCATTTGCCCACGCCGTTTATCTGATCCAGGGCATCCTGCAGCAGCTCTGGGCCGGGCACCTTACCGTGGTACTCGTACCTACCTTCCATGAAATCGACGCCCTTGCCCTTGATCGTGTTTGCGACTATTATCGTGGGCCCGCCGTGCGCCTCCCTGGCTTTGTCTATAGCGCCTATTATGCTCGCGATGTCGTGGCCGTCTATCTCAATGACGTTCCAGTTGAACGCCTCGAACTTCTTGGCGACCGGGTTTGTCGGCATTATGTCAGCGGTCTTGCCCTCCTGCTGCACCCCGTTCTTGTCTATTATGGCGGTGAGGTTGTCCAGTTTGAACTTCACCGCAGCCATAGCTGCTTCCCAGACCTCGCCCTCATCCAACTCACCGTCTCCTATTATAACGTATATCCTGGACTTGCGGCCATCGAGCCTCGATGCGAGAGCCATACCTATGCCCTCAGATAAGCCTATACCCTCGGGGCCACCAGGTATCTCTATTCCAGGTAGCTTGTTCGGGTCCGGATGCCCCTGTAGCCTGCTGCTTATCCTTCTTAGAGTTGAGAGTTCCTCAACTGGGAAGTAGCCGCACTCCGCCAGCACCGAGTATAGCGCTGGTGCGGCGTGGCCCTTCGACAGAAGCAGTCTGTCCCTATCTGGCCACTTCGGATTCTTTGGGTCATGCCTGAGCCTGGAGAAGTACAGCGCGACGAGTATGTCCGTGCAGCTGAGCGAGCCGCCAGGGTGGCCCGACTTGGAAGAGCCCAGTGCGCGTATTATGTCACTCCTGACCCTCTTAGCCATGTCCTTGAGTTCTGCTATGCCAAGACCTTTATCGTCAGCCCTGAAGTCTATAGCCATAGGCTCGCCGTTGTCCGCCGCTGTTGCCGATCCAATGAGTATTCCGCGCATACCCTTTTATTACATAGGGCACGTCGCCCCTCCGAAACGCCGCCGCCAATTTTTATTGTGTTTGGCATAATGTCACCTATTCACCGACCAATTCCTTTTTGGGTGCTTTCGAAGGGTCACGGTTTTGAGACAAAATTATTACTCCTTGTCCTTTGTCAAATTGCCCGTCACCTTGGTCACTATAACGTAAACTCTTCTTCCTAGATACCTTCTTGGCACATCCGCTTTTGCCGAAGTACCAATGGGCGTAACTATCCGCTCCAGAAAACCTTCTACCTCTTTCTCAGTCAGTACCAGTCTTCCTTTTTCAAGTTCAATCTTCCTTGGCATGTGTTCACCGAATAGTTATCTATAGATAACTATAAATAGCTTTCCCTACAATAGGTATGTGGCGATTCGATGGCGAAGAAGCAATTCAGGACAAAAGATCTGCAGAAATTGGTATCAGAGATAAGGAGCGGCGAGTTCGGGTACGAGGAAAAAGGAGAGAAGCCGATAGACTTTGCTAGATATAATGAGGCACAGGTAAACGAACTTGCAGACATGTTCGATATGATACGCGAGATTGTCGACATGGCAGCAACAAGGGTACGCGGAATGAAACGTGGCGAACCTGGTCGGCCTTCTGTGCCTGATGCAGACATCGTAAAAGTATTGCTGGTGCAGTCGTACTTTGGGGTTTCGAACAGAGTCGCTTCCGGTCATCTGCGACTTTTCAGGGGGATATTAGGCATAGACAAAAACTTCTCGTATAAGACGATAGAACGTGGATACGATCCCGAAAGGACAAAAGTTATCCTTGACGAAGTCTTCAAGATAACCAATGAATTAGGAAACGCATCAGAGACAGAGTGCTCAGTAGATGGAACTGGAGACCCTACCACAATCAAGATTAATTACGAGAGCAGAAGGTCCGCACAACACAGGGAAGAAGCAGCAAGAAACATAGAAACCGACGCATTCCCAAAATCTGGGACAAAACATAACTTCCAATATTCGGTGCTCGGCGCCGGTGTGAGTACAAAAATAATCGCCGGGTTTTCCACAACGGGCGACCATTCAATAGGCGAACTTAGCCATTTCCCATCAGTTATGCAGCAGACATTCGATAATTGTCCCCAGATGGATGCGATTCACGGGGACGGATTATACGCGGCAAGAACCATTGTTGGGATTGTAAGCCGTTATGACGTGATTCCGTACTTCCTCCCGAAATCCAACGCCACGCTCAAAAGTTACGGCGTTTTTCTTTGGAAGCGGATGTGTTTGGCACTGATGAGGAATCCTCAGCTCTGGTTACGAGAATATCACAAAAGGTCCATTGGGGAGACAGTTAATTCGATGATAAAAAGGAGGGAGCCGACACCGATAAGAAAAAGACTGGAGCGTAGAAAGGATACTGAGGAGTGCCTGAAAATAAACGTGCACAATGTAAGGCAGTATTCTTACCTAACGTATCTCGCTCCACATCTTGTCAAAGAATTGGGCGGATAAACTGAATTTTGTCCCAAAACCAAGGGTCACGTAGGAGCTATAAACTTTGAATGCGCATACGACACTAACAGACTATAGTTTCGGCATGGGCCTCTGCACATAACTAACTTAGCGTAGATTGCATGCATATCGGTCTAGGCCGCATGTCCGGCGGCGAGGGATACAGCGGCACCGAGAGCTACAAGTACATAGAGCCGCTGCTCAGGGAGCGGGGCTCCAGGTTGATTGTAGTATCGCCTTACATAGGCGCCGACTACGCCAGGCTTATTGTCCGCGAGGCGGGCAAGAAGAGCGTCTATGTCCTGACCTCGGAGGCCTCTAGAAGCACCTCGCAGGGGGAAGCGATCAGGATACTGCAGAGTACAAGAAGGCTCAGCAGGCGTTACGTTGCCATCATGGCGTATCTGTCGCTGCTCTTCGCCGCATCGCTCGTGATACACTCTTATTATCTTGCACTGATTGTGGCATCAGTCATGATGGCGTTTTCGGTGGTGCTGCTTTCGACATCGCGCTCACCCGGCAGGTACCTGCACCTCAAGATCGCCGGTCCCGACTTCGTTCACGAGAAACTGTACATATCAGATACGAAGGCCATCGTCGGCAGCGCGAACCTGACGTACAGCGGCCTCCACAGGAACGTCGAGCACATAGAGATAATAAGGGACGACGCTAGGAGGCGTGAGCTCATAGCTCACTTCGAGAGTCTGTGGAGGGAATAGCTCCGCAGAGAACTCACGTTATTAATACCTAGCCGGATAATTGGACAACCTGGCACGGTGATAACCTGCCGAAAATGGATTTCAGCACAAGCATTCTGATAGCGATACTCGTCATCGTCGCCGCTACGCTGTTTATCCTGTATGAGCTTGGTGGCTCCACATTCAACCTTGGCTACCTACTGAACCCGCCCTCCGGCCTGACCCTGGGCGCCATAGTGCTAATCTCATTCATACTAGGTCTTCTTCACGGCGCGACACCCGACGAGCACACATGGCCGATAACCTTCAGTTACGCCATAGGCAGCTACAGCACCAAGAAGGGCATGAAGACCGGCATGGTCTTCTCTGCCGGATTCACCGCGCAGAGGGCGCTTCTGACGACACTCGGGTTCCTCGGCCTTGCCGCGGTGTACAAGCAATACAATCTAGACGGTCCTGTCTATGTTCTTGTCGGCATCGCTATGGCCGTCGCCGGTATATACATACTGCACAAGAAGATAGACCTGCATCTACCGATTGACATGTTCCTAGGTAGCGGTACGCATCACTCGGAAAAAGCCGGCATGCTCCACGCTCACGAGACAACACCGAGAGACGTGCCGATAAGGATGGCAGCCATCCACGGCCTGATTGCCGGTTTCGGCTTCGGCGCATATGCAACTATAATAACGTTCGTACTGGCACCTGCTGTGCCTAACCTTATATACGCGCCGCTGCCCGGGATATTCTTCGGTCTAGGTACCATGGCCATGCAGATCATCTTCGGTGCCGTGTTCGCGAACCTTGTCAGGCTAAAGCACCTAAGCGAGGGCGCCATGAGTACGATAGCGAGGAAAACCGCCGGCCGCACCCTGTTTTACGGTGGCATAGCGTTCTCCGTAATAGGGCTGCTCATCATAGGTTTCCCATTCATAGACGGCATAGCCATAAGCACCGGCAACCCGATACCGAATCTTGACGCCGTAGGAGTGGCCACGTTCCTTGTCCTATTCGTAGTTGGAGTAATAGGCATAGGCAGCCTGGTTCTCGGGTTCCGCGAGATGTCCAAAAAAAGCAGGCGGATCAAGCGCCCTGCTCAACAAGGCTAGATCTGCGGCACGGTTCGGTGCCATGCTGGCTGGTAAAATATTTCAATATTGCTTGGATTAACGAAGTAAGCTGGAAATCCCGCACTCTTTAGAGGCTGGAATAAGTCATGTAAGCTGTTTGGTGGTATGATGGTCGCAGATGCCGGCGCTCTGGCAGAGTTCAACGAATCGATAGTGGGCATGCGTCAGGAAATGATAAAGGTCCTGTCCGACATGATTCCGATAAAAGCTATAGCTCCGGCTAGCGGCGGTTCAGGCGAGGCCAGGCGCGCCGATTTCCTGGAGGAACTGCTCAAGTCCTGGGGCCTTGGCGTGAAGCGCTACGAATACAAGGACAACACCGGTACGGCTCGTCCCAACCTCGTGTCTACGATAGGCGAGGGCAGCCGCACGCTGTGGGTCGTAGTCCACATGGACACAGTTTCGGAGGGCGACCCTGCGCTATGGTCGCACGATCCGTTCAAGGCCAGCATAGTCGACGGGCTGATATACGGCCGCGGTACCAACGATAATGGCAGCGCGCTGATATCAGCCATCTTCGTGCTCAAGGCGCTCGCGGCCTGGCGCGCCGACCTCGGGCACAGGTACGGCGTGGCCATCGTGGCCGACGAGGAGATGGGCAGCGAGTACGGCATACAGAGCCTGATAAGGGACGGTGTCTTCAGCTCTAACGACATGTTCGTAGTGCCTGACTTCAACACAACAGAGGGCGACAAGATAGAGATTGCAGAGAAGAGCATACTATGGCTGAGGGTATCTGTCACCGGCAAGCAGGTACACGCGAGCACCCCGGATGACGGTGTGAACGCGTTCAGGTACGCATCTAAGCTTGTCACGAAGATTGACGAGGTGCTGCACCTAAAGTATGCCGACAGGGACGCCAGGTTCATGCCGAGCGTTTCAACTTTCGAGATGACCAAGCACGAGAAGAATGTTGACAGCACTAACATAGTTCCCGGCAAGGACGTGTTCTACATAGATTGCAGGATACTGCCTAACCATTCTACCGACGACGTGCTCGATAGCATAAAGGCCGTCGCAGCCATGGAGGAGTTCAAGCCCGTCGGCATAAGCATAGAGCCTGTGCAGAAGGAGGATGCGCCGAGGCCGACCGGCACTGACACAGAAGTATTCGCAGAGCTAGCCGCCGCGATAAAGGCCCAGCTAGGCATAGACGCGAAGAGCGTCGGTGTGGGGGGCGGCACGTGCGCGGCCTACTTCAGGAAGAAGGGCTGGCCGGCCGTGGTGTGGGGCATAGGCGACGACGTGGCGCACCAGCCTGACGAGTACATAAGGGCTGACGATCTTGTCAGGGGAGCCAAGGTCCTCGGCGCGATGGCCATAGGATAGCCAGCGTTTACGTTTCTGAGCGATACCCACAGAATCGGTTAAATAACTTACCTTGCAACGACTAGCTGCGTGCTTTCGATGATAAAAGCTATCATACTAGACCTAAACGACACGCTCGATGAGAACTTCGGCATGAAGCTGAACGCGATGGAGGAGGCGCTCGCGGCCCACGGCGTGCGCGATGCCAAGCACCTGGCCAAGAGGCTAGCCGTGAAGGTGCAGCACCTAGACATGCGCGACCCAGAGACGGCGAACAAGCTGTGCGAGAGGGTCTTCAAGCTGCACTGGAACGACGGACACGCGCCGAGGGGAATGTTCAGGCTCAACGGCAGCCGCGACCGCGTCATGCGGCGGATGCTCAACCTGCCGCACGCCGAGAGGTCCGAGCTCTACGCGGAATACCTGCGGAACAGGTTCGACGCGCAGGACATAAACAAGGAGTTCTACGCAATACTGCCGAGCCTGGCGAAGCAGTACAAGCTCATGCTCTACACGAACGCGCCGCCCTGGATGCTGTCCCGCTGGTTCAAGAAGCACGGCACGAGGCGCTTCTTCAAGAAGGTCTACACCGCGAAGACGCTGCAGTCGTACAAGCCAGACATCGAGGCCTTCGAAAAAATCCTCAAGGAGAACCGGCTCAAGCCCGAGGAGTGCGTGATGGTGGGAGACGACGTCACGAACGACATGCTGCCGGCCAACCTGGCTGGCATAAGGACCATACTGTTCTCCCGGTGCATCGATATCCACATAAGGGACTTCAGCGAGCTAAGGCGCATGATCTCGGGCTAGGCCCGCCTCTCGTAGCCCTTCGACAGCTCCTCGGCCAGCGACGCCATCTGGTACTCCTTTATCTCGACATCAGCTATGCCCCTTATGTGCTTCTGTATGTCTATTGATACCTGGTTGAGCTTCTGGTCGACCGGGTAGCCAGCGAACTCAGCGCTGACGTGCTTCGCATACAGCATCAGCGAGAGCAACTCAGCGCAGTAGAGCGCGCCGCGTAGAGCATTGTGCGGCTTCGGCTCCTTGCCTACTCCGAGAGACTCGAGCGCGCGGTCCATCTTTATCGCGTTGAGGCTCTTGCCACCCTCCTCCCTGAGCATGTACCTGTTGACCTCGTCGGAGAACAGAGGGTTGTTGAATATCTCGTGCATGTAGACCTCCTCCACGTCCACGTACTTGTCCGGCAGGTCCCACGCCATGCCGTGCTTCGCTAGGGCGCTCTTAAGGAACGCGATATCGAACCTGACGTTGTAGCCAGCGATCACTGTCGCGTTGTGCGCCTTGCACCAGGCTTCGAAGTGCTTTGCAAGCTCGGCCACGTTCTCCTTGTTGGGGTCCCTAGCGTCCGCCTCGCTGAAGCCGTTGACCCCGAAGGCGTACGAGTTGAGCTCGGTGTCTGGGTCGACCCTGCACTCCTCGTAGAACCTGTCCCCGGTCGCCATGTCCACTGCGCCTAGGGCCAGTATACCGTTCCTTGTCGGGCTCAGGCCCGTGGTCTCGGTGTCAAACACGACTATATGCTCCATAAAATCATCCACGCAAATCATTTGCCAACGATATTTTTATAGCCTTCTGAACTGCCGCACAAAACAATACGCTGCAGCGACATGCTCTATGCTCAGACGCTATCGACCGTGGGTCCCCAGGCCTTCTTGAACAACTCGATTGCCGCATCGGCCGCCTTCATCTCCGGTGGTATGTCAATGGCCAATACCACCTTAGCTAGGTTCTCCCTTGTGACCTCAATGTTGGTGCCCACACAGAACGCCACTGCCGATATGTAAAGCAGTAGGTTCCTGTGCTTGAGTATGTTGACCGCGTCTAGCAGGCGCCTGTTCGGCTGCTCGACACCCGCAACTCTAACTAGCCTCTCTATGTATTCCCTGTCAGCTGCCTTGCCCGCAAGTTCGAGGAACCCTGCCGCGACTAAGTATGGCTCTGCCTCCCTGATATTCTCCGCTACCGCCTTGACAGCGGCGACGTCGCCAATCTGCGTCATCAGCCCACTCTTGATTACATCCGTTACCTCCCTGACCAGTGCAGAAAACCTCTTCATTACCTCTTCCGCTTCCGTATCAATGCCGTTACCCATCCTATACACCTGCGTAACGTATAGAATTGACACTAGACTTAAAAAAGCAAGCGTAAAACCGTGCATCGCCGAGGCAAGTACGCGGCTTGCGTGGCTTAGTCGGCGCCGCGAGCGTGTCACGGTCCAGATGAGGCAGCGTTTACGCGCTTGAACAGCTCAATAGTCTCAGTGGCGGTCAGTAGCTCAGGATGCATGTCAACAGCGCTGACAAGCTTGAGTAGCCTTTCGGGTGTCACCTCGATTCCGTTGGCCATGAAAAAGAATATGGCGGCTATGTAAACGACGTGGTTCCTGTACTTAAGCGAGTCGATGACGTCGAGTATCTCGTTTTCCGGTTTTGTGCCCGTCAGGCTCACCAGCCTTGCGATGTAGTCTCTGTGTATGTCCATACCCATGAGCGCCAGGACGCCTGCCGCTATCAGATAAGGCCTCGCCTCGGCGACCCTGCCGCCCAGCCGCTCTGAGCCCAGGGCCCTGGAGAGCTCGATGTGGAGCAAACCTGCTATCGTGCCGGTGACCTCTTTTATGAGCGTATCAAGCTCTCCGGCTTCGCCGCTATGTGCGGTCACAGTCTTGTTGTTCACACAATGCACCCGGCCACTTGTAGCTAACCTTTTCTACAAGCTTTTAAAAGTGCAGCAGGTCGGCGCATCGGCATCTATAAAATTGTGTAGCACGCATAAAAGCCGGTGAGCGCATGAAGGGGAAAACTATGGCAGGTACTCTTCGCGGTTCCGGCGCGACAGACAGGAAGAGGGGCATAATAATAGGCGCGGCAGGCAGGGACTTTCACGACTTCAACGTGCTGTTCAGGCAGGACCCGGGCTTCGAGATAGTGGCGTTCACGGCCAGCCAGATACCAGGCATATCGGGCCGGGTTTACCCAAAGGAGCTGAGCGGAAAGCTGTACCCGAACGGCATAAGGATATACGACGAGTCGGAGCTGCCCGCGCTGATAAAGCGGCTCAAGGCGGACTTCTGCGTCCAGGCCTACAGCGACCTATCGTACAATGCGGTCATGGGCAAGTCGAGCATAGCTAACGCCAACGGCGCTGATTTCTGGCTTGTTGCACCGGAGCGCACGATGATAAAGTCCAGCAAGCCTGTAATAGCGGTCTGCGCCGTGAGGACCGGTTCTGGCAAGAGCCAGACGACCAGGTACATATCCAATATATTGAGGGAAGCCGGCCTGAGGGTTGCCGTGATAAGGCACCCGATGCCGTATGGCATACTCAAGGATCAAATGGTGCAGAGGTTCGCCACGATGAAGGATCTGGCCGACCAAAAATGCACCATAGAGGAGCGCGAGGAGTACGAGCCGCACATAAAGAACGGCTTCGTTGTCTTCGCTGGCGTTGACTACGAGATGATACTGCGCGCCGCCGAGAAAGAGGCCGACGTCATACTCTGGGATGGCGGCAACAACGACGCGCCGTTCATAAAGCCCGACCTTCTCATAACGGTGGCAGACCCGCTGCGAGCTGGCGACGAGATCACCTACTACCCCGGCGAGACCGTGGCTAGGATGGCCGACGTCCTTTTGGTAAACAAGGCGAATTCCGCCACGAAGGACGAGCTCGAGAAGCTACAGAGCAATCTCGAGTCAATAAACAAGGGCGCTGCGATTCTGCTGGCGGACTCGGCGGTGCTGCCCGACAACAAGAGGATAATAAGCGGCAAGCGCGTGCTTGTCATAGAGGACGGCCCTACGATAACCCATGGCGGCATGAGGTTCGGTGCCGGCACCGTCGTAGCGAAGGAGTTCGGTGCCAGTGAGATCGTGAACGCCAAGCCCAACGCTATAGGCACGATAAAGCAGATGTACGATAAGTACCCTAACCTCGGCGCCGAGCTGCCTGCGGTCGGGTACTCGCCAAAGCAGATAAGCGATTTGCAGAACACTGTGAACAGGGTCGACTGCGACGTCGTGATATCCGCTACTCCGATAGACCTTAGGAAGCTAATCGTGGTAAACAAGCCGATGGTCCAGGTCGCATACGAGCTCAAGCCGAGGGATGGCAGGTTCGACAAGATAATAATCAACTTCGCAAGGAAAATCAAGAAGCGGTGAGTCGTTGCGCAGATTGACTTTGGTACTGTTAGCAGTGCTCCTGCTGGGTCTAGCAGACGCGGTGTACCTGACCTCGGTCGCGTTCGGCGTCCCGCTCGCGTGCTCGTCTAGCGGCCCATTTAATTGTGGCGGGGTCATCGGCAGCCAGTTCGGGAAGATACTCGGTGTGCCTACTGCGTTCTACGGTCTGACATGGGTCGTTGTGTCACTGATCATGTTGCCATCCCTGGGCAAGCGCGTCGCAGCGCAGATATGGTACTTTCTGGGCCTGGCGGGCGTAGCGTACTCGCTGTCGTCCATGGCGATTCTTCGCGAGGGATGTGAATACTGCCTGCTTCTCGATGCTGTGATTGTGGTATCCGTGGTCCTTGCCTTCAAGGTGCTACAGCATGCGGGCGATGCTAATCAGATAGCCTGAGCATCGCGGCGAGCTTGCCCGTTCAGCAAAACAATAAATAACATAACCCGCAATCCCTAAGCCGTGGGCTCGTAGCTCAGCATGGCTAGAGCGGCTGGCTCTTAACCAGTAGGTCGTGGGTCCAAATCCCACCGAGCCCGCCTGTATTTTACAGTCAGCGGGCGCTGGGTCCGTTTTCAAGCATCAGTACAAAAGGAACGGCACTGGAAACGCGGGTTCGGGGTTCGTTTCCGGACCGTTCCCGAGCAAGCATGGAAGCGATGGAAACCAGGGTTCGGGGTTGGATTTCCAGGGCTTCCTGCAACTTGCTACGCAATTCGGTAGAACCGCATCCAAGCACCAGCTGGAGCAGGCCACCACAATATTCACGAGGTGCGCATGCTTCAAATTCCGCAGAGAGCCGAGGTACGGCTCTATCAATAACGACTTTACGGGAGTTGAATTGTGGCAGTTCCTAAGGAATGTGCATAACGTGAAGTTCCTCTTCTTTTCAGATATCGGGCATGCCTCGGCCTACGTGTCGGTGAAGTCTGCAAGTTGCATGTAAGCAACATCGACTTCGACAAGCGAGAGCTGACTGTGAAAACGGAGAAAGCGCGTGTGCAGGACACCATGCTGTTGCCCGTCCGCATCCCAGTTCAGTCCCCGTAGATGTTTAGTTCTTTGAAAGCGGGCAATTTTGTCTCGGTAGTATAGTCGTGTATCTGGTACCATGCGGCAGAGTAGTCCTCATGCGTTGGAATCGCGTGGGTTCCTTCGAGTTTTAACTCCATTCGATCAAGGCCGCGATAAAGCCGGGTCGCGGTCCTAAAAACCTGGACGCTACCGACCATCGTAGGCCGTTGCGTGCATGCAATTACATGAAGCGCTATTGCACGGAACCGAAGCCGTAGCTCGGCATTACGCCGCTTGGCGGTATGGCACGTAGCCTGAGCCACCAATAGCTCGATGTAGTAGATGTGCTTGTGGACGCATATATGATGGCGTACTGGTTCGCGGATCCCAACCCGTCCGTAGAGTCGGAGCAGGAGACCATATTTGCGTAGTTGAAGTATGCGGTCTCGCTGCCGGTGGACCGCCACATACCCGTAAGCACGCCGCTGCTCTGTGTGCCTATGCTGGCTCCGCACGGCACGCCGCCCTGCGTGCCGCCACTGCTCGCCCACGCTATCTGCAGCTGCTGAGTGTTCCAGTAGTTGTACCCGAACCTGTAGCCCGTACACGAGTAATCTGAGTCGGGGCAGCCGCTGCTTATGCTACCTATCGCGTCTATTATGCCAGGTTGGTCGTTCGAGGTGGGGGCGCTTATGGAGTTGATCCCAGTATCGATTATGTAGTTCGGATACGTCGACGACGTATAGACCATGCCGTCGCCCTCGCCTCCACGACCGCCGCTCATCGTCAGCCCGTTGTTGACGCTCACTGTGACTCCGCTTTCTGAAGCAGAGGAGAATCCGGAGCTTAATGAAGTGCCTGAAAAGTCGGTATACAGAGCGAACACGTTCGCCCCGTTGTCGTACTGCGCGTAAGTTTGGCTGATTTGAGGCGCCTCGCCTGCAATTGAACCGTCGAACTCCGAGCCTGTACCGCTTGTGGGCCCGAAGACCATGTATATGTTCTCGCCGCTGGTCTCGCCGTTAGGCAGCTTTACCCAGAAGATCGCCTGCGACGACGATTGCGTACACGCGGTCTCTGGGCAGCCCTCGAGCCAGGAGTCAAGATAACCGGAGCTGCATGTCGGGTCGGTGCAGAACCTTATGTTGCCCAGGTCGCTGCTCTCGTATGCCGAATACGTGGATGGGTTGAAAGTGATGTTCTGCTGGAACGTGCCTGATATCGTGCTACCAGGATTGAGCGTTATCTGCACGTAAGGTGATGTCACTGTGAGCGTATATGCTGTACTGTTCGTGGCACCTGTGAGCGCATTGGTGCCTGTCACCGTGATCGGGTAACTGCCCGGCTGCGCCGACGGGGTGGTGCTTATCGACAGGGTGCTTGTGCACGTCGGATCAGGCGTGCACGACAACGGGTTGAACGTCTTTGATATAGGCGGCGCGGTGTCAGACAGCGTCACTACGTTGGCGTTGTTGAATATCGGCGTAGTAATCGTCACCACTGCGTTGGTCGACTGGCCTGCCGTAATCGTGTTGCTGGTAGGGCTCACCGACACGGTGAAGCTGAACTGCTGCGCCGGCTGTGGCGCGGACGATCCTGAACCTCCGCCGAAGTAGCCGCCGAACGCGGTGCTGCTCGTGCCAGACTCCTTGACATTTATCGTAGCGACCTTGGAGTATGCTGTCGGAGCCGAGCACGGGCCGAAGCAGTAGCCCAACCAGACGTAGCCTGCGAATGGCGTTCCTATCGGCGCGTTAGCAGGTATCTGGCCGTAGGCGAATTTGCTGGCATTGAAGTCCACCCCGACTATCTGGCCAGGTACCAGTACTCCAACTGACACCGCATTCGCGCAGCCCACATTGGCGCAAGTGAAGTTCATAGGTATGCCGTTCTGGTTCAGCGCCTCGCCCTGTGCGGCGACGAAGACCCAGTCGCCGTAGTAGTCCCTGCCCGTGGTCTGGCCGAAGGTTATCCCTATACCGTTGGCAGTGTATATGGGGTTCCTGCATACGAAGCCTGCCTGGGCGATGCACGCCTGCGGCGCCAGGTTGGAGCCGTTGAAGACTCCGAGTTCGAAGAGCGCGGCGAGGACTACCGCTATGATCAGGATGGCCCACCCGTAGGTCATGAGATACTCCATGGCCGACTGCGCAGCCAGCCTGGACGGTCTCCTAGCCATCAGCTTACCTGTATTATCATAGAGCGTAAGAGCTTATAATTGTTGGGAGCGCGCTAAGTGACGAACCTGCCATAGGCATGCCATTGCCCGGCGGGGGAAAGGGGGAAGCAGCGGGGAGAAGAGCCATACCGCAGGCATGACACGGAGTGGTGCTATAAAACGCTAGGAATACCAGTAACGGCAACCTTGCAGTAGGTAAAGCAAGCCTACCGGAGGATGGCACTAAGATACCATCCGGACGTAAACAAAAGCAGGGATGCGGAAACTAGGATGAAAGAGATAAATGAGGCTTATGAGAGGCTTAGTAAGACTTAAAAATCATGTTATACCTATAGTCAAGATGATAGCTATGGAACAACCTGAAATTATGAAATTATACAGCGTTTTCTTACAGGATTTCGATGTTGAAGAAGAGAACAGGGTTTGGGATGGTAAAAGCAGTGATTTTAGGAGGTTTTGGAATGACAAGGTACTAAATGACGCTGTTCGGGAATTAGGCCAACAGGAAATAGATGAGATTGTAAGGATGCTAGATAGAAATGCTAGCGGCAACAGACCAGAGAATCCTGCCGTTGCTAAAGCAATGATTAGGCAGGACAACTGGCGAAAAATGTTCATTGAAATGAAAAAAGATGCCAAGACCAAAGATTTGTTGAATAAAATTTTTAATGAGGATGATGATGGAAAGTTAATCGACTTAATAGACGAACTGAATAAGGTAAATTCCAGTAAGAACGGGCTTACCGGATTGCAAGGCAACGCACTAAACGCATTGCTATTTGCCTACGCACCAACAAAGCACGTTTCCGTTATATCATTAAAAGATAGAAGGAGCGTAATAGAGCACTTTAATTTCCAAAATGGACCGGATTTTCATAGTGATTCATGGGGTAGACAAATTGTTGTGTCTAATAACGCTATTATCAACGGATTTAAAAACTTGGGAATAACATCAAATCCAAGAATTATTTCATGGTTTTTGTATCGTAATCTAAAGTCGTACTGGAAGCCAGATGGCGAAAGCGTTAGTGTCTCGCGCGAACAAACCGCTGCGAGCATAGATAGCGTGCCAAGGCAAGTAATAAGTCAAGATGCCACTTTGTTTTCCATGGAGAAGCATCTAGAAGACTTTCTTATAGCGAATTGGGATAAAACAGACTTCGCCAAAAAATATGAATTAATAAATGACGAGCACGGCGAACTGGTGAGCCAGCAGTATCCTACTGGGGTGGGTCCGGTAGATATACTGGTTAGGGATAGGCGAAGTGGGCAATACGTAATAATAGAACTAAAGAGAAACCAGACAAGTGATGACACTGTGGGGCAGTTATTAAGGTATATGGGTTGGTTAGAAGAAAATTTAACCAAAGGAGCACTTACAAAAGGGATTATTATTGCTGCGGAACCGGATAAACGCTTACATTATGCATTGAGGAAGATACCGGACGCAGAACTGTATTTATATCAAGTCACATTCACACTTACTAAGGCCGAAGGAACCGACCAACATCCATAAGCAAATTTCTACGAAGCCGATTTCGATTTTTTTCTCGCCAGTCTCAAAGCCGTTCTGCCGGCGCAGTAATTGGCTTTTCCAACCGGGTTCAAATTCACGGAAATCGCACCCGGTGCCCATATAAATTCGGGGTTGCTAAATGGCTATGGAAATCGGGGTTCATTTGCAAGCAAATGCGCTTAATCGGGGTTGCTATGACTAACAAAGATTCACGTCGAATTCTGGCAAATTCTCCTGCTGAGGTCGTGGGTCCAAATCCCACCGAGCCCGCCTATTTTTACGGCCACAAACCAGTACCATAATCGGAGGAGGCGCACGGCATTGGGCGTGCGCCTATGTCCGTTTCAGGCTTCCTTTATCGCAGCCTTGACCTTTGCCAGCGTGGCGGCATCTATGCTCGTCATGTTGTGGGCCTTCCTGGCATGCTCGGCGACCTTGCCAAGCAGCTCCTCTTCATTCCTAGCCCGTGCACTGAACCCACAGTTCATGCCTATGTCCTTGCATGCAAAACTCTTCGCCATACAATCACGCATGTATCAACGCCTTTTTAAATATTTAAGCGGCGTAGTAACACATGTGTGACCATGACCGAGCATGATCCGCTCCTGGTTGCCCTGAGCATAATGGGTACGAAGCAGAGGTGGGGCATAATAAGGTGCATACTCTCCGGCCACACAAAGTTCAACCAGATAAAGAGGGACTGCGGCATTAGCTCAGCTGCGCTGGCCAGGACGCTCAGGCATCTTCAGAGCCATGGCGTAATAACTAGGCTGGCGAACGGCGGCAGGGTGCCTGAAACCGAATATTCGCTGACGCAAGCAGGTCTCGAGTTCGCTAAGGTCATGGATGCCATGGCAAAGTGGGGCAGGCGCATAAAATAGAACCCATCGCTCTCCATGGCGCAATAGCTGGGGAGCAAGTGCACATCGGCCGATTACCACGGCTTCTTTGGCCCAGAAGGCCGCCCTGCCGAGTCTGTTAAGCTCGCGCCTACCAGCCAGGTGTCTACGCCCTCCCAATGATACTGTTGAACCGCCCACTACGCCGAACGTAATTCCGATAAAAACTGCAGTCATGGGCACACAAGACAAGGATGCCTATGGCCAGAACGTCTATGGAGGGCATTCTTTTCCTGGCTGACCATCATGGACGCCGACTGGAAGCCCAGGAAGGCCGTCAGGCCGGCGAGCGCGCCCAGAACTGGCAACTGCGCGTATTCCATGAAGCTACCGCGTGCATAACGGGCTGCAAAGCGTTGAAATCGCGTGCAATGAACTAGTAAGTCACAAAAAGCGCACCCGGATAAAGCCTGCCATGCGCGCGCATCACGGCTGCCCCCACGTCCTCGCCGCCTTAGTGTCCACCACTATAGTCTTCATGTTCGTGAACTCGTCTATGCTGTAGCCTATGCCTTCCCTGCCGAGCCCGCTCTCCTTCATGCCGCCGAAGGGGAAGAAGCCCACGCCGTGCGCAGGCGCGTTGTTGATCGTTACCTCGCCGACCTCGAGCCTCTTCGCTATCTTCCACGCCGAGTTTATGTTCGTGGTGAACACCGCAGAGTCCAGGCCGTACTCAGACTTGTTCGCTAGCCCAATCACGTCCTCTATGCTGTCGAAGACGTGCACCGGCACCACTGGCCCGAACGTCTCCTCCCACATTACCCTTGCTGTCAGCGGCACGTCGAGCAGCAGTGTCGGTTCGAAGTAGTCCCCGCGTGACTTGCCTCCTGTCACCAGCCTCGCGCCCTTCTTTACCGCGTCATCGACCAGCGCGGCGACCCGTTCCACCGCCCTGCCGTCTATGAGCGGTCCTATCTTTACGCCGGCCTCCCTCGGGTCGCCGACGCTCCATTCCCTAATGCCGTCTGCTAGCAGGCGCTCGAACTCCTTTGCGGCGCCTTTCTGGACGAAAACCCTGCTTATCGCGTCGCACCTCTGGCCCGCGTTCCTGAGCGATCCAGACAGCACCTTCTTGGCCGAGTCCGCTAGCTCAGCGTCATCCAGCACTATGGCGCAGCCCTTACCCCCGAGTTCCAGGTGTATCTTCTTTATGCCTGAAATCTTGGTTAGACCCTTGCCCACCTCGGTGCTGCCAGTGAACGTCACCATGTCCACGAGTTCGTCAGATGCGATGTAGCTGCCTATAGGACCAGACCCTGTTATAAGGTTGAGCGCACCAGCAGGCAGGCCCGCGCCCTCCAGTACCCTTGCCATGAGTATTGGCGGTATCGGGTCTGCGCTCGCCGGTTTCGTTATGACCGAATTGCCGGCGAGAAGCGCAGGTATTATCTTCGTGTAGGTTATGAACAGGGGATAATTGAAAGGCGATATCGCGAGCACCACGCCGACAGGTTCCCGTATAACCATGGCATACTTGCCAATATTCTCCTCTGCCCAGTCACCCGGCAGGTAATCGCCATATATCTTCCTAGCTTCTTCGAATGTGAGCAGCAGCCTGTTGCGTGTAGCGCGTACCTCGGATGCAGCATCTGCCTTCGTCTTGCCGTTGTTTACCACTATCGCGTTGACCATCTCCTCCATGTGCTCATCCAAGAGCGCGGCGGCCTTGGTCATTATGTTCAGCCGCTCTATCGCCGGCAGGCTCCTTATCGCCTTCCTGTTCTTGTAAGCGTCCTTAACTACGGATTTTGCCATGGCCTCGCCCGCGCTAGGTACCCTCGCGATAACAGATCCGTCTATCGGGCTCTTGACATCTATCAGGCCACACTCTTCAGGTATGATCCACTTGCCGCCAGAGAACAGCTTGAAGCGCGGCACCCCATCGCTACCGATCTCGTACACATCCTTGAAGAAATCGCCTAGGCTTATGGATAGACCCATGCAATAACCACCATAACAGTTTTCCCGCAACAAAATTAAATACAGCGTCTATGGCCGTGCCGCGCCCAGGCCTAGCAGAAATCCTACCACTGCGTTGTTGAATGCTTCCGGTTTGTCCAGATAGCACGCATGACCGGCGCCCTCTATCACAACCTCGTCTGCTGAACGCACGCGCCCAGTTATGGCGGTCCGACCCTTATCTGGGTCGGATACCTCGTCCTCGGAACCCCACACCGCCAGTGTAGGTACGCCTATGCGCTCTAGCTCGACGTCGTCAATGCCGACAGGCCCAACCACTATTAGCGCGCCGATGCTATCTGGCCTCGCGGCCGCGTACGCCATGGCCAGGTGTCCGCTCGCCGATGCTCCAAGCAGCGCTGGCCGCCCTGCCTCGCTCATCGCCACTTCGGTCGCGGCTCCGACGAAGTCTATGTAGTCGCTGAACTTCAGGTGGAACCTGCTCCTGCTGTTCGGATACCCCGGCAGGTCTATCGATGCCACCGAGTAGCCTATGCCTGCAATCGCGGCCACCGTGCCGGCCTCGACCCACGTGTCCGCGCTGAAGCTGTAACCGTGCATGAGCACAGCTCCGCTGCCGGTGCTGCCCCGCACCTTCAGGTACCGGAACTTGTTCCCGGAGTAATCTCCGAAAGACTCAGTCACATGCATTCAATGCGCCGAAGACACGCGGTTGGTCTGGAGGAACCTTATGTTGACGCGCATGCGCTCCGCTGTCTTCCTTATCGACCTGGTGATGTCGCCTCTCGCGTTCCTCTTGATCGCGAAGAAACGCTCGAAATCAGCAAGCGTCGCAGCCGAGTCTGCGTTGCCGATGTTCTCTACGAACCTGCCCAGCATGTGCGTGCCGGCTCCGAACGTGGAGCGCAGCCTCCCCCAGTTCGCCCTTGTCCATCCCCAGACGATGTTCTTCCCAACCGGGTTGAACGATGCGGCGTTCGGTATGACAAAAGCGTCCTGTAACTTCACACCGCCAGACAGCGAGAAGCTGAGCGCACGGTCCAGCACCTTTGCACTGCCGGCCATGCCCATCGACTCGAGAAGCTTGCGGCGCCAGTCAGGCCTGTTCTCCCCTGCATAGATTCTGGCTAGAGCGCCGTAGGCTCCGGCGCCGCCGTTCCAAGCCGCAATCGCGTACACCGCGCCCCTCATGTTCGGTTCTATGGCTTTTCCGCTCCTAACGGAACTCTCGAAAAGCTCCATCGCCCTGGCTATTGTTGCCTTGTCTCCGCTAAGTCCCAACCCTATAACCGCAGAGGTCCTCAGCAGCGTTGTCGTGTTCGTTTCTTTAGGATTGGTCCGCCAGCCAAGCTCCTTGAGCATGGCACCGTTGTATCTGAGCGCGACAGCGTCTACAGCGCCCTGCAGCCTGGTGCCGTAGAGCGCGAGGCGGAGCCTGCCAAGGTGGCCCGATATGCTAGCGTTCACTGGGTAATCGCCAGTTGTGTCCATGCAGAAGTCTTCGATGAAGCCCAAGTAAGCGTCTGCCTTGACCTCTCCGCCCCTCGCCCTTGCGAATAGATCGTCCTCTATGCCCCACGCATCGGCGCCGCTAATGCCGCCAGACTTTATGGCGTCGCCCAGGCTGTCGAGAGTGTCTGCATCGTAGGCAACCCTGTAGAAGCCGGCCTGCCCGGCATTGAGCTTCGTCCAGCCCGCGCCGCTTGCCGGCATGCTGCCAGTCCTGGTATCGACCAGTGTGGAAATCTCCCTGCCGCCGCCAAGTTTAGCGTGCAACGGTATGGGCCAAAGGCCGCTGCCGCCGCCCAGGTAGGTGAACCTCTCCTGCGACAGCTTCGCCCGGCGCGCGCCGGCGTCGTACCTGATGAGCGGGTAGCCCTCGGTCTCTATCCAGCGCCTCGCCACCTCCTGCACACGCACCCTCTTCCCGGACGAACCGGCGGCCGCATCGATAGCGCCCCACAGGTCCTCCTTCGTCGCGTTCGCATACGCATGCGCCTTAAGGTACCGGCCCAGGCCCTTCCTGAAGGCCTCCTTGCCAGCGTAGTCCTCCAGCATGCGCAGCACGCTGCAGCCCTTCTCGTAGCTTATCTCGTCGAATATGCTGTCGATGTCATGGGTGCTCCTAATTTCCGCGCTTATCGGGTGCGTAGCCCTCAGCGCATCGGCACCCATCGCCTTGCTGACCACATTGACGAAGAACTGGCTGTCCATGCGCCACTGCGGGAAGACCGCGCTCATCGCCTTGTAGCTCATGAACGTCGCGAAGCTCTCGTTGAGCCACAGGTCGTCCCACCACCCCATGGTCACGAGGTCGCCGAACCACTGGTGCGCCAGCTCGTGGGCCACGACCTCAGCTACGTGCTGCTTCGTCGCCGTCGGCGTGTTCTCATCAGCAAGGAGCGTTACCTCCCTGAAAGTGATGGCGCCCCAGTTCTCCATGGCCCCGACGGCGAAGTCCGGCACGGCTATCAGGTCGAGCTTGCCGAGCGGGTACCTGACGCCGAAGTACCTCTCGTAGAAGGCCACGAAGTGTCTAGCGTATTCAAGCGGCAGCCTGGCCATGCTGCGCTTGCCTGGCGTGGTTACCACGCGTATCTTCAGGCTGCGTAGCCGACCGGTCGTGTACTCGAACCTGCCCACGCCGATGTACAGCAGGTAGCACGACATCCTTGGTGTGGTCTGGAACGTCACGACCTTCTTGCCGCCAACTATGCTCTGGCCGGCTATTTCAGTGTTGGATATCGCGTCCAGGTCCCTGTCTATCACGAGCTTGAGGTTGAAGGTGGCCTTGAAGGCAGGCTCGTCGAAGCATGGGAACGCGGCCCTTGCATCGACAGGCTCGAACTGTGTCGTGAGCATGTACTCCTTCTTGCTGCCGTTGACGTACGCGCTCCTGTAGAAGCCGTACATGCCGTCATTGTTCTTGCCGGAGAACTTCAGCTTGATGGTGGCGCTGCCCCGCACCGGTCTGTCGAGCTTCAGGCCGACCTGCTCCATGTCGCCGAGCAGCGATATCCGCGCACGCGATTCGCTTCCGTCGGCAGCTGCGACGGTTGCGTCGGTTATCTCCAGTTCCTTTGAGTTCAGCATTATCATGTCGGTCGCGCTTTTTATCTCGACCAGAATCTCCTCGCTGCCGCTGTACTCGAACCTGCGCATGTCAGGCTCTATCGTTATCGAGTAATTGCTAGGGACCACGTTGTCCCCAAGAGTTTCACGTCCCTCCGCCATCGAATCACTAATCAAGCAGGCCGGTCACCGTCGCCCTCCATCACGACGTCATCTGGCGGCTCGTACTCGCCGCTCAGTATGCTGAGTATCATCTCGTCCACGAACTTGTCAACGTGGAACACGTTCTGCCTCAAAGTGCCCTCAGTCACGAACTTGAGCGAGCCGAGCAGTTCGAGCGACCTCTTGTTGAACGGGAACACGGTGGCAGAGACGCGATTCATGCCGAGCTCCTTCATCGCGACATAGAGGAGCAGCGACACAGCTTCCCTGCCATGCCCCTCGCCCCAGAACCTCTTTGCCAGCCAGTAGCCAATGTCGCACTTCCTGTTTTTGTAGTCGATGTCCTTTAGCCCGCAGACGCCTATGAGCTCGTCCGTCTCCTTGAGCACTATGCCGAAGTGGAACTCGCTGCCGTTCATCCTGGTGCGCATGCTGAAGTCTATGAAATCAAGCGCGTCCTCCCGCGTGTACGGGTACGGGAAGGCGCCCAGCTCCGCTATGTTGTAGGCCACGTCGTAGTCGTTGGCCTTCTCCGCGATGCTATCAGCGTCATCAAGCACGAGCGGCCTGAGGTAGACCGCGGACTTGCCGGACCTTACTATCATCGCTTAACTATCCAAGCTCACATTAAAAGCTTTTACCAATGGAACTGCTATCGCATCGCGCGTCGTCGCAGGGTTATCGCATGTCAGATGTGGACAAGTTGCCCGCATGGCTCACCTGCCAAGAGCTGCTCATAAAGATGAAGGAGGCGCTCGTGAGCGAGGCGATCAGGGTGCTGCACAGGGAACTCGAAGCCGGCAGGATAAAGCTGAACGCGAATTGGGTCAACACCGAGGCGCCGGACGAGGAGCTAAAGAGGGACCTGCTCCTTCTGAACAAGCTTTCAGCAGAGGCGCCCGAGATGCTCAGGGCCCAGTCCGAGTATGCCGGCGCGGCAGAGCGTGCCGGTGCCGTAGACGCCGATACGGTAGCGCGCATCGAGGCCGTCAAGAAGCTTTCTCTCGCGGTTTCGTACATCTCGCTCCTTATGGGGCGCGCTCGGGTGCTCGAGGACTGGCTGTCTGAAATCGAGGGGAAGCCCGCGGGCGCTGACGCGTACGCGCTTCTCAGCGGGTCGCTCAACAGTGATAGGTTAGAGACGATCGCGTTCGTTATGGAGAGCAGGGGCGTTAGCGAGGGGCTGTTCAGCGAAGACGAGTCCGGGCTGCTGCGCAGGCTGATGGCGTAGCGCGCATAGCACGTAGCGCGCGCCGCGCTACCACGATTCACTGGACGTTCTTCAGTAGTATCATATTGGTCATGCCGCGCCTGCGCCTCTCCGCCAGGCCCTGCCCCTCCAGCCTGTCGAGCACCCTGCTCACCTTGACTTTAGAGAAGCCGCTCTTTTCGACCAGTTCCGCCTGGAAGATGGAGCCGCCGGCCTGCGCCACCAGATCGAACAGCTTGCGCTCATCGGCGCCGAGCGATGCGGGCGCCTTCGGAATCGCTGGTCGCACAACCACCGTGCTCGCCTGCTTGGTAGTGATGCCCTGTCTCTGCGTGCCGCGCAGCGCTCCCCTGGCCACCAGGTAATAGGCGAACCCGGCGTCGAGCGCGCCTGCGAACGAGAGCGCGAAGCCTATGAGGAAGCCGCCCCCGTCTATAAGGCTCGTTATCGAGAACGTGAGTATTATAATCGCCATCGTCTGTATCCTGTTAAGGCTGCGCATGTCTATTGCGAGCGATGCCAGTAGGAGTGCCGCGCCGCTGATCACGCCAACGATGCCGCTGTAGTAGCTCATGCCGCCAAGCGAGATTACCTTTAGGTACCCGCCTGCTATGTCCAGTGCAGATGGAAGGCCGAGAAGGCTCAGTATGCCTCCTGCCAGTATGAAAGCTCCGCCAATTAGCGCAAAGCGCGTAGTCGTCGTCAGCTTAGCTATCCTCATATCATGGCCCTATCGTCAGGCCGATGAAACTAGTTTCATCGGCTCTGCGCGCTATAAACTATTATAGTTAAATTAAAAAACGTGCCGGCCGCGTCCGCCTGCAAAGAGCCAGAGTCCACTATCAACTTTGATACGCTTCCCCCTAAATATGGGCCGCTGCACAGTGGTGAGTGCATTGGCCATGCCAACCTCTTGCCGGTGTCGTCCCGGAAATGGCCGTGCCCAAATACACACTCTGGTCGCATGGTCAAGAAGAAAGACGCATTCCTGCGCGCATGCGCAGGCAAGGAAGCGGAGCACACACCGGTATGGTTCATGAGGCAGGCCGGCAGGTATCTGCCGCAGTACAGGGCGATGAGGAAGGGGCGCAGCATGGTGGACATGTACAAGGACCCGCGCATAAGCTCTACGATAACCACTCTGCCGGTCAGGCTTCTCGGTGTCGACGCCGCCATACTATTCGCCGACATAATGACTCCGCTAGAGGCCATGGGCTTCTCATTCTCCATAGGCGCCGGCGGACCAGTGGTAAAGAACCCACTGCGTGATGCGGCTGGCCTCGAGGCCCTGCGGAGCATAGACCCAAGTGATGACACCGGTTACGTGATGGAATCGATAAGGCTTTCCAAGAAATCCCTAGGCGACGCAGCCGCCATGATAGGCTTTTCCGGTGCGCCCTTCACCCTTGCCAGCTACATAGTCGAGGGCACGCTTACACGCGACCTTCTAACGCTCAAAAGGTTCATGCACTCAGAGACCGAGCTCTGGGCCGGGCTCATGACAGCGCTGACGCGTCTTGTATCGTCATATGCCATGGCCCAGGTTGCGAGCGGTGCCGATGCCATACAAATATTTGACAGCTGGGCCGGCGCCCTAGGTCCCGAAGACTACGAGGAGTATGTCATGCCGTACCTGGGGCGTCTCTTCAAGGAGCTGCACAGGTCGGGCGCGCCCACGATATATTTCAGCACAGGCACATCCGGCATGCTGGACCTTCTCGGCGAGGTCGGCGCGGACGTGATAAGCGTGGACTGGCGTATGGACATCGCAGAAGCCTGGTCGCGCATAGGCTGCACGTCGATACAGGGCAATCTAGACCCGACGCTTATGCTGTGCGACTTCGGCACAATCAGGAAACGCTCGATGAAGATACTGAACAGCGTCGCCGGCAGGCCCGGCCACATCTTCAACCTGGGCCATGGGATGCTACCGGCCACGCCGGTCGGCAGTGCCATCAGGCTGGTCAGGCTGGTGCACGAAGCGACTGGTGCTTGAGCATGACGACCGGTGTGCTGCTGATGGGCTACGGCTCGCCTGACTCGGTTAGCGATGTCGAGCGCTACCTGCGCAACATAAGGGCCAGCCACGCCAGACCTGGCCAGGTCGTAGAGCCCACTGGCGAGGAGGTGGAGCGCCTGAGACATAGGTACGAAGCCATAGGCGGCATCTCGCCTTTCAACCGCATAACTGGGCTGCAGGCCAGGGCGCTGCAGGATTCCCTAGCTTCCATGGGTGCCGACGCCAGGGTATACACAGGCATGCTCAACTGGGAGCCAAGCATAGCCAGCGCCGCGGCGTCCATGGCGAACGGCGGCGTCAGCGGCATAATCGCCATGCCAGTGACGCCGATTTACTCGCAGGCGAGCATAGGCGGCTATAGCAGGGCGCTCGAGGCCGGCATAGCCCGCGTCGCAGATGGGCTGAAAGCAACGTTCGTTGGTCCGTGGTACCTAAGTCAAGAATTCATAGGGATCTGGGCCGACGCGATAAAGGCCAAGATGGCAGCCGAGCCTGCGACCATCGAAGACACGCACGTTGTCTTCACGGCGCACAGTCTGCCCAGGCATGCGCTGAGTCACTGCGACACGTACCAGAAACAGTTCAGGGAACTGTGCGAGGCGATAGCCGTCGAGCTGAGGCTGCGCCACTGGTCGCCAGCGTACCAGAGCGCGAGTGGGCCCGGTTGGCTTGGCCCGAGCTTGGCGGAGAAGCTTGACGAGCTAGCTACAGACCGCGCCACAAAGATCATGATAGCGCCGGTCGGCTTCGTGACGGAGAACCTGGAGACGCTCTACGACATCGACATAGAATGCGTTGACAGGCTCAGGGGTCACGGAGTCGCGATCTCCAGGGTCGGGTTGCCGAACTCCTCGCCGCGGTTCATCGATGTGCTGGCATCGGCGGCCATTACTTCGATCGGGCAGAGGGTGAGAAATTGAGGCTCAAAGCAGGAACAAGGGGCAGCAAGCTCGCGCTGATACAGACCGATCTCGTGATCGGGATGCTGCGCAACGTCGCACCGGGCACAAGCGTCGAGACAAACATAATAAAGACCGCGGGCGATCGCGACCAGGCAACACCGATAAACGAGCTGGGCGGTGATGGCGCGTTCGAGAAAGAGCTGGACGCTGCCGTTCTCAACGGCGATGTCGACTTCGCAGTGCACAGCCTCAAGGACGTCCCGACGCAGTTGGCCGAAGACCTAGTCATAGCCGCAGTGCCAAAGAGGGCCCACCCCAACGACGTCCTTGTTTCTAGAACATCGGCGTGGCTCGAGGAGTTGGCCGACGGCGCAGTCGTGGGCACAGGCAGCGTGCTGCGCGAATCCGAGCTGAGGAGGTCGCGCCGCGGCCTAATTATAAATCCGATAAGGGGCAACATCGACACCAGGCTGTCGAAGCTCGACAGTGGCGAGTACGACGCCATAGTCTTGGCCGAGGCCGCGCTGGCCAGGATGGGGCTGCAGCACAGGATAGCGCAGGTGCTCCCTATAGACGCTTTCGTGCCAGCCGCGGGCCAGGGCGCCATGGCAGTGGTATGCAGGGCAGACAACGCAGAACTCCTGCGCGAGCTCGGCAAGCTGGACGACCGGCAATCCAGGGTAGAGGTCTCGGCCGAGCGTACAGTCATGTCGCTCCTTGGCGGCGATTGCAGGGCGCCAATCGGCGTCATAGGCAGGACGAGCCTGGGCACGCTGTCGCTGTCGTGCGTTGTCTTCTCGACCACCGGCGCAGCGATACTGCGCTCGGTCAGCGGAGGTTCGGATGCATACGAAGAGTTGGCCAGGTCGCTGTCGCGCGCCATGATCTCTGACGGTGCCGTCCTTTTCGTGAGAGAGTGGCAGCAGGCCAAGGGCCAGCCGCAGATGGTTCAATGATCTCCGGCAAGACGATAGCTATAACGATGACGCGCGGCCACGCCGAATCAGTCGCCGATATGGTAACCAAGGCTGGCGGCATACCGTACATAATACCCACGACCGAGCTGCGCGCCGTGGACTGCGGCCAAGGCGTCTCCTCGCTCGCATCAGAGCTATATGCGGGCCGCATCGATTACGTGGTGTTCCTGAGCGCGAACGCGTTCACGCACCTGGCCCGCGCCGCCGACGCCATGGGCATACATATCTTAGGCGCGCTGCAGCGGGTGCCTACCATAGCGATAGGCAGCCAGACGGCGAGGTTCCTAGAGTCCAACGGGTTGCGCGTGGCAGACGTACCCGGCGATTACAGCTCCGATGGGCTGGTGCGCCTCTTCGAGCGCATCGGCGTGCCCGGCAGGTCCATAGCCGTTATCAGGAATGCGTCGGCGCGCGACAGGCTAGCCGTAAGACTTGGTTCTCTAGGCGCGAGCAGGGTTATCGAACTCTGTACATACAAGACCGAGGCCAGCGCAGACGATCGCGCTGCGCGCGCATTCGCCGGCTCGCTGCGCAACGGCAGCGTCGCGGCCATAGTTTTCGGCAGCGGCCTAGAGGCCAGCTGCCTGCTGAGCATGCTGCACGTTAAGCCGAACAGCGGGCAGGAGTCACGCCTCTTCCGCGGCGTCAGGCTCGCGGCCATCGGGAAATCGACGGCGGCCAGGATGTCAGCCATCGGTCTTAACGCCGACATAGTGCCTGACGAGCACACGTTCGAAGCTCTTGTCCGCGCCCTAGCCGCGAGGTTGTGAGATGTCGCAGTGCTGCATTACGGTACGGTGCCCGCAGGTCCGGGCGATGGTGATGTGATGACAGTGATGAGCCTTATCGCGACGTACAAGTCGATGGAGATGCCGCAGCTCGAGAGATGGACCTCGCACGACAGGCCGTACTTCGCTTCCAGGCTTGCCAAGGCGGGCGTGAGCGAGCACCTCATACTAAAGACGTGCAATCGATTCGAGATCTACGCAGCCGGCCAGGACATTGCAGGCCTGAAGAGCCGCCTCGAGGAACTTGCTGCCGGCATGAAGACTCCGGGCGCGTACGTCCTCGAGGGTGCAGACTCGATAAAGCACCTCATGGTCGTGTGCTCCGGCCTGGACTCGATGATACTCGGCGAGCAGGAGATACAGCACCAGGTCAAGAGCGCCCTTGCAGAGGCTCAGTCGGCCGGTTCGTCATCTAAGGTGCTCAACTACGTGGTGATGAGCGCCCTGGCCGCTGCCAAGCGGGTTCGCTCCAGCACTGCGCTGGCATCCGGGGCATTTTCGATACCTAGAGCGGCTGCCGAGATGGTGAAGAACGCCGCCAGGGTACGCAGCATATGCGTGGTTGGCACAGGCTGGATGGCCGGGAGGATACTCGGGGAGCTGTCCGGTTCAGGGCTCAGCGTGACCGTTTTCGGGAGGGACGTGGCCAAGCTCAAGGTGCTATCAGATGAGTTCCACGTTGGCTCTGCTGCGCTGTCTAGCCTTGATTGCTCGTCCTTCGACGCTGTCATCACCGCAGTGGCGTCCACCAAACCGATAATAAACATCGCAGATGCTGGCAGGCCATTAATCGTGGTCGACATAGGGAATCCGAGAAACGTGGGCGCGCACGGCCGCGCCACGTACATAGACCTGTCCGTGCTGAAGAACTACGCTCACGCGAACTCCACGCTAAGCAGGAGCGATGCGGTGAAGGCAAACAGAATAATAAGCCAGGCTGCAGACGCGGTCGTAGCCAAGCTCAACATGATGGAAGCCGACGCTATGATAGCATCGCTATACCGTCGTGCAGGCGAGGCCGTGAGCAAGCAGCGCGAGAAGGCCCTCAAGCTACTTGGCCCCGAGAGCACGGGCGCTATCGATTCGCTGACCAGCGCGCTGTCAAACGCCATAATCGGAGAGCAGGTCCGGCGTATCAAGCGCATACTGGGGGAGGGGGACGCTGACAAGATAAGCATGCTACGCGAGATATACGGTGATGCAGGTGGCGAGTAGGAGTAGGAGCATAATGGTCATAGGCGGCGGCGTCTCCGGCCTGTCGACAGCATACTACATAAACAGGCTCTGGGCCGCGTCTGGCGTGCGCGACAAGCTAGACGTCACAGTGCTTGAGCGCAGCGGCAGCGCCGGCGGCAAGATAGCCACTGAGCGCCACGACGGTTTCGTCATAGAGCTGGGCCCAGACTCTGTCTTCGCGGACGGGGGCGCTTTCACGGGCCTGTGCGCCGAGCTGGGCATATCAGGCAAGACCATAGCACCTGCGCAGCGGAGCAGCAGGGCATGCCTGCTCCTCGGTGGCGCGCTGAAGGAGCTACCGCGCGGGTTAACGTCCATGCTGCCCACTGCGCTAATGCCCATACTAACGAGCGACATCCTGTCACCTGTCGGTAAGCTCCGCGCCTCGATGGAGCTCTTCGTGCCGAGGGGCCGCGGTGGCGATGAATCTGCCGCTGCATTCGTGAGGCGCAGGTTCGGCAACGAGGTCTACGAACGGATAGCCGAGCCACTCATGTGCGGCATCCATGCGGGCGACCCAGCCAGGACGAGCATGAGGAGCACCTTCCCATCGATATCCGCCATGGAAGCGAGGAGGCGCAGCCTTATACTGGACGCAGCATCCAGAGGAGCAGCGAAGCAGGCGCACGGATCCCGGCCTGCAGGGTTTGTGGCCTTAGACGCCGGAATGTCTGGACTTACAGACGCGCTTGCGAGGGCGCTTGGTGGTTCCGTGCGCACCAACAGCGCAGTAGAAAGCGTGTCCATCGGGAACGTTGCCGAGAATAGGCACACGGTCGTGCTGCGCGGCGGCACCACCATGCGGGCCGATGCAGTGGTTATAGCTGTGCCAGCCTACGATTCGGCAGCGCTTGTGGAGCAAAGTGACCCAGAGCTCGCCAGGATGCTCAATAGCATAGAGTACAGGTCCGTAGCCATAGCTACGCTCGCGTACAAAAGCGCCGACGTTCGCGAGCGCCCGGTCGGGTCAGGCTTCCTGGTGCCCAGGATCGAGGGCAGCAGGCTGAGCGCAGTGACATGGAGCTCGATGAAGTGGGCCGGCAGGGCGCCACCGGATACGCTTCTGGCCAGGTGCTTCTTCAACGACGCATACGGCGGCGAGACCCTGTATCTTGACGACGATTCGCTTGTGCAGCTGGCTCACGGCGAGCTGGCCAAGCTGTTCGGCATAGGCGCTGCGCCAGTACTGTCGAGAGTCCAGAGGTGGCGCAGGGGCATGCCCCAGTACACCATGGGTCACGCCGAGCTGGTGGGAGCGATAGCCGACAGGCTGCATGAGCACAGCGGTCTCTTCATGACGGGCGCGTGGATCGACGGTGTCGGAATACCGCGCTGCCTATCAAACGCGACGAAGACGGCGAACGAAGTCTTCGATTACATTTCTAACGAGATGGTGAGCTGATGCATGGCTACGGTGTCGCGAGGCCGGATTTCAGGAGCAAGCCGGTGCTGGTCTTCTGGGAAACCACGAGGGCTTGCCCGCTGGCATGCAGGCACTGCAGGGCGTCAGCTATAAGGGACCCCATGCCTGGCGAGCTAAGCACGGCTGAAGGCATGAGGCTGATTGACTCCGTAGCCGCGTTCGGCACGCCGGCGCCGCTGATCGTATTCACCGGCGGCGACCCGATGGTGAGGAAAGACCTATTCGTCCTAATGGATCATGCAAGGTCCGCCGGCATAAGGTTCGCTGCCTCGCCAGCCGTGAGCCAGGGCCTGGACAGGCATGCGCTAGAGAGGCTGCGCGATGCCGGCGTGACGTCCATCTCGGTGAGCCTGGACGGCGCCTGCAGCGATACGCACGACCGCATCAGGAACGTCGAGGGCACATTCGACGCAACGCTCAGGGTCATACGAGAGTCCGTTTCGATAGGCCTTAGCATACAGGTCAACACCACCGTCATGAGAAGCAACATAGACGAGCTCGCCAGAATATTCCACCTGATAAAATCCATGGGCGTGCGCACCTGGGAGGTCTTCTTCCTAATAAGGGTGGGCCGCGGCGCTGAGCTCGAGGATATAGCGCCAAGTGACAGCGAGAGCGTGTGCAACTTCCTCTACGACGCTTCGATGTGCGGCATGACGGTGCGCACGGTAGAGGCACCGTTCATAAGGCGCGTAGCCATGATGAGAGCAAGCGCCGGCCGGTACTGGCACGGGATTGCCTATGAGCGGCTGAGCGCCGAGCTCATGAGCCTGGGGCACACTCCAGACGGCAAGTCATCGATAGCGCCTGTCGGCACGCTAGACGGCGACGGCATAATATTCGTCGCTTACGACGGGACGGTGCATCCCGGCGGCTTCCTACCTGTCGTTCTCGGCAACGTAAGGGATGCGAGCCTCGTCGGGATGTACAGGGGCAGCGCTCCGCTGACAAAGATAAGGGACAGGGAGTTCGTGGGCCGGTGCAACGATTGCGAGTACAAGGCTGTCTGCGGTGGCAGCAGGGCGCGGGCATACGCGTCTAGCTCGAACGCCCTCGGATCCGATCCTGCATGCGTCCACGAGCCGGGCGCGCGCGCCTCCGGTGCATCCACAACAATCGAGGGATAAGAATGACTCGTTCATCGAAAAACTCCATGCGCCTGTACTCACAGGCATCCAAGCTCATGGTCGGAGGTGTCAGCAGCCCAGTCAGGGCGTTCAGGGCCGTCGGCGGCGTCCCTCTGTTCATAGAGCGCGGTAGCGGCCCATTCATCTGGGACGCCGATGGCAACCGTTTCACCGATTATGTCTGTTCGTGGGGCGCACTAATCCATGGCCACGCTAACGCAGTGGTGTCCAAGAATGCATGCCATGCCGTGCGCCGCGGCTCCTCTTTCGGGGCCCCGACAGTGCAGGAGCTAGAACTTGCGCGCAGCATTTCCGGTCGCGTAAAGTCTATAAGGAAAATAAGGTTCGTGAACTCCGGCACCGAGGCGACCATGTCTGCCGTCAGGCTCGCCCGCGCATACACACGCAGAAAGAAGATACTCAAGTTCGAAGGCTGCTATCACGGCCATGCGGATATGTTCCTGTCGAAGGCCGGCTCCGGGCTTGCCACCCTAAGCATATCGGCATCGCCCGGGGTGCCGCCAGAAGTGGCCGTTGATACGATCACAGTACCATACAACGACAAGGCGGCCGCGGAGAGGGCTTTCGGCAGGTTCGGCGACGAAATAGCGGCGGTGATAGTCGAGCCAGTGGCCGGAAACATGGGGGTGGTGCCACCATCACCGGGCTTCCTAAGCGAGCTGAGGGGTTTGACAATGGAGCACGGTTCGCTGCTGATTTTCGACGAGGTGATAACGGGCTTCCGTGTGGCTCGCGGCGGCGCACAGGCTCTGTACGGGATAAGCCCAGACCTGACATGCCTCGGCAAGATAATAGGATGCGGTTTCCCTGTCGGCGCCTATGGCGGCAGAAGCGACATAATGGAGATGATCGCGCCTGAGGGGCCGGTGTACCAGGCCGGCACGCTATCTGGCAACCCGGTTGCAATGAGCGCCGGCGCCGCCGCGCTCTCGTTGCTCAACGCATCGGCTTACAGGAAGCTTGACGCGATGGCCGCCCGGTTAGAGGATGGCATCGCAGATGGCGCAGCGCGTGCTGGCGTGGAGCTCAAGACCAATAGGGTGGGTTCTATGATCGGCATATTCTTCTCTGACCATGACGTAACCAATTTCAGCCAGGCCGTGTCGTCGAATGTTACCATGTTCAAGGAGTTCTTCTGGCGCGTGCTAAATTCCGGCGTCTACATGCCGCCGTCGCCGTTCGAGACACTCTTCGTTTCAACTGCCCACGACCCCAGCGTGATAGACAGCAGCGTCGAAGCGTTCTCTCGCGCGTTCAATGGTCTTGGAAGGACTGCGACAAGCAGGCATAGCCGGCAGGGAAAAGCATGTTTTTAATCGGTGAGACTATGGCATTGGAACCCGACCGTTCACGGAGGATGAGACGTTTGAGGGCGAGCGAGCAGCTCAGGAGCCTAGTGCGCGAGACCAAACTAGACATCAGCAAGCTGGTGGCACCGATATTCGTAAGGTACGGTAGCAATGTGATCGAGCCTGTGGAGAGCATGCCTGGAATAAGCAGATATTCCGTGGATACGGTTGGCAAGTATGCATCGAGCCTGGCAGACCTTGGCATAAGTTCGGTGCTGCTCTTCGGCATACCAAAGAATAAGGATCGCACTGGCACGCAGGCGTACGCTGCCGACGGGGTGGTGCCAAGGGCTGTGAAAACCATAAAAGATTACGCGAGCTCCACTACAGTAATCACTGACGTATGCCTGTGCGAGTACACTGACCACGGCCACTGCGGCGTCCTGTCCGGAAAGAGCGTGGACAATGACAGGACGCTGCCATTGCTGGCCAAGGCGTCGCTGGCGTACGCGGAGGCAGGCGCGGACATCGTAGCGCCCAGCGCGATGATGGACCATCAGGTCATGGCCATAAGGTCCGCGCTCGATTCGCACGGGAACAACGACACGGCAATAATGGGCTACTCGGCAAAGTACTCGTCCGCGTTCTACGGTCCGTTCAGATCCGCCGCCGGGTCCAAGCCCTCGTTCGGTGACAGGAAAGGTTACCAGATGGATGTTGCGAACAAGCGCGAGGCCATGAAAGAGATAGAGCTAGACATACTTGAGGGCGCAGATATCGTGATGGTGAAGCCGGCACTGCCATATCTGGACATAATATCGGAAGCCAGGAACAGGTTCGACACCCCAATCGCTGCTTACAACGTGAGTGGCGAGTACTCTATGATAAAAGCTGCAGGGAAGGCCGGCTGTGTCGACGAGGACACAGCAATGATCGAAGTTCTCACTTCTATAAAGAGAGCCGGTGCGGACATAATAATAACATACCACGCGGCAGAGGCCGCGCGGCTCCTGAGCAGCGGTGCTGATTAGCAGTATAAAGCCTAACTGCCGGCCGCACTTGGCGAAGCCGCCCTGAAACTAGTTTCATACTAGCCATAATACACTGTTTCAACCTATCGTATTTGGTACTATGCGTGCCGCGTTCGCGCGTTTCGGTTCGCGCGAACGCCACGCTCGCTTGGTGCTAGTTGAGTATATGCAGCATCTTGCCGATGCGAAAACTGTGGATGGGCACGGTGATGTGCGGGTGAGGCAGGGCTATGCGGTATGCCCGACTCTCGACCTGCTGCACCTCCTAGGCAAGAAGTGGACCATACCGGTACTCCAGGAGCTTTACTACTCTAGGGCTATGCTCTCATTCAATTACTTGGGCAATACGATCAGCGGCGCTACGCAGAGGAACCTTAGCTTGAGCCTAAAGGAGCTGCAGGACGCCGGCCTTATACGCAAGACCGAGAGCGTCATCGGCCGCGCGAAGCACACAGGCTATGCAATAACCGAAAGGGGCCGCGCCCTTATAAACGTGATAAACGCAGTAAAGCAGCTTGGCGTTTCTTGGTATGGGATGGATCCACGCTGCAAGAATTTCAACTGTGCCAGTTGCGAGTTCTTCGCCGCTGACAGGTGCGTTGTGCGCCCGACGCAGCAGACTGACAGCATAGTGGTGCAACTGAGGAACCTACCGTTATCGCGCCATCCAACGCGTCAAATCCGCTCCCTGTGAAAGTGAAGGATTTGAGCAGGGAAAGAAACGGGAGCAATGCCGCACCTGTGGCACAGTTACCCTTAAGCAGAATACTCCGCAACTTGCAGCACGGTAGTTTACTATGCAATTGTCAGCGCGGTTGCACGCCGTAACTATCAATGCGGATAGTTTTGCTCTTTTAAACACTCCCTGCCAAGCACGTCAGTTTTGTGTTATCAAAATCTCAGTGTGGTTCGATGGAGTCTTTTAGGGTTCCTGTTCTGACAGCGATTTTTGCAGCGGTTGTTCTTGCCGGTCTTACATTCGGCATGTCGATGTACTCTCAGAATGGCACGATGCCGATGGCCGGCCCTGCCGGCAGCGTCCTGCCGCCCAACTTCACCGCGTCCCTGCCTGCGAATTTCCGTGGCATGACGCCTTATAAGGTGACTCTCGTAGTGCTAAATGTGCCTTGGAACTCGACTGGTACGCAACCGGCGTTCTACGAGCTGAAGGACGACGGCCTAGTCGGTGCCTATAACGTGTCGCTACCTGTCAATACGCTCATACAGTTGACCATAGCGACGTTCGACACGCCGTCGTCGACCCCGCCGCCAACGCAGTACGCGAATGTAACTGGCGTGGTCGGCGGTAATATACTCGTTGTCAATGGCACAATCTCGCTTAACGGGCCAATGAACGTTTCTGTAGGCCAGTGGGTATCATCGGTGCCTTTGGACAGCATAGCCCACACTTTCACAATATCGCAGTACGGTGTTAACATACCGCTCATAGGCACATCCGTTGAAGTGGCATACCTGTACCTAAACGGTACTGGCGTATCGCAGTACCAGTGCATGGTTCCGTGCGGAACTGGCCCTAGCAAATTTGGCGGCGCCATGAGCACGCCGGGCTGGATGACCGGCACCGTCAAGGTGTATGCGCCGTCCCAAGCCCCGCAGCAACAGGGCGCGAATGCTACAAACGCTTCAACGTCGGTTCAATCACCATTATCGAGCGATTCGTCCTCCACAACTGTGCTTCTGGGCATAATCGTGGCTCTGGTGATTGTGTTCGTGCTGTTCTTCGTATATCGCAAGTGATGGCAGGCTTACGGTAGCATGCCCCTGCGCGCTGCGCAGGCCCTCTGGACAGCACATCGGCTCAGGACTGCCAAGCGTCTGCGTCGGCAGCCACGAATCGTGCCATGCCAGAGCATGCGCTGCATCCCTGTATGGCGAGTCGAAGCGCGCAGACCTAAACGGTCTATGGAGTCGCCCTCGCGGCGTAAAGAACGCATCTGACCCCGTTATACAAAATATACTTATTTCGCTCGTCTGGGTTGCAGCTGGCAACGAAATTACCCATTGTAATATAAGCGCTCCAAGCCAAGTTTCTTCTGGGCCCTGGGCAGATACAACATTCTCTACAGGCAGTTATTATGTTGCGCTCGAATAAGACACAAATGGTGGTGGGCAAGCGCAATGAAGTTTAGCTTTCGAATATTTGATGGTCCGCAATATTCCACCAAACAACTAAATGCCTACCGTCACCTACAGCCCTGTCCAACCTGTTTAATCGGGTGGCTGTACGCGCAGATTCCTGCATCGCGTGCCCGCCGCCCCGCGCATCTGCTCCCAACGATGTTCCTTCGCGATGCGCCTCGCTAACGCCACGCCGCGGCCTTAACGCCACGGCGTTCAAGAAGTCGCGCCACCACGATACCGACGACATACAGCGCGAACACCGTGACCCCTATCGCGCTTTCCATTATGCCCCCGCTTGACCCTGGCGATATGAAGAGCGCGACGGCGAAGGAGCCGACAGCGCCCCACCGCCAGTTCCTCTTCCACGTGTCTGCGCGTATGAAGCCCAGCCGTGTGAGCATGGCCATCGCCACCGGGGTCTCCATCGCCAGGCCGAAGACGAGGATGAGCGCCAGGGCCATGCCCATGAAGGAGCCAACGCTCATCGTGGGCTCCGCGCCCATGTTGACCGCGAACGTCTTGACGAACCCGAAGAACAGCGGGAGCACGAACATGTATGCGAGCGCCGCGCCAACGGCGAACAGTGCCCCGCCCACTAGCGCGATGCTGCGTATGAACCTGCGCTCGCCCTCGTACAGCGCCGGGGCCACGAACCTGTGCAGTTCGCTAGCTGCGAACGGCGCCACGACCAAAAGTCCGAGCAGGAGCGATACCTCCGCGGATGCGAACATCGAGTCGAAGGCGTTTATGTTGAGCAGCTGCATGCCCTGCGGTACGGCGTGCGCCTCGAAGGCGCGCACCATGCCCACCGATATGCTGTTGTAGAGCGATGGGTACGGTGCCACCAGTGCCAGGCCGTTCACTGTGATCGGTGCCAGCCCGACGGTCGAGAAGAAGGCTATGGCTGCCACGAACACTATGATTACGCGCCTTACCCTGCGCACGAGCTCGTTGAAGTACCGGAACGACGGGCCGTGGAGTAGTGCGCCTAGCCCTGCGAATGGCGCATCTGTCATACCAAGCCTTTATGCACTTACGTGCGTGCGGTCTCTGTTTCCTTCGCTGGGGCCTCAGCGGCAGCGGCTGGCGCCGCCTCTGTAGCGTTAACGCGTACGCCTGCCCTGAGCTCGTTTTCGACCTCCTGCTGACCCTTCCTGAACTCGCCAATGCCCCTACCGAAGTTCCTGAAGAGATCCGGTATCCTCTTGCCGCCGCCGAACAGTATCACTGCGATGACGGCCAGAACAATCCAATCCTGTATGCTGTCCAACATTTCATCACCCAAGCGTTAGTTTCGTATGCCATCCCTGCCATAGCTGTGCATCGATACATAGTGGTACAGCGATATTACCTCACCTAGCATAAGGAAGACTGCGCCCAACCCGACGCCGAAGTATGGTTCGAGCGCCCCAGTGCTTGGGATTTCCCACAGCGCTGCCGCTACTGCGAACGACAATATCAGCAGCGCTGCAGCGAGCCATTCTGCCAAGCGCACCCTGTTGGCCCTCCTGTTCCCTCCGGACTGGTCTTCACCGTAGCCATCCGCAGGCGGCACTCCGGAACGCCTGACATATGCTAGAAGCACGAACATGACCGACAGCACCACTCCGACGGTGTACACAGTGGGGTATTGGATCATGCCGCCGAGAGTACCAGTTAGCAGCATTGCGAGCACCAGCAGCGATATGATGCCGCGCGGCCTGGTTACAATGCTCCTGCGCGTGCTTCCTGACTCTATTAGAAAGACCGCCGTGCCGCATATGGCCACAGGAGGTAGAAGGAGCGCCACCTGTGTCGTGAAGCTGACTGGTATGCCTGGCGCGAGGAAACCCCACACACTCAGCTCTACAAGTATTATTATCATTGACGCGAACAGCCAGGTGAAGAGCCTGCGCTGCTTGCTGAAAGGGTTCAGCTCTCTGCTCCTATCAAGGAACGGCAGCAGAACGAGGTACGCAAGCGGTATCATCGCGGCCACGGCTATGACCTCCAGCGGCGTGTATGGCGCGCCTCCAAGGTTCTGGAAATCAGCTATCTTGTAGAAGAAGAGGAAGAACCACGGCGGGTACGGTGTTATGTTAACGGCCTGCGGGCTCGTGGGTGATGGCGCTGGCATTGGGCTAATTACAGACGGTAAGTTATTGATCAGAGCCATCGCGTTAGGCAGCGCAAATAGCAGTCCCCATGTCATTAACACCACGGATGCCATGTACACGAAGTTCCTTGGCCACCACGGTTGGAACCCCCTGGACTCGTCCTTGGTGTAAGTCGCTGGCGCCCTTGGCTTGCTCCTCATCGAAGGCATGATCCCGTAGCGCTCGGCAAGGAAGAAGTGGAACCCGAAAAGCATTGCCACTAGCGCAACAAGGGCGACGTGCCAGCCGAGCATCCTGGTAAACAAGCTTATCTGCGTGCCGTTGCCGAATATAACGTTAGACAGCTGAGCCCCGCCAGGCGCGACCGCTATCATGCCCTTGGCCACATCGACTGCGTTGACGCTCAGGACATCGCCTACGAGCGAATAGCCAACGAACGCGGTAGCTAGAACCGCAGCCAGCATGACAAGGCCGATGACCCAAAGTAACTCTCTCGGCTTCTTGTATGCGCCGGACATGTAGTTCCTGTACATGTGGATGAATATCAAGAATATCATTGCGTATGCCGCGTAGAGGTGCGTATAAAGTAGCACCGCCCCGTATGGCACCTGTGCTATCAGGTATGTGGTCTGGTCATACGGTGACGATGGATTGTAATAAAGCAAGAGCAGCAGTCCAGTTATGACAGTCAGCGTGAACGCAGCCGCCACCAGCGCGCCAGTCCAGTATGACACCCTGTACATGTAGCGCGGCGTCTTCGGCAGGTCCTCAAGGCGCAGCCGCTCACCAAGCCAGTCGCTTATTGAGAGCTTTACCTTCATGCGAGCACCTAGACTATTGCGGGAACGGATTCGACGTTGCTTTTACGGTCGCGTTGCCGGACAGCAGCGTGCCACCACTCAGCGTCGCAGAGTGTCCGTAGACCGGTACCCCTACCTCATCAATTGCATATAAGTAGTCGGTCGCGGGATCCCATTCTAGTACCACGGCCGGCAGGGGTCTCTGCGTCGGTGATCTGGCCACGGAGCCGCCATGATACGGGTCGTACATAGAGCCATGGCAGGCGCAGTAGATGCATGCGGGTATGTTATCCTTCTGTGCCATGGTCAGAACTGCCTGTGTCAATTGCGAGGGCGGTGGCATGCCGAGCTTCATGCGCGCCGGCGGATAGAAGTGCAGTTCAGGTGGCTGGCAGCCTAGGTGCTGGCAGATTGCGCTGTACGACACTATGGACTTGTGCGGGCCGACGCCACCAGGAAAACTGTACGATGCGCCTGTCAGTGGTACTGATACTGTGTAAGGTGCAATCTCGACAGGCGTGTTGCTTGCGTCACCAAGGTTAAGCAGGAAGTTTATCTCGTTAGACAGTGGGTAGGAGAACAGCGTTATTATCTCGCTGTTGACCTGTATGCCCGATGCCTCGACCGCATTGCCGTTCGCGTTGACCAGGAGCATCTTTGGGAAGCTCGCACCGCCTATGGATGGTGCCGAGAAGAACTTGAGCGCAGGTATCGCACTTGCTACCGCAGCCACGCTCACGCCGAGCACGAGCCCTTTGAGAAAGCGGCGCCTGTTCTCGTCAATCGGCCCGACCCCCTCTGCGTAGCTCAGGAAGTAATCCTCACCGTCCTTGAGCAACCTCATGGGATTGAAATTCCCACGCCCAGACCTGATATGATTTGAAAGCGCCGTAAGGTAAGCAGCGTCGGCCGAGAAGCCGCACCCACCCACACCACAGATTCCCATAAAAACGTAAGTGTGTGCTGTGAAGCGTATTTTAATTGCTGCAGTATCAGAGTTGATACCGTCATTTTCAACCGCCAATCTTTATACTAATAGAATCATGTGAATTTCAAGGAAGGAGTCCAAATGGCGCGATTGCCACAGCGATTAGACGCGGTACGTTTTCAGCTCCGGTGCGGATGCATGTATAGGATGCATGGTCTGCATAAGGGTGTGTCCGGACAAGGCCATAGCATTCAAGTCCACTGACTGCAGCAGCGGCAGGCTACACTAGACCTACGAGCGCTACCCGCTGCTGATGGGCTACCTAGTGTAGGTAAGTAAATGCTCCGGCTGGGCGCATCTCCAATCGTTTGTATAACTATCACTATCAAAAATGATAGGTAACCAGCCCAATTATTTAAAAATGTAACTACACAAAATGATAGCGCTTTAAGGCCGCAAGAGAAATCTGTAGGGCGGCTGGAAAACATAGGTCGATTTGGTGTTACCGATTCCCGGGTTAGTTCTGCAGTTGTCGACCGGCGCCAACAATTGGGTTGGCGCTGGTTCAGTCCTGGTCGAGGAGATAATCACTGTATTAGTCACGCTCTTGGCCGTTTTGGCCTTCTCGATACAGGTCGCCAGGGGCTACTTCCTAAGGGTGCTCAGAAAGTTCACGCTGAGGTTCGCCGCAGATATCTGGTGGCTCGTCTTCGTGCTGCTCAGAGACGCTGGCATATTCCTGGTCCTCTTCCTGGGCATAACGTTCTTCTGGCCGGGCACCTACGAGGACTACGCTTTAGCGATGCCGTTCCAGCCGCTGGCCATTGACTTCTTCGTGTTCGCCCTCGTGCTCCTGCTGCTCAGGGACACCAATGAGGACCCTAAAGCAAACACGCTCCTCACAATCTTCATCAGCATAGGAACCGCGCTTTTGGTCTTCGGCACGATATTCATAACGTACAACCCGGTGCAGGTCGGCAGCGGCATACCGACAGTGTCGGCCAACCCGGGCACGTTCTGGGGCTTTCTCTACACCACATTCTCATCAATAAGCTCCCCCACCATGGCAATAATATCATTCTACATAACTCTCATAGTGCTTGCCTTGGGTGGCAGTAGGGCCATAATGTGGTCATTCGAGCAGTGGGGCGTCAGCCCGTTCCCGATACCGAGGAGGAAGGCAGCGCAGCCCGCAGCCGCGCCGCAGGCGCAGAAATGAGGCGATCCTATGCTGAACTTAATACCTATACTGTTACAGGGCAGCATCCTAACTCAGGGCTCCGCTCCCGTCAATGTCACGGTCCTGAACGCAACGATACATAACGCTACGGCCGCCGCGGCAACAGTTAACCCGGGCAACGTTGATGCCGGCCTTATGGTATTCGTTGAGGAGACGCTCACCGTTGTGACGCTGTTACTGATGGTCCTTGCAGTGTCGCTCCAACTGGCGAGGGGCTACTTCCTAAGGATACTGCGAAAGTTCACCCTGAGGCTGACAGCCGACCTCTGGTGGCTCATATACGTGATACTGCGCGACCTGACTGTGTTCCTGGCCTTCTTCCTTGGCCTAGTGGACTTCTTCCCGTCGGCCAATCTAATATATCCGATAGCCGTGCCGTTCATGCCTGCAGCCATAGTGCTGTACGCCTTCGCTCTTGTCCTAATAATGACGAAGGACACCGATGAGAGCGCGAAGTACGACACGATGGTCACGCAGCTTTTGGGCCTAGGCACCGCGCTCTACATGATAGGCACTATAGGCGTCACCGAGAGCGCGCTGTCGCTGGCAATCCTGCCGAGCACAGTTTCGCTCTCACCGCACAACCCGTGGCAGATTTTCAACACGTACTTCAACTCGGTCAACAATCCTGCACTGGAGATGTACACGTTCTATGTCGGCTTCGTCCTGCTGGCCATAGCTGGCATCCTGGCCCTCAAGTGGTCGCTGACACCCTCGGCCGGCATGCCAAAGAAGGAGGTGACGACGGTCGCGAAGCCTGTGTTCAAGCCTCCCGCGGCCCCTGTCGCTGCTCAGGCCACTGCCACTGTCGCCCCGAAGGCAGCAGCAGCCGCACCGCAGCAGCAGCCATCTGCTGCACAGCCCGCTGCGCCCAAGCCCCAGGAGGCACCGAAGCCAGCCGAGCCTGCCAACAAACCGGTAACACCAAAGCCAAGGCATCCGGCCGGCACAGATACGCCAAGACCACCGCCTCCTAAGGTAGCGCCAGCCAATCAGTGATCCAAACAGGTGGAGATTTAATGCCGTACAAGTTCACGTTCAACAAGGACGTCTGCATACAGTGTGGCGTCTGCGGCGACTCCTGCCCGGTCAACGCGCTGGACTTCACGAGGCCGCTGCACAAGAACCTGGAGGACAGCGAGCACAAGACTGAAGATTCCAGCGACATGACTGAGTACCCGATACAGGTGAACAAGTGCATAGGCTGCATGATCTGCCCTGAGGAGTGCCCGGTGTCGTGCATAGACATCATAGAAACGGATAAGGAGCCACCCTATTTCCCAGTGCAGGGGCCCATGAAGACAGAGGAGCCGCCAGAGCCTGCATTCGGTCTTGCAGAGTTCACGAAGCTCAGGCCTACCCGCCTGAAGTCGAAGGACCCGTGGGGCAAGGCTTACACGTACAGGCCGCGCAGGAGGAAGTTCCAGACGCAGACATGGGAGACCATGCCGCATGAGTAGGGTCGGTGCGTACCAATGCCTGGCGTTTACAAGCACGTAGCTTTCGACATCGATGTCTACGCGCTTGACATGGCGGCCGGCGGCCGTCTTGAGCACGTCAACGCTATGGTCGCGCAGGCCACCCTGGATTATCCCGGTCCTCAAGGGGCGCTCGAATCGATAACGCTGTACGACGTCAGCACGGACAACGGCATAGCTATCGTAGACTACGACGAGAACGCCGGCAAGATGAGGATCATATACCTGAAGAACGGCAACGGTATAATCGAGAGCCCGGCTGAGGTGAGCGAGCACTACACCGAGGCGCCACCTGAAGTCTTGGAGCGCCAGCTATCGCCCCTTCTTGCGAAGAGGGAGAATCCACGCATCTTCGTCGTCAGCTCCGCGACGTATTACGATAACAGCAGGCTCGTGAAGCTGATGCTGATGGACACCTTCCTAAAAGTGTTCGAGCGTTAGCGCCGCGTCAGCGTATTTCGCGCCATGGCCCCAGCAAGAACGTCTTTTTGAAAACCCGCTGCACGGCCAAAGCCAGTGGTCGCGGCTTTATGGCCTGATTTTTAATTACCAATAAAAATGCAAGTCAGTGGGCACCCCAACATTTTTAATCTAGTCCAACGAAAGTGCAACCGGAGCGCTAACGCACTGCATGTGGTCAAATGCCCGGCGTAGAACTTTCGGTTGTCAGGATAGATAAGCCAGAAGAGGCGCAGGTCATAATAGGGCATGCCGGTTTCATAAAGACCGCGGAAGACCTGTACGAAGCTCTGGCCGGGTCAGTGCCAGGCATAAAGTTCGGGATAGCGTTCAACGAGGCCAGCGGGCCGCGCCTAGTGAGGCTCGAGGGAAACGACGACACGCTCGTCGACATGGCCGGCAGGAACGCGCTTAGGATAGGGGCAGGTCACACATTCGTGATACTGGTACTGGACGCGTACCCTATAAACGTCTCGAATGCGATCAAGGGCGTCAGCGAGGTTTCTAACGTGTTCTGCGCAACGGCTAACGCAGTCAGCGTCATAGTTGCGAGTACCGGGAACGGCACCTCAGTGATTGGCGTGGTAGATGGCAGCGACGCGGTGGCGCTGGAGAAGGAGTATGACAAGGCAGAGAGGCGCGCGTTCCTCAGGAAGATAGGCTACAAGCTCAAATAGGCCTGCTCGTAGCTCCCACCAAGCCGCCGATAACTCCAAGCGCGAGCCCTATAAGCAGGCCGCCCCCGCCGAGTATGCTAGCCATCGAGAAGGCCAGGGCTATGCCAGACATCCTCCTAAGCCTGTCATAATCGTTTGTGTGCATGCCTAAGCCAGCCCATATCACGATTATGCCGCACGCTATGGCTATGAAGTAGTAGATGCCTATCGCAGTCTCGCAGTTGTACAGCGTAGCGGTCTCGTTGTTTGGCACGACAGCCGCTACGGAAGAGCAGAACTGGCCCAGCGCCATGCTTGGCGAGGAGGATGCGCCGCTCGCCGTGAACGCCATGACCGTTGCAAGTGCCGAGAACGCGCCCGTAGCCAGTATAACCGCACCGCCCACTATGGTTATTATGCTCGCCATTAGGACCCTGGGAGCCTCTCCGGGGGCCACGCGACTGGCCGAACGCATATGCGGCTTCTTCCTAATATGGCCTGTCATGCAATCCGTCGCCAAGAATAATGAGCGGCAAAGGCTATAAAGATGGGCGCCTGCTAGCGCGCACCGTCCCATGCGCTCGAAGCGCCTCTAGCCCTTGTAGCGGATAAGCTACGGGTTTCTCCAACCAAAATCGGCGAGAATGCGCTAGACTGGATTTCTTAAGCACGCTACGCTATGGATGGTAACAAAAAGAAATAAATGGGAGGCCGACGCCTCCCAAACCGGCTCGCTTTTAGGAATGCTGCTTCGCCATCGGCCCGACAAAAGGGATCTCTACGTCCTTGCCAGTGTACCCCTGATAGCCGATGTACATGCCGTATAGCCATAGCAGCAATCCTATCAGGTTCGGTATGAGCGCTAGCCATGCCAGATAGAAGAACCCCAGCGTGCTGAAAATTATGGCCGCGAAGATGAAATCGAGTATCACAACCACGACCATGGCCCCTATCCCATAGAGTATCGACTGCATTGCGTGGAACTTCAGCCTCTTGTTCCTTTCACCGTACATCAGCAGCACGATTATGCCGGATATCCAGGATAATAGGTAGGCGAACAGGAACATTACGCTGTCGTTGCCACCCACGCCTGACTGCTGGTTCTGTTTCGAATCTTCCGATGATTTCGCACCTGCCATCTAAATCAACCGCTTAAATTGCTACCCCTGTGCATAAAAACGTGCCGAAATTGTTGCGCTGCCACGGTTGCCATTTCAAATGGGTCGAAGTGCCGATCAGAGGCGCTCGCAACAAACGCGTTCAAACCCTGTGCCATATTTAAACGTTGCTGCAGAAAACCAAGCATGGAGAAAGGCGCAACCGTGAGCGGTGCCGAGCAGGATGCAAAGAGACCGCCCAGGTCGGAGCTATGGGACAAGTCCACGAAGCTGCTGTACTCCCACCCAGCCGATTACATATTCACGCTACTTATATTCGTGATAATATTCGTGATAATAAGCGTCGTATTCTACGCGATACTTGACGCGGTCGCGTTCAGGTCGCTCTATGTGTCGACCAGCTACTTCTCCGGTTCAGCTGTGTTCATATACAACCCGGTTGTGGCCGGGATAGTGGAGCTGGTTTACGGCGCGCTGCTGGCCATCATCGGCGCATGCTTCATAGCCTCGCTGTATGAGACGACAGCATCCATCGCTGCTGGTCGCCAGGTGGACTACGCGAAGGTCGTCCTGGCCGGGACAAACCGGTTGCTCGCGAAAATGAACACGGTCATTGCAGTGGCTGTGGTCGGTGCGATCGGCGGCCTAATATCGGGCCTTCTTATCGCCATCGGCCTGCTTGGCAACTTCATTGGCGGCCTGCTCGTGGCGCTATGGGTCGGGATGGCGCTCACTGGGCTCTCAGCCAAGGCCGATATCAACTTCCTGCGCGCGTTTGGCGAGATCGGCGCCAAGTCCAGCAACTCTAGCGCCATACTATACGTCACGCTGCTGGTAGCGATAGTGCCTGTTGTAGGCCCAATGCTGGCGTTCCTTCTCGCCCCATTAGCTGTGATAATACTCGTAACAGCATTCGGTGTCGTGCCCGCGCCGGTCCGTGCAGCCACTCAGAAGAATGGCCAGCAATCCATAAAAGTCGAGTGAGCGCGTAGGCCCCTGCGTCGTCCTATAGTTAATGCTTGCGGTGTTGTAATGGCAAGACCAAGAAATCCATCGTTGGGCAGGCGCGCTTCCGCGGAGTTCCTCGGCACCCTGCTGTTCGTCTTCGTCGGCGCCGGCTCGGCCATAGCGGTCAGCTACCTTGGTGTCGGCGTGCAGGGCTCCGCGCTCCTGATGATAGCGCTTGCGAACGGCCTAGCGCTCGCGGTCGCTGTATCAGCCACTATGGGCACGTCAGGCGGCCACCTTAACCCAGCAGTGACAGTGGGCGCACTCATCGGCGGCAGGATACGGGCCGCGGACGCGCTCGTCTACATAGTGTGCCAGGTTCTCGGCGCCACTGTCGCAGGCTTCCTGCTCATGGCCTCCATGCCGCTCGCCGCCGGCAGCGCGGCTGCGTGGGGCGCGCCAGCGCTCGGCCCGCAGACTGCTCCGCTGCAGGGCATAATCCTAGAAGCTGTCACGACCTTCTTCCTAGTCATGGTAGTCTTCGGCACAGCGATCGACCGCAAGGGCCCGCACCTCGGCGGTTTCGCGATAGGCATCACGGTCGCGGTCTCCGCACTCGCCATAGGGCCGCTTACCGGCGCCATGCTCAACCCGGCCCGCGCCATAGGGCCCGAGATAGTCGCCGGCAGCTTCGCCAACTGGTACGTGTGGTGGATAGGCCCTATCGTGGGCGGCGCGCTGGCTGCACTGGCGTACAGGTACCTGATAAGGATGGACTGAGCCGTGCGCCGCATCGGCGAAGAAAGCTATAATAGCCTTTTTGTGCAATAGCTACGGAGCACCTCCAGTGCTTCTTGTCCGCATGATTGCATGTCAACAATATACGATGTGAAGGCGTCCGACCTCGTCGGGTCAACCGCAGAGAAGCTCAAGGGCCTTATAAGCAAGCCGCCGGAATACATAAGCGTGGCCAAGTCAAGCTCGAACAGGGACAGGCCGCCAAGCAGCCCGGACTTCTGGTACATGAGGAGCGCCTCCATACTGAGGCAGGTCTACCTGAATGGCCCTATCGGCGTATCGAGGCTGAGGACCAGGTACGGCGGCAGGAAGCAGCACGTGGTGCACAGGCAGCACAGGGCCCGTGCTGGCGGCAGCCTTATCACAGACTCGCTCAGGGAGCTCGAGAAGGCGAAGCTTGTCAAGAGGTCGAAGCTCGGCAGGGAGATAACCCCGCAGGGCAGGTCCATGCTCGACAAGATAAGCACCGAGCTCTCCAAGTCAAGGGCCTGAGCGCGGTGCAGTGCGATGCCGGAAAACGAGCAGGAACCCGAGGAGCAGAGGGCGCTGAGGAAGCAGCTGGTGTCTGCGCTGAAGCGCGCGCAGATAGAGCAGCAGAAGAAGGACATGGTGCAGCAGCTGCTCGAACCCAAGGCATATGAGAGGCTAATGAACATAAAGATCTCGAACTACGAGCTGTACGCGCAGCTCCTCGACGTGCTGATAACCCTCGCGAGAAGCAACAGGATAGCTGGCCGGATGACCGAGCAGCAGTTCGTGGACCTGCTCAACAGGCTCACCTATAGGCGCGAGCCGAAGATAGAGTTCAGGCACAAGTGAGTGATGCGATGTCGAAGAAATCGATGCATAAGAAGAGGATGCTGGGGAAGAGGCTCAAGCGCGCGAGGCGCATACCGCTCCTCGCTACCGTGAGGACCCACAGGCGCATACGCGAGAACATGTTCTCGAGGAACTGGAGGCGCTCGAAGCTCAAGCTAAAGTGATCGCATGGCGGCAAGGCTGATAACGATAAACGTAAGGAAGTACCTGCTCACGCAGCCGGAAACGAAGAGGAGGTACAAGGCTGTTAGCTTCGTCAGGGAGCGCATAGCGAGCCAGATGAAGAGCAGCCCGGGGAAGGTCAGGCTTAGCGGCGACCTCAACGAGGCCATAACGAAGCGCTTCTCCAGGCACATGCTGCCGCTCAGGGTGAGCGTGACGTCGGAAAAGGACAAGATAAGCGCTACGCTGTTCTCAGCCGCGCAGGAGGCCGCGCCCAAGGCCGAGGCGAAGGGGGCGAGGAAGGCCGAGGGCGCGAAGGGGCAGCCAGCCAAGCAGCCGGAGCCGGACGCCAAGCCTGCAAAGGCGGACAAGGAGGCCAGGGCTGCGGATAACGCAAAGGCTGCGGAGAGGACGGCGCCCAAGGCGGGCAAGCCGGCGAAGGAGGCCGCCGCGCCCGTGGACGCACCCGGGGCCAAGTGAGCGCCAGGCTGGGCTTCGATGTCTGCTGCAAAATTCAGGGTCGTGGGCAGCGATTACGTGGGCGCGTTCGCGACCGCTAGCGACGGTCACGCCTTCGTCGGCAGCGAGCTGGGCCCCAAGGCGAGGTCGATCATCGCCGAAAACCTCGGCGTGGACGTGACCGGGCTCACGATCTTCGGCTCCGGCCTGGTGGGCATGCTGGCTAGGGCAAACTCAAACGGCATCATCATGTCAAACCTGATCGACGACAGGGAGCTAGACGCCCTCAAGAGCGCCGGCCTCGGCATAAACATAGGCGTGATAGAGTCAGGCCTCAACGCAGTCGGAAACAACGTGCTGGCCAACGACAGGATCGCGATCGTAAACCCGGATTACGACGCCGCTTCTGAAGCGGTCATACGCGACACACTCGGAGTCGAGGTCGTGAAGGCGGCTATCGGCGGCTTCAAGACCGTGGGTGCCAACAACATACTGACTAACAGGGGCATAGTCATAAACAACAGGGGCACGGACGAGGACCAGGAGCGCGTCGATAGCCTCGTCGGCATGAAATCAGTGAGGTCGACGGCGAACACCGGCTTCCTCAGCATAGGCATAGCCGCGGTCTCGAACTCGAACGGCATGGTCGTGGGCGAAGCGACCACCGGCTACGAGATGGCGCGCATCATGGACGGACTTGGCATTGATTGATTTGGTGATGTAATGAGATTCGTTGTGAGCGGCTCCATAGCAAGGGGCGCGGGCCAGGACTTCTCGGTAGAGATAGAGGCGCTCAACGAGAGGCACGCGAGTGAGCTCGCGCTGGCCAGGATCGGGTCATCGCAGGGCGTCAGGAAGATCGCTATACGCATAAAGGACGTCAAGCCTGCGCAGGCACAAGACGAGGGGAAGTGATGCGATGGCAGAGCCGCAGAAGCCCACCGGTGGGGAGGCAGAAGCCGAGCAGACGATAGAGGCTCTGAGCTACCTGCAGCGCCTCTACGAGAACCAGTACGCTGCCGTCACGCAGGGCCTCAGCGGCATGCTCGACGAGCTCGGGAGGATGAACAGCGCGCAGGCCACGGTCGCGAACCTGGGCAGCATAGCGCAGAAGGAGGCGCTCATGCCCATCGGATCCGACGTCTACGTGACTGTCAGGACGTCCGACTCGAAGAGCGTCATCATGGGCGTTGGTGCGAACTACTTCATAGAAGCAGACGCGGTCGCTGCGTCTAAGCTCATGGCGAACCTGGTCGCGAAGCAGAGGAAGCAGATAGACTCGCTCATGAGGAGCAAGCGCGAGCTCGAGCAGGCCATGGTGGATGTGGACGACAAGCTAGCCCGCATGGCCGAGGCCGGAAGGTAACATGTTCGAAAGCCTGAAGAAGAAGATAGCCGGCGCGGTCAAGGGCCTAGTCGCCGGCGAGGAGGCCCAGCCGGAGGCGGAGAGCGACGCTGCAGCAGGGCCTGCGGCCCAGGCAGCGCCGGAACCGAGGCCGGAGCCTGCAGCGAAGGCGCTGGACGAAACTGTCAGGCTTAATGCCGCGACTAAGATCGTCAAGGCATTCGGCGGCAGGATAAGGCTCAAAGACAACGAGATAGACGACTTCCTAGGCAAGGTGCGCGTCTCTCTGCTACAGAGCGATGTCGCCCTTGGGGCCGTCGAACCCATGCTGGAGGACATGAGGGGCAGGCTCTCGTCGGCGGACTTCAGCACCAAGGGCCTGTACGATGAGATTCTGGGAGCTGTCAGGCAGTCGCTGCTCGACACGCTCTCATCAGCGAAGCCAGGCATAGACGTATTCAAGCACGTGTCCGAGAAGGCTGCCGCTGGCGCCATTCCGGTATCGATACTATTCGTCGGCCCAAACGGCACCGGCAAGACAACCACAATAGGCAAGTTCGCATACAGGTTCAAGTCAATGGGCATCGCGTGCGTCATATCTGCGAGCGACACCTTCAGGGCAGCGGCGATAGAGCAGACCGAGTACCACGCGAACAGGATCGGCGTTCCGGTAGTCAAGAGCAGGTACGGCGCGGACCCGGCCAGCGTAGCTTTCGACGCGATAGCCTACGCGAAGGCGCGCGGCCTGCAGGTCGTTCTCATCGACAGCGCCGGCAGGCAGGAGACCAACAAGAACCTGATAAGCGAGATGCAGAAGATCGTCAGGGTCGCGAAGCCGGACATAACGATATTCGTGGGGGAGAGCACGGCGGGCGGTGTCATAGCCGACCAGGTCGCAGAGCTCTCAAGGCACATAAGGATAGACGGCATAGTGCTGACGAAGCTGGACTGCGACGCGAGGGGCGGCAACGCCATATCGATAGCCGCAGTGACCGGCATACCTGTGCTATTCTTCGGCGTGGGCGAGGGCTACGACGCTATGGTGCCGTTCAGTCCCGAGTTCGTCATTGACGCCGTGCTGCCCAAGAACAACAAAGCAACATAGTCTAGGCCCGAGGACGCCAGCAGCCTTTAAACTTGACTTTCCAATCTAAACATGGTTGCCGTCTATAATTGTGTAGTACCCATCCGGCTTTAATCAGGGCGAGTCTTTCATCAATTAGCGCGACGTAAACTTATGCGTTTACGTCGGATGCTAATTTGGCGATAGAACCCAGACTGGCGACCAGTTGTCCGACCTGTGGTACTGTCGATATAATGGACAAGAGCAGATACAAGCGCTCCGTGAGGACTTTGGGCGGGGTCGAGACCTTCGACGTAACGCAGCACCAGTGCCGTGACTGTAAAAGGCCCTTTGTAGACGGAATCAAAGGCGTAAAATACGGGGCGCAGATTGCCGACGAGGTAAAGAGGTTCGCAGCCGACGAGTATCTTGACGGCCCTGACCCGTGGGGTACGAAAGGCGATAGGCAAAATCGGTACGCTGACATCGGAATCGACAATCTGTAGGACGGTGCATTTATGCGGGATGAAGGCGATGGGGGTCTTGACCGCGACGATGGAGGAGCTGCCTCGGCCCAAGCCCATGGCCGCAGACGAGAAATGCGTGTCGGCGCACGGGCGTAAAAAGCCGGTGCTGTGCCAGATATGCACCACCACCGGCCTACTCCACAGCGTCAAACTCCTGCGCAACATTGATGAAGCCGGCCGCGCCGTTGGATTCAGAATCACGGATACCGCACAAACTGCGCATTATTTTCTCTATTAAAAAGTAAATACATATAGATATATACTCTACAATAAAGTATAATATAATGGATTTACCGGGTGCTTCCATGAACAGGCTAGATATCATAGACTACCTGAATGAGCATAAGTCCTTCAGGCCGCAGCTTATGGATCGGGAGCTTCGCGTGCCTTTGGATACTAGCTTCATAATATCACTTATAGGTCCCAGAAGGGCCGGAAAGAGCTATTATTTCTTTCAGTTGGAGAGGGAGATGCAACGCCCGCTATACCTTAACTTTGAGGATTCGAGGCTGCGCAACATAGCATACGGGGAGATAAGGGATATCATAAGGATATATATCGAGGAATACGGCATAGCGCCGAAGGTGCTGCTGCTCGACGAGGTGCAGAACATCAGTGGGTGGGACATCGCGGTAAGGGAACTCAGCGATCTGAAGCAGTACAGGATTTTCGTCACTGGATCTTCATCAAAGATGCTGTCCCAGGAGATAGCGACCCAGCTGCGCGGCAGGACACTCTCATATATCATGCTTCCGTTCAGCTTCAGGGAGTTCTTAAGGGCCAAGAAGGTAAGCACCGAGCACCTTACAAGGGACGGCGAGGCGATAATAAAGAACGCGCTTCTTGAATATATGGACCTCGGCGGCTTTCCTGAGGTCGTCCTGGGTCTCGAAAAGACGAAGATACTAAAGGAATATTCCGACCTGATACTTTTCAGGGATTTCATAGAAAGGCACAACATAAAAAATATGCAGCTCGCAAGGTACATACAAGAGAGCATAATGCAGAACTTTTCAAAAGAGATATCATCAAATTCGGTATTCAAAAAGGCGAAAAGCTTAGGCATAAAAGTTTCCAATAACACAATCTATGACTACCTTGAAAAGCTGAATGACACCGTGAGTTTCTTCTTCCTCGCAAGATTCTCCGAGAAGGCGCACGAGCGCGCATCGTGGCCGAAAAAGGTATACCTGGCCGATACCGGTCTGTCAAAGGCCTACAGGTTCGCCGATGATACAGGCAAGCTTATCGAAAACGTCACATTCCTCGAGCTCCTGCGAAGGAGAAACAGCTCCCCGCTTCTCGAGATCTATTACGTAAACAATACGTCTGGGGAGGTGGACTTTGCGATAAAGGAGGGCAACAGAATCAGATTGCTGATGCAGGCGACATACGAGCTGAACGATGATAACCGTTCCCGTGAGATCAATCCGCTTGTTGCCGCTGCCGCAAGTCTGCATTGCGACGAGCTACTTGTTCTGACATGGGAACAGGAGGGGGCCATAAGTGAAAAAGGCAGGAAGATAAGGCTGTTGCCGCTGTGGAAATGGCTGTTGGGCGGGTAGCGGACATGGGCATCGCGTGCGTCATATCTGCGAGCGACACCTTCAGGGCAGCGGCGATAGAGCAGACCGAGTACCACGCGAACAGGATCGGCGTTCCGGTAGTCAAGAGCAGGTACGGCGCGGACCCGGCCAGCGTAGCTTTCGACGCGATAGCCTACGCGAAGGCGCGCGGCCTGCAGGTCGTTCTCATCGACAGCGCCGGCAGGCAGGAGACCAACAAGAACCTGATAAGCGAGATGCAGAAGATCGTCAGGGTCGCGAAGCCGGACATAACGATATTCGTGGGGGAGAGCACGGCGGGCGGTGTCATAGCCGACCAGGTCGCAGAGCTCTCAAGGCACATAAGGATAGACGGCATAGTGCTGACGAAGCTGGACTGCGACGCGAGGGGCGGCAACGCCATATCGATAGCCGCAGTGACCGGCATACCTGTGCTATTCTTCGGCGTGGGCGAGGGCTACGACGCTATGGTGCCGTTCAGTCCCGAGTTCGTCATCGACGCCGTGCTGCCAATGGGCGCGTGAGCAGCGCATCCGGATTGCTGGCGCCTGTCTTTCAAACGCGCTGCGCCATGTCGCGTCATGAAAAGGCGTGGTCACCTCCTTTGTCCTCGCCGCCGCACCTGTAGTAATACAGCAATCGGCGCAATCATAGCGCCAGCCATCCAGGAGCCCGGCGCCGCCGGACAACCAAAAATCTTCAACAAGGCTGAACCAATTGCTCTAACGACCGCATATACGGTTTACCGCAGCTACGCAACTACATGGGCCAGTAGCGCTGCACAGGCAAGCCCGAGCTTGGCAGCCGAAACTAGACTGGGCTGACCCTGGTGGGCCGCGGCACGCTTTCGCGAATAAATTATACGTACGTACAACGCGCCAATCCGGCCTGCATGCTGCAGAGTGTGCTGTTCTCGTATAGATTAAACTGCTCCTGCCGTCCGCGCCATTGCAGAACCAGAGCTGCACCTGCGCCTAGATAGGCATGAGATACAATCAGCGCAGGTATAGAACGCCGTTCACTCAAACTTCACTCTGCACTGCTTGGCCAAAGGTACAGCCAACATGGCAACAAAACGGCTGTTGCCTGCCATGCAGGCCCGGCCCAATGGTCCACCGCCTGCGCCGCATATGTGCACGCTCCGGTTAAACCAGGCCGCCGATACCGGTTGCACCATCGGCTCTACGCCGCAGCACATCGCCACGAAAGGCAGCAATGCGCTACTTCTGGAGAACAGGCAAGAAACCTATGTGTGCATCTAGGCACGACTCCAAATCCAGCCTACCTAGTGCCGCAGTGCCACGCGCTCTGGATCGCTGAACTCGTTGCTCGCCATCCCGTGCGTCTCGGACCTCCTAATCGCGAGCCAGTGCAGCTTCGATGCGATGAACGACGTCCACACCCCGCCGACCCACAGATTGAATCCGATGCTCGTAACTGCAATCGGCATTGCAAGGTTGGGCGTTGCCGCCGCGCCTAGCAGCAAACCCATCGCGAAGGTCCCGACGCCCCCTGTCGCGACCACAGTCGCCACGCCAGCTATCGCGCCAGCAACCGCGATCGGCCAGCCCACATCCATCGCTAGCTTGCCGAGCGTGTTTGCAGCCCTCAGCGACCTGTCGATGGACCGCTTGAGCAGGCCGTCATGCTCCGCATATGCATCCCTGACCGCGGCTGCCTCATCCCTAATTTTGGTTTCGGAGCCATCCAGACCAATGTGCTTGGAGTCGCGGCCGCGCATCATCACAGCGTAATCATAGTGCTCCGTGCCGTGCCTGGCAACGACCTGCGCCACCATTTCTGCGTTCCTGTGTGCGGTAGCAGTAGCCACGCGTTTCACCAATCAGATTAACCAGTAACTGCATTCTTGCCAGTGCGCTTCTGTGCTGTAGCGCCGTCCTTGCGCAGCAGAGCCCTGGCTGGCTCGGTCTCGCCCTCTGCTTCCAGTTGCTTGAGCTTCTGCGCGGCTCTCGCCTCGAAGTAGTCCCTGAGCTCACCATAAGACCTGTTCTCGAGGCTCTTGCGCTCCGCCTTGCTGACGACCATGTCGAGGTCCCTTCCGTCACTGCTCATCACGTGTAGCACCATAGGGCCGCCGGCGCCCATGATCTTGGCGCCATGCCAGCGCAGCACGTAGTGTTCCTCCGCATACCTGTCCTGCAGTAGGAACGCGATGGTCAGAGCGTCAGGCAGCTGCATCTTGCTGTGCACGTACATGGTTTCAGCCAGGTCCAGCAGGTAATCCTGCGGCGCCCCATCTAGTCCGTCCGCTATCGGCATCCAGTCGGTTGAGGTGAGCTTGGCCTTCGGCTCGGTGAACACGTTCTTGGCAGGCTCCACCTCGACCTCGAAAGTCTTTATGGTGCCGTCATCCAGCCTTAAGGCAACGAGCAGTGCCGAGGATATGTTGCCTATGAACGGTATGGCGCGGCAGTCCTTCGTAGAGTCCGCCAGCCTGCGCTCAAGCTCCTTGAGCATGGCGGCCTTCTTCCGCTTGTTTGTTTCAGCGCAGTAATCCTTGAGCAGCCCCTCGGATTTCATCAGCGTGTGCGCGGCCGCATCCGCTATCTCGGCGCCGCCCTGAATCGTGATCACCATGTCGCTGCGATTCCTAGTCACGTACATCTTTTTCATCCTGTCCCAGTAAAAGACTACCACTGGGAGCGGCGGCGCCATTGTGCCACGGCTGTCCGCAGTGATTACTACCCCGCCCTTGTACGGTATAGTTGCTACTACTGTCATGCCACCAGTAGTTGCACGGTTGTGCATAATACATATTTAAAAGTTACTAATCTGGTTTCTGTTGATGCCGGCGCGTCGACTGTACAACTGACAGTAAATGCGGCAGCTGACACCTCCCTAGCCAAGGGCGAAGCCGCACAGCTACTTATATCCAGGATAAAAGGTGGCACACTATAATTTTTGGCTACCGCAGTATAGGAAAACACGTGGTGCAAAATAGATGAGATTGGGGTTGACTGCGTGCTCATTACAAAGGACGAAGCCGTTTACAATGGCCTCATTTGCGAAAACGCTCTCACCTTACTGGAGCGCGGTACCAACCCAATCGCATCTCTGGAGGCCACAGGGATAAAGAGGGCGGCTGTGGTGCACCACAACGACCAAGACAACATGCTGACCATACTGGGTGCAAGGAAGATTGTGGACTCATGTCCCGCTGTCAGAACCACGAAAAGCCTTATATTGGCATGCTCACAAACTTCTGCAGCCGCAATCGCTCTTCAACTGCTGCGGCCATAAGGATGCAGTCGCATGCCGTTCCTCACGCTTGACAACAAGGGCCTAGCCGCCTCGCTATTCCTGGCGCTGGGCCTGCTGGCTCTGGGGGGCAGCCTGAGTCTGCTCTTCGTACTGCTCATGCTCTACTTCCTGGCCCTTTCGGCTGCAGTCACCTGGATCGGCATAGACAAGAAGAAGGCGATGGGACTCTACCAGCCGACGCGCGGCATGTATAATGTCATGGCCAACGGCGCAGGGCCGCTCATAATGGCAGCAGCCTTCTTTGTTTCTGGCTACCTGGGCAGCGCGCCGATGATGACGCTCTCCGCGGTCGGCTTCATCGCCAGCGTGGCTGCGATAACCGCGGACAAGTTCGGCAGCGAGCTGGGCGTGCTCGACGGCATGCCCAGGATGATCTTCACGCTCAGGAAGGTCAAGCGCGGCGTGTCCGGCGGCGTGACCTGGCTGGGGCTCGCTGCCGGTCTGCTTGGGTCAGCGCTCATAGCTCTGGCCGCGTTCGCTTTCGTAGGCTCCTGGAAGATTGGCGGGCCGTACGTATTCCTCGCTGTGCTTCTGTCAGGCTTCATAGGCACACTGGTCGACTCGGTGCTGGGCTACTACGAGGAGCGCGGCATAGGCAACAAGTACACCTCGAACTTCGTGTGCAGCGTTGCAGGCGCGGCAGCTAGCGTGCTGATACTGCTGCTCATCGGCATGCACTGACTCATAGTAGGTGCGCAGCGGCGTAGGTGAGCGGCGCGATCAGGTACGCCAGGAGCGCCAGTGACATGGCGCCTAGGCTCATGTTCCTGGCCAGCAAGTAGAAACCCCTGCTGCGCTTTGTGATGAAGCCGAGCGCCACGTACATCAGGAGCACGTCAGCGGCAGCTATCGGTGCCAGATAGTATGGGTTGTACATGAATGGCGCGTACTCGAAGAACGCGAATATGCTTATCGCGACAGCTTCCGCATAGAGCGCGAAGGCCACGAATGCAGACGTGCGCATGCCCATGTACTGCACTACGCCCCTGACGCGCCTAGCCTTGACGTCACCGTCGCTGTCGCGCATCATGCCGTGTATCTCCCTTGCCAGGCCGCTCAGGAATATCACTAGCGATATCACCACTATGTTCTGCGCCAGCGTGCCAGATACCACGAAGTCGCCGTATACGAACGCTATGACCATGGAGAGGGCTATGTACACGTTGCCGACGAGCAGCATCCGCTTCAGCCTGGCGCTGTATAGCACTGCCAGGACCGCGAACACCAGCGCGATCAGCAGCGCATACGCGTTTATCAGGGCGCTGGCGGCCACGCCTATCACCATGCCTATGAGGGTCGTGTAGAGGGCAGTCCGCCTGCCCAGAGCACCAGATACCAGCGGCCTGTCAAGGAAACCGTTGGCCCGGTCGGCCTCGACGTCGAAGTAGTCGTTTATCGCGAACGAGGCCATGCTTATCGCTATCGGTGTTATTAAGCTAAGCGCGACCACGTATGCACTAGGGGCAGGGACGCCGAGCGTGGACAGCGTCTCGAGCTCCGCGGCAATCACCGCAACTGCCAGCATGAGACTGTGCTCTGCCCTGGTCAGCCTGAGGAAGGCGGCCAGCTTCGATTGGTGCGCCATTCTTTTCGCCATCCCATCGCTAGCCATTTGGCGGTTAGGCGCTTTAAGCCTTATCATTGCCGGCCAGTTCACGGCCCATAGCCTTTCTCGCTCGGTTGGTGCCGCTACACACGCGTTATTCGCAGCACGCTACGCAATGCAGTTGTCGGCGCATGACGTACCATCCAAATAACATTTATAAACTCGCATCCCAAGTTCCATCATGATTATGATTGGGACTTCGCAGGTTCGCAATTACAGGTCAAAGACTGCAGTCGTGCGTAAAGCGCAGTCCGCGATGGAGTATCTGATGACCTACGGCTGGGCCATCCTGATCATAGCGGTTGTGCTCGCAGCGCTCTTCGAACTCGGAGTCTTCAACGGCTCGAATTTGGCGCCGCAGGCGTGCATAGCACAGGCGGGCTTCGTCTGCAGGAACCCCATATACACTGCCAACGGTATAGGCATAACATTCGGCCAGACTACTG
>JAKATK010000008.1 GCA_021827995.1 Microcaldota archaeon | reverse complement strand
CTGCATTCCTTTGCAAGTCTGCGGAGGGTAGGTTCGTCCTCCTCCAACATGGAACTGTCGCCAACCTATTATTGTTGCGAAAGAACCAAGTAACTTTTGTCCAGAAAGATTAGCGGAAGGCTATAATTGCGTGCAGGTAATGGTTGCAAAGTGTTTAAAGATTTTCACGCCAGTATATGCAGCGTAGCTCCATCGTCTAGTGGTCAAGGACGGCGGCCTCTGGAGCCGTAAACTCCAGTTCGAATCTGGATGGAGCTATCATCCCCTAAGCGCGGTCGCGACCAGCTGTCGGAGGCCAGGTCTGCATGGAAGAGGTAAGCATAAAAGGCGTCATGTACGCAGTGGAGCGCGTCATGTCCGAGTCGCGCTACGCCAGCGCCGTCGTGCACGGCAACACGATACGCATACGCGTCCCAAAACGCATGTCTAATGGCGAAGCGCTCAGTGCCTACCTGGATCTGAAGCGGCGCGCGATCAGGAAAATAGAGAGGCACGGGCCGTTCATAGGCGACGCGCAAATCAGCTTCCGCGACGGTCAGACCGTGAGCGTACTTGGAAGGGAATTCGCCATAACCGTGTCCGAGTCGCATGGATTGAAGGGCTCCTCTGCGAGGCTCGGAATCGGCGGTCACGTTGATATAACGCTTGCCTCCGGTTTGGACGAGAAGGCGAGGACTATCCATGTCGACGCTCTGGCCAGGCGCGTCATATCAAGCGCAGTGATGGACCAGGTCCAAGAGCGTGTACGGCTCCTAAACTCGAAAAGCTTCAATTTCGAGATTAAATCGATACGCATAGGAAAGCCATCGAGCACTAGGTGGGGCAGCTGCTCGCCAAAGAGCGGACGCATAAACCTGAGCTTCAGGCTGCTCTTCGCGCCGCAAATCATCATTGACAGCGTGATAGTGCACGAGCTGGCGCACCTCAAGGTCGCAAACCATTCCGATGCCTTCTGGCGCCTGGTCTACGGCGCCATGCCAAATTATAAGGAAGTAAGGAAATGGCTGAACAATAACGGCCATAGCATCGGTCCTGGTTTCATGGCCGATGGCTCCGAGCTGCAGCGGCTCTCTGGCGCTTGCACCCTTGAGCCGATTGTGGGCGCGCGTGCAGGTAGAGCATGACGCACCGCCATGCTTTCGATGATTCGCATGCTGCGCAAGCTTGACGGAAAGCTCAAGTACGCCTTCAAGGAGTACAACCCCGCTTATGCCAAGCTTTTCGAGAGGGAGGGGCGCAGGCTCGTGCGCGCGCTGGGTCCCGGCTGCCACATAGAGCACGTGGGCAGCACCGCTGTCGAGGGCCTAGGCGGCAAGAACATTCTAGACATAATGGTCGGAATCGAGCATGGCTGGCCGTACGCGTTCGCAGCCCGAATTGAAAGGCTTGGCTACACATTCATGCAGCAGAGCGGCTCTACCGAGAGACTGTTCTTCGCAAGGGACACGACGCGCAACCGCCTGCATGTCAGGATTCACCTGCACCTCACGATGTTCATGGGCAGGGAATGGCGCGAGAAGATCGCCTTCAGGGACTACCTGAGGGGAAACAGGGAAGCCATGCTGAAGTACGCCGAGGTGAAGCGCAGGGCCGCAGGGCTTGCGCATGGCAGCAAGGAGCGGTACATGGCCGAGAAGGTCGCGTTCATAAACGCCACAACTAGTAGGGCATTGCTTCGCGCGCGGCGGCGCGGCATGTCGCGCCCGCACAAAAGGTTTTAAGAATCTATCGCTGCAAAACAGGACACATGGCATTTGTCAGAGCCACTGGAACAACAGCCACAACACGCTAGTCCTACCGCTAAACCGTGGCTGAATCTCTGAAAATGCTCTGGTCCGTTGTTTTCTTGGTCCGCCCCGGTGCGCGGCTGGCGGCTACCCGGGCGAACGAATGGTAAAACAAACCAAGAGGCACGGAGCGGCCCATGCGGGCCGCAGGAGGCGCAGGATCGTCATCAAGATAGGGGGCAAGAGCCTCGCGACAAGCGAGCTGATAAGGAGGGCGGCCAGCCTCATAGCAAGGGAGAGCTCCAGCAACGATATCGTCGTAGTCGTGTCTGCTCCAGGCGAGACCACCTCCTCACTCGTTTCGCTTCTCAGCGGCATAGACCGCGGCGTCGACGGCAGGCACTGGGATAGCGTGCTGAGCTACGGCGAGGTCATAAGCGCATCCATCCTTTCTGTGGCGCTCCACGGCATGGGCGTCAGGTCGGTGCTCCTCGACCCAAGGTCAGAGTCGTGGCCGATCATAACGGACAGGAACTTCGGCGACGCCAACCCGATAGAGAGCAAGGTGAGGGCCCTCTGCGCCAAGTACGTGGAGCCGAGGCTGAGACTTGGCTACGTCGTTGTGATGCCCGGTTTTGTCGGCAGAACGCTTAGGAACGAGATAAGCACAATGGGCAGGGGCTCCAGCGACCTGACCGCGTTCCTGATGGGTAAGTGCATTGTCGCGGACGAGGTGGTCAAGGTGACAGATGTGGACGGCATATACGTGCGCGGCAAGCGCGTCGACAGCATGTCGCGCTCGCAGCTTCTCGATCTCTGCCACAACGGCGTCTCGAGGTACGAGAAGCCCTACTCTATAATACAGCTCAAGGCCCTGGACTACTTCCAGCCGCCGACGATAGCTAGGGTCGTGTCGTACAAGCAGATCAGGATATGGCGCGGCGGCACGGTCATATATCCAGGTGAAAAGCCATGAAGAGTCTCGACGCCGCGGTTCTAGGAGCCACTGGCCTGGTGGGCCAGAAGTTCGTCGAGCTCCTCTCGAGGCACCCGAGCATAAGGGTCAGGGAGCTGGTCGGTTCTGAGAAGTCCAGAGGCAGGAGCTTCCGCGAGTTCTGCAAGAGCCCGGATGGCTCCGTCAGCCCCTCGATACTCGATTCTCGCATAAAGGGCCTCGACGAGAGGCTAGAGTCCGAAGTGATTTTCTCCGCGCTGCCCGCAGACGCAGCGAACGCGGTCGAGTGGAAGCTGGCTGAGCAGGGCAAGACGGTGATAAGCAAGGCCAGCGCCAACAGGATGGATCCTAGGGTGCCGTTGATTATACCAGAGGTAAACCCTGAGCATCTGGAACTTCTGGACGCGCAGAGGCGCAGCATAAGCGGCGGCCTGGTCTGCGACCCTAACTGCACCACCATAATACTGGCCCTGTCGCTCAAGCCGCTCATTGACAACTTCAGGATAAGGCGGGTTTTCGCTACGTCAATGCAGGCGCTCAGCGGCGCCGGCTATCCCGGGCTGTCCTCGCTAGATGCACTGGGCAACGTGATACCTTTCATAAGCGGCGAGGAGGAAAAGCTCGCTGACGAGCCGAGGAAGATATTCGGCACCATCGCTGGAGGCAGGCTTAAGGAAGGCGACCTCAAGATATTCGCGTCGTGCAACAGGGTGCCAGTAGCGGTTGGCCATATGATATCGGTTTACGTGGAGTTGCGCGACCCCGTCAAGATCGATTCTGTTATCGATGCGATTGAAGGCTTCCGCGGCCTCAGTGAGCTGCCGTCCGCGCCGAAGAAGCCCATCGTACTGCGTAGCGAGCCTGACAGGCCGCAGCCGCGCATAGATAATGACGGCATGTCTGTCAGCGTCGGCAGGCTCCGCCCTGGCGCGGACAGTAAGAGCATCGCGTACTCGGTTCTTGGAGACAACCTAGTCAGGGGTGCCGCCGGCGCCGGCATCCTAGACGCAGAGCTGTTGGCACACAGGGGTTACCTATGATCATCAAGGTTGCGGTTTCAGGCCTCGGCAACGTCGGCCGCGGCCTGCTCGGCATGTGGGATCAGTTGGCGGAATGGGCAGGCTCGAATGGGGTAGAACCGAGACTGGTCGCGGCTGTGGACAGCAGCGCCGCCGTAATAAACGCAGATGGGATAGACGCTTCGGCGCTGCTACACAACAAGCTGACTAAGGCCAGGCTGTCGGAGATAAGCGGTTCGAAGGCCATCGACGCAATAAAAGCCATAGACGAGACCGCGCCGGACGTATTCGTGGACATGACGCCGACCAACTCAACGGACGGCGAGCCCGGCATGTCATGCGTGATGCACGCGCTCGAGGCCGGCGCCTGCGTGGTCGTCTCATCGAAGAACCATCTTAGGTCTGTGGAAGCCATGGATGGAGTCGAGAGGCTGGCGCGCCAGCATTCGGTTGCGTTTTTCGATGGCGCAAGCGTCATGGGCGGTGTTCCGGTGTTCGAGCTGGCCGACGGGATTAACGCCAAGATATTCGGCATAAGGGCCATACTTAATGGCACGAGCAACTATGTGCTCTGCCAGCTCGAGAGCATGGAGTTCGACGATGCGATTGCGTCAGCGATCAGGCTCGGCTACGCCGAGGCTGAGTACGGAAACGACATAAGTGGACGCGACTCTGCGCTAAAGGCTGTAGGCCTCTGCAACAGGCTCCTCGGTGCTAAAATACCGGTCGGCGAGGTGAAGCTGTCCGGCATACGCGAAGGCATGCTTGGCATAGAGGGCGTCGATTCAGAGCTGATCAGGCGCACAGTGGCGCGCGGGAGGCGCATAAAGCTCGTCTGCAGTATCAGGCGCGACGGTCCAGCAATAAGAGCATCTGTCGGCCCAGAGTTCGTGGACATGGCCGATCCCCTTGCTTCAGTAAGCGGTATAAACAATGCCATAGAAATAAGGGGCATGGCGAATCAGAGCGAGATCAGTCTGTTCTTGTCTGGACCTGGCGCCGGCGGCGACGTCACGGCCAGCAGGGTGGCCGCAGACATCAAGAAGGCCATGCGTTTCATAAGGGCGAGTCGACGTGGATAGCATCAAACTGGTAGTGCCTGCGACATCCGCTAACCTGGGTTCTGGCTTCGACATATGCGGCATAGCGCTGGCCAGGCCAACTGACACGATGTGGGTATCGAAGGCAGACTACGACAAGATCGATAGCGTAGGTACCTACGATGTACCGACCAGCCTAGAGGCCAACACGTGTGGGCCTGTTATAAGAGCGATGCGCGACCGGTTCGGCATAGGGGGCGTCAGGATGGCGATAAACAAGGGGATAAAACCGGGCAGCGGCATGGGCAGCAGCGCGGCTACGGCCGCAGGTACGGCGTTCGCGATAGACAAGTTATACCGCCTGTCCCTGGAAAAGGAGGAGCTGGCCCAGTACGCCTCGCTAGGCGAGGCAGTGTCAGCCGGGACACCGCACGCGGACAATGTCACGCCAGCGATATTCGGCGGCTTCACCATAATAACCAGCCGTGAGCCGCTCAGGGTTAAGCGCATAAAGGCGCCGCCATCGCTCGAGGCCATAATAATACTGCCGCGTTCAGGCAAGGCCTCGACCAAGGCCGCGAGGGAGGCCCTTCCGGCCAGCGTGCCGAGAGAGGCCCACCAGCGCAATATGCAATTGCTGGCCTCGCTGATATGCTCGTTCGAAGATGGGGACATCGACGGTATAATAGCATCGATGGACGATGCCGTGGCAGAGCCGGCCAGGCACGCGGCCGGCATACTTCCGCACCTGTACGAGGTCAGAGAAGCAGGCAGGGAGCTGGGCTACGGCGTCGTGGCCAGCGGTGCAGGCCCGTCTATACTGGCCCTGGGCAAGCGCTCGCCCAGAAGCCGCGAGGCGCTCGTCGCAAGGGTAAAAGACATATTCAGAGAGAGCCATGAAATAATCACGAGCGGGATATCGAACCAGGGCGCAAGGAAAGTGGGTTGATTCAACGCGCACGAAGCTTGTTTGCATGGACTGCGGCGCCGAGCGCGAGCCGGCAAGCATATGGCGGTGCGAGTGCGGCGGCCTCCTGGATGTTGTCACGACCGGCGTCGAGATCACCAGGGCAGAGCTCGACAGGCGTGCCCGGAGCAGGAAGAAGCCGTACAACAGCGGCGTCTGGCTCTACAAGGAGTTGGTGCACCCGCTGGTCAGGGACGACCTGATAGTCACTAGGCCTGAAGGAAACACCAACATATACACGCACGCCATGGTATCTGAGTTCGCTGGCATAGCAAAGCTGAGCATGAAGCACGAGGGAGAGAACCCCACCGGTTCGTTCAAGGATAGGGGCATGACAGTCGGCATATCCGAGGCGCGCAGGCTGGGCCACAAGGCTGTCGGCTGCGCGTCGACCGGTAACACCTCCGCATCGCTCGCCTCGTATGCAGCTCTCTGCGGCATGCGCTCCGTCGTGTTCATACCATCCGGCGAGATAGCCTACGGCAAGCTGGCGCAGGCGATGGCCTTCGGTGCGAGGGTGCTGCAGATCAAGGGAAATTTCGATGATGCGATGCGCATCGTGCAGGAGGCCTGCGGTCGCTTGGGCCTGTACCTGCTCAACTCGATAAACCCATGGCGCATAGAGGGCCAGAAGAGCATAGCGTTCGAGCTCATCCAACAGCTGCGCTGGAAACCTCCGGATTGGGTTATCGTGCCAGCCGGCAACCTGGGCAACACGTCTGCGATAGGCAAGGCGCTCGTGGAGCTCAGGGACCTGGCGCTGATAGAGCATCTGCCCAGACTGGCTGCGGTTCAGGCTGAGGGCGCAAACCCGTTCTACAGCATGTGGAAGGAAGGCCTAGAGCGGCCGCCAACGCTGGCTAAGCCAGAGACGCTGGCCAGCGCGATAAGGATAGGCAATCCGGTCAGCTGGAAGAGGGCCATGCGCGCCATAAAGGCTACCAATGGCGTCGTGGAGCAGGTGTCCGACCAGGAAATAATGGACGCCAAAGCTGTAATAGACTCGAGCGGTATAGGCTGCGAGCCAGCATCTGCCGCATCTCTTGCAGGCGCTAAGAGGTTACGGGAGCGCGGCATCATCAGCAGCGACGACAGCGTCGTGTGCATACTGACCGGCAACATCCTCAAGGACCCTGGCGCAACTGTCGACTACCACACCGGGAAAATAAATGGCATAGAACCAAGGTACAAGAACGCGCCTGTCGAGGTCCCCCCTGACATCGAGAGCGTGACGAAGGCGTTGCGCTAGCCCGACACGTTGCGGAATAGGGGTTTTCCTCGGGTCCTAAGCGATGGGCTGCGTTCCCATTCAATGTCGCAATTGAAACGCTGTGCATGGGCTCCAGCCCAGCATCAATAAAGCCACGCCATGCTGCGCTCGGCCTTTTGTGTCACTACCGGCCTGCCCATGCGTTGTCCATTGCCACGCGATGTTGCGCGGCGCCGTAATAATAAAGGCCGTGCCTACTCAATGTGCTCGTAAGCTTCACTTCGAAAACCTGATGTAGATTCTTCGATACTGCAGCAGCACCGATACAACTAGAACCGTAATTATTACAAGGTATACGTATAGAAGCGGCGATGCCGAACTGCGCTTTATGCTAAAGCCTATGCTTATTGTCAAAACCAAGCTTAGTAATCCCAGAAAGGCGACCACCAGTGCGTGCACGGTGAATATCATGCTGAACGCCAAGCTCTGGTTATTCGTACCATCCTTATCCCTGATACGATAGAACAACGACGGCAGGTTCATCAGGTAAGGGTATTCCTCGAATAACGTGTACCTATATCTTATTACAAGAAGCAGCAGTGCCAGAACGCAAGTGAATACAAACGGCACTATTAGCGACGCTACGCTTCCAGTGCTCCCGTAATAATAGGTCCCGGCAATCCAGGAAAATAATACGAGCAATACGCCTGTTGCTATAAGTATCCTGGCTGCGCTCTCCAGCCCATATCTCTTTAGCGTCTTGTTTGCCATTAAAATCAGTTATCGGTTCTGTAAAATCCCCTACTCATATTATACGCTACTACATCTCTGGCTCGAATAAAACATAATCATTCCAGCTTCTATGGTTTGGGCTCTGGCTGCATCCGCTGTTCTAAGAGTATCGTGTCATCTACGGCTGCCACTGGGACGCTGAGCATGATGTTAAGCAGCATTATACCTCTGTTGTTTGTGGATAGCCCTGACCTGCGCCCTATAACCTCTGTGTTATGCTCGGCGGCTCCCCCATCGGTTCCTGCCATTGCGCCATCACCTACAAGAGCGTCGAAATACTCCAGCAATGTCCAATTTTCCAGGACACGAATTTTACGGCTATTTCTTTTGAAACTTGTGCAGCCTGCGCTTCCTCCTTGCCCTGACCATCCTAGATTTTGACAGCCCCATAAAATCAACAACCTAATTGGTGTGCTTTAAAATATAAGTTTATGCTAAGAGAATACCAAACCAATCTTTGGGAAATGTGCATTTGGTAACGCTTAAAGCCACAGGATTGCGTAATTATCAATGCACGCGCCACACGCTGCGCATAAAGTATACAAAATCGATTCCATGCAGTAAATCCTGCATAGCATAGAATAAGTCAGCCCCTAGCCCTGCTTGAAACACAGGTGTTCCTGCACTGGCTGTCTATAGATATCGCTGCGCCTAGCTGCTTTACGGCCCTGCCCATCTCTTGAGGTACATCATGCCATCATCCATGCAGAAGGGCTGCTGTTGTTTGTGTATTCAGAAACTACATAGGGGGCAGAGCATTCCTAAGACAGCCCCGAGAGGGATTTGAACCCTCGGCTTCTTGTTTACGAGACAAGCACTCTACCACTGAGTTATCGGGGCGGTCTAAGCATATTTCTGCTAAAGGCTTAATTTGCTATCGCTGACCATGCCTGCGGCATAGCTGCATGTGCGCGACTGCTGAGGCTGGCCAATGCCATCGAACTGGGTCGCGTTGTAGCCAAGCCTGGCCAGGTTTTCCGCCAACTCCCTAGCGCCCTTGCCGTATGTGTACACTGCGTCTGCGCCTGTAGCGTCTATGTAGTCAACTGCCTGTCTAAAGTCGGCGTGGTCGCTAAGAGCGAACTGCGCTTCCGTGGGGAACTTGAACGCGTTCGCGAAGCCTGTTGCCACTGCGGTGTGCACCCTCTTGCCATGCGCCCTGCCGAGCCGCCACGCCAGATCCATGAGCTTATTGCTCTCTACAATACCGACAAAGTTCCTGCCGAGCGCCTCCTCGTGGTCCGGCTCGCGCTTGTACGCCGACGCATATTCCAGTTTAATCCCGTGCTCAGTGTATATCTCGTTCACGGCGTTAATCTTCCTGCTAACTACCGGCCTGATGCCGACCTCGTTCAGTATCGCTATGAGCTCCTGCGACTTGCCCAGGGCGTAGGCTCCAAGAAGAGCTATTCCGTTCGATTCCGCGCATGCAGCCCATCGCTGTATGGCGCTCTCAACCTCAGCACGCCGCTCGAATCTGATTCTGGGGTGCGGGTATGTCGAATCGATCACCACGGAATCGGCCTCAACAACCTCTATGGGCTCTGCAGCCCTAGCGCTCTGCATCTGGTAGTCGCCTGTGTAGACTATGCGCCTGCCTGTGCTGTAGTCGTCCATGCACAACTGCCTAGACCCGAATATATGGCCGGCGTTGAGCAGCTTAAGCCAACCGTGTCTGCGGTGCTCATAAGGCTCTATGTTCCTCTTGTGCACACGCTTAACCAGTTGCACCGTCTCACTGCTTGCGAGAATGCGCGAGCCCTTCCTTGCAGCGGCTATATGGTCACTGTGCCCATGCGACACGAAGTCTATGTCCGCACCATGCTCCCGTCTGTCGAGCGATACAGCGTACCCATTGACGTAAAGCATCCAGTCGCCAACCTTATTTGTTTTGCGACAATTTTAAAACGTTGTGTAACCGACGACGCCTGTTGAGACTTCGCTCCACACGATATCCGCCCAAACCAAAACGATCGTATATGATCTTGGCAACTGCAGTGGGTGCCAAATTGGTATTGTCTATGGTGAGGCCGCGACCCGATCGTGCCTCCAAGAAGAGGTTTTGGCGTCTGAACATTTTTTCCAGCGTTTCCCTATCACTTATCTTACCGTACCTCTTGCGCCCTATGCTCGCGACCCTGCCGTAAATCACGTCCTTTTGGGCGCGTAGCCTCACCAAGAAAATCCGGCCCCCGTGGCTGCGCACCACACGCGAGAGCTTCCTCAGGAAGACGTCGTCGCCGCACGCTCTGCAGTAGACGAACGTGAAAATTAGCCCATCGATGTCAGATGCAGCTGCAGATTCTATTGCAGTAACGCGGAGTTTGTCAACGAGGGCGCTGTAGGCCGGCGAACCAAACTCGAACACTGACCTCGCAGCGGTTATCGTGACATGGTTGTGGAAAACCCTGTAACCAGTAAGCCTAGAGAGCGCCTTGGCTACGGTCAACTTGCCAACGCCCGGCGGGCCGTAAAGCACCACGAGGTCCATACACAAAATTGAGCGCAGCAGATTTAAATTTTAACCGAGCGTGCTCACCGCGCGCCAGCGTAACAATTAGAATACCAAAGGCGAATCCTTACAAGAGCGAGGCGCAGGCATAATTCGGCGTGCCTAAACGCGCAACGGTGTATTCGCATTCCGGTCAAAAAGCGTATCTGGCTCACCACTATAATCGTGGTTTTAATAATAACAGCAATCGCAATACATCTACTTAGCGGTTCCAATAGCATAACTCCTCCAAAAATGCCGCAGAGCTTGCCGTTCATCATCGGCATTGGTACCCACGGCAACGTCAGTTCCGAGGCAAGGGCTCTTGCAGTCGGCGTGAAATACTACAGAACCGACATAACATTGAATCAAACTCAGGTCAGCCATATAAGAGAAGAGAGTGCGAGATACGGCGCCTCTTACCTTGGCATACTAGACTACGATACTGTACCAGGTGGCCATAGCAACACTCATTGGAACCTCAGCGTGTGGGACTCCAGCGTAGCCGCCGCGGTCTCTGCGTATCCTGAGATAAGCACCTGGGAGGTCTGGAACGAGCCACTTGTGCCGCTGTTCCAGACGGGCTACGTCAACGGCAGTCCATACAACTACTACATGCTGATAAAGAGCACTTACGAAACCGTGAAGTCCATCGAGCCGAATGCAACGATCGTGTGCTTCGGTGGCGCCCCTATTTATGGCCCGCCAGCCTTTTACTGGTACGCAGAGGTGTGGAGCTATGGCGCGTCCAAGTATTGCAGCGCCATATCAATACATGCGTACACATTCGACCAGCCCCAGGATTCTCTTTTGCTTAACGAATCGAACAACGCCGAGCTATGGGCTCAGGGCCTAGCAGCGTACGAGAATATGACTGGAAAGCCGATATGGATAACCGAAACAGGTATGCCCGCGTACTCGACTAACGCATACTACTTCAACCAATCCGTCCAGAAGGATTTCCTTGTGCAGGCCATGGATTTTTTCAATGGCTTTACGTACGTCAAGCGCGTCTACTGGTATGACCTGTGGGGTCTTTCAGGTGGTAACGACTTCGGCCTGCTCAACCTATCAGAGCCTGGCTCTGGCGCGCCTAACGCGGCGTGGGCCGCATTCCTCCTGCTCTACAATGATAGCTCATCGATGGGCTGAAGAAATTACGACTACCAGTTTAGAAATCGGCCGCATCATCGGTAATTCGGCTCCCAACCGGCCGAGCCATGGCCCCAACCAGTTCTCATATAACCTGCAGAGCCCGTACTCGACCAGGACTATCACCTATGCCTCGAAATCGCACCCTGCATCAAGTTCCTCGCATGTCCGCTTGTCCTTGTTGCCTGGGTTTTCGAACCAGACTTTGTCGCCGAATTTCGAATTCGTTGGGGTAAGAATTTGAACACTGAATCTCCGGTTTGCTGATCCCGCTGCAGCATTATTGTATCTATGCACAGCCTGTCCACTAAGCGGCTGCAGCCGCGCATGCCTAATCCGAAGAGCAGCCTGGTATATATATCGTTGCATGGTTGTGGAAGACCTTGTAACCTATGTACCTGGATAGCGCGTTAGCCATGGTAAGCTTACCGACGTCAGGAGGCCCACATATAACGACCGGATTCATCCGGCACCTGGTTAGCATCACCGCGTTCCGAATCGACTGGCCCATCTGCGTTCGCTGTCAGAAGCCACCGCTCTGTATACATAGCGTATGAATCCGCTCAGTGCGCTTCAGCTCTTGAACACGTAAGCTGAAAGCACTCCTGCGGAGTCAAACGAATATATGCACCACGGGCATATGTTTACGCCCACCGAGTACTCTGTTACGTTGTATGTGCCCGGATCCTGAGTGCAGGCCGCATCGAAGGCCGAAGCCTGATACCAGTTTTGCTGGTTGTCAAGCAGTGCGCATCCCTTCGGCAAGTTCACGTAACAGTTAACCCAACCGCAAGAGCCCAAAATGGCAACAAAGCTGTCGGGTTTGGTGACAGTATAACTCAAGTTGGTGTAGTATACGTTAGGATGCGTCTGTGAGTTCGGGTCGTTCACTGCGCTGAAAACCGTCGCACTGTCAATCGGAACGTTTAACCCTATACCTGCGATTGCGGACGGCCAGCCGAATGCGAGCGAGCACAATCCAAAGTTCGACGACTGGTAACCTGTTGCGGAGCACCTGCCTCCGTTTGTGCAACCGAAGAAGTACCCAGACTCGACGTTGGTGAATGATGTAGACACTATGCCAGGATAGCCACTGCCGCATGCAAATATGTAGCTTTCATCGCCTGGAGGTAGGTACGTGCTAGAACTCTGCGAAGAGTTGTGCGTGTACTCTATACTTAGTACGGTCAGGTTCACGGAGTTCGAATACTCGACCTGTAAGCTCTTTGACAAACGAGCGCTGGCATAAACGCTAACCGATTTGTTTGTAGTGAAATTGCAGGCGTTGATTCTTATACCACCGCAACCGCTTATCGTCTGGTTGTCTGCGTAGAATGTGTAGTTTATCGGTTCATGGCCCTTCGACAGTATGGAGTCGTTGCTGAGCACGGCAGTAAGCACCGTCTTTATGCTACCGAAGCTCGACGTGTTGCTAGCAGTCAGCGTTACATTTATGTGCTCCGCGAAGACGCGCTGCTGGTTTATCACAGCCACCCCTGGTAGGGTCACGTTGTGTGTTGCACCGACGGTCCCGATAACCACCAATGCGTACGCCAACACTGCCAGAATTGACAGTCTTGCCAGGCTTTTCATTGTGCTTGTATCAGCCATTGCATCACATAGATTAACTCCTGAATATCACCGTACCAACAAATAAATAGTTATGCTGTGCGCGCGGTGTGCGCCATTCGCGTTCCAATTGAGAATCGGGCCAATTAGAAACGCCAGGATGGCAGTCGCACCCATGCTACCTACTGTAATCTCAAACACCATCACGTCGCATGCCGATGAGAATATATCATTTCATTTAGCAGCCCAGAGATTTGCTAGTAGTGTCTGTACCCAAACCATGCTTCCTAGGGCATGTGCAGCAATATTACGGTGGACTAGCCCCAATCCATAACCAACTGCGCTTCCCGTTGGCGCCCAACGTTGGCACTAAGCAATCTCAAGGCGCCGGGGTAGGGATTTGAACCCTAAAGCCCCAGAGGGGCACCGGTTTGCCCGTCACATCACAAATCAGCTCTCGGGATTTTGCAAACTCGAGACCGGCGCGTTACCAGATTCTGCCACCCCGGCATCAAACAAATTTTCACCGCTAATTCGCACCACGAATTAATAAAGCTTGGTCAAAAGCAGATTAATTATAGGATGGCGGTGACCAGTCCCGCGGAAGATGCCCCCGCCCCGGATTGCGGGCAACAAACACAGTGCTAAAATGGGCCACAATGCCGGCTACATAAAGGGCGAGGAGAGGTTCGGTCAGGTTCTGTCGCCACTCTACGCTCTCGTAGCGAGAACTCCCCCAATGCGCAGCTTCTATGACTTTGTAGTATCGGACATCGAGGCCGCCAGACCGCGCAGCGTCCTTGACGTTGGCACCGGTCCTGGCATCGTGGCTGTCCGGCTCGCAAGGGACATGCATGCACGCATCGACGCTGTGGACCCGTCCATCAGCATGCTTCGCATAGCGCGCAAAAATGCCGCGGGCCTGAGCAACCTCAGGGTCGAGCGTGGCTCGAGCAGGTTCATACCGTTCAGGAAGAGGTACGACATAATATACACGTCCCTATCATTCCATCACTGGCGCAGGAAGGCCGAATCGCTTGCCTACATGTCGGGCTTTCTCGGCAGGCACGGCGAGATAAGGATATACGACGCTTTGAAGGCGCGCAGGCTATCGCTTTTCGGCACGCACAGGCTGAGCATGGGCACGGTGTACTCGGCTAGCGGCAGTGCCGGTCTGGCGGTGAAGGGGATAGCGCACTACGGGCCTTTCGTGCGCGTGACCCTTGCCAAGCGCCTGGGAAAGGGCAGGCCGCATAAACCAGGCTTTCAAATTCAAGGCCTGTACCCATAGGCGTCAGGTCCAAGATCCCGAGCGATCAAGCGCGCAATCCACACCATGTCCAAGCCAGCACCGTGCACAATTATAAAAACCTTAACTTCGTTATTAATATTGGGTCGCATAAGATGCCGGCGAAATGTGGCAGTGCCGTTCCCGCCACGAAAATCAAGGCCCAATCAGCCATGGAATTCCTGATGACCTACGGCTGGGCCATCATAGTAATAGCTGTGGTACTCGCCGCTCTGTTCGAGTTAGGCGTCTTCAATGGTTCGAACTTGGGGCCGCAGGCATGCATCGCTCAGGCAGGATTCATCTGCAAGAACCCAGTCTTCACGAGCCAGGGCATAGGCATGATTATAGGCCAGACGACCAGCCAGGACCTCTATGGCGATTGGTTCTTCGTCGCGGCCGAGGGTGCACCCCTCAACTCAAGCGGCATACCGGTAGGATTCGCTGGCAACTCGATACCAATCGCGCTCTCCACTGGCAATGTCCTCGTGCCTGGCCACACAGTGTACGCCGCCATGCCGTCCACGTATTTCGCGGCAGCTGGCATACCAAGTAACGCCCTCACAGGCACGCCCTTCGCAGGCTACGTCTGGTTGGGCTACTGCCTCACGCCGTGCTCAAAGCCCCAGCAGTACTCCAAGATCGCCACACTGTCGCTTAAGTCCAGCGGCAGCGCCTTCGTTGGCGGCCTGATACCGCTGAGCGCTACGATATCCCCGACGTCAGACACCATATTCATGGGCCAGAGCATAACCTTCACGGCCAACGCTGTCGGAGGCAAGCCACCCTATACGTTCGTGCTGACCACCACGCCCAGCACCGGTACCACAGTGACTGGCGACACTGTGTCATTCTCCTCAAACGGGGTGTACGCCGTACTGCTCACTGTGACGGATTCCACCGGCACGCACGCTACTGCCGGCGCCCAGGTCACCGTCAACATACCCCCGCTAACTGCTAGCATAAGCCCGACGAGCAATACGATAGACGCTGGCGGCAGTGTCACGTTTACGCCATCGTCGAGCGGCGGCGTCCCACCGGTCACATACTCGTACAGCGTATCGCCGAGCGGCGGCGTCACCATTTCCGGCAACACTATAACGTTCGCCAACTACGGGGCGTACTTCGTTACCTTAACGGCCACTGACTCTGTGTCGCAGACCGCGACCGCGCAGGCCTCGGTCGGCGTTTCACCACCGATGGTTGTGGGCACTCCCACGCTCTCGAGCTCGTCGCCGGTGGCGTTCGGCTCCCAAGAGACGCTGACCTCCCATGTAAGCTACGGCACGACACCATACTCGTACCAGTGGAAATCTGGCAGTTCCCAGTCATGTGGTTCGGACAGCGCCATAGGCGGCGCCACAAGCTCCACGTACTCGTTAACTGCGCCTTCCACACCAGAGACGCTATACTATTGTTACACCGTTACCGACGCTGCAGACAGTTCCGCCTCGTCCAACACGGTAGCGATACAGTTCATACAGGGATGCTCCAACAATATGGCCAGTGCGCAAGACGGCTGTGCAGGCAGCGTGACTTATACATCGAGCATGTCGCTGACCGGCGACGTCAACGCCAGCGGCTCCATAACGATAAACGGTGGCGTGACCGTGACGACCCAGGGTTATGCATTCATAGCCGGTGGCTCGTTCACCAACAGCGGCCAGATAAACACCGGCACTGACCCGCAGCAGAACTATCCCAACTCGTACGGCGGCTCCGGTGGCAGCACGCACTGGCGCTATTGCTGTGGCAGCGGCGGATATTCCACGATAGCAGGCGGCGCAAACACCGGGTGCTGCCGCGCGGGCGGCAACAACGGCGGCACACCGACGCTTTCGGCATCTACCGTTCAGAGCAGCGCATCCTCGTGGTACTCCAGCGGCATACAGCAGTACCTCGCAGGCGCCGCGGGCGGCAACAACTGCTGCGGTGACAGCAACGGCCAGGGATCGTACGGCATTTACATACAGGCATCAAGCCTCAGTCCAGGGTCTATAAACGCCAATGGCGGCGGCGGCGGCAAGAACTGTTACTGGTGCGGCGGCTGGGGCAGCCCAGGTGCCGGCGGCGGCGGCGGCGCCGTGGTCCTAGCGTTTAACACCTCCCTCAGCAGCACCGGCAGCGTGAGTTACGGCGGCGGTGGCTCCTGCTGCGGCAGGGGTCCAGGTGCCGGCGGCGGTGGCGCTGGCGCATTCGTCACGCTCAATTTCGGGACGTCGCCGCCTGTAAAGCCGGCATAGCGCGCCTGCTGTGCATCACAGCCAAGGCCAAATAGGTCGATACTATGTTATACGGCAAGAGAAAGGCGCTTGCAATCGCTGCTGTAGTGATTATTGCTGTGGTAATCTCAGTGGCTGCGTTCTCTTACCGTGGCGGTGCGCGGTCGGTTTCAGGCAACACTACGACAACTAGTATGATACAGCCCAACTCCAGCACCATCGCGGTTACGACCGTGACCGCGTCGACGAGTTCAGCACCCACCACCAGCATCCTGCAGACGGAGGCGCCGCCTGGCTTCGTTACCACTGCACAGGTTGGGTCGGTACTGGGCGGCTCGTTTGTGGTGGGCCCTTCGGTCAGCACGGTCGGTCTGAATACAACCATTGGCGCTAACGCCACAAGCTTTGTCAAGCGGTTCTATTCCAACCTAAAAAATAATATGACGTCAAGCGCAGTCGAGGTATATGTGCCTGAAAACCATTCCTATAGCAGCGTTATGGTCGTAGTCCTGCTGCGGCTCAACGGCGACCAGGCCGCATCAGCACTTTTCAACGCGCTAACCTCAAACGCAAGTGCCACGTACCTCTTCTTCGGTGGCTCCGGAAGCACTGAACCTACTAGCAAAAACACTACACAGAACGCCAGCACCGCGTCGCCCACGAGCGTTCCAATAACGAGTTCCAGCGGCACCTACGACCGTGGCCAGTATGAAGTCGTTGTCCCGGCAAGCGGCACAGGCTCGTCCGGGTTAGGCGTTGTCATGATAGACAGTTACGTGTCTATCATTGTAGCCCACAGTAGCACGCCAACCGAGACGCAGATGGTCGCCCTAGCCAAGTACGAGATCGATGCACTCGCATCGATACTTGCCTGAGCCGGAGCCCCCCGGCGCGGCATCTACATCTATTACGCTAATACCCATGCTATCCGTATACACCAGTAGCCACCCGAAGTAACGGTGCTGCCGGTCGCCAAAACTCATGCGCCTAGGTCCGCATCATCGCATCAAAACAAGAGAGCAAGAAAAGTATTAAAACTGCCCCCGCCAAAGGATAAGCACATCTTCGTTCTGCATGTATCCTAACCTTCCAATGATTCGCATGGCCGATGGAGAGCTGATTGTAAAGAGGTCTGGCTCAAGGGCAACACTCACGCTCAACAGACCGGAGAAGCTGAACACACTGACGCCCACGATAATAGATGGCGTTGCCAGATTCTTCAGGGCCGGCGGCAGCGATGATGCCATACGCAGCGTGGTAATAACTGGCGCAGGTGGGAAGGCCTTCTGCGCTGGCATGGACGTGAGCTACTTCGTGCCGATGGAATCAGTGCAAGAGACGGAGCGCTTCGTAGATGCGATACAGGGCATGTGCTTCGCGATAGAGGAATCGGACAAGATAGCCATCGCTGCAATAAATGGCTACTGCCTAGGCGGCGGTTGCGAGCTTGCGATGGCGTGCGACATAAGGATTGCATCATCGGACTCGAAGTTCGGCCAGCCAGAATCAAGGGTCGGGATAATACCCGGTGCCGGCGGCACGCAGCGGTTACCTGCGCTCATAGGCATAGCTAGAGCCAAGGAGCTCATGCTGACCGGCGAGTCGATAGACGCCGACGAGGCTCTTAATCTTGGCCTGGTCAACAGGGTCGTCGACAGGGCAGCGCTCGGCACAGCGATCGAGGAGACGATGAATAAAATAGAGGGAAGCAGTTTCCACTCGCTCCGCAGCATAAAGCGGATCGTGAACGCTAGCTTCAGACCGGTCGGTTACGGCCTAGAAAAGGCCGCGTTCGCTGACTGCCTTCTCAATGGCGATGGAAAGGAGGGCATAGAAGCCTTCTTAAGCAAGAGAAAGCCGAAGTTCAAATAGAAATGGTAGATGCAATGGAGGATGTCTATATAGTCGATGCTGCGCGTAGCGCAACTGGCAAGTTCCTGGGATCGCTGTCCGAGCTCTCTTCACCGCGCATAGGTGCCGCGGTGGTCAAGGGGCTCATGGCGCGTTCATCGATAAAACCGGAGATGGTGGAGGAGCTCATAACTGGCAATGTGCTCTCTGCTGGTCTGGGCCAGAACCCGGCGAAGCAAGTGGTTGTCTACTCCGGTCTGCCTAACGAGACCGTGACCAGCAATGTGAACCAGGTGTGCGCCTCCGGCCTTCGTGCAATAGCCATCGGCGCCGAGAGCATCAAGTGCGGCGACTCCGGTATAGTGGTAGCTGGCGGCATCGAGAGCATGAGCAACGCTAGGCACACCGTTGCCGGGGTCCGCAAGTTCAAGAAACTTGGAGACGCGACGTTGGACGAGCTGGTCCGCTACCTGGCAGGTTCAGGTGCGGACCTAAGCTCCGTGAAGCTTGTCGACGAGCTGGTCTTCAACGGCCTGTGGGACTGCTACAGCAACCTGCACATGGGCACCCTGGCAGAGCGCATAGGGAAGAAGTACACGATAACAAGGGAGGAACAGGATGCATTCGCCATCGATAGCCACAGGAAGGCGGCCGCCGCTATAGATGCAGGCAAGTTCAAGAAGGAGATAATCCCTATAAACGTAGGTACCGCTGGCGAATTCGCCACAGACGAGGGCGTCCGCCGCGACACCAGCATAGAGAAACTAGCGTCTCTGAAGCCGGCATTCGCTCCTGATGGCACCGTCACTGCAGGCAATGCATCGCAGATAAGCGATGGCGCAGCGTTCGTCATCCTAGCGTCGGCTTCGAAAGTTAAGGAGCTAGATCTAAAGCCTATAGCAAAGATAGAGTCGTACGCGTCCAGCGGCATAGATCCTGCATGGTACGGTCTCGCGCCGGTATCAGGTATTCAAAAGACTCTCAAGAAGGCTGGCAAGACTCTCGACGACGTCGACCTTATAGAAATAAACGAGGCCTTCTGCGTTCAGGCCCTCGGCGTGGTCAGGGCGCTCAACATAGACGTGGCCAAGCTCAACGTCAACGGCGGTGCGACCGCCCTAGGTCACCCGATAGGGGCATCTGGCGCCAGGATACTTACGACGCTGATTTACGCGCTGCATGACAGACGGAAGAACCTCGGTATAGCCTCACTATGTCATGGAGGGGGCGGCGCTGCATCTATGCTCATCAGCAGTGTGGTATAATGGCCGAGAGGGTCGCCATAATAGGTGTGGGCCAGATGGGCACTGGCATAGCGCAGGCATGCCTTCAGTCCGGCCACAGCGTAGTGTTGTTAAGCAGGAGCCAAGAGTCCCTTGAGAGAGGCATGGCCAGGCTCAAGGCCGGCATGCTAAGGTCTGTAGAGAAGGGCAAGCTGGCCAAGGCAGACATGGACTCGTTCCTTAGCCGCGTCACGCTCTCGGTGGACATGGCAGGCATGGCGAGTGCCAGTATCGTCATAGAATCTGTGCCGGAGGTGCTCGACACGAAGCTGCAGGTAATGAAGGAGATGGAGAGATTCTCGAGCACAAACGCCATACTAGCTACGAACACGTCTTCGATAATGATAGACAGGCTCGCGTCCGCGCTCAGTGACCCGAGCAGATTCATAGGCCTGCACTTCTTCAATCCGGCAAACGTGATGAAGCTCGTCGAAGTGGTCATCGGATCAAAGACCTCCAACGGCACCCTTGAGCGCTCCATGGCCTTCGTCGCGGGCCTGAACAAGACGCCGGTGAAGGTCAAGGACTCCCCTGGCTTCGTATCAAACAGGATACTCATGGCCTTTATCAACGAGTCCATAATGGCCCTCGAGGACGGCGTGGCCGATGCCGGCTCAATAGACACGGTAGCGAAGCTTGGCTTCAACCACCCGATGGGTCCGATAGAGCTGGCAGACTTCATAGGTCTGGACGTGTGCAAGGACATAATGGAAGCCATATACGCTGAAACAAAGAACAAGCAGTTCATGCCCGCGCCGTTGCTCTCAAAGCTCGTGAGCGAGGGCAAGCTCGGCAGGAAGACCGGTGAAGGACTCTACAAGTACGGCAAGTGAGCCGCAGCGTGCAAGTCATAGGTTCACGCCAGTTCATACCGCATACCTATAGCTGGCTCGCTGTGTTTGGTTGCAAGTTTGAACGCGTCGGAGCTGCCCCTAGTGAGACCCGAAAGATGGAGCTAGTGAAGAGTTGGTGGATTCGCCTGCGACCGTCTTGGGTGGTTGGACGAGCTGGGCTAAGGACATGCCAGTAGCAGGTTAGTCACTTGACGTCCTCCCCGCAACAATTATAAGTTATTGCTGTGCTATTATATCACACAGGTAAGCGAATGGTTAAGAGACCGTCCAGGCTGGCTGCGCAGTCAGCCATGGAGTATCTCATGACCTACGGTTGGGCCATCCTGATCATAGCGGTTGTGCTCGCTGCGCTCTTCGAACTCGGCGTGTTCAACGGTTCTAACCTGGCGCCGCAGGCGTGCATCGCGCAGGCCGGCTTCGTATGCAAGAACCCGATATACACTGCCAATGGTATAGGGATAACCTTAGGCCAGACTACTGGCAGGGAATACTTCGATTCCTTTATGTTCATTGCTGCGGAGGGCGAACCGCTAAGCGGCACGGGCATACCGCAGAACTTCACCAACCCTTCCAATGGGCTCTTTATAGGCAACCTCCTTCCGGGCCAGACGGTCGGAGCGGACTTCAACTCCAGCAAGTTCGCGTACGGCCAGATACCTGCGAACGCGCCGATAGGGACGCCGTTCGCGGGCTACGTCTGGCTAGGCTACTGTCTGAGCCCGTGCTCGGTCCCGACGGCATACTCGAAGGTCGCTACGATAACGGCGAAGGAGGCAGGCACGAGCAGCGCATCGTTCGGCGGTTACTTCGGCGGAGGTTCCGGATCTTCCGCGCCTCCGCCTTCCGGCCCTCAGGTCGGCAACGTCATTTTTACCGCGAATCCTCTGCCAACAGACACTCCCTGGTCTGTGACGTACAACGGCGTCATGGAGAGCGCGAACACACCTTCTAACATAGTGTTCACTAGCATACCTACCGATGTTTCGCTGCCTTATACGATAAACGCCCCTATTGTGACCCCTTCGGCCTGCTATTCAACGAACAGCATCTCAGGGATCGCGAGCGGCGGCCAGACCGTGCCGGTACAGTTCTCTCAGGTACCATGCTACGTACCTATAACGCTGAGTCCTGGCAGCACGATATCAGGCACGTTCCAGCAGAACATCACTTTCAACCCATCCACGTATTCGGCATACGAGAGCGGCGACCTAGGCAACATAAGGTTCTACTCATCTATGTCAGGCAACGTCCCGTCCGGACCGCTGGACTCGTGGCTCGAGGGCTGCCCAGAGACCGCGTGTACGCCATCGTCGTCGCATGCGATCTTCTGGGTAAAGCTGCCGAATGGAGAAACCCAGACGGCGCCCGGAAACACGATATACATGGTGTTCGGCAACACTATTGGCGCAGGCTCTCAGTTCGACGGAGTTGTCGCAGGCGAGGCACCACAACTCAGCTGCCTAACCCCTGGTCCAGGCTGCACCCCGTACGCGACATACGACAACGGCGCCAACGTGTTCCCGACTTTCTACCAGAACTTCGCGGGCGGGAGTCTTCCCGGCGGATGGAACTGCTACGGTTGCAGCAACTTCGGTTACTCCGTCCAGAACGGCATCACGCTTACGAGCAGCTGCGGCTGCGCCCAGGGTACCCTGCAGTACTCCTCGACGCCGTATAACCCCCAGACAAGCATACTCGACTTCTACGGCGCCCTAGAGACCCAGGGTTGCATGGAAGAGGGCGCTGGCGAGCTGGGCAACAACGGGCCGTGCGGCGGTCCGGCTGCGATAGGCATAATGACCGACACCAACTCGAACTACTACATGCTGAGATCCGCCGGCGACGGCGAGCCTACCTTCTCGTACTCGTTGGGCTCCACTCTTGTGATGATGAGCATGTGGGAAGATCCGTCGACTGTGTACGGGGAGATAAACTATGGCGATCTCGTGACGACGGGCAACCAGGGCGCTTCCACATCGCTCTACGTGGGTTGGAACATAGCAGAAAGGAACGTGCCCACCTCACAGATGTACGCGCAGTACGCCAGGGTAAGGGCGTACCCGCCGGGCGGCAACATGCCCGGGGCCATGCTGGGCCCGGTGCAATGAAGCGCATTTATGGCATTCGGATCCCACCGTAACCCGGCCCAAGAAAGCGCATTGCGGTGCGTTGTCCGCGTCAGCGCATTTACACTTTTTGGCACAGGCTCGGGTCTTCATATTCCGCAACTGCCTCTATGATGCCCGCATGCGTGAACAGCTGCGGGAAGTTGCCAAGCGGGTCCTTGGTGACCTCGTCCGCCCGCTCAGAGAATAGCAAGAGGCTCGTGGAATAGTTGAGCAGGCCATTCAGCGTTTTCTTCGCCATGTCCATATCACCCATCATTATGTAAGCCCTGGCGAGCCACGTGTTTATCAGGGTGAACGGCCGCGAGTCTCTACCCTCATAATCGTTCTCGGTCCTCAACAGCAGCCCGCTCTTACTGGCCAGTCTGGCCTTCACCAATTTGATTGTCCCGATGACGCGCTTGTCCTCCGGCCCAAGGAAGCCGCACAGCAGTATGTTGAGCAACGACGAATCTACTTCAGAACTGCCGTAGTATTTGACGAAAGAGTTGAGCTTTCTGGAGAAGCCGCGCTCCAGTATGTCCCTGCGTATCGCCTCGCCGACCTTTTTAAGCTCCACAGCTTTGTCCTCCCTGCCTAGCGCCATGTTGAGCCTGCTTATCCTTTCAAGCGCTAACCAGTTCATGAGCTTTGTGTAGACGAAATGCTGCTGTTCACCGCGTTCCTCCCACAGGCTTGTGCTTTTCTTTCTCCACGAACCCTTGCACCATTCGGCGATTGCGTCCAGAGCCCACATGGCACCCCTCACGTAGCCGATGTCGCCAGACATCCTGTAGTAAGTGTAGAGGGCCTCGACAAACTCGCCCTCTGTGTCCATCTGGATCTGATCCCATGCCGTATTACCCACCCTGACTGGACGAGAGTTCAGGTGTCCTTTCAGCCATGGTATCCGCATCTCTACAGGCGCGGCCGTTCCATCCACCCTGTACAGCGGCCTGTCGAAGCTCTTGGATGATAAGTCTATAAGGCTGAGCAGGAAGTTCAGGGTTCTCCTCGCCCTTGAGAACGCGCCCACTTTTGCCAGAGCCGCGGCAGCGTACGAAGTGTCCCGTGTCCACACGTACCTATAATCCCAGTTCCAATTGCCGCCAATCATTGTTGGCATCGATGTGGTTGCGGCCGCCATTATGCCACCCGACGCTGCATACGTCAGCCCCATCACTACAGCCAGTGACCTGTAGTACGCTTCCTTGAAGCTCTTGACGCGCATCACTTCAGCGAGTTGCGATTCCCAATAGTTAAGTGTGGTAGCAAGCGACTCTTTTGGATTCGGGTAAACAAATCCCCTGTTGCTGAACAAACCCTGTCTGAAGTCCTCTGCATACATTGAAAGCAGGTAACCCTCACCGCCATTGAACCTCAGAGTATCATCTGAGATTTTCTTGTACTTGCCAAATATGCGCACATCAAAGCTCTCCACTGATTTCGTATTCCTAAACGATATGCCATCCTCGTGTTCAGTTACTATGGGCGTCAGTTCGCCGTAATTGAATCGTGGCTTTATCTCTGCGATGAATGGCACGTCCGACTTAAACATCCTTATTATGGCAGGTAGGCCCGGTGGCAAAAAGTCGATAACCTCGAGAGCGCCCTTGGCCGTCGTGAAAATGCTCTTGAGAACGAGGCTGTTGCCTATGTAAGCTGCGTTATCGGTACACCAGTCAACCGGCCGCAATGAGAAGTGGCCGCCCCTTTCATCGTCAAGCATCTTAGAGAACAGCGATTCGGAATCGAAGCGCGGCGCCGGAAACCATATTATCTCACCATGCGACTCCATGGCAGAGGTCATAGAATTCGAGAGAAACGCGAATCCATGCTTTTTCATTTTTCTCACCCCTGGCGATACCCGACCTCTTGAGGTGCCCTCGAAGTCAGACTGCATAATGCGATCGCCGGGATTTGAACCCGGGTCTCTGCCTTGGAGGGGCAGAGTCCTACCAGGTTAGACTACGATCGCGTACGATAGGTTAGCAATGCATGATTATAAAATCTTCACAACCTCGCCAGCTGCGAAGATTCGCGGCTTTTCGTTCCTGATGAACAGCGCCCTGTCACCAACGTCCAGCGCGACCGCCCTCTCGGTCCTTATTCTTCTCGTGTCGCCGTCGCCGCTGAGCAGCGCCTCCGAATATGTGAAGTTCGAAGCGATTCCGCAGCGCATATCTCCAGGCGGAAGCGCCTTCGCCACCCTTGCAAGCCTGAACTTGACCTCGAAGTCGCGCGACCTAGGTATCCTCTTCTTTGACAGCACGTCGCCCTTCTCCATGTCGCTGTGGCTTATGCCCTTGAGCGCGAGGCCAACCCTCGCGCCCACGCCCGCTGACTCGACGTCCTCGTCCTGGCACTGTATCGACCTTACGGTTACCTCTATACCTGAGCCATGCAGCAGCTTGTCGTGCTTGGACACGCTGCCCCTGGTTACGAAGCCGAGCGCGACGTCGCCCACGCCGTTTACCGGGAAGGCCCTGTCTATGTCTATGCGCGTGTCGCCCTGGCTCTCATGGTCGTGACCGGCATAGCGCGGCAGCTCGCCAAGCACTTCGCCGCGCTTCACAATCTTGTGGTTGAGCTGCAGACCAGCTACAATGCCGCTGACATCGTTGTCATCGGTTATGAGCACTTCCTTTCCGAGCAGGGAGCATGCCAGCAGGGTCTCGCCGAACAACGCGTCCATTTCGGTAGAGCTGAGCACGACGACGTCCGCCAGTGTTATCGATTCCGGAAACGCGTGGTACCTCTTGTCTATATCCGTAGGCACCAGCACCGTTATCACGCCGTTATCGAGCTTCCTATTGTAGAAAGCCATGCTGTCGATACTGCCCTTCTTGCCCAGTTCATCTGCCAACTCGAGGTCGTTTGGCAGGGCCACGATGACGTCCATGGTATGGCTTGGCATGCAACGCATATAAGTCATTGCCTGGCGCGGCCGCCTGTCGGCGTGGCACACCTAGTATTTTATTCCTGCGCGTAGAAGGTACTGACGGCTACCGGTGCGGACATGGACGAAGAGACAATGACGCTCGAGGAGCGAATACTCGACCAGGCCAAGGGCGCCTTCGTAAACACGACTGACCAGAACAAGCGCAGGCTGCTCATAACCTCTATAGCCAAGAGGCTGGACCCCAGCATAGGCGCAAGAACCATAGACGAGATAATAGACGACATAAACGACCTAGGCAAGATTACGCCGCTGCTGTACGACGAGCACATAGAGGATATAATGGTGAACAACATACAGAGCATCTTCGTCTATGACTCTGGCCACGGCCAGCGCAGGTTGGACCTAAAGATGGAGAACCGCGAGGAGCTCAACAGGTTGGTCAAGAAGCTGCAGCTCTACGCGACTAACGAGACGGTAGGCGGCAAGATCATGGACGTCCACATGCCGCAGGGCAGCCGGTGCAACATAGTGGACTCGCCGCTCGGGTACGATATCACGATCAGGAACTTCAAGAGCCACGCCCTGAGCGTAATCGACTTGATAAACAGCGGCGAGCTCGATTATCAGATAGCGTCCAGGCTCTGGCTCTATGCCGACGGCTTCAGGGTCAGGCCCGCCAACCTCCTCATAGCTGGCATGCCTGGTGCAGGCAAGACCACGCTTCTAAACTCGATGTTCTCGTTCTTCAGGCCGGAGACGCGCATAGTGACAATAGAGGAGACCTACGAATTGGATAGCAGCACACAGGACAACTGCGTCAGGCTCGAGACCAGCGAGGACGTTCCCATGGTCGAGCTCGTCAAGAACACCCTCAGGATGCGGCCGGACCTGATCATAATCGGCGAGGTCAGGGGTCCGGAGGCCAACGACATGCTGACCGCCATGAACATCGGCAAGATAGCGATGGGCACCATACACGCGTCCTCGACCAGGGACATGATAAACAGGTTGCAGCATGCGCCTATGAACGTGCCAAAGGAGATAATACCTGTGATAGACGCGCTCATGGTCCTGAGCATCGTCTGGGAGGGCGGGAAGCCCCACAGGAAGGTGGTGCAGATATCAGAAATAGCCGGCATGGAGACCCAGGTGCTCCTATCTGACCTGTACAGGTACGACTACAAGACCCACAGGTCAACTCCGATACTGCCTAGCGTGGCGTACAGGGATACCCTTTCCAGGGTGATCGGCGTGCCTCCGCCAGACATACTAGAGGAGGAGAAGGTCAGGGCGTTCATACTGGCCAGGCTGAACCAGCTCGGCAAGCGCGACCTGCGCAGCATAAACGAGGTCGTGAGGGACTACTACGACAGCCCGGAAGAGACCCTTAAGAAGCTCGGCCTGGTGAACGTGCACCCTATAATAACTCTGTGAGCTTCAGGGCAGGAACTCCCTGTTCTTTATCTTGTCCCTTATATAGTCGTCTATGAAGGTCAGCCTGGGCCCCTGCAGCGTGTCCTGCTCCAGCTTCACCTTCAGCTTTATCGCAGACTTGAGCTCCTCGGCCCACTCCTTGTGCCTGTTTATCCATGGGTACTCAAGCATCTCCTGCGCCCTCTTCAGATCGGCCTCGCTCGCCCTCATCGTCATGTTCCTGAGGAAGTCATAGCGCTTCATGTCCGACAGGGTAACGCCTATGAACCTGGCTTCCGGCGTCGCGATCTCGTTGCCTATGTAAGCCAGGTTTATGCTCCCTGTCTTGATCGTCCAGTATATGTACCAGCCCCAGACGTCGCCATCGTTGAAAACGTACACCGGCAGGCCCATGTCCGCGAGCTTCCTTATGAGACGCCTTGTGCCCCTCGTGGCCTGGCCCTGCGGCGATATGAGCACGCAGTTCTCCTTCTTCCAGAAGCCATCCTCGTTCAGGCGCTGCCAGACAGCGTCCTTTTCAACTACGAGTATGTAGCGTGCCTTCACGTCGACGAACTCTATGTCGTTGTCGACGTCGCTTGGTATGGTCCAGCCGCTCCTCCCCATCTTGCTGGCATCAGTCTCTGTGCGCTCGTTGCCGAACCTGTCTATGACCCTGACGTTGCCGGCAAGGACGCCCTTCCGCGTGGCGTACAGGTTGAAGAACTCCCTCTTGGTGTTCAGCGCCGCCTCAAGGTCCTCTATGAGCGGGTTAGATTCGGTCTGCTCGCTGAATATGTTTTCGTCGACGTCCTCGCCCAAGGAGTACTTGAGCTGGTAGAAGAGGCCGCGTATCGACGTGTGCAGGTTCTCGCTGACGAACTTGTGGCACTTTGCCGCTATCGCGACAGTCTGCATGAACCTCTTGCTCTGCGCTACGTTCAGGAAGTTCCTCTCCTCGCGGCTCTTGCCAAGCGTCAGGTAGCCCCTCTTTTCCTCGAATATTATGTTCGATTTCGCCCTGCTAAGCATGGTAAACTTCGGATTCTTGTATGCTTTGACGTCATCCAGCAGCTCGTCGCCGAAGTTCTCGAGCATCTTGAGGGTGCCGGCCCCGTCGCCTTGCCCTTTGTCATCGCGCTTAGGCACTGAATCAACTCCTCTCGTGGCCGTACTTCCTGAGCTCTTTTATGATGGCGTCGCGCTTGGCGCTCTTCTTTATCGATGCGGCTAGCACGTCGGCAAGGGTCCTGACCGGTATGAGCTTTATCCTCTGCAGCGTCTCCTTCGGCAGGTACACGTCGTCCTTGTTGCCTGCAGGCAGTATGACAGCCTTCAGGCCCGCGTTCGCTGCGGCCTCTACCTTGTTCGTTACGCCACCGACGGGCAGCACCTCGCCCCTAACAGACAGCGAGCCGGTCATTGCCACCGTCTCGTCGACCGGTATGCCCTCCATGGCTGATATTATGCTGACCGCGACCGATATGCTCGCGCTGTCGCCCTCTATGCCCTCGTATGTCTGCAGGAACTGCACGTGCATGTCGTAGCCGGCCACGTCCTTGCCCATGTGCTTCTTTATGACCGCACTGACGTTCTTCACGGCCTCTGTCGCTATCTTGCCGAGCTTGCCGGTAGGTATGAACTTGCCTTCGGCCCTGGAGCTCGCCGGAGTGACCTCAGCTACTATCGGTACGACTATGCCGGACAGGTGCGGCGGCGTGCCAAGCACAGCAAGGCCATTGACCTTGCCCACGCTGTAGCCGCTCGTTTGGAACACCCTGTAGTCCTTCCTGTAATCGATGAGCTGCGAAATGACCTGGCCCTCTATCGGCTCGGCGAGCATCAATGCCTTGATTACATCATCCTTCGACACAATCTGCGCCCCTCGCTCTACCGCGAGGTCGCCGGCCGCCCTGACCAGGCCGCCGAGATCCCTAAGTATGAGCGTAAGCTTGTTCTTCCTGCCGGCCCTGCGCCTTGCCTCATCCATGACCTCATCGATGGCCTCGCTGCCGAACGGCGGTATCTTGCCGTCCTTCTTGACCTCCTGCGCGATGAATTGGACGAGCTTTTCCCTGTTCTTCTTGTTGTCGTCCATCACCGATTCCATGTATATCTCATAGCCGTAGCCGCGCACCCTAGACCTGAGCGCCGGGTGCATCTGCTGCAGGTCCTGCAGGTTGCCAGCAGCTACGAGTATGAAGTCGCACGGCACAGGTTCTGTCTTGACCAGCGCGCCGGAGCTCATCTCGCTCTGGCCGGTTATAGAATACTTCTTTTCCTGCATCGCGGTGAGCAGCTCCTGCTGCGCCTTGGGTTCCAGGTTGGAGACCTCGTCTATGTAGAGCACGCCCTTGTTTGCCTTGTGCACTGCGCCGCCCTCCACCCTTAGGTGCGCCGGCGTGCCCAGCCCGCCGGTCTGCAACGGGTCGTGCCTGACGTCGCCGAATAGCGCCCCAGCCTTCGAACCTGTAGCATCCATGAACGGTGCATGGTCCATCCCGGTGTTGTCGACTATGAGTTTTGGTTCGCTGTTGGCGTCGCCGAAGCCCGGCAGGCCGACTCTGCGCGTCAGCGTGCCCATGAACAGCGCTATCGACCCGAAGATGAGTACGCCGAGTATCAGTGCAGCGAGCACCACTATCTCGTAGCCGCTGAAGAAGCCGCTCAGCGACAGCGCGAACAGTATGATGACAAGCGCGATGACTATAGGTGTGACTATCGACTTGCTGCCGCCCAGCGATGCCCTGGCCTTCGCCTTCTCCTTCTGCACTATGAGCCTGCCCTGTCCTGGCCCTAACTTACCGTCTTTCGGCGTGCCGTTCGGGTACGTCTTCACGACCTTTATCACCGGCGTGTTCTCGTCGTTGACGTTCCTATAGGCCAGCACGTCCTCTAGGTCAGTCGCTGGCAGCAGCTCTGCCATGGCCTGTGCGAGCATGGTCTTGCCAGTCCCTGGGTCCCCTATGAGCAACACATTCCTACGCTGCTTAGCCGCCTTCTTTATTATCGCGACCGCCTTGTCCTGCCCTATGACTTGGTCTATGAGCTTTTCTGGTATCTTGATATCCTTGGTAGTGAAAGCTTTTGGCATAGTATTACCATAACAGCAAAACACGAGAACTGTCGCCATTATTATTGCCGAGAAAGTCTTTAAATCCGTTGGCTCAAGAAATCATCGCCTTTCAAGGCGACTGATGAATTGAGTCGGTGGATAATGCCCCGTGTAATAAGGCGTATAAACATTGACTGCAATGCATACTTTATGGAGGTAACAAGGGCATACAAGTTCAGAATCTATCCCGATGACAAGAGGCAGAATGAGATAGACGAAAGGCTCGTTCTTGCGAAGGAGTTCTATAACCTCCTTCTTGAAAGAACAATAAAGTCCCACAAAGAAGGAACCGGGATTTCCATGGCAGCATTGAACAGGTTCGCAAAGCAGATAGAAAAAGACAGGAGATACCTAAAATTGTACTCCCAGACAAGGTGCTAGATAAAGTTCAGGGTGCTGAAGGCATACGAGAACTTCTTCAGGAGGGTCAAAGAGAAGAAAGCAGGCAATAAGGCAAAGGCAGGATTTCCCAGGTTCAAATCCATAGACCAATACAGATCGATAACATATCCGCAGGACAACGGAGCGTTCTCGATAGAAGGGGATGGCAGGAAAACAATGCTCAGGGTCAGCAGAATCGGCAGGGTGCGGTTAGAACCCCATAGACAGATGGAAGGCAAGATAAAGACGATGACGATCAAGAGAGCGGCTGGAAAATATTACGCGATCTTCACTACCGTAAAGGGGATAGAACAGCGGAAAATAAAAGACATAAACCCTGTGGGCATAGATTTGGGTCTGGATTCATTCATCACTATGTCTGATGGTACGAAGGTGGAAAAGCCGAAGTTCGTGAAGAGGGCAGAAAAGCGCATTGCAAAATGGCAGAGAAGGATCGCAAGAAGGCACAAAGGCTCAAAGAGAAGAGAAAAGGCGAAATCGAAACTACAAAAGAAATGGGAATACGTCACGAACCAATCAAACGACTTCGCGCATAAACTCTCCCATGAACTCGTGAATTCGGGATACACTTCGTTTACGGTGGAAAAACTGGGCGTAAACAACATGGTAAAGAACCGCCGTCTCGCGCAATCGATACAGAACGCTTCATGGAACAGGTTCATAAACATGCTTTCATACAAGGCTGAGAGCGCTGGTATGAAGGTGATAAGGGTGGATGCAAGGGACACGACGCAGGAATGCAGCAGCTGCCATTACATAAAGAAATGGGAGGAGAGGCTGACCCTGGAAGACAGGACATACCACTGCAACGTCTGCGGCATGGCAATGGACAGGGACGTGAACGCATCGATAAACATATTGCACAGAGCAACTACCCTCGGACAGAGGGGAAGTCACGCTCAGGGAGAGAGTGTAAGACCTCAACGGGAGGCAGTCCTCGAGGAACTGAGAACATACCCTGCGAATAACCGGGGAAGCCTCGGCCTTTAGGCCGAGGAGGATGTCACTAGATTAGCCCAGCCATAGCCGGCTTGCTGTTCGTTCCCTAATCCAGCAGCGCATTTCTCACCAAGGGATTCCAGCCCCTATGCGTTTGCTTTAAATATTTAATCAGCAATAATGCTGATTGGTGCTTTTTATCAAGGCCAAGGAACTCAGAGCACTGGACGCCGCCGCACTCAGGGGCAAGCTCGACGAGCTGGAGCTTGAGCTCGCGATAGAGCGCAGGAAGGTGGCATCCACAGGCGTCTCGAGCAAAGTCATCAAGATGCGCGAGATCAGGCACACGATTGCAAGGATAAACACGATACTCAATGAGCGAAGGGGTGCCGTAACCTAATGCCAGACATATGTCCTAACTGTGGGCTTCCGACGGAGCTCTGTGTCTGCAACGTTCTGGAGAAGGAGACCGAACAGCGCATAAAGGTCTACTCAAAGAAGGCCAAGTTCAACCGCGTGGTTACCATCATTGAGGGCATAGGCCACGATGATCTGGAGAGGACTGCAAAGAGCCTAAAGCGCATTCTGGCGTGCGGCGGCACATTCAGGAACACGATAATAGAGCTGCAGGGAGACCACTCGGACACTGTCAAGAAGGCGCTCATCTCAATAGGCTACAAGGAGTCCAACATAGAGGTCGCCTAGCCGAAAGCTAGTCCTAACGCAAGCAAATGCAAACTGCTCGCGCTGTTGCCGCCCGACAGGGAGCAGCGACGGCTATTATCTCCTGAGAAAGCCCATGCCAGCGCGCTCTACGCGCTCGATGGCCTCGCGGGCCGCTATGCTAACGTCAGACTCGAAGTCTGAGGTCAGCTTCAGCAGCGTCTCCATCGGCGTCTTCGGATTCCTCGCCACGTACATCCTGACGTAGGGGCTTGAGTCGCCAGCCATGTCGACGAGCATCGTGCTGGTGGTGTGCGGGTTCTCCGCCACGCGGCACCTGACGCCATAGTCCTTGTCCCTGGCCAGCGCCATGAGCGTGTCTACTGACGCATTGAAGTTCTGGGCAACATAGTACCTAACGTACTTGTTCTTGTCCATGGCCATAACGGCGAGCAGCCCGGTGGTAGCGTGCGGATTCTCCGCCACGCGGCACCTAACCTGGTAGTCGCTGTCTCCGGCCAGCTTTTCAAGCGTCTCGGTCGAGGTGTTATAATTCTGGGCCACGTAGTACCTCACGTACCTGTTCTTATCATTCGAGAGCGCATCGAGCTGCGCCTGTGACGTGGCATTAGACCGCGCCATATCCATCCTCTGATGATCCGTGAATTCGGAAGTCTTGAAAGCCTCCATAAAGACACCACATATATATCCTATCACAAATATTTAAACCATTCTAAAATACGTGCGCGCGTCGACTGTGTGCACTTCATGCAGCTGCGCGCAAGGTCTAAAAGGATTCGCGGCGCATAGCGCTGTGTGCTCGCATGGTATCAAAGGAGGAGTTTTCCGCTATAGACCTCAGGGTCGGGAGGATAAAGAGCGTAGAGGATGCAGGCACCAAGAAGCCGATGTACAAGATCAGCGTCGACGTGGGAGAGCTTGGCACTAGGACCGTAATAGCGGGCATAAAGAGCTATTACGCGCCCGAAGAGCTCGTCGACAAGGAGGTGATTATCGTAGTAAATCTGGAGCCGAAGGCGATCGCCGGCACAATGTCGGAAGGCATGCTGCTGGCAGCGGAGGACGGCTCGAACGTGTCGCTGCTGGTTCCAGACCGGCGGGTAGCCGAGGGCAGCAAGGTCCTTTGAAAATGCGAAACGGTGGATGCACTTGCCGGTACTAGGCATCGAGAGCAGTGCGCACACTTTCGGTGTAGGCGTAGTTGACAATGGGAAAATAATCGCCAACGAGAAATCGATGTACAGCATAGGTACCGGCGGCATGGTCCCGGGCGCTGTGGCAGAATTCCATGCGAGCAACGCGCGCAGCACGATATCGAGCGCGCTAGCTAGTTCAGGCGCGTCCATAAAAGAGCTCGAGGCGGTCGGCTACACTAGGGGGCCCGGGCTCGGCCCTTGCCTCAGGGTGGGCCTCCTGGCCGCGTCGACGCTGGCCGCCAGGCTGGGCGTGCCGCTCATACCGGTCAACCACGGCGTAGCGCACATAGAGGTCGCCAAGCACGTGTGCCGCATGCGCGACCCGCTGGCGCTGTACGTGAGCGGCGGCAATTCCCAGATAGTCGCGCTGTCATCCAGCAGGCCGAGGCGCTACACGGTTTACGGAGAGACGCTCGACATCGGTGTAGGTAACATGCTGGACGTCTTCGCGCGCTCAGCGCGGCTCGAGCCTGCATGGGGCTCTTCGGTCGCAAAGGTCGCGCGTGGGGGCAGCTACGTGGAGATGCCGTACACCGTCAAGGGCATGGACTTCGCTTTCGCCGGCCTGCTCACGAAGGCGACCTCGCTGTTGGGTGGCCACAGCACCAAGGACGTCGCATACTCGCTGCAAGAAACAGCGTTCTCGATGCTCTGCGAGGCTACGGAGCGCGCCATGCTGCTGACTGGCAGGAGGGAACTGCTCACGTGCGGCGGCGTCGCCCAGAGCTCCAGGCTCAGGGAGATGCTGGGTTCCATGGCTGCATCGCACCATGCGAGGTTCGGCGTAGCTGACAACGCGCTTAACGCGGACAACGGCGCGATGATAGCGCTTGTCGCAGAGAAGATCATGCGTTCCGGATCAGGATACGGCCGTACGGGCATAAACCAGAGGGACAGGCCTGACTCTGTCATTGTGACGTGGTGATTCGTTGCGCGTGATTGCGGAGGGCGCGGAGGCCAGGATTTACGCTGCCGATATTCTCGGCATTCACGCTGTAGCTAAGCGCAGGGAACGTAAGAGCTACAGAATCAACCAGATAGACACAGGGCTGCGCTCGCAGCGCACCAGGGTGGAGGCGAGGATACTCGGCATAGCGGCTGCAGTCGGCGTCGATTCTCCGCGGCCGCTTCTCGTGCATGACTGCGAGATAGTCATGAGCGACGTGGGCGGCACCACTCTGCGCAGTGTGCTCGCCGACAACGAACTCGATGAGAACGCTGTAGCCCGGATGATGCGCGCGGCCGGTTCAAACCTGGGCAGGCTCCACCACGCCAACATAGCGCACGGCGATTATACGCCGGCGAACATAGTGGTCGCGCCGCGCGCGCGGCTAGCGGTCATAGACTTCGGCCTGTCGGAGGTGACGCAGTCGATAGAGGCCAAGGCGATAGACCTGCTGCTCATGAAGAGGTCCGTCGACCCGCTCCGCTTCTCCGATTTCCTCAATGGTTATCGCTCATCGTTCCGCGGCGCTGACAAGGTGATCCGCAGGCTGTTGGCGATAGAGAGGAGGGGCCGCTACAAGACCAGGACGCTGCTGGTCACGGATGACGCGCCCTAGAACCTGCCAGTGTTGGGCCACGCTATCTGTTCTGGCGCCGCCTCGGCCCTGGTAATGGTCTGCCGTGGCGCGCCAGTCATAGATTTCGCCAGCATCACTGCGCCAGCGCCGAGCATGATAGACACGGCCAGCAGGTACGCTGTCCCAGCGTTTATCACCGGGCCGGTAGCTAGGAACTGCAGCATGAAGATTATCACCGCGAGTAGGCTCGAGCCTATGCCTAATATGAATCCCTTGTGTGCCTTGACCATGACGAAGAACCCGCTTATCACGCATATTATCGTGAGCGCCAGGCCGCCTATGGTTGGCAGGTAGCCGTATGTGGATGGGGATATGAGCGCAGCAGGGTTGGGACTGTTCAGCACCTTGTAGATATAGCCGAACATCATGGTCAGCGGCGCATTGGCGAAGTACATGTACACGAAGAACGCGACTATGAGTAAAGCTGCGCCGCCAGCGCTGAAAACATCGAACGGTGCGCTACCGCCCTGCACCATGGGCACTGCGGCGGCCTTGTCTATATCCTCGAGGCAGTAGTAATCGCCGCCTAACGCCGTTATGTCCTCGAAGCAGAAGGGCCTGTGGCACTGTTCGCAGACCGCATAAGCAGAGCGCCACGGGTGCCATGTGCACTGCAGCCCGTCTGCCGCCATTCTGCTCCTGGCTCCGGCCTTCGTCTCCTTCACGGTGGCGCCGCCGAACTCGCTCCTGCTTATCCCGGTCGCGATCCTTATGGCTTCGTCCACCTGCGAGTATGTTGCAGGGTTCATGGCGCTCGGCATAACTCTCGGTAACTCTACGGCCGGTGCCTTCTGTGTCTCTGCTGGCTTCTTTGCCTGTTGCTGCTGTGGCGCTGCTGGCTTGGACCGCTGGAACGGCCTTGTGGGCGCGAACGTCGTCTTCAGCAACACTTCCGGAGGCTTTGGCTCAACCCTAGGTATCTTGATCTCTGGCGGCGGCTGTGGCTGTAGCTTGGGCTGCGGCTCCTGAGGTTCTGCCTGCTGCGCTGGTTGTTGGGGTTGCGCCTGGTATGCCTGCACAGGTTGTTGCGCCTGTGTCGGTTGTACCTGCACCTGCGGCTTTTGCGTGGGTTGTGGTTGCTGCTCCGGCTCCCGCGGCTTTTCCTCCGCGGGTTTCGCCGTCTCACCAGGCTTTTCTTTACGCCTGACGCTGAATATCAGCAGGTCGTCCTGGTCGAGCGGCATTCAAATCACAGGCGCCTGGCTCGCTCCATAGCCTGACGCTTCTTCCGCTCGAAGATTCCCCTGTGCTTCGCGCAGCTTATGCAGTAATACTGCTTCTGCCTCTCGAAGAAGCGCACGTCTGCCGCGGTGTTCGTGCCGGTGCTGAAGCTTACGCCCCTCTCGTACGCCACCGCCTTGTCCCTCGGAACCTTCCTGCCGCACGAATCGCACGTCGTGAGTGTTTCTCGTCCTCTCATATCGACACCATATACCATTAATAAAAGATGCAGCGCAGCAATTATTAAATATATATACCAAGCACATCATTCAGAAGTTGGTTAACGTGCCAAAGAATAGTGCAACAGAACTCCTTATAAAACTTTTAACGGTCCTAGTGGTAATCGTAATAATCATTGCACTGATCTTTGTTGTGCGGCTACTCTACCCCGCGCAATCACCAACTCCCCCATCAACTATATACGCCACATCTAGCGTACCTAACCCCGCAACATCTAGCATACCTAACACGTCAACCATCTCCCCACCATCGCCAACTATTGTCATAACCAATTCACAGCCATTACAAACGTCCTCACCATTTCAGCAGATTGTCACATTCAACCCATCGGCTTACAGCGCATACGAAGCTACAGACCTGGGCAATATAAGATTCTATCAGGGTTCTACAGAATTGTACAGTTGGTGCGAGTCAGGATGCAGCAGTTCCTCCACAGACGCAGTATTTTGGCTGAAGTTGCCTGAAGGCATAAATGCGTATTCGTCTGTGCAGGTGAACGTGCTCTTCGGGCCAAAATACGAAGAGTATGACGGGATCTACGCAGGTGAGGCCCCTCAGCTTTCTAGTATATATGGCCAGTATGACAACGGCGCCAATGTGTTCTTGATTTATTTTAATGGAGATGCATCTCCAAGTTTATTTACAACATCCGGCGGCGACACAGTAACCCAGACTACTGCTACATTTGGGGCAAAAACAATTAACGTGCTAAGGTATACGCTAGGTTGCTGCGAGGAAGTCCCGTCCGCTCTAATCTATGTCGGAGGCGATATACCAAACCAGTATGTCACTGCAGAGAGCAGCTTCCAGTCGGACGGTCGTGCTACAGATATAGGTGTCATAGGTCTTGGCCAAAATAGCGGCCCAGGTCTTTCTGACAACCTAATCAATACCATGACCCAATGGGGCGGCCCCACACCATCAATCACGGGCGATTACTTCGACCAAGCGTATGTAAGCTCTGGCAGCCGCTTTGCGTACCTTAACGCTGGGGGCGCTGCAACAACGGACTGGAGGTATGCATCCGTAACATATTCTAACTCAACATCGTTCTCAGGTTACATAGCTCCACAATTATATAAAGTATCCGATGGTTACTACGGTGTTGTAAACGCGAATCCGATTGCTAACGTGTCGTCGTTGTATCTGTTATTCTACCCGAATGTAGGGGCAAGTGGTCACTGGGTCCAGTTTAACTGGGCTAGGGTTAGAGCATACCCGCCTAATGGCGTCATGCCTAGCGCAATTTTAACAACCGCTTAACCAGTCGCTGCCCGAATCCTGCCATGCGCATTAGTCTATAAGTATTAAATAACAAAGCTACTCACGCCAAAGATAACGATTCGCACACGACGCTAGAATTCTAAGCCGGTTCCAAGCGAGGTAATTTACGGTTTTGCACATAGATTTTAACACAAAATAAAAATACAAAAAGGATTTTTATGCAGCCTGAACTAAGCGTCATCTTACCGACAAAAGATGAAGAGGCGGTTTTTGAAACGATCGGAGAGTTGAGAAAATTATTTGGTGAGGATGCAGAGATAATAGTCGTTGACAAAAGTAACCCTGAGTTTCACAATAAGCTAAAAAAAACCAAAGTGAAGCTATTTTTGCAGAGGGACAATGGCGTCGAGAACGCGATGATATTCGGCGTAAAACAGTCTCACGGTGCCGTAGTCGTAAGTTTGGACGCCGACGGAACCCACGATATTAGCGGCATCCTAAAAGGCATGGATTTAATAAAACACGGTAAGGCAGGGTTAGTTATAGGGAATAGGATGGATGGCATACAACCAGGTGCGATGTCAGCGTATCTTAAGCTTGGAAACCTGATGGTATCCGCCATATACAATATAATGTTAAGGCAGCATGTTCACGATGTGCTTTCAGGCCTGCTGATAATGGATCGAAAGGCTGTGGACAAGGTCAAAGACATTAGAACGTTTGAGATGCCAATACTATTCTTTCAGATAGAGATTGCTAAAGCAGGCTTCAGAGTAGTTGAGGTGCCGATAAAGTATTACAAAAGGAAGTATGGCGAGTCTAAGCTGTCAAGATTCAAGATAGTTTATGGCTTTAAAGCTGCCCATAGAATAATAAGCAGGGCTTTTGCGCAATGAACACGCGAATCCATAAGTCGCAATTAAAACGTCCGTTACCGAATTCAGCGTCTCGGTTTGCTGTCAACGCTGTCAATCGCTCGACCTCGCCGTAACTGTCGCGATCATGACGAAGTCTGTCCTGGGGAACGGGCACGAAGAGCAAGGCAGTAGCTCGGCCATATGTTACCGGCGAAGGACGTGCTAGGCACCAGACCGGTCGTCTGGCCGAACTTGAACGAGATGTCAGTGCTGTTGTATACAACTCTGTCTCAAATGAAGCCCACCATAGATATGCACGTCGTTGGCGCTCCAGCCGTAACCATAATTATCTACTTGTGTTGCCGGCAATGGGCCCAGGCAGAGCTGTTATCGCGCTAATGCCAGGCGCAATACCAATAGACACTTCCTGCGCCTGCAGGCTTATCACGAATTCGGCCACGCTACCGTTGACCCGAGAGGCCATTGCAAGAATCACAGACGCATTGAGCGGTATCAGCGGCCCGGGATCGTCGTCGAAACATGCGCTCAGCGTGCCGTTCAGTTCTGGGGTCGGCCCGTTCACCGCGCCGTTGCCTGTCTGGTTTCCGAGTAGAAGGCTCCACAGGCCGCTGAGGCTGCCGCTCGCATCTGCAGTGAACAGCGTGCACGGCTTGCCGCTGTAGCTGCTGGACGACACGCCAGTGACCGTGACGGTCACGCCGCTCAGGAGCGTCGCAAGTCCGAGCCGCGCCGGCACTCCCAACGCCTGGCCATACAGCGCCGACAGGTTGCTCATGTCCGCGTTTTGGCACATAAAGCCGCTTGCCGACTCTGTGGATGTGCAGATGTAGTGCCCTGTGCCGTCCCTTACCGCGTCTATGTACAGCGTCTCGTTGCTGCTTGGTATCGCGCCCAGCGCTGCGGACATCTTGATGTCCGTCCTAGCGTAGCTGCCGTTCGTCAGCTCCGTCACGTTGAACGGTATCGAGTATGAGAAGCTGAACGGGCCCGAGTTCGCGCTCATATTGACGAAGCCCTGGTATGTCACGTTGCTCGAGCCGCTCTGGTTCGCCGCGTTTATCGTGCTGTTCAGCGTCGAGATGAAATCAGCCAGGCTCATGGCCTTGTCGGGCTGCAGTGCGTACTTTAGGCTAGACACATACGCATTCGTGGGGCCGCCCTGTTGTAGCGCTATGATTGCAACCACAATAATGGCAACGACCACCACTGCCAACATTATGGCGCGCGTGTTCATGCGCCCGTGTGCCGCGTCGCTGCCATGCGTCAGAGCCTCCGGAGCAGCCGTGTCAACCATTGCATCATCAGCTTGCATCAATCGTGGGCATCAGGCGGTACCGCAGCGGCGTGGCCGGATAGCAGCCTGAGCATACCCTGCCTCGGCAGGCAGGCCAGTGCCATCCGCAAGTCTGTGCCGACCGCGCGATTATGCCGTCAGCGCTGTGTGCACGCCAATCGGCGCCCAGTGTCAATCACTCGACTTAACCAAAACCGTAGCAACCTTGGCGAAATATGTGGGCGCCGGGCAGTTGGACGTGAGGCAATAGCCCAGCCAGACGTAGCCGGCGAAGGGCGTGCCAGTTGCTAGGCCAGTGGCAGGCTCAGTGCTCGTGTAGGGTGGTATATTCCCAGCGCTGTACAGGCTTGCCGGAAAGTCCGCCGTTACCGTCTGGCCAGGCGTCAGCACGCCGCCGCCACCGCTGTTCGGTAGACCAATTGATACGGTGTTGCCGCACTCGGTGTTGTCGCCCGGACCACAGTTCATTGTTTGATACGAGTAGTTGACCGGTATGCCGTTCGCGTCAAGGCCCTGGCCCTCGGCAGCTATGAACACGTAATTGCCGTAGTAGTCCTGGCCCGTGGTCTGGCCGAACTGGAACGAGATGCCGGCGCTGCTGTATGTCAGGTTTGTGCACATGAAGCCGGGCAGCGCGATGCACGCCTGCATAGTCGGCGAGCCGTAACCGCCGGAGCCTAGCGGGTTCGTGCCGTTGGTGAGCGGGCCCGGCAGCGAAGTTATGCTGCTTACCGTGGCGCTACCGCCGCTGGACGTCTCATGCAGACCTATGCCCACAAGGATCCTAAGGCTCGTCGAGCCCTGGCCGGCGGAGGTGCCGCTCTGGTTCAGATTCATACGTATGTCTTCGGTTACGGATGCGTTGAAGACCTGTAGCGGGCCCTGCGCGGACGATATGCAAATGCTCATGGTTCCGTTCACCGTCGGCGCCTGGCCTAGCGCAGCGCTGTGAGACGCCTCAGCTATGAGGTTCCACAGGCCGCTCAGGCTCCCGCCGAAACTGCCAGTAAAGAGCTCGCAAGGTTTGCTGTTGTAACTCGTTGCGGACTCGCCGGTCACCGTTACGTTCATGCCGGAAAGAATGCTGCTCAGGTTCAGGTGCGAGCCTAGCATGCCATAGCCGCTCTGGCCAGCCAGCGACTGCAGCGTGCTCTGGCTCACGCACCGCGCGCTCTGCGTTGTCGTCGCTACGCACAGGTAATTCTGCGTGCCGTTCTTTATGGCGTAGACGTATACGGTGGTGTTCACCGGTGCGCTGCTGCCGCCGAACATGCTGCCCAAGCTGCTGAGCGGCGCCAGCGGCATGATCATCTCCAGCCTGGCCGCATTACCGTTTACCTGCTCCGTCTCGTTGAACGGCAGCGCGATGGAGAAACTTAGCGCGCCGGCATTAATCGAGACGTTGACCGAGCCCGCGTATGTACCGTTGAACGACCCGCTCTGGTTCGCGGCATTGATCGAGCCGTTGATTATCGAGCTGAACTGCGCGAGGCCCATGGGCTTGTTCAGCGGCAGCGAGGCCTCGAGCTTCGAGGTGACAGAGTTGGAGGCCCTGCCCTGCGACTGTGACAGGAGCACTATGGCAACGATTGCGATCGCTACTACAACGGCTATCAGCACCAAGTTCATCGAGCCCTTCTTTCCCTTTGGGCCAGCTCCCCTTGGTTCACTGGCCTCCCCCGCCGTATCGTCAGCCATAGTATCATCACCAGTGTTAATCGTCTAGCTTTAAAATCGTTGCGCTGCCTTGGCAGCCCGCGTCGCGCTCAACCTGATGACCTGTGCCTCTCGTATTCAGCTATGTCCCTCGCGAGCTCCGGATACAGGTCGCGCATGTTGCTTATTGCAGTTTTCGTGGCCTCGTACCAATCCGGCAGCGAGCGCGCCACCCTGGATATCGAGTACTCGATGTCCTGCATGTTTATCCCGCGCCTCTTTGAGGTCTTTATGGCCTCCTTCCACGGTATCTTCGATGCGGCATCGCATATCGCCGCGATTTCAGCAGAGGAGTAATAAGCGGTTATCTCGCCCAGCCTATCGAAGTCTATGCCGGCGTCAAGCGGCTTGTCTCTTAGGTAGTACCTGAAGAGGGCGATGCGGGCCCTCTTGTCCGGCGGAGGTATGTATATGAGCTGGTCGAACCTGCCGCTGCGCTTCAGCGCGGGGTCGAGCAGCCATGGCGCGTTGGTCGCGCCTATCACGAGTATGTTCTCGTTGTATGATGACAGGCCGTTCAGTTCGGTCAGGAAGACGTTAACCTCCTGCCTGTAGACGCCAGATGACGCATCGCCCCTTGTGCCGCCCAGCGCGTCTATCTCGTCTATGAATAGTATCGCAGGCGCGCTGTGCCGTGCTAGCTCGAATAAGTTGTGGATGTTCCTCTCGCTCGTGCCGACCCACACGCCGCGCACCTCAGGTATGCTGGCTACGATCAGGTTGGCCTTAGACTCGCCAGCTATCGCCTTCGCGATGTAGGTCTTGCCGCAGCCCGGCGGGCCGTAGAGCAGCACGCCGCCGCCTGCCTTGACACCGTACTCCTTGGTTATGCCAGGGCTAGTGAACGGGTATATGATCAGCTCCTTGAGCGCGTCCTTAAGCTCGTCCATTCCTGCCACGTCAGCGAACGTCGTCTTGGGCACCTCCGCCAGTTGGAATTTCGTCAGCCCCTCCTTCGCTGCCTGCTCCGTGGCGCTCATTCCGGTAAGCTCCTGCAGCAGCTGCCTCGCCGCGGCGTTGTCCGGCTCGGACACGAGCGCCTTCTGCAGCGTCTCCATCGCCTCCCTCTTGCGATCCAGCGCCCGCAGCGCGGACGCCCTTGCCACGAGAGCGTATGCAGCGTTCGGCTCTATCGACAGGGCCTTCTCCGCGTAGGACAGCGCCTCGTCATACCTTTTCATCGCGGTCAGCAGGTCGGACATGTTCGTGTATACCGCCCAGTTCTTGTGCTCTGCGTTCTGCATCAAGTCTATGGCCCTCTTGTACAGCTCGAGGGCCTTCTCGTGGTCCTTGCCTACGCCATAGCCGTAATGGTAGCAGCTGGCCAGCGCGTTGTGGGCCTCGTAGTCTTCAGGGTCTATCTCGAGTATCTTGTTCAGGTACTCGATGGCCTTGTTGAAGGCCTGCAGCCTCATGTAGCACAGCGACATCCTGCGCATGACGCCTATGTTATCCGGGAATGTCACGCTCGCTTGCAGCAGGTAATCGAGGGCGCCGTTGACGTCCTTCTCGTTGTACAGCCTGTCTATGCCCTTCATGTAGCTGCCGAGCCCCGCCAATGCACGCGCGACCTTCTTGTTGTTCGGGTCGAGCGCCGCCGCTTCGCGCATGTCGTAGAACGCCTTCTCTAGCATGCCGGCATCTATGAACAGCTCTGCCCTGCCGAACAGCGCCTTGAAGTTGTGCGGGTTCTTCTCGAGCTTCCTGTTGTACCTCTCCAATCCCTTGTTGTCCCGCGTCATGTCGAGCTACCCCATGTACGCCGATAGGAGCCACTTGTATCGTGTGCAGTCAAAATATTTATGCCGTTGCGCGCCCCATAGGCGACCGCATCGTATTGACCGGTTTCCGAAGGCAAGGGCGCGAGCGCAACCCATCTCAATTGCTACCTGTACTCTGCCAGCCTTTTAAATTGCCGCGCGAGGCCCTCTGCGCCAAGCGCACCGCGCCGCTAATATCTAAATACGTTTCTTTGTGTAATATATACCACCTTTTAGGTTCGGGTACTGGTGTTCAATTGCCAAAACCAATGCTGAGATCCCACGGCTTCAGGAAGGCCCACAGGATAACGTCGAAGAAGAGAAACGTCATACACTATACGCGGGCGAAGCCTAGGCAGCCGAGCTGCGCGCTCTGCAGCGCGGAACTGAACGGCATAAGCGTCAAGGGCGGCAGGTCCAGGAGGAGCAACAGCAGGCTCTTCGGCGGCGTGCTCTGCGCCAGGTGCACGGCCCAGATAGTGACGCTCGGCAGCAGGGTGGAGCAGAGCGAGCTGAAGCTCAACGACATAGGGATGAAGCAGCGCAGGTTCGTGTTGCAACTGGTCGCGCACTGATTGATGGTACGATGATAAGGATATGCCTGGCTGGGCTCAGCGGGAGCGGCAAGACCACGCTAGGTGAGCTCCTGGCCAAGGAGCTGAACATAGCGCACATACAGAAGTCGTACAAGGACGTCACTACCGACGAGCGCGACCTGCTCCAGATGCAGAGGAGCGTCACCAAGCAGTATGAGGCTGACTTCGACAAGCAGATCGTGGCGCAGGCGAAGGGCAAGAACTGCGTCGTGAGCACGTGGCTATGCGCCTGGCTTATAAAGGACGCCACGCTCAGGGTGTGGCTGAACGCCAGCCATGACGAGCGCGTCAGGCGCCTCATGGAGCTCAAGAACAAGGACAGGAAGTTCATAGAGGCGTACATGGTGGAGAAGGACCAGGGCAATGTGGAGCGCTGGCAGAAGACCTACGGCATAGACCTCAACGACCATTCGATATTCGACATAGAGTTCAACACTGAGAAGTTCACGCCCGATGAGATGGCCTCGATAATATCGATGGTCGCGCTCGCCAGGGACAAGAAGAAGTTCGCTTAGGTGTTTCGCATGCTGGTTCAGGTCGGCAGGATTTGCATAAAGAAATATGGGAGGGACGCAGGCAGGCGCGCCGTCATAACCGGCGTGCTCGATGACGGCTTCGTCAAGGTCGTAACTGCCATGAGGCAGAAGGAGCGCAGGTGCAACCCCAGGCACCTCGAGTTCCTGAACGAGGTAGTCGACGTCAAGAACAGGGAGCAGCTGAACAAGGCGCTCGAGCTCGAGGAGAAGGCGTGATTTTCATCGTCAGGAGCGCGCCGTTCGCCAGTAGATCCGGGCCGGCCAGCGCGGCTAAGACATGTCCGCCGCAGCCGTCTCCACAAATGCTGTCACATTGAGCGCGCTGGAATTTTCTGCGGCGTAAGCCTGGATCACCGCCATGTAATCGCCCTCATGCCCGAACAGGAACAAGGTCTGTGCGTTCTTGCCACCAGAGTTCTTCAGCCCGTAGGCATACTCCATTGAACCGCTCCTTCCAGTCGCGGTCATGTTTGGCGCGTTGTACTCGTAGAGCACAGAGTACATCGTGCCTGCGTTCGTGGAGTTGTACAGCGTCTCTGTGAGCGCAGCGCCTGAGGACGCCCTATACGAAGCAATCCACGCGCTTGTGGAATTTCTGGCGTAAGGCGGGAAATACGTCGCTATGCTGAGACCCTCGTACTGAGTCACAGTGTAATTCACCCCAGACCCGAGGAGCGATGACGCCTGGGTTCTTGTTATGTAAGGTCCGCTCCCACCTGAAACCCCTTGCTGTGTCGTGCTGCTTGAGGTACTTCGCTGCGTAGTGCTCTTGTGGCCGTTTAGTGCAGCAACTATAAGAACGGAGGCTACCACAGCGATTACCGCGACTGCGAACAGGATTACTGCGATGCGTTTTCTCATGTGCACACCAAAGGATTCAAGCAGCTACGGCGTCACCGGCGCGCTCGACCACTGGTATTGGAGTACCTGGCCGTTGCCGCCAGCACCTCCGTACTGGCAGCCGCAGTTGTCGCTACCGCCACCGCCTCCGCCCAAAACGCTGATGGAGGCCGTGCTCCCGAGGCTAGTTTGGTAAGCCAGCAATACTGCACCGCCGCCCCCTCCGCCACCTCCCGAGTCACCGGTTGCGCCAGACTGCCCGTTCGCATTGATTGTTCCTGGAGTTATAGCTTCAGCCTGGATATAGAGTCCATATGCGCCGCCGCCGCCGCTCCCGGCTCCCTGCGGGCCAGCATTCGGACCGGACGACCCCCCTCCAGCCGCGTTTAGGAAGCTACCGATGCCGCTGTTGTACCACGAGTTTATTATCGAACTCGATAGCGTCGGCGGCGTCGGAGTTGCACCAGGGTTGCCGTTGCCGCCGCAGGCGCACACTGGGCTGCCACCTTGGGCCTGCGTGTTGCCGCCTGCGCCAGAGGGGCCGTTGCAGCCGCAGCCTGTGCCGCCGCTGCCTCCTGAAGCCCCGGAACCCGCGTACGAGCTCGGCACGGAGCCGCCGGCATTGCCCGAGCCTCCTGTGCCACCAGGTGCCGGTCCGCCGTTGTTGAGGTTGCCCGTGTCGATTGCGCCATTGTTGATGAAGGTTGTGCCTGCGATTAGGCTGTGGCCATTCGTAGTAAGCGTCACCCCGCCGTTTATTGTTATGCTGCCTGTTGTTAGGATGTCACCGGATAGGCCCTCGTTTTTGGTGAACACGACGTTGCAGCTCTGGTCATAGCCACTCGTTTGATCGTCCACCGAACATATCGTTGTGGTGCTGGTGCTTGACGTGGTCGTCGTTGTGGTAGTACTTATCGTGCTCGTCGTGCTGGACGAGCTTGATGTCGTCGTTGTTGTGGTTGTCGTAGTAGTCGTGCTGGAGGAAGTTATTGACGATGACGTCGTGGACGTCACGGTTGTGGACGTTGTGGTAGGGCCTAGGAAACTGGCCGACGACCTGACGGTCAGCGTGGCGACCTTTGAGAACGAGGTTGGCGCTGGGCATGGCTGCGCTGTGCAGTAGCCGAACCAGACGTAGCCGGCGAACTGCGTGCCGATGGGCGGGTTGCTTGGTACTGCGCCTGCGGGGAAAACATTCGCCGGGAAAACCACTGTGACTGTCTGGCCCGGTACCAGTGCTCTGACGCCGTCAGGTCCCGGAAGACCCACTGTCACTGCGTTCGCGCAGCCGGTCTGGGTGCACGTGAGGTTCACCGGTATGCCGCTAGAGTTCAGAGCCTCGCCCTGCGCGGCGACGAAGACCCAGTTGCCGTAGTAGTCCCTGCCGTTGGTCTGACCGAACGTGAAGGTTATGCTGCTGGCCGTGTATATCGGGTTCTTGCATATGAAGCCAGCCTGTGCTATGCATGCCTGGGCTCCGCCCAGTCCGTTGAAGACACCGAGCTCGAAGAGAGCTGCGAGGACCACGGCAACGATCAGTATCGCCCAGCCGTAGGTGAGCAGGAACTCCATCGCTGACTGCGCTCCGCCACGAGCGCGCCAGCAAGCTATCCTGCTGAATCCCAGCATATTATATTCTACCGCGCATCGGCTATAAGAAACTATGCGCATAAGGCGCTATAACGCGCCAACGCCGGATCAGCTAGGGTTCTTTACCCTGTCCTTCGGTGTTGGCTGCGCCTCGTCACGCCTCTGCAGGCTCCTGATCGAATCCGACGGCTGCTGTCCGGCCTCATGCCCCACATCCTGCCCCTGCGAACCCTTGACCGTGTTGCGCTGGCTTATGTACTGCCTGAGGCTGCGGATTTCGTCCCTCTGCTCCTGCTTGGCGCGCGCAAGTTCAGCGCCTATCTGCGACGTGTACATGGCGTTCTGTATGGCGCGCCTCTGAAGGAACTCCCGGTCTTCCTGCTTCAGCGTCACCTTGCCGTCGCGCTCCTCGTCGAACTTGGCCTTTATGGAGTCGCGTTCCCTATTGAAGTACCTCTCCATGTATCCCAATGTCGCAACGTCGAAAGCCTTGTTGGCCAGCGGCATTATGTGTTCAAGCAGCTCCTTACTGGTGCCGGTCACCTCGTTCTCGCCTGCGTAGGTCGCGACCTCCGTAGGTATAGGGTTGCGGTCCTCGACCTTCCACTGGTGTATGGGCCAGTGCACACCCTCGTTCTTATCAGAGAAGGTCTTTATGAGCGCGAGCACTGCTGCCTTCGCCTCGTCCTCGCTTATCTTGCTCGGGTCGGTGCCTAGGCCAGAGAGTATCGTCTCGAGTACCAACTGCGACCTGGGGTCTGGTCCGACCGCTACCGCTTCCGCGTCGTTGAGCTTCTTGAAGCTGTTGAGCAGCTCCGCCTCTATCGTTGCCGACCCGTGTATCTCCTTGCCGGTGTCAGTGTAGACCGCGCCGGTCCTGTCGTAGGTCACGCCTACCTCGGCCACAAAGCTCTTCGTAGCGTTGCCATCACTCACGGTCACGATCAACTTCGAGAAGTTGTCGCTCGGCGCAGAGCCCATGAGCACGCCCGCCCTAGACTGCTCCTCCTTTAGCCGTCTAGCTAGCATCTCGAGCCCCACGCTTATCTCGTCTGCGTGGCTCTCTATGTCATCGTTCGGGTAGTTCATCATGACGGCCGCTATTATGTTCACGGCCTTCTCGGCCACCGCCACGCTGCCAGCCATCTGAACCAGTATGTTGCTGCCGTTTAGGGTGAAAGTCTTCTCAAAAGTGTCCTCATAGTCGCTGAATAGTGAAGTGGCCCGGCTGTCCGCGCCGGTTATCCTACCGCCATCATAACGCACAGTCGCTATAGTGGTCATTTCCCTCCCTCATCCATTAGGAACTGAAATTCGATTAATATTTAAATCTAATCGAATTCGATGGTTACACCGCTACACCAAAAAATAGCCGCGCCTGTCGTTCCTACGCCGACAAACGCAGGAAATGTGCCGTCTCATCCGCGCAGGTCTAGGAACATGAGGTCCTGGTCAAAATAGCGCCGGCCGCGCCTAACCGCTCTTGGCAGCGTGCCCCACCTGACGAAGCCTACGCTCTTGTAGAGCCTGATAGCAGCGTAGTTTACCGCGAACACGCTGAGCTGTATGGTCTCGAACCTGCCCCTGCACGCAGAAATGGCAGAAGCCATAAGCTTACTGCCTATGCCCCTGTTTCTGTAACCGCTCCTTACGGCGATCCCCAGTTCGCCAATGTGGTCGGCCTCCGAACCAGGCCGCTGCCTTGTCACGTTGCACATGCCCACGATCCTGCCGTGGACCACTGCCACCTTTGCCACGCAGTTGCCTGCCTCGAGGTCCCTGTATAGATGTGAGAACCATTCTAGCTCGCTCCCATAGGATGGTTTTGTCCTGTATAACGCAAGGCCGAAGGCGGTGTTGTCGGCCAGTTCCCTGTAATAACTGTAGTAAGCGTCTATAAGGTCCTGGAAGTCCCCGGGCCTGAGGTCACGTATCAATAATCCGGTTCTTGCACTGCTCAATCCGAAACACCATTCTTATCTAGGAATTCCCTCAGCGCAGCCACAGCCTTGCTGCGCATCGATACCGCATTCTTGGGCTCATGTCCAAGCTCTGCGAAGGTGTTGCTCATGCCCTCTGGTATGAATATCGGATCCCAGCCGAAGTCGCTGGTACCCCTGACGCTATCGGCTATGCTGCCATGCACGGTCCCCTCGAACAGCCTGGTGCCGCCGCCGTAGCGCAGGCATATCGAGGTCTTCGCGTGTGCGCGCCTGTCGGTCTCGTTGCCGAGCATCCTGACGATTCCTTGCAGTCCGACCGACTTGACGAGCCATTTGACCAGCGCTCCCGGGAAGCCGTTCCAGGCGTCAATGTATAAGCCGGTGTCCTCGACCACGACCGGCCTTCCCAGCACTGAATAAGCCTGTCGCGCCTTGTCGGTTGCCACCGCTGCCGTGTCGAGCGATTGTAGCTCTTCTAATCGAAGGTCGACGCGCTCAAGCTCCACGCCGAGCATCTGCCCGAACTCGCGTAGCTTGCCATCATTCGATGTCACGAAAGCCAGTGTTGCCATACAGCACCCGTTGTGTGTTGTGCAAGCGCGCCATAAATTACTTACTCAATCTGCTATGGGCTGGGCCAGTCACTCCGTATCTCGCGAGCAGCAGCGAGTTCGATACCACGGTAACGGAACTGAAGGCCATTGCGAACGCAGCGAGCAGCGGCAGGAACGCGTATATGCGTATGGTGAAAAACGGTATCAGGGCGCCCGCAGCGACAGGGATCAGTATCGTGTTGTACCCGAAGGCCCAGAAGAGGTTCTGCCTTATCTTTGACATTGTCCTCTTGCCTAGTTCCAGCGCGATGTAGGCATCGTAGATACTGTTACTCATAAGTATTATGCCGCCCGCTTGTACAGCCACGTCCGTGCCAGCGCCAATCGCTATGCCCAGGTTGGCCTTCGTGAGCGCTGGTGCATCGTTCACGCCATCGCCGACCATTGCCACTACCCTGCCGGATTTCTGCAAGTCAACGATCTTCTCCATCTTCTGCTCCGGTTTAGACTGCGCCATAACGTTCGTTATGCCTAGCTGCCTAGCTACGGCGTTTGCTACACGCTCGTTATCCCCTGTGACGAGCCAGACCTCCCTGCCAGAACTCTGCAGCGCCTCGATAGCATCTTTGCTGTCCTCCTTCAGCACGTCAGCTAGGGCTATGAGGCCTACTATAATGCCGTCAACGCCCACAATCAGCGTCGTTTTGCCATCGGATTCCAATTCCCGTAGCTGCCTTTCAGGCTCTTCCGGCAGGCTCCCGCCGAACAGTCCCCTGTTGCCTATCGCTATTTTCTTACCAGCCTTGTCAAATGCGGTTATTCCGAAACCCTGCTCATACTCGAATTTCTTCGGGAATTCCGTCTTTATCCCTTCATTATCGGCCCTAGCAATTATCGCCTTGCCGAGCACGTGCTCTGAATTTATCTCAGCTACGGCAGCGAACCCGAGCACCTGCTTGTCGCTGTAAGTCGAAAGCGTCACGATGTCAGTGACTTCCGGCCTGCCCTTGGTCAGTGTGCCAGTCTTGTCCAGCACTATGGTATCTACCTTGCTTGCGATCTGTAGGCTTTCACCGCTCTTAACCAGTATGCCCTCGGCAGCCGCTTTTCCTGACGAGACAAGAAGCGCTGCCGGGGTTGCGATGCCGAGCGCACACGGGCAGGCTATGATTAGCACGCTGACGAATATGAGTATGGAAACGTTCGGTCCTACCCCTCCGACAAAATACCACGCGAGCGCAGCCACGAGTCCGATCAGTACCACGATTGGCACAAAATAGGACGATACCTTGTCTGCAAGCTTTTGTATCGGGACCTTGCTCGAAGCCGCATCCCTCACTATCCTTATTATCTGCGCTAGCGCGGTATCCTCGCCCACCTTGGTCACAGTCATCCTAAGTGAGCCGGTGGAGTTCATGGTTCCTCCAGTCACCTTGTCCCCCTTTCTCTTTGTAACCGGTATACTCTCCCCGGTAATCATGGATTCGTCGACATAGCTTTCGCCTTCCAGGACAATAGAGTCAGTCGGTATCTTCTCTCCCGGCTTTACGAGTAGTATGTCGCCTTCCTCGATCCGCTCTATCGGGACGTCTGTTATATCGTCCCCTTTTACCAAGTGCGCTATCTCGGGCTGCAGCGCCACCAGCGCCGAAACCGCGGTGGATGCCCTCGCCTCTGCGAGCCTCTGCATGTACGTACCGGTCAGTATGAGGGCTATTATGATCGTTGATGTATCGTAATAGACGCCGCCAGTTGGAAAGACAGCCGGGAAAAGCACCACCACAGTGCTATACGCCCAGGCTGCGCTCGTCCCGATTGCTATGAGCGTATCCATGTTCGCTGATTTGTTCTTTATCGCATCGATTATGCCGGCGTAGAACCTCTGCCCGGCGTAGAACTGCACTATGCTGGCAAGCACAAGCATCACATAGTTGTCGTAGCTTAACCGCAGAACGTATGTGAGTATGGCCACTATTACCGTCAGTGGCCATGCCACCGCTAGGGCACGCTTCAGCACCTTCATCTCGAGTTCAGGCTTGTCGAACTGGAGCTTGCATGTAGCGCTGCAGAAGTAGTATTTCCTGTCCTCCTTAACGCTGGTGAGAGAAGAGCCCTTCTCATCTACGTACATACCGCATACTGGGTCTGTTGCCATGCACGCCACCATGTGTCAATTGTCCTGCAATCATGTTGTGAAATCTTCGTATATAAAACGGCGCCATACGGATCAGTGTCAAGATTGCTGCGCGCCCATATGACAACGTCGGTTCATCTGCGCGTCAGCTGCTCGCATGGTCAGCCCAGTTTGCACGCCCTCTGCTCTTCGAGAGGCTGTCCGGCTGTCTGATTGCATGTATAGTGTACATAACACAATGCCTCGCGTCCGTTGGCCGGTTTCCTCTCGTGTAGTGCAGGCCGCATGCTGCATTCGAATAGCTTGCTATGGCCAGCCTTGCTATCCTTTTAACCGCGCCCATTTCTAGATTTCATGCATGCACCAAGCCGCAGGGCGCCCCTGCAGGCCGTATCGACGTGCATGAGCGGCATGCAGCAACTGACCGCACCAGCGTTCATAAATGGAAACAAGTGCCTCTGGCGGGCGTCTTGCCGGTACAATACCCTCAGTACCTAAAACTTTTACTACCGCGTTTTGCTAAGGGTGCGGCGCTTCAGTCCAGCCTCTTTATTATGTGGTAGCCGAACTCGGTCTTCACTATTCCGGAAACCTGTCCCTTCTGCAGCGCGAACGCCGCGGTCTCGAAGGGCTTCACCATCGCTCCATGGCCGAAGACTCCGAGGTCGCCGCCGCGCTTCCTAGTACCATCGATTGAGTACTCGCCGGCCAGCTTCCCGAAGCTCTCGCCAGCGTTCAGCTTGTTCAGCACCTCCTGCGCCGTGGAGAACTTCTCGACCAATATGTGTGCGCATCTTATCTTTTCGGCCATTGCAAGACCCCAAACTTCAGTGCCCGCGCGAACATGAACCAGCGTCTGTGGCGCCATTCGCGCCGGCTGGCTACTCTGTGCAGCAACTTAGATTATTCAAGTCGCTATAAAAGGATTGTGCCGCAAGCTTGAATCCCTCGCTTAGAGTAGGAAAGACATGTACCGTATCTATTATGTCGTCAATGGTCAGCCCGAATTTCACGGCCAGCACGCCCTCGTGTATGAGGTCTGCTGCATGGGGCGCCAGAATGTGCACACCAAATATCCTTTTGGTGTCATTGTCTATCACTATCTTAATAACGCCCCTGGTATCCCCGACTATTGCTGCTTTCGCAACGAATTCGAATTTTATCGGGCTGCAATTGCATTTTATCTTATGTTTAACTGTCTGCTCTTCGGTAAGCCCAACCATGGCCGCTTCAGGATAGGTGAATATTGCGCTAGGGACTTCGTTCATGTTTATTTCCCTGTTAGCCTTCTCGAAGATGTTAGAGGTTGCGACATTTCCTTCCTTCGCGGCCAGCGTTTCCAGCATCGGCTCGCCAGTCACGTCGCCTGCGGCATAGATGTTGTCAGCCGTGGTCATGAGCTTACTGTCTACCTTTACAAACCCCTTTTCATTTAACCCGACATTCGCGGCGTCAAGATTTAAGCTCTCTGTATTCGCGCTTCTGCCTGTCGCAAACAGCACCTCATTCGCTTCGAAGGTGATCTCCTTTCCACCAGCTTGGGCCGCTATTGCCGCAAGCCCATTTTTAGTATCGATGCTTGCTAGCGTCACATTTGTCGCTATATTAACCCCGCTTTCCTTGAGATACGTAGCAAGATGCTCGCTTATCTCCGGCTCCCAATTCGGGATTATCCTACTGCTCCTCTGCAATAGGGTTACTTCGACGCCGAGCTTGGCAAAAAGCTGGGCGAACTCCAAGCCGAGCGCTCTTCCCCCGACGACTATGAGGGACTGCGGCAGCTCTTTGAGCGACAGAGCGTCCTCGTTCGTTAGGTAGCTGGCTTTCTCTATCCCGTTTATTGCAGGAACGGCGGCCTTCGCCCCAGTTGCAATAAGAATGTTCTTGGCGTTTATTTCATTTCTGCCCGCTCTTACAGTATTCTTGTCCGCAAATGAACCGATTTCTTCAATGTACGTGACGTTTTCTAGGGCCTCAAGCACATTCTCATATTTTTCGTTCCTAAGTTCGTTCACAAGGCGATCCTTTTCCTCTGCGATTTTTGCGTAATCTATACTACTTATTTCATAACCAACCCCGGCAAATCTCCTTTTCCTGAGTTCCTCTGCGAATGTGCTTACTGTTATGAGCCTCTTGCTTGGCACGCAGCCGACGTTAATGCACGTACCCCCAAGTACGGCCCCTTCGGTAACGTTCTTGCCTATCATAACCGTCCTTATCCCTAAGCGGTTGGCCTTTATAGCTGCAGAGAAAGCGGCAGCGCCCTGCCCCAGTATGGCGTATTCGAAAGTCTCTATGCAATCGCCTTCGAAATGTACTCCATGTCCGCGAGTTTGCACGAAATTATGCGCTCTCTATACCTATCTATGTGTCTCATTATGCTAATTATCATGGGCTTTACTTCCGCATTCAGGCTGTAAACACGCTCCTTACCATTCCTCTTCACCTTGACAAAACCGCAATTTAAAAGGCAGGACATGTGGTGCGATACGTTACTCTGCTCGATTCCGGTAGCTGCCACTATCCCGCTCACGTTCAAATCCCGTTTCGCAAGAGAAGCCAGTATCCTAAACCTGCTGTAATCGCCCATTGCGAAAAAGAATGTTTTGACCTCTAACTTATCCATGGAATCACTATAGCGCTCTATTTATCTCTGCCTCGAGCTGGCCGAGGGTGGACGACGGGGAACCGCTAATGTACAATATCGTACCGTTGGCTGCGATCAGGTAATATATGTCTAGATAACCAGAAGGGTCGTATTCCGCGGTCATGTTGTACCCTGCGTATGCCGGTATTACTGTACCGTTCAAATACGCGGCTGGCGCATAGGAGCCTACGAAACTCGTAATTGCCGGGCCGCTATACCCCAAATCCCTGTAGAGCTCCAATTCTACGATTTTTATCCCATGCTGCCTGAAGAATTGGTAGTTCTGGTTTATGGCTTCACTGCCTTGTGCGCAGCTAGGGCACCATGTGGTTACAAACCAGAGAAGCACGGGATGGCCGATATACGCAGATAAGTTGACCGTAGAGCCGTTAGCTACGAGGAAGCCGTAATCCGGGGCGCGCGAGCCTATCGTGATGTTTTGCAGCTGGGCATTCCTGCCATTCCCGCCTTCGTACGCTAAGGCTATTATGACTGCAGCTACCACCACGGCAGCAACCGCAGCCACCATCTTTTTATTTCTCATTTCTACCAACCCTGCAACATCTCGCTATGCTTCTCGTATTGAGGAAAACGCTCAGAGCCAAGAGCGCTATGGAAACTATTATGAAAAGCGTCTCGTAAGTTGCGAATGGGCCCTGCAATGCCCCTGTCGTGCCGATTATTGTGGCTGTGGATGCGCCCAAAAGAGCCAGCAGGCTCGGTATTATCGAAGTGCAGCAAAGAGTCATTGGTATTATCCCAGCTATTATCGAGCCGGCTCCAAGCTTGGTGCGAGAGCGCGCGCCGTTCAAAAAAGCAAACGTGTTCGTTACCAGAGACAGCGAGAGCAGCGCGCTGATCAATATGGACACGCTTAGAGCGTAGGCGTTCAGTCCAAAAGCTATCCTCGGCATTGCGAGATTGAGCGATGAGCTCGACAACAGGTACGAATAAGCTGCCAACGAGATGATGAAGAGTGCGACGAATGCGCTTAGGTAAGCCCTGTCCCTAAGTACTGCAGACACCGCATCGAATTGCATGCTTGTTGTTCGCATAATATATGAATGAACACTCATATATATAATGCTTGCCGCAAATCGCGGTTATGCAGCAGGGCAATGCAGCGCCCTCCTTCTTCACCCGAGTCTCAACTGTGCTGGCTGCTCTTAGATATTGTGTCGCCAAAGTGCTCCGCGTATTGCAGGAAGCCCTTGAAATCCGACCGCGAACCCTGGTCCCTAAACCCTTGTGCGTTACGGAAGCGCTTGGAAACGAACCCCGAACCAGTGTTTACGCGCGCTTCCGCCCCTGGTCCGGGTTCCGGAAACGAACCCGGTATGCCGGACGACAGGCTTGGACGGGCCCGCGGAGAATCGAACTTCGGTCCCTAACATTTGCACTAACTAACAACCTTTATAAGCTTGGAATTGATGCGCTCAAAGTCCTTGTCTGAAGTTATTAGTATTTCGTCGTTGGCGATTGCAATACTCGCTATAAGTATGTCTGCATCATCTACAATCTTACCTTCGGATCTCAATTTTTTATAGATGTTAGATGCAATCGCTATGGAACCATTATCAAAATAAAGCACGTTAAAGTTGCTAAGGAGTTCATCTAACAGCATTTCGCCTGCAAGCGTAGCACCACGCATTAGCTCGTATTTATTTATGCACGTTATCGAAAGCCTGCCAATCTTCGAGTACATCCTTACTGCTTCTATCGCCTTCTTGTCGCCGTGCAAGTAATTTATGAGGAGGTTCGTGTCAAAAACTGCCATGCGCCTCACTGCCTACAAGTTTGCAATTGGCCTGCGGAAGCTCCTCTTTCTGCCCTGTTCCACATCCTTTAGCCATTCGCTCACGTCCTTGTCCTTAAGGACGCCGGCAAACCTGCTTATATCTGCTGAGCTCTTATAGGCTTCGAGCATCTTGGAGATTATACCGGAGAAGGAGAGCTTTTTACCCTTCATCCTAGAAAGCTCGTCATAAAGGTTTTCGGTTATGGAGATCAGCTTCGCCACAGAATCACCGTTTATATATAGTATAAATATATATAAAAGCGTTTGGACGGTTGCACGAAATGGGCCCGCGGCGAATCGAACGCCGGATTTTTACCTTGTCAAGGTAACGTCTTACCACTCGACTACGGGCCCCTAGAGCGTGATGGTCAGACCATCCTTTGCCACTTCAGTGTTTTTAAACACTTTCCTGGCCTCCGCCTGCAGCACCCTGCCTGTCTTGTACCTCGTGCTGATATGCGTCAGCACGAGCATCTTGACACCTGCCTTCCTGGCCACCGCAGCCGCCTCGGAAGCGGTCGAGTGCATTCTCTCTTCTGCCAGCCGTGCCAGCTCGTTCGCGTACGTGGCCTCGTGTATGAGCAGGTCGGCGCCCTTTGCGATCTTCATCGTCGTCTGCGCCGGCCGCGTGTCCGACGCGTAGACGATCCTCACGCCCTTCTCTGTAGTTGTCACGTCCCCTAGCCTCACGGTACCTCTTCCTATCCTTATACTGCCCTTTGCGGAAAGCTCGCGGAACATAGTGCCCTTTATGCCAAGCCTGGCTGCCTTTTCCTTTATGAAGTGCACCCTGTCCTTCTCTACGAAAGCGTAGCCGTACGCTGGCACTGAGTGCTCTAGCCCGAAGGCCTCTACCGCAAAGGCTCCGCCATCGAAGACTATGCCCCTATGAACGCCGCGTATGACTATCTCGTAGCCCATGTGCGCCCCGTCGAAGCTGGCCAGGGCAGCTATGGCCTTCTCGGAGCCAGTTGGCACGAAGATTTCTAGCGGCGCGGTCCTCCTGTTCAGCGCCAGGGTGCGCAGCAGGCCGGCTATGCCTATGGTGTGGTCACCGTGCACATGCGTGATGAATATGGCCCTAAGCGACGACGCATTTACCCCGAACTTGAGCATCTGCCGTTGCGTCCCCTCGCCGCAGTCGAACAGGTATACGCCTCCATCGTACCAGACGGCGAAGCTCGGCAGGCCGCGGCCCTTGCTGGGCGCAGATCCCGATGTTCCAAGGAACGTAAGCCTTATCACCGCCTTTACACCTCTATCGTAACGGTTTTCTCCTTCAGGTCCACAGATTTTATCCTCACCTGTGGGAATAAGCGTTGGAGTTCGTCCGCGCTTGTGTGTTTGTCGTTCCTCGCCGCCTCGGCTATGCCGTTGAACAGAGCCATGTTGTTGAATATCGCCTGGCCCGCGGCCCTCGCAGACTCTATCCTCGGCCCCAACTCGACCACGAGTTCCTCCTGTTTCTTTATGCTGGCCCTGATCTCCGCCTCCTTCTCATCCGGTGCGTTCCCAGTTGCAGGGTTCTCGCTGTAGAACGCATCGAGCATGGCGCTCACGGTATCAAACCGCTGCGCTTCCGCTCCAGCGTACTTCGAGAGCCGGCACAGGGCGTAGTCGACAGCCTTGCCACGCTCCCTGAATATGGCCGGCTCGTTCTTTTCGGCAAGGTCTGCCATGCCGCGCAGCAATGTCGCGAGCCTGTTGGTCGCGTCTTGGTCGATGGTCTTCGGATCCGCCCTGGCGTCTATGCCAGCGCTTGCAAGCGCCTCCTCTATGTATACTGTACCGATGCCGAACGCAGCGAAGAGGGCCGGCATCGCCTTGGAACCGGGCTTCGCACTCGCCAGTGCGTCAGCCACGAGCCTGCCTGCCTCTGCACCAGCCGAGCCGCCTATCCACGTCGGCGAACCGCTAGGTGGCTTGTACGCGGCCCCGGCCCTTATGCTGCGCTCCCTGTAGTCATGGGTCCTGTACGCCAGCAGTATCCTCATGTCGGCGCCTGTCACGACCAGGTTGCCGCCGCCGAACATCTCTATGATCATGTGCAGGGCCCCGCTAGCGCGCCTTGCAGCGATGTCTACTATCCTGTCGTGGTTCACCTGGGTTATGGCCTCGATTGTCGCTCCGTCAACTAGCTTCCTGCACGCGGCCGCGAAGCCGGTCGGCTGCTCTGCCTTCTCCATGTACGATGTGAGATTCAGTGTGCGCCCGAGAACGCACGCCAGGTTCGCCCTGCCTTCGCCATGTCTTATCGCGATCCTGAACCTGCCCGGGCCCAGCTCATACAGCTTGTCTATGCGTCCGCCGGTCAGGCCACGCAGCTCCCCGACCACTGCGGCGATCTCCACGGAAGAGATCTCGCGCATGCCATCAGCGCTCGCGCAGCTTCCTCATGCCCTCCTCCGAGGCGACCTTGGAGAAGAGCCGCGCCCTCCTGAGCGGGTTGCTGCCGTTCTCGAACGCAGTGCCTATCTGCACTATGTCGGCGCCGCTAGCGTATGCGCCGCGAAGCTCTGTTGTGCTCGTTATGCCTCCGGCAACTATGTACGGCACGCTGATCATCGACTTCACTGCCCTGACCATCTCGTTCGGTATCGGCCCTGAGTGCTGCGCCCTCGGGTTCGAGCCGGTGTCAGTCAGGATTAGCCTGTTGCCAAGATACTCTCCGGCCAGCGCGAGCGATGCCGCTATCTTCGGCTTCTCCCTCGGCACGACGTTCACGTCGCCGACCCAGCCTACCGTGCCTCCGGGGTATACGACTATGTAGCCGACAGGCAGCGGCTCGATGCCCATGCTCCTGATCACTGGCGCGGACAGCATCTGCGCGTGCGTTATCCAGTACGGGTTCCTGGCGTTGAGGAGCGACATGAAGTATATCGCGTCTGCATGCCTAGTAACGGTCGCGATGTTGCCCGGGAACACTATGAGCGGCACGTCTATCGATTCCTTTATCTCCTTGGCAGCGTCATCCAGCAGCTCGCCCTGCGCGCCTGTGCTGCCGCCGAGTAGTATGGCGTCTGAGCCGCCCTCGTTCAACGCCTTCGCGGTCCTGACTGCGTCGTCCCCTGTCGGGTAGTCGACCGGGTCTATGAGCGAGAACAGCATCGCGCCCTTCGTATCCAGCAGCTCGTGTATGTAGCGTTCGGTCTTTCCCATTCGCAAGTCAATCATCCCACGGACGCGCCAGTGCCTGCGTGGTATCTCTCAGCGAACCTCTTAAGCATTTCCATGCCCTCGACCTCCACGCGCCTCTTGGGCTCGAAACCCAGCTCGCGCCTGGCCCTGTCTATGCTGATGACCCTGTCGCTTGCCAGGAACTCCAGCTCGTCGCTGTTCACGCCCTGCAGCTTCGCTGCGATTCTGGCGGTCACGATGCCGACGGTCTTGTCCGGTGCCGCGGTGCCGAAGAACTTCGCTACAAGCTCGAAGAGCTCCTTCTCTGTGTGCGCCACGCCATCGGTCACGTTGTAGACCCTGTTTGAGTCGGCAGCGGCCGCCGCCGCCATCTGCGCGTCAACTGCATCGTCTACATGCAATAGCGTCAGGTGGTTCGACGGGCTCCCTATGTAGCGCATCGAACCGTCCCTTATCATCCTGAATACCTTGGAGAACGACGGCTCGTCGTAACCCAAGCCGTAGAGCGTGCCCAGCCGGAGCGTAGTGAATGTGAACCTGTCATATGACTTCGCGTAGGAGCCCACGACCTGCTCAGCCATAAGCTTGCTCCTCGAGTAGTCACTTTTCGGCCTCGTCGCTGTATCCTCAGTTATGACCTCGCCCGGCCGCCTGTAGCCGTACACAGTGACGCTGCTCGTGAAGACCATGCGCAAGCCGCCTTCAGGCCGGGCCGCCAGTGCCGCCTTTATAAGGTTCTCCGTGCCGACGACGTTTATGCTGATGAACTGGTCGAATGTGAACCTGTGGTTGAATGTGGCGCTAGCCATGTGGAATATCGTGCCCACGCCATCGCATGCCTCTTTCACCGTGGCTGCACCGCTGCCACCAGGCATTGTCAGGTCGGCGAAGTACGGCTCTACGCCTGCCGGCAGTGCATGCCACCGCGTACCGGTCACGAGCGCGCGCACCTCATGGCCACCTTCCACCAGCCTGGCGCAGAGCCGCGCCCCTATCGCGCTTGTAGCACCAGTGACCAGAATTGGGCCGTTCTCTTTCCCCTGCATGCTCATCGCTCGCCGTCGTCGCCAGCCCCAGATTCGGCTGCGCCGTCAACTATCCTCTCGACCGCGTAGCGCATCCAGTCCTTCCCATAAGGCACGTAAACGCTCGTGCTGCGCCCCAGCTTCATGAGCCGCTTTAGGCGCCTGTTGCTGTAACCGAACGGCACCTCGAATGTCATGCCCCTGCGCATACCCAGCTTGGACCTGGCTATGCTCTGAATGAGCTTCGAATCCGATTCGAGCACTGTGATGCGTTTTCCTCTGCCTAAGCTGTTTATGCCGAACGAGTAGTCGCGCACAGTCGCCGGCTGCTGGCCATGGCCGTAAGACGTCAGCCTGATGCTGTCAACGCCCCGCAACGCATCCGCGTCGAAGCCCCTGCAGCGCTGCACCGGTATCTCCACGCCTATGTTCGGCAGCAGACCAGCATTGCCCCTGAGCACCCCGGCAATATTGTCTACGTCGTCTGGGCTCTCGCTCTCAAGCCACACCAGCACGCCGTTCTTTCGTGCTATATCGACTATGCTGCCTAGACCCCTGCTGTGGTTGGACGACCCGTTTGGCTCACCTATCTGCGCCGGCCTGAGCGAGACGTCTGCGTTCAGTCTGAGCCTGGATATCTGCCGTATGAGCTGTGCGTACGCGTTGACGTTGTATCGCGCCTTGCCCGCATTGCTCCCTACATCGCTGAGAAACGTAACTGTCGCATGAAGCTTATGTTCATTCAGTCTCTTGACCGCCCGCAGCGCCGACGACACCGTAGTGCCCGCTATGCGCCTCTTGGCGAAGTGCAGGACGAACCTCCTTAGTATGCTTGACTGCTCCGGCAAGTGACAACACCAATCTTTGCCGCACCGCGACGCGGCCAGCGCCGCCTCCTCATTGGTCCTATATACTGGCCGCAAAGTATTTGCTGCACAATACTTTTAAATCCGTTGGCTCAAGAAATCATCGCCTCTCAAGGCGACTGATGAATTGAGTCGGTGGATAATGCCCCGTGTAATAAGGCGTATAAACATTGACTGCAATGCATACTTTATGGAGGTAACAAGGGCATACAAGTTCAGAATCTATCCCGATGACAA
>JAKATK010000021.1 GCA_021827995.1 Microcaldota archaeon | reverse complement strand
CTTGTTACCTCCATAAAGTATGCATTGCAGTCAATGTTTATACGCCTTATTACACGGGGCATTATCCACCGACTCAATTCATCAGTCGCCTTGAAAGGCGATGATTTCTTGAGCCAACGGATTTAAAACCCTTCACTCAATGCTCGCGCCACACCGTCAGGAAGCGCGCTACTGCGAAGTATACGAGCGTCTCGGCGATCAGGATGTACACCATGTAATAGTCAATCGGGCCTAGCCCGAAGAGCCCTTGCGACAGCACGGCTGCTGGAGTCACCGGCGACACCGAGAGCACGTACAGAGCCGTGGTGGGCAGAATGCCGTACGGGTAGAACGTTGGTGGCAGGAGCGTCATGACCACCGACAGTATCCCGGCTATCCCCCAGATGTTCCTTATGTGCTTCACGAGGCCGGCAGCTATGAACGCTATGGACGACGTCGACACTACGACAAGCGCTATTATTCCGGCGAACAGCACAGCGTTGACCGGATTGAACAGCCCGTACAATACACCTAGAACCGTGTAGATGGCTATGCCCGGCGATGAACCGACCAGGTAGCTGAGCGTAAGTCCCATCATGTAGTCTGTTGGAGTGACGCGCGTGGTGACGAGTAGATCCTGCATCCTAAGCTGCAGCCTCCAGTATGCCGAGTCGCCGGCGCTCGACAGGGCGTTCGATGCTATGAGCGACAGGAAGCCGCCTATTATGGCGTACTGTATCAGCCGGCCGCCCGACAGTATGCTGACTATGAACAGCAGCGTCAGGGGCATGGCCAACGATGCTATTATGTATGAGGGGCCGCGGGTCAGGACCGATAGGCCGTAGTAACGCACCAGGTACGCTACGAATTTAGGATTCAAGGCTAACACCGTTAACTATGAAAAGGTCGTCCAGCGTCACCGGCTTTATCGTGTAACCTCCCTCATCAAGCAGCTCCTCCGCTTCCGCCTTGTCGACATACGATATGTACGTGCCGCTTATGTTGTACCTCATGCGCACCGAATGCTTTTTGCTTGTCGTCTCGACACGCACGCGACCGTCGAACCTTCTCAGAAGCGACGGCACAGTGCCGTGCGCGAGTATCCTGCCCGAATCAATCAGCACAACCTCGTCAGAAAGGTTGTGCGCCTCTTCCATGTAGTGCGTCGTCAGTATTATGTCGCAGTCTAGTTGCCTTATCGCAGACCACACCTGCATCCTGGATAGGGGGTCCAAGCCAGTCGTTGGTTCGTCGAGGAAGACGGTGTCTGCGTTGGCTGCGAGCGCCATTGCGACGAATAGTTTCCTCTTCATGCCTCCTGACAGCATGTCTGTCGGCGTGTTCCTTGAGTGCCACAGCTCCAGAGCCCTCAGCGCGCGTGAGGCCTCATCCCTTGCGCTCTTGAACGAGAGGCCTCTGGCAACCAGGTATATGCGGAGCAGTTCCTGCGACGTCAGCCACCCGACCGGACTCGCCTCCTGCGGTATGTTAGCTATCAGGCTCCTCAGCTTGTTGGCGTCCCGCACTATGTCGTAGCCGTTTATGCTAGCGGTGCCGCGGGTGGGGGACAGCTGCGTCGACAGCATCCGTATCGTAGTAGTCTTGCCGGCGCCATTCCTACCGATGAACGTCGTGGTGTGGCTGGGCAACTTTATGCTGATGCCGCGCACGGCATAGACGCCGTTGGGATAACGCTTTGTGAGGCCATCTATCTCTATCGTGACATCCCCTCACGGATAAATTCGTGGGCTTCCGGAGCGGCCATGATTGGTCGTCAGATGCCACCCGTATAGGTACTCGTTCAGCGACATCTGCGCGTGCGATCTGGGCCTTACAACATCCATAGCGGCGTGACTTCCCATTGTACAGAGGTGGTTGCTCTTGCAATTACGGCATTACACAGTTCGTATTTATTTATGTTACGTCACGGTCACTGTGAGCCTTATGTCCCGCTAATTAAGGGGCGGGGTTTTACGCCAACGTCTTATGGCGGCGAACGCTAGCCGGCGCGCTCGGATTTTATTATTTCGTAAACTGGAACGGCAACGAGGATGGACACACCATACGCCACCAGGCTGCCAATCGGGATGCCGAAAGCAGGGTACGCGAGCCTTATCGTCAATGCATACGGTACCGACGTGAGCAGCCCGCTCAGCATCATAGGCTTGGCCATGCCTGCGGAGAACGCAGTGCCCTCGGTCCTGTTCACTATTATTAGTCCAGCTATGAAACCAGCAGGGAACGCAGAGAACACACCGCCGAAGACCGGGCCGCCGATCCAGCTCGCAACTACGGCAACTAGGGTTATCGCACCGCTGATGACTGCCCTCCATGCTATCTGCACCGGAGTGCGTGCACCGTTTATTCTGGTGGCGCGCATGCGGCGCGGGCTTCTAGCGAACCTGAATATGTAGAGCGATAGGAGCAGCAGCGCGACGTACGACAAAAACGATGTCACGAAGCCGAAATCGAACGAGATAGCGATTGCCGAAAGCGCCGCCCACAGCACCATAGGCAACACTATCCCGAAGACGAAGCCGCGCCGGATGGACAGGGCTGCGTATAGGGCCAGAAGCACCCCGGTGAACCCGTATATCATCGGGAATATGGTTGTCGCCTGCACCGCGAACGGGATCGATTCCGAGAGGGCTATGAATAGGAAGGATACCACCGTTGTTGATGGCAACCCTATTATCAGCCCCCCGAGACCCTGGCCGAGCCTCTCTGCTATTATCGTTGAAAGAGTAACCCAGACGCTTCCCGTAACGAATGCGGCGAGAGCGTACATTATAAATGGGATCGCCACACAAGGAAATCTGTCGAACCAATTTAAATAGGTTGGTTGCGATAAAAGAGCAGCGTGATCGCGTGGGTACCGACGACAACACTGACATAGAACTGCTCAAGGCGGTCGATTCTGGAGATATCGGTGCAGTCAGGTCGCTCCTGAGCCATGGCGCCAACGCAAACGCGAGCACTGAGGATGGCTGGACGGCGCTAATGCTAGCTGCTGAGACCGGCAGCGCGGACATAGCCGCTTCACTGATTGACAGCGGCGCGAACGTAAACGCAGTGGCGGAGACCAGGCACACCACCGCGCTCATGAGGGCGATACGCAACGGGCACGAGGACGTGAGCAGGCTGCTCGTGGAGCGCGGTGCCGACGTAAACGCCAAGGAAACTGATGGCACCACGCCGCTTCTCTGGGCGGCAGAGAAGGGCCTCTTGGAGACGTCCAGGCTGCTGCTCGGTAAGGGCGCCGAGGTGGATGCAAGGGACAGGAACATAGAGTATACGCCGCTCATGTGGGCGGCAAGCACTGGCAATGTCGAGCTTGCCAAACTGCTAATCGAAAACGGCGCTGATGTCAACGCGAACACGAGCTACGGCTACACCCCGCTCATGGCGGCCGCGGAGAATGGCATGCTGGATGCGGTGAAGTTGCTCTTACAGGAAGGGGCCAGAGCGGACGCGGTCGATCGCGATGGGCAGACGGCGCTGACACTGGCCGAGGCCAATGGCAAGGACGACGTGGCACAGTTCCTGCGAGAGAGAAAGCGCTGAAGCACCTGAAAGAGAACCGTTGCCACGCGCTGAATTATCGTACAATTTTATCGCACATTTGAAGGCACTGCGTGAACGAGTATGAAGGTGGAGCCGGCAAAGAAGTCAGATTATGCGCGCGTGGCAGAACTGTATCGTGCGCTATACTCGGGCAGGAGCGGCCATGGCAAAAGGGGATTCGGACCGCCCAAGCTACTTAGCACGGTGCTCGTCGCTAGGGAACGTATCGGCATCGTCGGCTTCGTAATAGCTACGTTCACCTCATACGCGAGCTCCAGGTTCGGTTACATAGAGGAGCTGTTCGTCGATGCGGACCATAGGCACTCGGGGGTCGGAGGCATGCTCGTGAAAAGCGCTCTCGAATGGGAGACTCGTAATGGCGCGGACGTAGTATTTGTCACCACAGAAAACGAAGCGGACTTCTATGTCGGGATTGGTTTTAGATACCCTAAAAGGAATACGTGGCTGCGGTGGACTCCGGGCAGCGCTACGCGGCAGCGCTGAATTTATACCATGCGTGTGAAATACGATGGTTGATTAGACGGCGATAAAAATAGGCGATGCGGCCAAGAAGATACTGAGCGAGGGCGGCGTGCGCGTAAGGGTCAGGCGCGCCGGGATGCTGCAGTTCCAAGAGTTCAAGATACGCCGTGTGGCAATAGGCGGGGACTCGTTCGTGGAACTATGGCTCGACAGGGTGGTCGACACCAGCGAGCTCATTCGTCTCGCAAACGAGCTGCGCCTGCCGGTCGAGGCCCAGAATGGCAGGGTGTTCCCTGATGGCCTCGGCGCAAAGGATTTCGTGGGCTTGTGACTTCTGGCATGAGTACGATGCGGTTATAGCATGCGCATAACGATAGAAGTAGGCATATACATCACGGCTATGGTCGGCGTCTTACTATTCGGTGTCATGGGCGCATACATAATTGGACAGGCTGGCGGATTCAACGTGCCGATACGATCGCCAATAACGGCGCTCTACTTTACTATAGAGACCATATCGACCGTGGGCTTCGGTGACATAGTGCCAGTGACAGGCGAGGCAAGGATATTCACAATGGTGCTCATAGTCTTGGGCATAAGCGTTTTCCTAAGCGGTGTAACAATAATAGCGCGTGATTTCATGGATTCTAGGATAGAGAAGTTCTCGGGCAGGATGCCTGCCATCGAGAGGCGCTTTGTGAACGGGCACGTACTGCTCATCGGCAATGATTCCACTAACATGAGGCTCGCGGAGCGTCTCAAGGCTGCCAAGAGGAGGTTTGTCATAGTGGTCTCGGATCACGACGACGTGACCGCGCTCAGGCGCAAGGGCTACAGCGCGTACTTCGCAGACGCAACAACCGAGGCTGGGATGGGCGAATTCAGGCCGGACAGGGCGGCGTCGATAATCATAGACGTGAAGGACAACGCCAAGACCACCTACGTGGCGCTAGTGGCTAAGACGCTGGCGAAGCGCACCAAGATAATCGTGATCGCTCACGAGCGCGAGACCGAGGAGCGCCTGAAGGAACTCGGCATAACGCATGTGATAAGTCCGGCGAGCATGGCGGCCGACGTTGTCGGTGGCCTTCTGGGCTGACGGAACAGCACGGCACGGCTATGCGAAGTTCGTCACGTTTAGGGTGCCCGCGGCCACTGCGTTAGAGCCACTCACAGTGTAATTGAGGGCCAGCACGTAGCTGGTCTCAGCACTGACTACGGCCGAAGTCAAGCTGCTGCAGCTCACCGGTACGGTGGCGTTCTGGCCCTGCGCAATGCTTGTGTTGAGATACTCTGCGCTAGGAAGGTTCGAAAGGAAGCACGAGACCCTACGCAGCACGATGCTGCTGTTCATACCGTTGTGCAGCGCCAGGGTGCCGCTAGCGTTCAGCGGGTTGAAGTTTTCAACGTGGCAACCTATCGCATTCTGCTTGAAGCCGCACGAATTCCTGAGCGGCGCGAGCCACACGGTGTAGGCCTGGCTCACGTTGAACGCGTTCAATAGGCTGCCCGCGTTGGTGTAGGCCGATGTTATATCGGCGCGGTCGACCATCGAGTATATGCCTATGGTGTAGTTGCGGCCAATTGCAGCCGAGTCCAGTAGAGCCACGCTGGTGTTGAGGGTACCGTTCCTCGGGAGCACGTAGGACGAGCACACGCCAGTTCTGTTGTACAGCGTTATGAGACCGTAGCATGTGGCGTTCTGCGGGGCCTGGACGCTGCCGAGCACATAACTGTCGAAGAAGCCGTACTGGTTAGCGAAGAAGTTCTGGAAGCCGAGCGCTGACGCGTTGAGAGAAAGCGATGTGCCGTACAGGCTCGCGCCTGAGTATGTCATGCCGGGCGCCTTCCTGAGCACGGAATCGTTCTTGAGCGCGGCGGACATGCGTGAGCTCTCGGTAGCGTTGAATGAGGTGGAAGACAGGCCGGCGCATGTGTAGCCGCGGCTGTCGTTGTACACCGTAACGAACCTTGTCCAGCCGCCGGCGTAGTACACGCATGCGCTCGTTGTGCCGTTGAGCGCGAAGTAGTACAGGGGCGTACCGTTGAGCGATGAGACGACTGGGCTGCTGCCGAAACTGGACACATACGCTGCGATCGTCCCTGGCGTAACTTGGCCCTCCAGCCAGACGGTGTACGCTTTGCTGCCGTTGTAGTAGGTGGCCTGCGCGCCGTTGGCTACGCTTATGTACTGCGACAGCGCAGAGAGCGTCTTGCCAGTGATGCTTGCGGATGGACCGAATGGGTCGGAGAATGACGACACGTTGTACACGTGCGCAAGGAACCACATGAACCTAAGGCCAGCGCCGGACAGCGTGAAGGCCTGCGTCGACATTATGCCGTTGTTTGGTATCGACGTATAAACGTCTGGATTCTCTGCGGGGGCCACAGTGGCTACCGCAGCGCTCTGTGCGCCGCTTCGGTCGCTTATCCTGAAGAGCTCGGCCGGGTCGGCTATCGCCTGGAAGCTGTACGAGCCTGGGCTCGTGAACGTGTAGTTGTACTCTATCGTGGCGTTCTGACCGGGTTGCAGGGTGACGCCGTACGCGCGCAACTCCGTGGTGTTAAGGTACAGGTCTAGTGGCATGTTGCTTATGCCGATGCCGCCAGTGTTGCTCACCTTTATTGTTATGTTGCTTGTATCGTATGGGTAAAGGCCGACCTGAGGCGATACCGACAGCACGACCCTTATGCTATATGGCTGGCCAGCAGCGTACGCGTTGTACGCCGCGTACGCTGCCACGCCTATGGCGATTATCGCGGCTATAACTAGGTAAGTCCTGTAGACTGCCATTACCTCTACCTCTTCTTCAGCTCTGTAACAGCCGTTATTATCTTTTCGCGTATAGGGCTTATCTCGCTGTTGAAGTAGTTGTTCACCCACGCGACCTCGTCATACTTGTCCCCGACGCCTGGCCCTATGAAGAAGAACCTGCCCTTTGCATTGCCTATGATGTTGCCCTTCTTCATCTGCAGCAGGTGGTACCTGAGCGTCTTCTCGTTTATAGGGCCCCACGCCGCCTGTATGTAGCCGCTGAGCTCCTCTATGTCAGGGTCCTTCCTCTCGTTGAACTGGAGGTGTAGCATTGCGTCCAGAACCGGCACGGCACCGAGCCTGGACTCGCCCGGGTTTATTATGCCGAGCGATAGCGCCAGCCACCTGACGAGCGAGCGCCTGGTCTCTGTCACCTCGCTGCTGAGCCTCATGTTCCTCAGCGTTATCTCCCTCTCGATCAGCTTGGACTCGTTCAGCTCCATCGTGCCCACTCCGGGAAGTGCAGGAGGGATTGGGCAGTCTAATAATAAATATCTTTTGAACGAATACACCACGGGCGATGCAATGGAACCTTCTGACGCTATCAGCATAGAGGCCACGTTCGAGCCACAGGTGCTCAAGGCATACGACAGGAACGAGGTATCGATGACGCTGAAGTTCAGCGGCGCGGCGCAGGAGCGCTACCTGTGGTGCGAGTGCGACGTGACCGTGGCCTCGCCGCTGTCGCTCGCGCCGGACCAGGAGCTCGGCGCCGCTCACACGCGCGTCGGCATACTCAAGCCTGGAAGCAGCCTGGAGAAAAGGGTCAATCTGTACACAAGGCCGAACAACTTCCCCGACGAGTACAGGGTAGGCATAACCGCTTTCTTCTACGATGACGATGGCGCCATAGCTGAGAGGCGCGAGTACAAGGCGGTCATACCCTGCACCGAAGCTGAGAGGGCCAAGCCCTAGCCGAATATGTGCAGGTTGGAGAGCATCACCGGCAGCGCGTACTTGACGATGAACGGCACGATCAGGAGCGCCACCATGTTGATGACTTTTATCAGGGGGTTCAGCCCTGGCCCGGCTGTGTCCTTGAACGGGTCGCCGACGGTGTCGCCCACGACCGCAGCCTTGTGAGCATCGGAACCCTTGCCGCCGAAGTGTCCCTCCTCGATGTACTTCTTGGCGTTGTCCCATGCGGCGCCGCCGGTCGTCATCATGAGGGCCAGCATCAGGCCGGAGATTATTATCCCTGCAAGCATCCCGCCTAGGGCCTGGACGCCTAGGAAGAAACCTACGAATATAGGCGATAGTATGCCTAGAAGCGCTGGGGCGGCCAGCGACTTTATGGCTGCCTGGGTCGTTATATCAACGGCTTTGGCGTAGTCCGGCTGCGCCTTGCCATCCTTCAGGCCTTTTATGGACTTGAACTGGCTGCGCACCTCCTCGACTATCTTTGACGCTGCGGAACCCACGGCCCTCATCGTTATGGATGAGAATACGAACGTTACCATGGCACCTATAAAGAGGCCGGATATCACCAGCGGGTTGAGAATGTCTATCGAGCTTATGCCTCCTGCGTCCGCAAACGCCACGAAGAGCGATAGCGCAGCGAGCGCGGCCGCTCCGATGGCGAAGCCTTTGGTCACGGCCTTGGTCGTATTGCCAACTGCGTCTAGCGGGTCGGTGACTTCGTCCCTTACCTTCTCTGGCAGACCGCTCATCTCGGCTATGCCGCCGGCATTATCTGTTATGGGGCCGTAGCTGTCGACGGCGACTATTATGCCGGTAAGCGAGAGCATCGACATCGATGCTAGAGCTATGCCGAAGACGCCGCTGCCGGACACATAGTATGATATGAGCACGCCGCCGGCTATCACGATTGCTGGCAGTGCTGTGGCGCGCATCCCATTTGCCACGCCGTAGATTATGTTCGTGCCAGCGCCAGACTTAGAGGCTATGGCTATCTCGCGCACAGCCACGGTGTTTTTGTTCGTGTAGTGGCCGGTTATGTACGCCAGGAGTATGGCGACTACGACGCCGGTGAGCAGGGGGTAGAAGTACGCTAGCATGCCGGTGTAGTACGTGAGCAGCAGGAAGCCGGCAAGCGCTATGATCGCCGATACGAGTATCGACCTGTTGAGCGTGCTCCATATCTTGTTCTTTTTGTTGGTGCCAACAGTGAAGGTACCTATTATCGAGGCTATTATGGCGACAGCGCCGACGAGCAGCGGCAGTATGAGCGCGGTTGCCGACAGGTGCGCGTAGTACGCGAGCAGCATTGCGGCAAGAACTGTTATGATGTATGACTCGTACAGGTCTGCGGCCATGCCTGCGCAGTCTCCCACATTGTCGCCGACATTGTCGGCTATTACGGCGGGGTTCCTCGGATCGTCCTCTGGCAGGCCTAGTTCGCTCTTGCCGACTAGATCTGCGCCCACGTCGGCGCCCTTGGTGTATATGCCGCCGCCTACCCTTGCGAATAGGCTAACCAGACTGGCACCGAACCCGAAGCCGATAAGCTGTATGGGCTGACCGTTGAACATTATGAAGATAAGCGAGAAGCCCAGGAGCGCAAGGCCCACTACGCTCATGCCGGTCACTGTACCGCCGCTGAACGCTATCTTCAGGGCGCGGCCGAGGCCGTCCTCGGCGGCCTTGGCTGTGCGCAGGTTGGCCCTGACCGATATCTGCATGCCTATGTAGCCGGCGAGCGCGGAGAGCCAGGCGCCGACAGTGAAGGCTATCGGCAGCGCGATGGTCGTGCCACCGACCTGCAAGAACGCTATCACGGAGAATATTACAACGAGAACGAGCCAGAATATGAATACTGTGCGGTACTGTCTCTTCAGGAAGGCGTTGGCGCCCTTCTCTATCGCAATGGCTATCCTGTTCATCTTCTCGCTGCCTTTCGGCTGTCTTATCACAAACAGAGCGCTCAGGAGCGCGTACAGGAGCGCTATTATAGACGCCACCAGCGGCAGCCATATGAGATTCATTCAACTACCTGCAAAATTTTCTAGTATATTAAATGGTAATCTTTATAAATGCGATTTTGAGCCGGCAGGATTTGCTGCGGGGACCGTTTTTGGAATGTAAGTGCGCGGGTCGCTCGCGCGAGCGCAGCTCGCTGGCGCCGACGGGCAGGTTGTGCCTGCATGGTTGCAGGGCCACCTTCTGACGCGTTATTAGTAGTTCTATGCGCTCTCGCATTGTCCTTTTAGTGTTGTTGTGCTTGGCACTTTGGCCGCTGGCCGATGCGCGATATTCGCAATGCGGGCTACGCCAGCGGTGCCGTGCAGCCCGGCAACTTTTATAAAGCGTGAGTGAGCAACCCTACTACGCCAGGGTGGCGGAATCTGGTAACGCGCCGGTCTTGAGCTTTGCTCAAGAGCTGAATCGTGATGCAAACAGGGCAACCGGTTTCCCTCGTGGAATTTTGGGTTCAAATCCCAACCCTGGCGAATGCTAAAACCGACGACAAGCGTGGGTTCGAAAGCCCGAGCAAGAGGGACAGGCTAGCAAGCAGGAAACAGATGCACGGGTGCGATTTCGAGGCACTATCGCACCTCGTTGAGGAAGCGGCGTACGCGCTTCCGCAATCCAGGTTGGAGGAGCTCAAGTCCATACTGCACAGAGCATACGTGAAGCGCTTCATGGGCAAGCGCAAGACGCCGAAGTACGGCTCGCTGAACAAGGGCTTCACGGAACCGGAACTCAGGAACTTCCTCCACGGCGTGTCTAGCGCGAAGTTCAGGCTCCTCTTCGGGTACCAGGCATATCTCGGCCTGCGCGTCGGCGAAGTCTGCAGGTTGCACCTGGACAACATCGACTTCGACAAGCGCGAACTTACTATAAAGAGCGAGAAGTCGGCGGTTTCCGACTCCCTGCTCATACCGCTGGACCTCTTCAAGGAAACCGTGGAATACATAGCCAAGAACGCGGACCAAATAAAGGCCGCGAACGGCTACGTGTTCTACAAGGACAACGACAACAACCACAACGAAGTCACGCACGTGGATCAGAATTATGCGAGGAAGGTATTCAGAGAGGCGGCAAACGCCGTCGGGCTGGGCCAGGTGTACGATTACTCTGAAGAGTGCGACGCACACCGCAGGCCAAGGCCGCTCTACAGGATCACCACGCACAGCCTCAGGCACTACGCGATAACGAGGTTCGCCAAGTCAACGAACGGGAACGTGGTCCTGGCTAGCCGCTTCGCCAGGCACTCGAATCCAATAATCACGATGCGCTACATAGCGAAGGACAACGAGCAGCTTTACAGAGAGATAGACGGCGCGTTCGGGCTTGGCCAAGCGATAGCGCTCAAGCGAGGTATTTCAAAGCGTGGAAACGCACCTTGAAATGGCCGAAATAGCGAAAGCCAAACTATGGAATCTACACTAGTGTAGTAAGGTAGTAAGCGATGCCAAAAAATATGAACTTCTTCACCACTTCAGTTGCCAATCCGAAATCAGCTGAAGAAAGCCCTCGACGACAAGCCTGAAAGGCGCAAAATCTGTCGAGAGAGGCTCTTCCCATCAGAACATGGTATGTTTTGCTGAAGAATCAGCTGAAGAAAGCCTTCGCCCGCCAGACCCC
>JAKATK010000007.1 GCA_021827995.1 Microcaldota archaeon | reverse complement strand
CCACAGGATGAGAGACATCTTGCGAATCACTGTGCACGCATTCGCCTGCCTCGTCGCAAACTTCATAGGACACTTCATGGACTGACGACAAATTTTTAATGTAGGAGATGCACGGGTTTCCCCTAGTAGTAACTGGGTGCCGTAAAGTTGGCAGCGACATGCAATCTCGTGGTGCAGCTATAACTCTGCAGATGTGATGTCCAAGATTTTCAGCGTCCTAAATCTTACTCCATACCTACATATTTAATATATCTTGCGTCAGCAATAACTACCGCATTCTGGTTCGTGATCTTTATGCCAGACTTAGCGGGCGACATACGCCTAGCTGTGGACAGCGGTAAGACCGCTCTCGGCTTCAACAGCGCGATAGACTCGATCAGGAACAGCACGGCCAAGCTCGTCATAGTTGCGTCCAGCGGCGACCAGGACAGCATCCGCGAGATACTGCACACGGCCAAGATCGCAAACGTTAACGTCGTGAAGTTCGAGGGCAACCCGGTCAACCTGGGCGCAGTCTGTGGCAAGCCTTTCTCGGTGTCTGTGCTGTCGATAATAGAGCCTGGCAACTCCAGCATATTAGAGACCAAGCGCGTTGAAAATGTATAATCGTATCACAACAAGGGATTGAATGCCTAACGGTGAATTCGCTGCAAGGAAGTTGCTCAGACAGAGGAAGCACCAGAAGATGCTGAAGAAGTGGCTCAAGAGAAGGCGTCTCAAGCTCAAGCAGAAGTACGACCCTATGGGCGAGGTTCCAAGGGCCAAGGCCATAGTGCTGGAGAAGTACGCTGTCGAGCAGAAGCAACCGCACTCCGGCCAGATAAAATGCGTCAAGGTACAGCTGGTCAAGAACGGCAAGGTGGTTGGCGCGTACACGCCGGGCGATGGCGCCATAAACTTCATAGACGAGCACGATGAGGTGACCATCGAGGGTATGGGTGGTTCGCAGCGCGGCCAGATGGGCAGCATACCGGGCCTCAAGTACAAGGTCGTCGAGGTCAACGGCACAGACATGGTCGAGATAATAAAGGGCCGCAAGGAGAAGCCCAAGAGGTGAGCGCGATGGCAGATGCAGAGAACAACACTATGGCGGCCCCGTCGCCAGATGCTAAGGTCGAGATTCCGAAGCCGGAAGTCGGCACCGAGGTGCAGCCAAAGCCTGAAGCGGCTCCCGTAACGCAGGTACAGCCAAAGCCGAAGAGGGCGCGCGCTCCTCGAGCAAAGTCGCAGGGCTCAGAGACCAAGCAGACCCAGGCCTTCGCATACAAGAAGATACTGCTATTCGACAAGTACGATTACAGCGTGGATGTCGCAGACCTGAGCCTAAAGAGCTACATAAACCTGACGCCTGTAGCATACCCTGACACGCACCGCAGGTTCAGCCAGAAGAAGTTCTCCAAGGCCGGTCTGAACATAGTCGAGAGGCTTGAGAACACCCTGATGCGCGGCGGCACCGGCGGCAAGATAGGCGGCAGGGTCATAAGAACCGAGGGCAGGCTGCAGGGCAAGAAGCTCAAGGTGATGCACATAACCGAGCGCGCCTTCGAGCGCATGAGCAAGCAGACGGGCAAGAACCCCCTGCAGCTCCTGGTGATGGCACTCGAGAACAGCGCGCCAATAGAAGACACCACGCGCGTCAGGTACGGCGGCATAATATCCAACGTCGCAGTGGACATAAGCGCGAGCAGGCGCCTCGACATAGCGCTGAGGAACGTAGCGATGGCTGCCATAACCAGCGCGTTCGCCAACAAGAAGACCATAGTGCAGGCCCTAGCCGACGAGATAGTGCTGGCGGCGAACGGCGACGTGAACAGCTACGCTATAAAGAGGAAGAACGAGATAGAGCGCATGGCGAGGAGCGCTAGGTAACGGCTGGTTTTCATGGCTAGGAAAGAGTACGTTGTAGAGGAGATAGCCAAGATAATGAGCGACCTCGAGGCAATAAGGAACGTAGCGATAATAGCGCACGTGCACCACGGCAAGACCACGCTTACGGACACGCTGCTGGCCAGGGCCGGCATAATATCGAAGAGGGTAGCTGGCGACGTGCTCTACACGAACTACGAAGCCATAGAGAAGGACCGCAGGATGACTATAAAATCTGCGGACATATCCTTGGGTTTCACTTACAACGACAGGGATTACATAATAAACCTGATAGACACGCCAGGCCACGTTGACTTCGGCGGCCACGTCACCAGATCGATGCGAGCTGTAGACGGCGTCGTGCTGGTCGTGGACCCAGTCGAGGGGGTCATGCCGCAGACCGAGACCGTGCTCAGGCAGGCCCTGAAGGAGCGTGCGAAGCCTGTGCTGTTCGTGAACAAGGTGGACAGGCTCCTGACCGAGCTGCGCCTGACGAAGGAGCAGACCTTCGAGCGCCTGCTAGAACTGATAAACAACATAAACAAGCTCATAGACAGGTACGCGCCTGAGGAGTACGCCAAGAAGTGGAAGGTCAGCGTCGATGACGGCAGCGTGTGCATGGGCTCCGCTTACGAGAAGTGGGCTATATCCAAGCCCCTGGCCGACAGGAACAAGGTAACGTTCAAGGACATATTCGCGCTGACCGAGGCAGAGAACCTCGAGAAGCTGCAGGAGGTAGCCCCGATAGACGAGGCCGTCCTCGAAATGATCGTCAAGCACCTGCCGACGCCGAAGGTGGCGCAGGTGTACCGGATACCGCAGATATGGCATGGCGACCTGACCAGCGAGGCCGGCAAGTCGATGATGGCGGTCGACAGCAAGGCCAAGACCAACATAGTGGTGTTCAACCTAACGTATGAGCAGCACGCCGGCGAAGTCGCCGTCGGCAGGGTCTTCTCCGGAGTTGTCAGGAAGGGTGTCGAGTTCCACGTTTCCGGCAAGAACGAGCCGCAGAGGGTGCAGCAGGTCGGCGTCTACATGGGTCCGGACAAGGTTCTCGTTGATTACATACCAGCTGGCAACATAGCCGCGCTGGTCGGTCTGAAGGACGTGTCAATCGGAGACACGCTCAGCGAGGATGTAATAGAGCCTTTCGAGCAGATAAAGCACTACTCGCAGCCGGTGGTGACGAAGGCAGTAGAGGCTAAGGACTCGAGGGACACGACCAAGCTGATAGAGGCGCTGAAGGAGCTGTCCAAGCAGGATCCTACGATAAAGGTCGAGATAAACCAGGAGACCGGCGAGCACCTGGTAAGCGGAATGGGCGAGCTGCACCTAGAGGTCATAGAGACCAAGGTGCGTGACGAGTTCAACATACCGATAATAACTAGCGAGCCCATCGTCGTCTACACCGAGACTATAGAGAAGGGCGCCGGACCGATAGAAGGCAAGACGCCCAACAAGCACTCCAAGTTCTACGTAATGGTAGAGCCGCTCAAGGACACAGTGCAGAAGGCGATAGACGAGGGCTCGATAAGGGAGGGCAAGCCCAAGGGGCAGACCGCAATAGACGCCATGATAAAAGCCGGCCTGGAAAGGCCGATAGCGAAGGGCGTGGTCGAGATATATAACAAGTGCATGCTCGTGGATGCTACGAAGGGCGTTCAGTACATGAATGAGGTCATGGAGCTCCTCATAGACGGCTTCGACGAGGCCGTCAAGGATGGGCCCCTGGCAAGGGAGAAGTGCGCCGGCGTCCTAGTCAGCATAGTCGATGCCACCATACATGAGGACCCCGTGCACAGGGGTCCCGCGCAGATAATACCAGCGATAAGGCGCGCGATATACGCCGGCATGCTCACTGCCGGTGTCGCGCTCCTTGAGCCAAAGCAGAACTTCACGATATCGGTGCCACAGGACTACATGTCAGGCGTCATAACGATGATGCAGAGCAGGCGCGGTCAGGGGCTCAACATAACCCAGGATCGCGAGCACATAACAATAACGGTCAAGATGCCAGTCTCAGAGACCATAAAAGGCTTCTCCAACGAGCTCAGGAGCATAACGCAGGGCAGGGCCATATGGTACCACGAGTTCGCCGGCTACGAGAAGCTGCCGAAAGACATACAGGAGCGCGTGGTGCTGGAGATAAGGAAGAGGAAGGGTCTCCCAGTCGAGCCGCCCAAGCCGGAGCTGTTCATGGACTGATGCAAAAGCGAACCGATGCATAAAATATAAATAAACCGGCTGATAAAATCGTCATTGCAAATAAACGCTCTATCCTCTGTGCTCGTGGTCTGATGAGTACGCTCCCGTATCAAATAATTGCATTCGCGCTTGTCATCGCGGTCGCGTCCGCCGCAAGCACCATAATAGGCACCGCGCAGATCTACGCGCCTGCAGTAGTTCTGTTAAACAACACCGGTACCCTTACAATAATAAACCTGACTGTCACGAAGGGCAACGGCACGGTAACAATCGTGGGGCCGTCCATAATAGGACAGTCGACCTACCAGTCTGCCGACACCGCAGTGCTTTACGCAACGAAGTACCTGAACGTGAGCCAGTACGACTACAACTTCACCTACGGGATAGAGAGCTTCGCCAACGTGTCCGGGCCCAGCGCCGGCACAGCCATGACCCTCCTGGCCGTCTCGGCGCTAACGCACAGGCCGCTACTGACGAATTTCACTGTAACCGGTACTATAAGCGCTGACGGCACAGTGGGCGAGATAGGGGGTGTCTACGACAAGATCAGCGCTGCAGCGGCCAAGGGCGTGAAGTTCGCTTTAGTGCCTGCCGTACCTTACTACAGCAACGAGAACAAGCTCTACCTGCTCACGCAGGAGGTCTTCGGCGTGCCGCTCATACAGGTCGCCAATGTGTCGCAGGCCATCCCGTACGCGTTCGGTTACGGCAACAAGACCTCAGCACCAACCTCATACGACTTCTACACTAACTACCATGTAAGCTCGCTACCTAATGCCAGCCTTTACTGCACCAATGGCTGCAACGAGAGCGCGATATCCGCGCTAGCAAACTTCACGTTCAACATGACTAGGGCCGAGATAGCCGTGCTGTCACAGACAAGCGGCTTCGCGCAGACGCAGCAGCAGATGGGCGCGCTCGCGAACGAGAGTGGGCAGCTTGCCTCGAAGGGCTACTACTACGTCGGTGCAGACAATGAATTCCTGACCTACATAAACGCATTCGAGTTCGCCAACCACCTCGCGACGCAATCCGACGGCCTAAGCACTCTGTACGGCGTGCGCAGCTACTGCCAGAACCTGCTCCCGCCACTGCTCACGACCAACAACTACGAGTACGTGCTCGGTGGCGAGCTGCGCCAGGGCTGGGCGAACTACAGCGTCGCAGCAGCGATAAACGGGTACCAGGCAACTGCCGTTGACACTGACGGCGTGCTGGCCAACATGCGCATCGCCGGCGAGGCCAATGCATGGTGCTACGCCTCTCGCTACATGTACAACGCGGCCACAGCTCTTGGCGGCGCTGCCGTCGTTCCATCGCCGTCCCTCAACTCCGTGGCGCTGCAGAGGATAGACAGGGCGATGCAGTACGGTTCTAGTATATACCTGGCAAACGCAGAGAATGCTTACAGCAGCGGCAACTACCCATTGGCGATACTAGACGCCGATTACGCCTACGCGATTACCAGCGCCGATAGTGTCGTGATCAACGCAAGCAACATCGCGCAGGAGTACAACGCCACGCAGAGCATAATAAGCTCGAAGTCATCCACTTACGGGGTGTGGGCCACCCAGTTCTCGAACGAGGCCGAGCTCGACCTGCTGGAGTCTAGGTTGGCAGACAACGCTTCCAATGCGACCTCATACGTAAGCGCTGCATACTCCGCAGCGCTGCTCGCGCAGCAGTTGGGTACAGACATGGCCGTAATAGCTGGCAACCTGACACCAACAAACCAGCTCGTGGTCGGCAAGCCGCAGCAGTACCCGGTCGTGAACAGCGTCAACCTGACCGGCGTGGAGAACGACCTACAGATAATAAACCAGACCATCATGACTCTGTTCATAACCCTCGTGGCCATGCTCGTCGTTGTCATAGCTATGCTCGTATTCATGATAAGGCTCAGCAAGAGCGTCCGGCCAGGGCCGCGACGCGGCAGGCCGCCAAAGACTTGATGTTGCGTGATTCGATGAGCGTTTTACCTGGGAAGGTCTGCGTCTCTTGCGGACGCTTAACCAACGAGTACACGGAGTTCCAATGTCCAAAGTGCGGCAACAGCAAGGTGATACGGTGCTACCACTGCCGTGAGATCTCCAACATATACAAGTGCGCCGACTGCGGTTTCGAGGGACCTTAATGGCCAAGGCTAGCGTGCTGTTCAAGGTCTACCCGAAGGACCCCGAGCAGGTCGATAAGACGATGGACAGCATAAAGAGCGCGATGGACCCTGTCGGTATGCAGATGCAGGACGTGGCCTTCGGTATAAAGGTCATAAAGGTGCTGTTCGTCATGGAGGACGCCAGCGTTGGCTCATCCGGCCTGGAGGAGAGGCTGAAGAAGGTGGCCGGCGTGGGTGAAGTCGAGGTCGAGGAGGAGTCCCTCCTGTAAACGGTACATTCCTGCTGCAGCAGCATGCCTCCGAGCTGGCAACCTGCAGAACACCGGGTTCAGTTCACCAAAGGATTTTCTAGAGGCACTTCTGGCCGGATCGTCTGCGGCGCATGGTGTCGGTCTCCAAGGTCAACAGGATGCGCCTACCTGCGACAGCCTGAACCATTGTAATCAAAAGCGAAGCAGGTGTGCCGCTCCTCGGGCATGAAATAATCACGATAGTTAGCGCTGCAAGCAACGCTGTACTCTCCAGTCATGCCATTGCTGCCCGGTTTCTTTTATGTCTATAACCTAGCATGTAGTCCCTGCGTTTGCCAGCTTTGACGACCCTCACTGCACCGCTGCGTAATCCGCACCAGCTCGAGAAGACCGGAACGATATAATCGCGCCTCGAGTATTGGAACGTGCCAGTCATGCATATCGAATGCTGAGCCGCCGATGGATATGCAAGTGCCTAGCTCACGCTATGATTATGCGGTATGTGCGCTAGCGCTCTATACTGCGCCTCATGAAGTTCGACAGCGCGCGCGCCTTGTCTGCCAGCTCCTGCGTCTTCCTCTCTAGGTACGGCAGGTAGCCGGCCACCGTGCCGTCCGTGCTCGTCTCGAACCAGATGTCGTCGGCTATGTCGCTGAGCTTCATGCCGAGCTTTGCTAGCCTCCTCGTCATCTCCTCCTTGCTCATGTTGGTTATGAGAACGAAGTACCTGCTGTCATGCTCCTTCGAATCCATGAAGGCGTTCAGCTTCTTGAAGAAGTAGTCGTCTGTGAACGCCGCCCCGTGCGGCTCTAGTATGATCTCCTTGCCGCCCATCTTCGCGTTCGTTATCCTGAAGTCCGGCACGAACATGCGTACCCTGCCGTCTATCTCGACGAAGAACTTGTAGGGCTCGTACTCGTAGGCCAGGCCGGCCTTGACGAGGGAGTGCGCCACATCGCGCTCGAAGTCCGAGACGAAATCGCGCGGCTCCCTGAGCATGCTACCGAAGCGCAGCACCTCTGCGTTCAGGGTGCTGTCCTGCAGCTTTTGGGCTTCCATCGAACCAGCCTCACGACTCGCCCTTTGACTTCTCCTTACCATTGCCTTTCTGCAGCTCTATGTTGTCGCGCTTCTCGAAGAACTCATCCATGAGCTTGTTGTCCTGCATCACTCCTGTGTTGATGAGCGTCTGCCTGAGCACCGGGTGCGACTCCAGCCTTATCACCCTGCCCTTGTCGTCCGTCTCGACGTCGAAGTAGCCGTAGCCGTTGAGCCCCTTGCCTATCGGCACTCCGAAGGTCTGCACGTACGCGCTCTCCGATTTCTGCATGTGGAACATCTTCAGCAGCGCCCCGTACGTGCTCTGCTTCTCCTCGTACTCGTGCTCATGGCCTGCGACCATCAGGTCTGCGTGGTTGCTCTGCTTCTCGAAGTTGGGCGGCTTGTGCGACACGAACATGGTCGTGTCCTGGCCGATCGTCACCTGGCCGGCGCCGGTCTCGCCTCCGTGTATGACCTTGATGTGGCTCTCCCAGTCCTTCGGCAGCAGTCCGGGGTTGTGCTCCTCCAGGGCCATGAAGAACGGCTTTATGACTGACGCCAGGCGCTCTGCCTCGTCGTTCTGGTTGTCCTTGTAGGTCTTGTTGAAGTGGTTCCCTGACACGATGACGATGCTGCCCCCTCTGGTCACTATGTCCTCGATGAGCGGCAGCATCTTCTTTATCAGCCCGTATGCCTGCTCCTCGATGTTCTTGCTCAGATTGTTGGTGTACCAGTCGTAGAACTTGACCATCTCCCTGGCCACCTGGTCCTGCGAGAGGCCCTTGGCCTTGAGGAAGTCCCTGTACTCACCTGCTATCTCGGCCCTCTTGTTCTCCCTGAGCTCGTACTTGTAATCGTTATACGAGCCCTCTATCATGTCCCCTGCCATTACGAGCACATCTATGCCCTTGGCCTTGGCGTCCTTGACCGCGGCGTCGAGCAGCTCCATGTCTGTGTCGCTGCCGTAGTGCACGTCGCTGAAGACCCCCAGCCTGAACTTCCCGGTGTCGCCGAGCTCCTTGGCCCCGGCCCTGAACTTGACCAGATCCTGTATCTCAGATATGCTCAGGCTGGCTATGTCGTGCTCGCTCAGCTCCGACGGCCTCTTGCTCTTCGCGATGGCCTTGTCAAGAGTGTCCTTCGTGGCCGCTGACGGGTCCTTCGAGGACCCTATCTTCGCCTTCTCCTTCTCAACGGCCGACAGCTCCTTGGCCTCGCCTGCGTCGCTCTCTGCCCTCTTCCTGAGCAGGTACTTCGCAGTCAGCGACTCCCTGGTCACGCTGCCGTCCTTGTCGAACCTCAGTATGCTCACGCTGGAATCTAGCACGCCCCTGGCCAGCGCCTGCGTGCGCTCCGTCTTCTTGCCGGCAGCCATCTCCTCCTCTATCGCGTTGACGTCCCAGAGCGGTCCCTGGTTGAGCACGTAAACAACGCTCTTGGAATTATGCTCCAGCGGCTTTATCGCGAAAGCCGTGTTCGTGTTGTGCGTCGTTATGACGACGTTCGGCGCTATCTTAAGATCCTGGAGAAGCCTCCCGACCATCTGCATTGTGGCGTTCGTGCTGTTCTTCGTGAAGTTTGGCGACGTGTTGCTGAGCTTGTGCGCCAGGAGCATGTTCAGCGTCACGTCCTGCTTCGAGGCCGTGACCTGGTTCTCGTTCAGCGGCATCACAGCAACGCGGTGCTTCCTGCCCAGCGCGTCCCCCAGTGAGCGCCTGTATATGGCGTCGGCCAGCTCCTCTATCTTCTTCGCCGCGGTCGGATCCACAGGTATGTTGCCGCTGTGCGCTATGATGTTCTTCATGCGCGCCTTGTAGTCGGCCGTGTCCTGCGCATCGTTGGCCTCGTTGAGGCGCTTCGAGACTGCCCTGAGCCTGCTGGCGAGCATCCTGGCCTTAGCCTGCAGCAGCTCTAGCTGCGGGTCGTCAGCATCCGTGGCCTGCAGCTTGGCTATCTCATCGCGCACGCCCTTGAGCTCTGTCCTCGTGTCGTTGGACAGCTGCGAGAGCGTATTCTTGTCGAAGCCCCTGGTCCTTAAGTTCTGCAGCTCGTTGAATAGCGTCAGTATGTTGCCAAGCTCCTTCACCTCGCTCTGCGCCCTCTGCAGATCGCGCTTCGCCTCTTCGATGTTGCCCCTGAGCCTGGCGCGCTTGTCGCCGTGTGGCGCGGCTGCCTTGTAATCCTTGTTGAGCTTCCTGACTGTCTCCCTTGCCGTGTTGGCTATCTCCTCCCTATCGATTATCTCCTTTAAGTAATAGTAATAGTTGTCCTGCAGCTTCGACGACGGATATGCGTACTCGTAGCGCAGGTTCCTCTTCACCGCTTCGATGTTCCGCCTGTCGTCCTCACCGTAAGTATAGAACACTACCGCATGCTCTGGCAGGTTGTTAAGTATCCTCTCGATGTGGGGTTTTATGGCAGCGGCGGCGTCAGACAGCGAGTCTATGCCCTCCCTGAGCGTCGTCAGCTTGTTGTCGTTGGCTGCGTTGCTGAACTTCGGTATGTACGGCAGTAGGCTGTTGAGCACGAGCACATCAGGTGCCTCTCCACGTGCCCTGCGCTGCTTGAGATCCTCGGCTAGTCCTATGACCGCATCCTCGTTGAACTCCTCGGATCCTGACCCGAGTTCGCCGACAACGAGCACGCTTATCGACTTCTTATCACTCTCTGGTGACTGCTTCAAGTCCACCCTGTACGCTCCATCCGATGTATCGATCTCAGCGATGGCACCCTCAGCCACTTCCCTCGACATTCTCATACACCATTTTTATTCAATTCAAGCATATATTTAAAGGCATCTAGCAAACCGGTTTACGGGCCTATACCACCTATGGCGTCAGCCCGAACCATCCTGTAAGGCCATCGAACCTGCAGCGCGCATTTCCTGCTGTCGAGCCCTCACCTGATAGCATCGAAGTCTATCATCCTGTTCTTCCTAGATTCATCGTCCCTGCAGAGTAGCACGACCCTGCTAGGCACGTGCTCCGATGTCTCAATGTAGCCAGTTAGCCCAGCGAGCGTAGCGGCGAACTCCTTTATCTCACTGTGTTCTGGCATGCTCTCCATGCTGAGGCCGCGCGCCCCGCCCCTTGCGCCGCCTATGAACGAGAAGCCCTTGACCTCGACGTAGTTCGGCCTTGCGATCCCGATTAGTCGCGCGTAGCCCTCAGGGTTCTTCATGTTCAGGCCCTTCACCAATGTCATCCTCAGCACAGTCCTGGTCTTGATGTCCCGCATTATCTCCAGCGACCGCAGGAACCTACGCCACGAGTCGTCCTTTATCTTGGGCCTCACGACCGCGTTGTATGTCTCCTCGTCCGGCGCCTGCAGCGATATGTAGAGCTGCGTAGGTAGAGGGTCAAGCTTGAGTATGGCTTCGGGCAGCGTGCCGTTGTGAACTAGGAATGTGCTTATGCCACGCCTGTGGAAGCCCGCGAGCAGCTGACTCATCTTGGGATAGAATAGCGGCTCGCCTGTCAGGCTGAGGGCCACATGCTTAGGCTGTCTGGACTCCTCCCAGCGCCTCTTCCTAAGGTCCGTATCTGCTGTTGCCTTGAAGCCGCTCACGATGCGCCTCTGCTCCTCTATCATGCCATCTATGATCAGCTCTGGGTCATCCCAGTTGTCTATGGCGTTGAGCTCGTTCCACTTGAGGCCCATCTCCTCAGGTATGAGGCGCCAGCAGAACTTGCAGGCGAGGTCGCAGCCTATGGCCGGCGTGGCCTGCATGCACTGCCAGCTCCTTATCCCGTAGAAGGAGTACTTGTAGCACAGGGTGCCGCCGCGCAGCCCGTTGGCAGTGTACTCGCATATCTTTACCGCGGAATGCTTGCCGACGAAGTGGTAGCCCTGCTTCTGCATGCGCTTTTCTAGAACCTCTGGCATGCCTGGCATGCTAGCACTATGCTATGAATCAGTGCGCACATTGATAAATTTTGCTGGTGCGCGGATGCACGAGCAGTCCCGAAATGCATGTGCACGATGGCCCGACCGGCAGGGCCAGCCATCCCAAAAGGCGAGCATTCTAGCGCAACATAAGTTAAAAGCACAGCGTTTCAGAATATAATGATCTCTTTAGGAGATGCATACGCTGGTGTTTGCATGGAGCAGGTAGGCATGGTGCCCAAGAGGATGTTCCTGACACGGGGCATGGGGCATTCGGCATCAAAGCTGGGCGCCTTCGAAGCGGCCCTGCGCTTGGCCGGAATACAGGGCCAGAACCTGGTATGCGTCTCCAGCATAATGCCGCCAGGCTGCGAGATTATAAGCAAGGAAGAGGGCGCGTGCGCGCTGAGGCCCGGAGCAATAACCTTCGTGGTTATGTCGAGGGCCGAGTCCGACGAACTCGGCGAGCTAGTCACGGCCAGTATCGGCCTTGCAATTCCTGCAGACAGCAGCAGGTACGGTTATCTCAGCGAGTACGAGGCACATGGCGAGACCGAGGAGGCCGCAGGCGAGAAAGCGGAGGAGTCCGCCGCCACGATGCTCGCGTCCATACTCGGTGTGGACTTCGACGCGAACAGCGATTGGAGCTCCAAAAGGAACGCATTAAGGCTTAGCGGCAAGATAGTAAAGACCTCGCACATAACCCAGTCCGCCAAAGTGGCTTACGATGATGCGTGGACGTGCGCCATAGCCGCAGCGGTGTTCATGATATAACTCGCATAGCATAGTTCCCGGCTCGCTGGCGCACCCGCGCAGAAACAATAACCGAGATAGAATGGCTGGCAAAACAGTCACTATAGGACTAATACAGGCAAGCGTTTCAGACAGCACCGGCGCGAACCTGAAGGGCGCCATGGCCAAGATAAGGGACGCTGCCGGTCGAGGCGCCCAGATAATATGCCTGCAGGAATTGTTCAGGACGAGGTACTTCCCGCAGCACGCAAAGATCGACGCCGGGAATCTAGCCGAGACTATCCCCGGCGAGTCGACATCCGCCATGTCCGCACTGGCAAGGGAGCTGGCCGTCGTGTTAATAGTGCCGGTATTCGAGAGAGGCCGTGATGGCAGATACTACAACTCCGCAGGGGTGATAGACGCCGACGGCTCATTGCTTGGCATCTATCGCAAGGTGCACATACCCAATGACCAGTTCTTCTACGAGAAGAGTTATTTCGAGCCCGGCGATCTGGGATACCCGGTATTCAGGACGCGCTACGCGTCGCTGTCCGTGCTCATATGTTACGACCAGTGGTTCCCAGAGGCTGCGCGCGCGTGCGCCCTCGGCGGTGCAGACATAATCTTTTACCCGTCTGCTATAGGTTACCCGAGCGACGGCTCGTACTCGTCAGAGGACTGGCGCGCGGCCTGGGAGACCGTGCAGCGCTCCCATGCGATAGCCAACGGCGTACACGTTGCCGCAGTCAACCGCGTCGGCACAGAGGGCAACATAGAGTTCTGGGGATCCTCGTTCGTCTGTGACGCGTTCGGCAGGGTGCTGGAGCGTGCCGGCCCAGGCAGCGAAGAGGTTATAATAGCACGCGTAGACACCGGCCAAAACAAGTCGGTGCGCGAGGGCTGGGGATTCTTCAGCAACAGGCGTCCAGACACCTACGATATACTCGTATCGCACCGCACGCCGCTGCGCTCCGGGTATCGCATGCCAGCGGAATGGGAGAAGCACGAGGCCACGTGGCTCTCCTGGCCGCACGAGGTGCTCACCTTCCCTAACAGCATCGAGAGAGTGGAGAAGACCTACGCTGAGATGATAGGTGCGCTCAGCAAGGGCGAGAGGATAGAGCTGTTCGTTAGAGACGCGAAGATGAAGGCTCGGGCCGTGAGCATACTGGAGGAAAATGGCGTTGGCACCAGCGGGGTTGCATTCCACGAGTGGGACTACGCTGACGTATGGATGCGGGACTACGGCCCTATATTCGTAGTGAATAGGAGCCTGAAGAGGCTCGCCATGGTGCACTGGGCATTCGACGCTTGGGGCGGCAAGTACGAGGGGCTTATGAGGGACACGCTCATACCAGAGGCGATAAATAGGATAATCAGCCTGCAACGTTTCGTGCCAGGCATGGTTCTCGAGGGCGGTTCCATAGAAGTCAACGGTGCAGGCACCCTGCTGACTACAGAGCAGTGCCTACTAAACAAAAACAGGAACCCAAATATGTCGAAGAGCGACATCGAGCAGCGCCTGATCGACTATCTGGGCGTCAGCAATGTCATCTGGCTTAGGGGCGGCATCGCCGGTGACGACACAGACGGCCACGTGGATGACGTCGCTCGGTTCGTCGATCCGCACACTGTCGTGTGCGCGTACGAGAACGACGCAGAGGATGAGAACCACGCTGTGCTTGAGGAAAACTACAGGATTCTGCGCGCTTCGATAGACCAGGACGGCAACCCGCTGAAGGTGGTGAGGTTGCCGATGCCGCCCAAGATAGAAGGCATATTCGACGGCGACGCGACCAGGCTTCCAGCAAGCCACCTGAACTTCTACGTGGGCAACAGCGTCGTGCTCGTGCCGGTGTTCGGGCATGCAAGCGACAAGATTGCGCTGCGCGAGCTGCAGATGGCGTTCCCGAACAGGGAGGTCATCGGCATAAACTGCGTACATCTGGTGCAAGGGTTAGGTGCGATACACTGCGTAACGCAGCAGCAGCCGCTATGCTGAATCAGGTCGCGCACCGCAGCCATTCTTAAGTCTTCACTGCCGGCCTGCCGTTAGGCACGTAGTCCCTGCCATACACGCCGGAGAACCTAACAAAGGTGCCGTCGTCCTCGCGCTTGCCCGCTATAGTGTTGAACATCGGCGTGGTCGGGTCTATCACGAATACCTTGCCGTCTATCTCGACCTCGACCCATGCATGCAGCGAATCGCTGTCGTTGCCCTCTGCCGCACCATCCACGAACCTTGGCTTTACGTCAGACCTGCCCTCCGCGAGCTCCTTTGCGAGCACCTCGTACAACAGCAGCGCGTGCTCGAAGCACACGCCGCCCCTGTTCGTTATGAAATAGTCAAGCGGTATGGCCTGCGCGTCCGGGTAGCCCTTGTACGTGTCGGCGTCGTAGCCGAGGTACTTCCAGACGTGGTTGGCCATCAGCGCTACGCGCTCAAGCTTCTTGGCCGTGGCTTGGTCGCCAGCGAATGCCTGCAGCCTGCTGGCCAGCGTCGGGGCTAGCGCGTGGCTGTCCGCGTATGCCCGCGCATCGTCCGCGAACTTCGATAGCGCCTTGTCGTTCAGGTCCGGCACCTCTACGGTGTAGACGTCGTTCGGCATGCGGCTGTTCTGCCCGACCGTGTGGTAGTAGTGCCGGCTGTCTATCGTCACCAGCGCGTTCGCCGGTACGCTCTGGTCTACTATGTCGAGCCTAGGCGGCTCGTGGTCCAGGTCTATGCCAGTGCCGTTGCCTATGCTAGATTCCTCTATGCCGAGGTAGAGCATGCTCGACGCGCTCTTGGCGCCGCCATTGGCTCTGACGTTATCGCCTATCGTAGCGTTGTGTATGTACGCGCTCCCCATGCCTAGGTCGATGTCCACGTCGTCGCCTATCCTGGCGTGCCTTATGACAAACCTGCTCGACGTGCCGCTAGCAGTGAGCCTGGTGCCTGCGCCTATCGTCGAGTCCTCTATGACGTTCCTGTCCCCGCCCGCGCTGGCGCCGCGCTTCCCCATAGAGGTGATCGATGCGCCTGCCTCTATGCGCGATTTCGTTATCGTGAACGCCCCGTACACCACAGCCGTCGGGTCTATGTACGTGCCCTTGTCTATTTTTGGGCTCACACCGTCGGCCCCGCTTCCGACGAAGCCTCCGCGCGAGCCATCCGGGTTAACGTGCCTTGTGAACTCTACCGCGCGCGACTCGGCGCCGTCATGCAGGACAACGCTAACCGTGTCCTTGCCGACCAGTTTATCAGACCCCAGATAAGCCAGCATCGCGCCCTCGCCGGTGAACTCCTCGGGTTTCTCGGCCCCTGCCGTTGGTACTCCGATACCTGGTATCGGTTCCACAGTAGTCATACGAGCGCCTCTCTCAGCCATCTAATCATGCCTCATAAACGTCTCATCTCATCCAGGGCCAGCACCACCCTTAGGCACAACTGCCCAGCTGTCGTCTACGTCAGACATGGCCTCCTCCTCGAGCTCGTGGTGCCCGCGGAACGGTCCGAATATTATCCTGTTCGCGCTGTCGTCCAGAGTCTTGTGCCCGTTGCGCTCGTACTCGTCGAGCTCTGACATGGCCTTGTCGAACTTCGGCAGCAGCTCGTCCATGCCGTCGCGCTTGGCGATGGCCTTACCGTTCTCGAGAATCTGCCTGCCGATCCTTATCGGCGCGCCCGTATCGGCCACACGACCACCAAAGGGCTGCGCACCGCCTCGCGAAAGCTCAGCGGCCCAGGCAGCCCATCCAACCCAAAAAATATTTCAATAGTAAGCATTATAAATGCGCGCGAATTTATCCGGGATTTAGCTAATCATGGTTCCGGGCAGCCCTCAGCGCGTCTGCGTAACGTTTATAAAATCTCCCACCTAATCGTATTCGCTTTTTCCCGAAGTCACTGCAGCTTTGCAGGAGGGGTAGCATGGAGAAAGAGACGCTGGACAAGCTAAACTCATTCCTTGACGAGAACAGGGGCAAGCGTAAGTTCTCGCAGAGCGTGGAGCTTTCGGTCAACTTCCACGGCATAGACTTCAACAAGCAGGACAACAGGCTCAACATGGACGTCATGCTGCCTAACGGCAAGGGCAAGGCCAGCGGCGCTATAGTCTTCGCCGACGACAAGAACATAGCCTCTTCGGCAGAGCAGGCAGGCGCCAAGGTCATAGGCAGCGCCCAGCTGCCGAGCGTGGCAACTGACAAGGCCGCGCTCAACGAGCTGCTGTCAAGCGACCTGCTGGCGCAGCCGAACCTGATGCCCCAGATCGCGAAGGCCCTGGGCCAGTTCCTGGGCCCCAGGGGCAAGATGCCGAAGCCAATAGCCGGTTCGAACGTAGCTGCCATAATAGGCAACGCTGGCAAGTCCCTTCACATAAGGAGCAAGGGCAAGTACCTGCCGACGATAAACTGCATGGTCGGCACCGAAAAGATGGGCACGCCGGAGATCGCGGCAAACATAGACGAGGTGGTCGGCGCCCTGAGCAAGAAGGTCGGGAAGCAGAACATAAAGTCGGTGTACGTCAAGCTCACCATGAGCAAGCCGATACGCATAGTGTAGGTGCATTGTATGCTCACAAGAGAACAGAAGGCAGCCTTCGTAGAGTCCAGCGCCAAGAAGCTGGACCGCTACAGCACAGTCGCCATAGTAAGCATGGACCGCGTGCCAGACAGGCTGCTGCAGAAGTCCAGGAACTCGATGCGCGGCGACGCCACGTTCATCATGGGCAGGCGCACCCTGCTCGCGAGGATACTCGAGCGCAGCGACAGCCTCAAGCCGCTGGTCAAGGAGCTGTCGGCGACGAGCGCCATAGTGCTCAGCAACAAGGACCCGTTCGAACTCAACGGCATGTTCAGGGCGAACACGCTGCAGCTTGCCGCGAAGCCGAACCAGATGGCTACTGACGCGATAGAGATCAAGGCGGGCGAGACCAGCGTGCAGCCAGGCCAGGCCGTCACCGAGCTAAAGCAGGCCGGCATAGACGTCAAGATAGACAAGGGCAAGGTAGTCATAGCCAAGGACAAGGTGCTCGTGGAGAAGGGCGCAGTCGTGACGACAAGCGTAGCCAAGGCGCTCAAGACCCTCGGCGTCATGCCGTTCACCGCGTCGATTGCGCCCAGCCTGATAACCGACAAGAGGCTAATGTTCACCCCTGCCGTGCTGGGCATGACGCCTGAAATCGTGTCCGCTGACGTATCGGAGGCATTCGCACAGGCTCTCGCCCTTAGCAGGGCGACCGGCATGGTGAACAGCTACACCATAACTGACATGCTCGCAGATGCGTACCATAACGCTGTCGGCCTAGGCATCGGGGCGCGCATCTACGATACAGGCATAACCGAGAGTCTTCTCGCCGAGGCCGCGGCTGACGCCTCGACGCTTGGAACCAAAATCGGGCAATGATATTAAAGGTGAATGACATGGAATACGTGTACGCCGCGCTGCTTCTCGATGCAGCAGGAAAGGAGGTCAACGAGCAGAGCCTTCTTGAGGTTGTGAAGGCCGCAGGCTTCTCGCCTGACGAGGCCAGGGCCAAGGCGGTCGTCGCCTCGCTAAAGGGCGTGAACATAAAGGACGTCATAAAGAACGCCCAGGCGGCCCGCGCCACTGCGGCAGCCGCGCCGCAGGCGCAGGCACAGGGGGCTGCAGCCTCCAAGAAGGAGGAGAAGCCGAAGGAGGAAGAGAAGAAGAGCGAGGAGGAGGCTGCCGGAGGCCTGGCGTCGTTGTTCGGCTGAGACGCCGTTTTCGGTAACGACGCACAGCGCAACGCATATAATAGCTAGCGCGATAAATGGCAATGCTTAGAGGGTCGATTGAATGAAAGTATGGGTCAACAAGCCCAAGTGTACTGGATGTGCGCACTGCTTCGATGTCTGCCCGGTTGCTGTCTTCCAGATGAAGGACAGGTCAGGCTCGGATGCTAACGCAGATGTAGCCCCGCCAGAGCAGCAGTGGAAGGGCGCGTCTGATCCAGCGGTCAAGGCCAAGTGGGAGGGCGTGTCCGATGGGCACAGGCACTTCCAGGACAAGTACGAGGAGCGCAGCGGTGGCCTGTCCGTCGCCGTCAATGGCGAAGCTTGCATACTCTGCCAGGCATGCCTGGTCGAGTGCGAGGGCGAGTGCATAACCATAGTTGACGACAACAGCCAGCAGTACCAGTCAATCTACAAGTAAGGCCGAGCGCCCAGGAGCCGCCAGCAATCAAATCAGCGTGAGCGAGGCAGGACGCGTCTCGGAAGCGTTTAAAAGGTTTATAATGGAAATAGGCTTGCTCCCCAAAAGGTGGGCCCGTAGCTTTCCTGCGCATTAAATGGCGCAGGGCTGAAAGCCTGGTTGGAGCGTCCGACTGATAATCGGGAGGTCGTGAGTTCAAATCTCACCGGGCCCATCACTACATATCGTCGTTAGCGCGAGTCCAGAATCGCAAACGTGTCCGCTTAAGCCGGCTGGGCGCCCCCGGTTGCGAAGGCTAGCCAGTCAATAGGTTCCTTAAAGACCGATGGTACCCGTACTAATAACGAAATCCTTCCTTAGCCGCGCCGACGAAGACCGCATCTTCCTCCAATGGGATTCGCATTTACGATGGCACCAACTGCGGTATATACAATGGTGAAAAGGGCAGCAGAGGCCGCCGGCCCAGATCACGAAGCGATAGTGCAGGGTGAGAAACTCCAAGATAATCGATATAACGATGCCATATCCGGGCCCAAGCAAAACAAATATAAATTTTTGTACGAGATACGAACCTCATGCGTGGTATCGATGGCAGCCTCTAAGTCGATAGGCTTGATAATAGGAATCATAATAGTGGTGCTTGTAATCGCAGTTGCAATCAGTTCTCTGAGCAAGCCTAGCACTGCGCCGAGCACGAGCATAGCACAATCCCAGAATGCTACAACCACGACAAGTGCACCACTGGCGCCGTCACAGTTGTATGTCAGCGCAGCAGGATCCGACTCAGCAAACGGAACACTCTCTGCCCCATTTAAGACAATAAACCGGGCAATAGCGCTAGCTAGGCCAGGCCAGATCATAATAGTGGAGCCCGGAACCTACAATGAACAGATAAACATAACATCAAGAGTCATAATCGAAGGCGAAGATGCTAACGCTACAATAATAAACGCTTCCGGCCAGATGAATGGCATAAACATTATCGGGCCTGGAGCTAATGGCACAGTGGTAAGCAATCTCACAGTAGAAAATGCAGATAACCACGGGATATACGCCCAGGATGTAAGCAACGTAATGATAACACATAACATAGTAGAGCACAATGGCGCCAACGCCACAGTGTGCCCAACTCCTCCTGCCAAGCCGGCCGGGCCGTGCATAATAGAAGACAAGCCGATAGAACTGGTAGGAACAAGCAATGTTACGGTTGAGAAGAATGTGGTCGTAAACAACCTCGCCGATGGCGGTATAGGGGTATCAGATCTCGGTCCTATAAACCCAGGGAGCTTGACGCAAACTCACATCTTTGCCAGTTCCATGGGCAACAAGATAATAGGAAACAAGGTCGCGTACAACAAAGGCGGTTGTGGTATAGTAATCTCATCGTATAACAAAGACGGCATAATAAACAACCTAGTAGAGAACAATACCGTCAGCTTCGGGGTAGCCGGGATAGTCATAGGAGATGGGGCTCCAAACGCTACTGCGATGAACAATGTGGTTGTGAACAACACCGCATTTGACAATTTCTTACCGGGCATAATAGTGCATGCCACAACGCCCGGCGATGTACTATCAAATACTACCGTAGAATTCAACAGGGTGAGCGGCAACGGCGCAGACGCAGAAGTAGGCGATATGAACAAGACCGGCATAGTTGTTTCAGGAGATGTAATGCCGGTACTGAATACCACAATACAGAACAACAACGTGGGCAACGAGTATTACGGGATATGGCTGAGGAATGCCCCTGGTGCGGCTATACAGAACAATACCTTCGCGAATGTCACTGCCGAAAACTATACGAAGTGATTGCTTTGCCGCGCGCGGCGATGTTTTAATGCCAAAAGAGCGAGGTATCCAAAAACATCCCGGCAGCTCCATGTCCACAGATGGAACAGAATCCAATAAACATATCGAAGCAGAACATGGCAGTTTCCCCGCCTACACGCACCGCCTTCTATTGCAGAGTTTCATGCTCGGGCTTGTACCGCCGATTGTTTTATTGGCCGCGATCATCCTAAAAAATCTGACCCTGCTGACCTATGCGCATGTCATGTCGGCTGTGATGTGGACTGGTTTTGACCTCTTCATGGCCCTGATACTCGGGCGTGTGCTCAGGTCGCTTGACATAGCTGGCAGGGTTGAAGTGGCCAAAAGGCTCACCCCGTCTACCTTCTTCATATTGCCCTCCCTTGCCGCGACAACCATAACCGCTGGCATATACCTTGCAATGTCACTTGGCGTTTTTAATCTTTCATACATCTGGATAGTAGCCGCATTGTTGATAGTAACCATATTGACTGTCCAAGGCTTCGTCATTCTTATGCCTAACAGTATGAGGATCTTCATAGAGCTAGCTAAGCCGGATCCTAGCAAAGAGAGGATAGCGAAGCTCAATGGCATAAACATAAGGCTTGCCGGTGTCCAGGGTGCATTCCAGATCGCGATAATCTTCATAATGGTTAATATCTCAAATCTCCCTGGAGCTGCAGCTCAGCTGAACCTTCCGGCAATCTTCTACTCTCTCATCGCCTTCGCCGCGCTTTTCTTGGGAGCGTACCTATCGATATATCGTGGCGCGCTGGCGGGTTATAAGAAGGGTGAGCTGGACGAAAAGGCGATCAGCACGCTCAGGTTCGGATTATACGGCCACATAATCATATTCCTTATATTGGGGCTTACGTTACTATTTGCATAACATCGTGTGAGCTCAAAGTTTAGATTCTCCATAAACTCGAACGCTAGCTGCCCGTACGCCTTGCTGGTCTCTATCCTTGGGCTTGGATTCATTTCAAATCCGAAAACTATATCTGTTCCAGAAAGCATCGTAAGCGTAACAGGTGCGGATCCATGGCGCCCTGATAATGGAAACTATGAAAGAGAACCTGGCAATGGGGATACTTACAGAAAATATCAAGGTTCTTGGAAAGGCCGCCCTGATGATAACAATCAATCTACAGCATGTCCAGCAGAAGTCCCTGCGCCGACCTTTTCAGATGGTAACCGGCTTTGGCAATGCGATCGATTAGGGCTGCAACCGCAACAATAGCGCCCTAAGCGGCACCGTGACCCGAACCCGCCATAACCTACCTGGCTCGCCTCTGTGCGGTCAACTAGACCTTGAGCGAGCCATCCTTTATCTTGCCTATCACGGCCCTCGGGTCCTCGCCATCGCAGGTAACGCCCATGCTCTTGCACGTGCCCAGCACCTGCGTGACCCTATCATTAGCGCTGCCGCCGTAGAGCGCGGTCTCCTTCGCCTTGGCTATCTTTACTACCTGCTGCAGCGTCAGGTTCCCGACGACCTCCCCCTTGGCCTTCGCGCCCGTCTTGACACTGAGCTCCTTGAGTATAAGCGCGCTGGTCGGTGGGCTTCCGACCTCAATCCTGAAGGTCTTCTTCTCCGCATCTACGATTACCTTTACTGGCACTCGTATGCCATCGAAGGCCTTTGTCTTCTCGTTTATTTCCGTGACGATGGCATTTATGTTGACGCCAAGAGGCCCCAGAGCCGGCCCGAGCGGCGGTCCTCCGCTAGCCTTGCCGCCCTCAACCAAGCTCCCTATTGTAATCTCTGCCATTTAACCACTGTTTGATCATGCGGTGTTCTTCGAGGCCTTCTGGACAACCTTTGCGGTGCTGCCCTTCGTCGTTATCGGTATCGGCACCGGGACGTCCATCAGCTCAACGGTTATGTCGTCCTTGACCTCGTCTACGCGTATAACCTTCGCCTTGTATCCCTTGAACGGTCCAGTGACGAACTCTATCGTGTCGCCATTCTCTACCATCTGTGACAGGTTCTCGGTCTCGACCAGCTTGTTTACCTCGTCGTCGTTCAGAGGCTTGGGCAGTACCCCGCGTATGTTGCGCTCCTTCGTTATGAAGGTCCTGACTGCCACCTCGTCCTCCGCCTCGACAATGAGGTAGCCTCTCATGCCCTCAACTATCATTATCGAGTATATCGGCACGTTCGCCTTCGCCAGCTTGTTCTGCAGCATGTTCGCCGCTACCCTCTCCTGACCAGCCGTGACCTTTACAACGAAGTACACCAGAACCACTTCAATATTTATTTGCGCCCTGCGAAGACGCATGGGTGTGCACAGTGACCTGCGTGAGGACGCTGCCGAGCGACGCGGAGCGCATGAAGAACACACTGCTGCGTCTCATGCTCCTCGACAGGCGGCGTGCCGTGCAACATAGCAACAGCTATGTCTATTTTCCAATTCTAAGTATCAGTAACGCAAAGCTTAAAAGGGTTATAGAGAGGGCCGGCGGTCGGATAGTCCAGAGAGCCACGCCAGTCTTGCCTGATAAGCTCGCACACACCGACCTCCTAGCGCGGGTCATGACGCGCGCCGAGCTAGCGCTCATACCGCGCGGTTTCGACTTGCTCGGCAGCATAGCCATCGTGGAGATACCGCGGGAGCTGGAGCCGAGGTCGAGCGATATAGCCGAGGCCGTGATGGAGGCCAATCCCAGAATAAAGACCGTGCTAGCAAAAGCTGGCGCGGTGTCCGGCGTCTACCGCACGAGGAAGCTAGAGTTCGTCGCCGGCAAGCGCGATTATATCGCTGTGCACAGGGAGAACGGTTGCACCTTCAGGTTCGATGTCAGGAAGGCGTTCTTCTCCGCCCGGCTGGCCCATGAGCGTTCTGTGATAGTGTCGCAGGTGAGACCTCGTGAGCGCGTCATGGTCATGTTCGCCGGCGTAGGGCCGTTTGCCATAGAGATAGCGAAGGCGCATCCCGATGCCAAAGTTGTGGCGATCGAACTGAATCCGGATGCGCACTCCTACATGCTTGACAACATCGAGCTCAACCGCGTCGGCAACGTAAAGGCCGTGCTCGGCGACGTCAAGACAGCCGCAAAAGACTTCAGCGGCTTCGCAGACCGGATTGTGATGCCCATGCCGAAGACTAGCGCGGAGTTCCTAGACGAGGCGCTACTGGTAGCGTCCCGAACCGCAGTTGTGCACATGTACGCCTTCTCCAGTGCCGACAAGCCGTTCGAAGCACTGCGCGACAGCATAATCCGGCACTCCAGTAGGCGCGGCTACTCCGTGCGCTTCCTTCCCGGCAGAATCGTGAGGCCTTATTCGGCAAGCGAGGTGGAAGTCGTCGTCGAGTACGTGATAAGCAAGCGTGGCATCCATGCCGGCGTCGCGGGCCAGAAGCGGCATGCTACTGCAGGTTCCTGATTACTGCGTCTGCGAACTCGGCCGTGCCGACAGATGCCGAGCCAAGTTCCCTTGCCAGGTCCTGCGTTATAATGCCAGCGCGTACGGTCTTTTCTATGGCGCCATATATCGCGCCGTGGGCCTCGGTCCAGCCGAGGTGCTCGAATAGCATGGCCCCGGCCAGTATCAACGACGTCGGGTTCGCTATATTCTTGTTCGCGTACTTCGGGGCGGAGCCGTGCACGGCCTCGAAGATCGCGTACTCGTTGCCCACATTGGCACCAGGCGCGACGCCCAGGCCGCCTATCTCGGCAGCCACCGCGTCGCTAAGGTAGTCGCCGTTCAGGTTTGGCGTGACCACAACGCTGTAGTCGCGCGGCCTAGTTATGACCTGCTGGAACATGTTGTCTGCTATCCTATCGTTGACGAGCACCCTGCCGCTGGGCACCGAGCCGCCATTAAATTCCGTCACCTCCTGCTCCGTTATGAGCCTCTGGCCCAGTGTCTCGCGCGCTACCTCGTAGCACCACTGCATGAAGGCGCCTTCCGTGAACTTCATTATGTTGCCCTTGTGCATTATCGTTACCCTGTCCTTGCCGTGGCTCAGAGCGTAATCGAGCGCGCTGCGCATTATGCGCTTCGATGCCGCCTCGGTCATCACTTTTATGCCTATGCCCGCGCCGTCCGCGATCTTGACGCCTAACTTTTCATCCATGAAGTCAATGAGGCTCTTAGCGGCTTCGGAGCCGCTCGCGAACTCTATGCCCGCGTAGACATCCTCTGTGTTCTCCCTGAATATCGTTATGTCTATGCCATTCGGGTCCTTTAGCGGTGATGGCAGTCCTGGCAGGTACCTCACTGGCCGTATGTTGGCGTACAAGTCGAATTTCTTGCGCAGCATCACGTTTATGCTGCGTATCCCCTTGCCCACCGGGGTGGTCAGCGGCCCCTTTATCGCGACGCGATGGCGCCTTATCTCATCGATAGTGACATCAGGCACGTACGACCCCGTCTTGCTCAGCGCCTCCTCGCCAGCCTCGAGCCTAACCCAGCTGACCGAGCGCCTTGCATCGTAGACGTTCTTGATACAGGCATCGAAGACCCTTAGCGCGGCCTTCATTATGTCCGGCCCTATACCGTCACCATCTATGTACGGTATCTCTACATCGTCAGGGACGCTGAACTTAGCGCCGTCGTAGCCTACAAGTCCCATATGTCCACCCTAAAGATCAGGCTACCGCCAGCACTACTCTATCTCGACTATCTGCCCTTGCCCCAGGCCGCTGGGGAACTGGTCGAACTTTATCACGGCCATCTGGTCCGCGACGTCTATGACTACGCCGTGCCACTCCTTGCCGTTCTTATCTACATACTTGGCTTTCCTGCCGACCATGGTGTTCATGTCGATGTCCTCGGTAGGCATCGCCATGAGACGTTCCTTATCCGGCACAGTAACTATAGCGTTCACCATCTAAGCACCGCTTCGCTCTCAATTAGGCGCTGCAAAGGATTTATAAGTAGGGGTGGGCGATATTTGCGAAAGGTTACACGTGCGGTGTTGTCGATGAAGCTGGTCATTGCGCAGCCATACCTAACGCTCAAGGGCGGCGCTGAGCGAGTGCTCCTGAAGATTGCGCAGCACTACAAGGCCAAGATATACACGGCAGAGTACGATAGGCAGCGCACGTTCCCTGAGTTTTCGGACCTCGATGTCGAGGTGGTTGGCAGCAGCCGCATTCTGCGCCTCATGCCCTACGGCAGGGTGGTGCAGGGCCTTAGCTATGGTTCTGCCTTCTACAACCTGAGGCTGAACGACGATTACGACGTGATAAATGCGCACATGGCGCCCAGCCACTGGGTACGCAACAAGAACGAGAGAGTGCTCTGGTACTGCCACACGCCGCTGCGTGACGTGTACGACCTCTACAACTACCGGTTGTCACTCAAGAAACCGTACCAGAAGCCAGTCTACATGGCCGGTTCTTCATTAGTGAGGCGCATAGACCGTTCTATAGTCAGGGATCTGGAGATGATTGTCGCCAACAGCAGCAACACAAAATCGAGAATCGAAAAATACCTGGGTAGGACCGACGCGAAGGTGCTGAGCGGCGGCGTCGAGTACGAGCTCTACAAGAACGCTGGCGACGGGAAGTACTTCATCTACCCGTCAAGGATATCACCAAACAAGAGGCAGGACTATGCGATAAGGGCGTTTTCCGCGTTCAAGAGGCTCATGCCTGGTTATAAGCTCCTGATTGTCGGCCAAGTGTCAAAGGACAAGCAGTTCCAGGAATACTACAACGACGTTGCGGCCTTGGCCAGGCACACCCGCGATGTCCGGCTCATACTAGATTCCGGTGAAGAGGAGCTGCGCAGGCTCTACTCCAGAGCCACTGCGGTGCTTTACACTCCTATGAATGAGGACTACGGCCTTGTGCCGCTAGAAGCAATGGCCAGCGGGAAGCCGATAATATCTGTCAACGAGGGGGGTCCCAGGGACACGATTCGCGACGGCAAGACCGGTTACCTTGTAGACAGCGAGGCCGCCATGGCGGATAAGATGCGCGTAGTGGCTTCCGACCCGGCGCTCTCCGAAGAGCTCGGCAAGAATGGCCAAGCCTGGGTCAGGAGGTACTACTCGTGGAAGCACTTCTTCGCCAGTTTCGACAGATACCTGGCCATGGTACGGGGCATGTGACTACTTGCTGGCCTGCTGCTTCTGCACGCCCACGTCTATGACATACTTGGATATTATCTTGGCGGCATAGGCTAGGACCTTCTTTATGTTAGCCTCTGTGTTGGCGCCGGTGCAGATCATCTTACCGTTCTTGAACAGTATTATCGCTGCCTTTGGCTCCGCAATCTTGAATATGGCGCCGGGGAACTGCTCTGGTTCGTAGTCAACGGCCTTGACGTCGCGCGACAGCGAGTACAGGTCTATGACGGCATGCAGGTCCGCGCTGACGACTATGTTCTGTACCTTTATGACCGGCCTTATAACATCCGATGAGCGTGAGACGGCCTTGCTCGCTGGCGCAAAATCACCAGTACTTCTTTAACGGAAAGCTTTAAATATAGTGGTCGACAGTATAGCCTTGCGCCGCGCATCTGCGCTGCGCCTTGATGCGGCGATTCCTTTTGAATTCCGAGATAGTGTATCTCTTCGTTTATGATGCGGGAGCGAGATTCAGCGAGGAGCAGCTGAAGGGATTGCTCAAGAACCCTGAGGACTTCTCGAAGTATGAGTACAACAAGCCCCGACCGGAGGAGATTCCTGCCATAAACGTACCATCGATATTCAACCTCAAGGACGAGACCTTGGACATGGCGGGTCTGCAGTACAGGTTCAGGGTGCAGGCATCCGTCTACACTACGGGCCAATTCGTCATAAGGGTGCGCCACGCCACCGCTGACGACCCTGTGGTCGCGCTCGGCACCCTAACATTCGACCCAGCGGTTGCTACCTTCGTGAAGAACATAGCCGGCAAGGCGAAGGCCAGGGTCGAGTCGAGCCTCGTCAAGATAGGCGGCCAGCCTGCCGCTGAGGAGACAGAGGCGTACAGGTTCTACTACATAGAGAGCGATAGGGCGGTCGCGCTCAAGAAATACAAGAAGTTCATAGCCGGCCTGTTAATAGACGAGCACAAGACGGAAGGCCTGGACGAGGGTTACCTTAACGTGATACTCAGCAGGAACATATCATATTACGAAGGCGACATACACTTCGTAGGCTGGGAGAGCGCGGTCCTTGTGGACAGGCTGAGCGGCTACGAGCACGAGCTGCTAATAGTGGAGATAGCCAACGTGCAGATGCTAGAGCTCCGCATACTTCACAAGAGGATATCGCGCATGCTGGCATCGGCCAACAGCGCTATAGCTGCTACGGGCAAGCACAACTACCTGACCAGGCGCTATGGCAGTTCGATGCGCAGGCTGAACAGAGAGCTCGGTGACTTCTACGACAAGACGAAGGAGATGGTGAGCGCAGTGACAGAGACGCCGCAGGGCCTGGGCGAGTGGTATCTGGCGAAGCTTTACGCCCTGCTAGCAAGTGAGTTCAAGCTCAGCGAGTTGGAGTCGTCGCTGGCAGGAGAGCTTGACATGATAGACAAGAGCAGAGAGTTCGTTTCCGATGTCATAAGGGGCAACACAGAGGAGTGGCTCGAGATAATAATAATACTCCTCATAGTGCTCGAGGTCGTGGTAGAAGTCGCACTCCTCCTCAAGTGATTAATACACCAAGGCCTGCCAGGCACATCGGTATCGTGTGCCGCACTGTATTAAAGCCCGACGACCATCTCTTACCATGGAAGAGACATTGGCGCGCATCGGCGAGCGCGGTATAATAAACAAGATAAGGAACGTCTACGGCTACGCATGGGAGGATGACGACGCGGCCGCGATAGGAATGGGCAGCAGCTACATGCTGGTAACAACCGATTCGATAAACAGAGAAACGCACATACCCGCTGGCGCGAACCCAGTTACGTTAGGCTACTTCTTCGCTGCGATAAACCTCAGCGACATAGCAGCGATGGGCGGCAAGCCCGAATATTTCCTGTCGGCCCTCACCCTTCCACGTTCGATGAGGCTAAAGGAGCTTCTCGGGATGGAGCGCGGAATCGCCGCGTGCCTAAAGAAATACGGAACGAGGATGATCGGAGGCGATACCAAAGAGGGCGCAGAGCTGTGCATGACCGGAATAGCGATAGGCGCAGTGGCAAGGGACAGGATACTCAGGCGCCGAGGCGCAGCTAGTGGCGACCTGGTGTGCGTCACTGGCACACTCGGCAGGAACGCGGCGGCCTACCATATGTGGAAGAGGACCAGGTCAAGACTGTGGGCCAACCGCATCCTACGGGTAGAGCCGAGGGTGAGTGAGGGCATGCTAATAGCCAGGCACGGCGCCACATCTGCGATGGACCTGTCTGATGGTGTGCTCTCGGCGCTACGGCAGCTATCGAGGCTGAACAGGTGCGGCTTCGAGCTGGACGAAGCCTCGCTGCCGATAGACGGGGCCGCTAGGCATGCGTCGATGGAGCTAGGTATAGACACAGACCGCCTAGCGCTAGGCTTCGGCGGCGAGTACGAGCTGCTGTTCACCATACCAAAGGCCCGTTTCGCCTCGCTGGCTTCCAGCGCGAGGGATTCCGGGGTAAAGATAAGCGCGATAGGCAGGGTGATAGCCGGTAGGGTCTGCTCGCTGATAAAGGACGGGAATAGATTCGTGATGCGTGACAGGGGCTTTGAGCATTTCACGCGTGAGAACCCGTAGCGCCCATTATTATACCGGCCTATGCTGTATATTGCTGATTGCGCGGAAAGCAGTGATTCGTTATACATATATCCGGGGTAAAATCCGGTCTTTTAGACAGTAAACTGTTAAATGAATTATCGGTAGTTGATCGCAAAGAACATTAACCTTCGGTGGTCTTATGGATGGTGGCGGAAACATGCACAGGCACAATTTTTTGGAAGCCAGAACAGTAGAGAAGCAGTTCATAGACGCGATAGAGGAGAATGCCGAGTATCTCAGAGCGGCAGAAGGCATAGATTTGGGGGCGGGAAGCGGAAGGTTTTCGAATGTACTGTACAAGTACATAAAAAACCTGTACTGCGTCGATGCCTCTGACGAAGCCATCGCTGCAATGCGCATAAACCTGGCGGGGATCAGAAATGTAAGGATAATCAAGGCGGCTAGAGACACCCTGCCATTCAAAGATGGCAGCATGGGCATTGTGTTTGCAGCAAACTCTTTCCATGACGTCCCAGTAGGTTATGAGAGGGAGATAAGCAGGGTCCTAAATAAGAATGGCAAATTCGTGGACCTAGATTGGAAGAAAGAGGATACCCCGTTCGGCCCCCCTCTTCCAATACGGTTCTCCGAGGATGACGTGGTAAGCAAGTTGAAAAAGCAGAATTTCAGGCTTATTAAGGAGCAGGACATCGGAACCCATTACATGCTCATCTTCTCGAGGGAGGAGAATTAAACCTCTTCCCAAGAAGTTTTATGGACTCTGCGGGACGACCCAGCGGCCTCTCCGCTGGCGTGGACCTCTTCTAGCTTCTTGACACCTGTTTTTGTTGCGTCTAGCTCACCGGATTTTTTATTTCTAAAACGAACGTCTGCGTCTCCGTACGCAGATAATGACGCTTTCAGAGATATAAAACAATACAATGCAATTCCAGCTGAAACCGCACCCAGACTTTTTGGAAGCTTTTCGTAAAAAGGTTTTGCAACCGAATAATATGCAAAGGTTCACCATGGTGCATAAATATATAAGTGTGTATTATTACATAAATATGTAATGAAACGTAGTTGTGATTGTAATGGAACTAAGAGACCCAACACAGGTTGACAAAGCAAAACTTGAAGATACGCTAATGGAAGTCCTGTATGGTAAGTATACAAATCTCGTGTTCCATGGCGGCACAGCAATATGGCGTTGCTATTCGGGAAATAGATTCTCGAGGGATCTTGATTTCTACATGGAAGCAAAAACATCTGCAGAAAAGACGCAAGAGTATCGGGCATTCCCAAGGTTTCTACAAGACAATGGATTTACAGTAAAGGAAAAAGGCTACAGTAAGTCCAACGACGCCATGCATTTTATTGTGGAATTAGCTGGCACAAAAATGAAGATTGACATCAATTTTAAGTATAAGAAAGGTATCCACGCCGATTATTCCAAGATTGACGGGAGCAAAATCGTAGTGCTGTCTCTAAGCCCAGCCGAGCTATTGGACGAGAAGATAATAGCGTATAGCGACAAGTTCAACAACGAGGGCGGTTTCAAGCACCCAGAGGCCCACGACCTTTACGACATGTGGTATCTGGTCTCGCTAATAAAAAAGGCCGATCCCAAAACTGCTAAAAAAATGAGGGAGCTGATTGCCAAAATAAAGAATAAGCCCCCTCCAGATATCTCAAGTCTGGACCATATGATAATTACTGGTCTGCCACCTTCGTTCGAACTCATGATAAAGAGGCTTAAAGAGTGGGTAAATGACAATAGTCAATGAAATCAAGAATCATTTCTCAGACTATCCGGTTTTCACGTACAGGGACCTTAGGCTATACTTCAGCGGCAATAGCGGAATAAAACCCTCGAATCTTACAAGGATTTTATCATACATGAAAAGTAATGACCGCCTGTATGCGTTGAAAAAAGGAGTATACACTTTTAAAAAGAATGATATGGTATCTGGCTTCGCATACGCACCTTTCTATTATGGGCTATTATCTGCGCTAACCCTAAGGGAACTCTGGGCGCAGAATTCCAGGCCAGAAATAATAACGATAAAAAAGGTGCGTTCAAACCGCACGCCAATATTTGATGATCCGAAAGATGTGATATTTGTACATCATATACCAACAAGATACTTTTTCGGATTTGATGTAATAACTTATGGAGCAATGAAGCTGCCTGTCTCAGATCCGGAGAAGACGCTGATAGACCTATTCTATTACAAAGTAAAACTGCCAATCCAGAACTATGACGGGCTGCTGCGGTCCATAGACGTCGATAAAATAAACAAATACCTAAAGGAATATGACAGACACACGACCATTGCCGTACTTAATTTCATAAAGAAATATAAGCGCTTGGCAGAGTTGGGCAAACTGAGCAGCCCCTATTGAATTGGACTCGGCGGGAATCGCACCCGCGACCTTCCGCTTGCAAAGCGGACGCTCCCTAGCTCTTTCACGACTAGCTTTCGTCTCCATATAGCCACCATAGATTTTATTTTCAGAAATGCGAACATCTGTGTCTTCGCACACAGATTATACCGCATTTAGAAATAAAAGCACATACGGTGCGGTTCTAGCTGTTATTCGCACCCAGTGTTTTCGGTCAAGCCTTTCCAAAAAGGTTTGCCGCACCCAGACTTTTTGATGAAACTTTTCGTAAAAAGTTGTTAATAATGGTCTTTCTTATATCCGTCCGCCTCCTCTGGATCTTCGATTAATTCGGTTTCATTTTTTCGTCTTACATAAAAGTTTTTCTTTCCTGTTTTATCTATATAAATCGGTCCTTCAAAGACCCTTTTTATTTGTATGATTGCTAAATCTTTTCCTTCTCTTTCCTCAAATTTTAAACTTATATGGTTGTCAATTATAGCTTTTTGGATATTGGCTTCTAAGTAGTCCCAAAATTCCTTTTCGAACCCGTCTTTATCCTTCCACTTAGAAATGCTATAATCTTCTTGCAACCCTACGATTTTGTCATTCTTCTCATCATATCCGATAACCAGTATGCCGCCGTTAGCATTCAAAAATCCAGCAACCGTCTTGAGAACAGAAAATTTTAATGCTTCATCAGAGATACCTGTTTGCAAATTTTTTTTGAACGTTGATTTGAATTCAATTCTGTCTCCTTCACCCGCTAAGATTATATCCTCTATACTAAAATCATTGGCATCTTCACTAATTACGTCTTCTGCGGTCCATCCAATTAATTTTTTAACTTCGTTAATTAATAATTTTTCTCTGGTTTTGGTAAAGTTTACGAAATCATTAGTTAATAAGCAATCAAGGCCTTCTTTATCTATATAATGAGAAGCCAGAACGTCTATGTATTCGACTCTCTCCCCCTTAAATTCTTCAGAGAATTCTTTGAAATATCTGCTTGGTTCTTTGGCCTTTTTTATGATTTGATTTGTTGTCTTTGTTAACCATGAAATATTTAGGATGGAATCTATTTCTTTTCCTACCTTAAAGCCGCTTGCTTTGCTTTGCGGGAATATGTGATCACGATCGTATTCCTTTCGATTTTTTACCATTTCCCCAGTTTTAAGGTCTTTCGCCCCGTGTAATGCTAACAAAGAAAGTGTGCCTTTGTATAAAGAACTAGATAAGGTAGTAACATTTCTTAACGAGAGCGTTTGCATCTTTACTCGCGCCTTAATTATATTTTTAGGTACTTTATGGTCATTTACAAACCATTCTTTTAGCTCCTTAAAATCCGCAGACAACTGACTATCAACACTTGATGAATACGCTTCGCTAAATACTATTGACCAGTACCATTGTTTTATCTTTTTATTACAATCATGCTTATTTTCTTTGCCATCAACTTCTTTTAATAGTGCAGCTAAAATCGGGATGGTCGGCATAAACGGAACATAATCCTCGTTTAGTACACCAAAACCATCTTTCAAATTTTCAAGTTTTTCTATCGCCTGATTTACAAACATAGCCATTTCTTCCCAATGTTTTTCAAAAATTTTTGGGTCCATCCCCCTTTCTTTGTTATATATCTGCTCATAAATTTCGAGAATATCACTTTTTTTGGAAGAACCAGTAGGATTATACAGCAGTGATATCGATTGAATTATGTGCATCCTTAGTTTATTGGTTTTTTCTGAATACCTCTTTAGGTTTGGATAGTTTTTGTAGGCTGATTCCCACAACCCTCTCAAATCGATTTTGTGTTTAGATGACGCAGCAATTAAAAGATCAAAGGCATCTAGCGGCTTACCTTTCGTATTAATATTTTCAAAAATATCAACTACGTGATGTAGTTTCATAGTGGCAGGCAACTTGATGTCGGGTATTTCAAAGACGTTTAACATGCTGCTTACTCTATCTTCCATAAGCCTTTTCATATCCCTAAACTTATTTCTGTCGACCTCATCAGTTTCGTAGTAGTCTTCGAACTCTCTAAACCAATTAACGTAATTTTCTAATTCGTAGATAGGAAATAATATGTACTTTATAGACTCCATGCTACTAAGTTTCTTGTTTAGCGTTACAACGATGTCTTTAGAAGAATTTTCAAAAAATGTTTTGAAATCTATGTAAAAATAACTCTTTATTGGATCATTTTCTATTTCCGGTGCCTTTATCGCGTAGTAGAGTGACGTTATTCTTTGTTGCCCATCAAGAATCACTGCATCCGGTTTTTCTATCTTTGATTTCACACCAAATATCGGAAACGTATCAATTGGAATTTCTCCTTCCACATCCCATAATAACAATGATCCTACAAAATAGTCCTTAAATATTGATTCTAAAAACGCCCTTACATCCTCTTTATCCCAATCATAATATCTCTGAAAGTTCGGTAAAACCCATTTTTTTTCAGCATATGAGAGTATATCTGCAACTCTGTTTCCTGGGTTTCTTAAGTGATGTGGGTTATATTCAAATTGCTTAAAATCGGTCTTGTTTATAAGCTCTTTTATATTAACTTCTTCCAGATTAAATCGCTTTTTGTTATTTGTGTCAATCGCTTTAACAAAATCGCTAACCTCATTTTTATCTATCGTGTTCAGCCTTTTACCCTTTGGTGTAAGCGCCCATATACCTCTTGCTGACTGCTCTATAACACCGTATAGCCTCAAGTAATATCGCGCCCATGCAAGTTCGTATCCAAATTCTGTGCGGTTACCTTTATGGATCTCCTTGATTTCATCTTCTTTCAAATTCAATATCTCTGCGACCTTTCCCTCCATTTGAGGTATAGAAGCGCTTCCTCCCAATCGATGAAATGCTATTAATAATGGATTGAGCAGGTCTAAACGTTTTGGTACTGGCATATAACCTCATCCTGAACTTTTGTAAATTTTTCGTAAAAAGTTTACGCCGTTCGAATCTAATAATCAACACACTTTACGCGCGCCATACATTAACGAACATATTCCGCAATCCAGTAAATAGTGTAGTATATAACGCTGGCGGTGATTTAGATAGTACTAGAATTCTATCTATCTGCGTAGCATGTCCACGCTTACCTTCCCCCCATATTTTCGATACTTTACTTTCATCACTAATTGTATCAGATATTATCGGCTCTACTAAATGGAATCCTAGTGGCTCGGCACAACGCTCTAATACAAGTTCGGCTAAATTATTTACTTTATCAGAATCTCTGTTTTTTACATCACCTAAAACTAGAACTGCTTTTCCATCATCCTTCAATACCCTTTTCATTTCTTCTAATGTACTGTTCATAAAATCTAAATATTTATTAACGGATTCGGTTAAGATCAACTGTTTATCGGTTTCTTCACCAGTCCGATTCAGGAACCATAATCTAATCCAATTAAATTGGCCATACCGTATTACCTTAAGATATGGCGGCGACGTCACAATGAGATTTATAGATTTGTCATCGATTTTCGACATGCTCCTCCCATCCTGATGATACACAGTGCCTTTAATTTTGGGCCTCTGATAGCATCTATCAAGCTTCTTTAGGAGGTTAGAAAAAACATCCCTTTCTGGTTTCTTCAAATCGTGCTTTTGGATGTAACCCTTGATGTAATTTGGTGACATGGAAAATGTATTCGGCATACTTAATGAAAGATATCCCTCAGAATTACCGTGTAATATGCCTAACAACATAGCAGTTATAAAGGCATCGACATTGCTTGTTCTCCATTTCAAGTTCTGCTTCATAAATACGAGTTGCTTTAAGGTATAATCACTAAATATCATCTTGATCTCTGGTCGTTCTGATTCTATATTTATTTCTGATTGTTCAAACTTTTCTTGTAGTGTGTTAATTTTCGATATTATCCTACCCTTTTGCGGCACATCAGATTTTACTTTAGTCAATAAATAGGCTAGCGGGTTCTTATCGTTGCCAATCCCAATGCGTTCTAGTACGCAGGCTTCTAGAACAGTCGTTCCCCTGCCAGAAAAAGGATCAAGTACCTTCTCTCCTACGTTCGAATATTTCTTTATAAAGTAATTCGGCAACGTAGGCGGAAACATAGCCATATAACTACATATAGAATGTAACTGATTCCCCATATTCTTCGGTAAATTTTTCCAGCCGAGCATGTTAATCATCAGATGTATTTGCATTAGATTCTACAGTATCTCCTTCCTGTTCTGTTTCTTTAGCGGCAACAAGCGACGCTATAACTGCAACTCTACATCTTTCTTTCCTTTCGAACGCCTCTTTCCCTTCTTCGTCTTTCTTTTGTTCCTGTTGTTCTTGCTGCTCTTGCTCTGCCGTCGTTTGCTTTTCATCTTTATCCTGTTCAAAAAGAAGTGAATGTACAACTAACCAAAGTTCGTATTTCTTAGTAAATGTAAGTGCTATTGATTGTTTTTTCCTTTCGAATATTTCTCTTTTATTTGCGTATTGTGGAAATACTTTAGAGTAATATATGATTAATTTTCCTTGGTTCATTACCGCTTCTGATGCAACAGAATTAATCTCTTCAGGCCATCCTAGGTCTGTCCAGATTTCATCGTCAGGCCCAATCGGCTTTATTTCAAACTCAGGTAATGTAAGTGCTTTACTTTTTTGCCTAATTGGTGGTCTTTCCACTATTTTTATCGCTTTGTCATCTGATAAAGTCGCCAATCCGGTTCTAGATAACTCTATCCTAATATTTCCCGTCGTTCCTACCGCAGTTTCTTTCTCGCATCCCGCGATTATCCGCATCCTCCCGTTTTGAAGTGGAGTAGTTCCGTAGATTTTGAGATTGTTAGCTATTATATTTATTTTCGATTTAGTCGGGTCATTCGCATCATGGTAACTTGCATTGGCATCTGTTTCAATCCTAATGTATCTCCTTTGCTCCGGATAGAATGTTATTGGTGGATTTTCCCATAGTATCTTAATGTAAGTCGGAGGCTCTGCAATCGTTATAGGCGTAGGTGTCTTTCTGCCTCCTATGTTTGCGCCGCCTGTCCCGACCTCTCCTTCAGTACCAATCATATTGCTGAGGTCGTCCATCACTTTAATTCCTTGTAATCTTAATATTTTTGCGACTTCCTGTCTCATACTTTTGTATTCTTCTTCGTCTCTTTCGAACATCTGACTTTGCATCGCCTCTTCGTTAAGTTTTGTAAGAGTATCATCCGACTTAAGTGCGTTAATAATCTCCTTTTCGATTAGTGTTCTTACTACGCCTTCTCTCGCAGTCTCTCTCGTAGATGGAATAAGCAATCTTTTCCCTTCTGGAGTAAGTGAATTACAATCAATATGGACTATTAGCCTAGAAGTAAGATATGGCAGTTCTGCGTTCTGTTTTATTAATATTCTAGATAATTCAGCGTGGTTTTGTCCATTAAGCGTTAGAATTATCGGTTTTATAGGATTTACAAATGCAGCCGTAGGTTGCTGACCTTTAACGCTTTTCAACACCCAATATTCTATACCTATCCTTCCAAAATCAGGAATATTTGCATAGAAAATAGGCATTTTATGAGATAGTTGCACTCCAGTTCTTTGCTCATCTGTTTCATCAATGGCGCCGTTAAGTGCATTCCTAGAGCCCTTTATCACTCTACGATAGTCATTAACTCTATTATCTAACCAGACAGGAATTATAGGATCAAAAAGAACCGTATTAAGTAGCCCATATAAACTATGCGGCCCTACAGGCTGATAGTATTTGCTAATTTCATATCCTATATGTCTTACTAGTGTACCTACTTCGAATTGTTCTGGTTTATCTAAGTCGAACACTAGAACTTTTTTATCAAATGCAAGATAAACATAATGCCCTGTCTTAAAGTCTTCGGGTGGCAGGTCAAGATATTTTACTACTGTAAAAGCTACCTTGTTTTCATTATAACTTCTCGATGCAATTAGAGTGTATTTAGATAATACAAATGTACTAGAGCCTCCTTGCCCGTACACACCGCATAAGTAATGTTTCTTTATCTTGTTTCCTTCGTTCAGGCTTAATATTGTATTAGGCATTCCATCTTGGCTTATGCCAAGCCCTTTATCTCTTACTTCTACTATTGCGCTCTCCTTGCCGTCGCCCGCCATAAGTTTTACAGTTAGATTTTGAGCTAGTTTTCTTCTTTCTACTTGACTCATTGCGCTAAGCCCTTCATTAGGTACATTCAGCCACGCTCTCGCTGCTTCAACAGGACTTTTACAATCTGGAACTCCGCCATGTTGATCATGTTCTAACTCTAAGATTGCATCAACGCCATTTGTAACACGTTCTATAATTGAACGTCCTTGGTCTACGTTTACTTCAATAGGCCCCCTGTTATTTTCCTTTTTCCCTACCGGTTCCCATGTTATCTTACTTTCCTGTCCTTCCTGAAAATTAGATAGAGCTGTCTCTGCGTCCGATACGTTATTGGCATTTATCAGTGCATTAAAGAACTCTACTATTTCCATGCAAATCGCTTTATATGTACATAATCATTGATAATTTAAATTCCTTCCTACGTAATCAAGATAAAATGATTTCGCAACGCCGCTCTTTAAGCGATATGACATAAAGCGGTGTTTTGCCTTTATCTTTATACTTCATTGCCCTGTCAAAATTTGGTTTGATGCTCCCACTTCCAGTTATCCCAATAGCCACATCTGGCTTTATCTGCACTATTTTATGGAAGCTCTTCCATTTTATCAGTGCGTGGTGATCGTATTCTACTGCCACTCTAAATTTACCCTTTCTGGCTACCAAATCAATTCTTCCAGCTCTCCCAGAACCATCCTTTATTTTATATATCGGGTACTCTCTTGTTGTATAAAACCCAAACTTCCTAAACACTTGCTCAATCTGGCTTACAGTATCGTTGTGTTCCAATAATCCGTTACACTCATTCGTTATTGTTTTTACAATAGCTTCTATATTTACTTCAGCCATTTTTACACCTTTATAAGCAGGTATTCGTCATTGTTCTCAGTAAGCTTCTTTATCTCGTCTAATATCCTTTCATCGTAAGTTACCCATAATGTTTTGAGTTTGTCTTTGTCGTTCCTTGCCTTGTTTGCCATCACATTCTCTTTTCTGGCCGTTGTCTGTATCTCGCAAGCATACCTTTCCTCATCATCCCACATGTATCGCTTCCCTCCCTCCCTCGGGTACGCTATAATATCTGGCGCTTCATCCTCGCTAGGAACGATGGTCAGCATGTTGTTCTCGTGCAGGTACTCTATCGCCTTTATCAGTAATTGCTTGTGTATCTCCCCGCCCGTGGTCGCAGCTTGCTTGATTATGAGTTCCGGCCTGACCCATCTAGCTCCTTGGTCCGTTATCTCGTATGTGTTCCCTTCCTTGGTCGCATAACCCAACTCGACTGCTCCGTCGAATATGCCCTTCCTGTCCTTGCTGCCGTATAACGTGGGATCGCTTGTCACGAAACCCTCGTGCCTTACCCATTCTACCAAGTCGAAGAGTTCCGCTTTTGGCTTCGCCAGAAGGGCCAACAACGCGGCGTGTATGGAAGGCGTCGGCCTGTTCTCCGGCGGCGGAAACGGTATTTTTTCCGTTTCCTCCTTCTTTGGCGTTTTCCCATAGTCGTCTATGGGCAGTTGCGTTTCATGTATCGGCTTAGGCTCGTAAGTGTCATAAAGCTGCGCCAAGTTCGCCATTTCTTTCTTGTTCAGCATGGCCACTTTTATGTAGTCCAGCCACCACTGGCCCAGCTGGCTGCGGTACTGGTCGAAGACCATGGCCTCGCCGGGCTTCGCAGTGTTCAGGTACGCGCTCTCGAACTGGCCCAGGTTGTACAGGCTGGCGACGCTCAGCGTCGCGCTCGTCTCCCTGTAGCGGTGTATTATCTGCACGGCGCTTGAGTTCAGGAAGGTGGGCGGCATGTCGGTCATCTGCTGCGTGCTGACCAGAATGCCGAAGCCGTACTTCCTGCCTAGCCTCACGATCTGACTGGGCAGGGCTTCCTGCCTGTCCTGCTGCTGGCTCTGTAAAATTTTCCAAGCCTCGTCAAGAACTAACATGAGCTGCATCTTCCTGTTTAGCTCCGGCTTCTCGTTGAAGATTTCGTAAACACGCTGGAATATGGCGTAGGCGGCGACGCCCTTCTCGGCCTCGCTCAGGCCCCTTAGGCTGACTACGTTGTTGCGCTGCAACAGGCCGGTCCAGAACTCCTCCGGCTCGTAGCCGATTACCCTCTGGATCATCTTCAGCCTCTGCTCAATCCATGCCATGTACTGCCTCTCGTCGGGCGGCTTGCGCCTGTCGTTCATGGCCTCCGCTGCCTGCCGCCAAATCTCCACGAGCGTCGGCTCGCCTCCGTCCTGGTACATCTGGTAAGCCAGGGTGCGGAGCCTCCCGGCTTGCAGGTAAGTGAGCCCTGCGCCGAACTGGAACAGGTCCATTAACAAACCGGTCCTGTCGGCTGCGTTCTTGCCGCGCCGCGCGAACGGGTTGAGCTTCATGGTGCCCGGCACCTTCCAGAGCGTGGCGCCGGCCTCCCTGGCCCAGTCCTCCTGCTCGCCGTTCCAGTCTATTATCAGGAAAGGTACCCCTAGTTGCATGCAGTTCCTGACTATGAAAGCCCTGAGCGTCACGGTTTTGCCGCTGCCCGAGCCACCAACGATCACGACGTGCGGGTTGGGCTCATGCTCGTAGTCTATCGCGTATTCCTCCGTTTGCCCTGCGAGAAGGGCCTTGGTGCCCTGCTCCGCTACCGGGTTCCCAGGCTCTATGGCGTGGTGAACCTCTATGTAGTGGGTGTAGGCCGTGCCTAGCACGGCGCCGTCCATGCTCGGTCGCTTGGGCTTTATGCTCCTGTAGTAGAGCCACCTAGCCAGAGGTATGTAGCCAAGCACGATCAACACGAAAATAGCCACCATGATTTCTATGCCGAGCAGCGCATGGCCCAGCACTGCGCTTATAGCGCTGCCCAGCACCAGCACTATGGCGATGTAGGCGGCCAGCGAGGATACGAACATGCGCATGGTGCGCCGATAGGTCGGCGTCTTGCTCCAAGGCAGGATTTCCGGGTTCTTGCGGCCCAGCAGGTCCCTCACCGCGTCGTCTGTCGAGATGGCCGTGGCGTAGGGGTTGCCCTGCTGGCTGCCCCTCATGTTCGGGTTTTGCTGCGGCATCGGATCAGCTTCTAGCCCTGTTTGGGCGCGGCCTTCCTGCGTTTGGGCTTAGCGGCCTTTCTCGCCTTTTTGCCCTTCTTCGCCCTTCTCTGCTTCCTGTGCCTGTGCACTTGTATCCTGTGCTCAAGCGCGTCCATGTCGATAAGGCTCACCAGCCTCTTCGCGGGCATAGCCATTCTCATGTGCTCCCTAGCCATCACGACCTGCGGGATTGGCTTCACCTCCAAGGCAGCGAGCCGCTTCTCGGCCTCTAGCCTTGGGCGCTCGTCCGCGTCTGCGGCCAGCTCCTTTAGTATGCTTATGTCAGCCTTCGGGTTGGCCGCCACGTTGCGCCTCACCGGCCATAAAGGGTCGGTAGCCAGCCTCTTTAGCGCGCCTGGCGGCGCGTTTGGGTTGGCTGCAACGTTAGACCTGGTTACCCATTCGTCGCTCTTTGACAGGTCGCCTAGCACCTCTTCCGGGGTGTTCTCGTTCCCTGCCACATTGGCCTTCACTCCATAGTCTTTGTCCTCCGCCAGCTCCTTAAGGATTTCCGGCGGGGTTATCGGGTCTTTGGCTATTATCCAGCGTGCCTCTGGCGGCGCGGTGTCCGTTACCTTCTTCAGGATAGGCTCATCGAGTATCAGGTCGAATTGCATGTGTTCATCAGTTTTGGCCCTCCTAGGTTCCATGGTACAACCTTATTAACTTTTATGAGTGTATTCGAGGTTCATCACCTTTACGTGATAACTCTTCCCACGCTTTATTTATCTCGGGCTTTAACATTTTGCTTTTGAATTTCTTGCTACCATTTTCCTCTTCTTCAAATTTCCTTTTTACGTATTTGTAAATGTCATCTGCCAAGTTTTTGGCTAGTTCCCCCACAAAGGCCCCTCCACCAATAGTGGCAATGGCTACACCTACAATAATCAAAACGTGGAGCGATTCTCCCTTCTCTACTTTGACATAAACTGGGGTATTATATTTTTCAGACGCTGCGGCTACCTTGTTAAAGACCCACATAGACCTCATGTACTTGGATTTTGGGCTACCTTTGTATGTTATGCTGAGCTTCGGTAGACCTTCGTCCAACAGAGGTAACAGTTCTATTCCTTCTGCCACAAAATATACCCTTCGGATATATGGCAGCCACAAACTTTAAGCCTTGTCCTTAACCCACTCTGAAAGCTGATTTGGCTGCGCAAATCACCTTTCGAGGGGTCGCTCCAACGAGCTTAAGCTTTGCAACCAAAGCAGCGTAAGGAACCTCTGGCGGCTGCCCTTGGGTGGGGGCAAGGGCAGCCTGGGAGCCGATTTCGGGTGGGGGCGAAATCGGCTCTGGGCTTAGCTGGGCTAAGCCCGAAAACCGGCGTTTTCTTGGCAAACCTTCTTTCCGAAAAGAAGGTTTGGTCGCCCGCAGCAGCGAGCAGCCCCAGAGGCTGCGAAGCTGCGCAGGGCGACTTGGAACGAAAACGCTGAAAAACAGCATACTTTCAGAATGGCGAGACGCCCGACGACAAAAAATCGGCGTTTTTGGCCTTGTCGTCGAAGGCCCGACTTGGAACGATTTGGGACATTCGTTCCAAGTTCTGGATTTGTTCCAAGTTCGGACAGTCAGATTAGCTTATATAAACGGAAAGAGAAATGATGCCTATGGAGCACAGCGGCTTATGGCTTGCCATAATTTTGGTCGGCGCTTGGGCGGCTAACCTTCTGTTCTTCCACCTGTCGCTGGGCTCTTTCCTGGCTCTCATTTTCATACTTATCTGGGCCTTCGCTGTCCTGCTCATATTCCTGACGTTCATATACATGGTGGTGGCCTTCGTCTACTCGCTATTCAGGAGCTACATCTTCAACTTCACCATGTTCACGCTGTTGGCAGTCACGCAGTACCTGGCCCCGGGCCAGCTAGACCAGGCCATCCAGCCGCTTTACCTGCTTGGGCTTCTGGCCATGCTCTTCGGTCTGGGAGGCTTCGAGGTCTGGTGGGAGCACCACGCAGCCGAGCGCGACAGGAGGCTATTTGAGGAATGGCAGGCTCGGGAAAGGGAGCGAAGGAGAAGGGAACGAGAAGCTAGGAGGGAGAGGAGGAAGCAAGGAGAAGAGCCATACCGTAGGCATGACACGGCATGGTGCTATTGGGTGCTAGGGATACCCGAAACGGCCTCTTTACAAGAAGTAAAGCAAGCCTACCGGAGGATGGCGCTAAGATACCACCCGGACGTGAACAAGAGCAGGGATGCTGAGGCTAGGATGAAGGAGATCAATGAAGCTTATGAAAGGCTGAGCAACGCATCAGGCGCGGCATAAATAAAATATAAATATCTAAAAAAAGAAAAGAGCACGAGGTAATCGCATGAATGAAGACAACATAAGCGAAAATGTACATGGCAACTATAATGTAAAATATAATATAGATGCTGCGCCAGAAAAGGATGGAGGGATGGTAAAGTTATTTATAACAAGTGAAAAAGGAGGGCAGCAGGTTTTTAAAGGGGCTGAGAAGGCTATCAACTACCTAATTGAGCGTGGGGTACCTACAGACAAGGCGAGAAAGGTTCTGACAGTAGGGAGAAGGGCATTCAGACTACTTGAAAAGTCAGGTGGGAAAGTAACTGGGGAGGCATGGTCGAAGTTTTTAGGGCACGAAATTGGGGTTAGGGGCGGCATTGGAAAAAACGAGAAATTTGGAAAGGAGATGGAAAGCGACAAAGATATTAGATAAAGCAACGGAAGTACAAACAAGTGCAGAGGAAGGTGGAGTACATGGAGGAATTTGAAAAAAAGCAATTAGAAAATCTAGGGCAAATAGCGGGGATGGAAGGAGAGAAAGAAAGAAAAGGGTTTTTGGCGAAATCCGCAGAAGAACTGATTAATGCTCAAAAGCAAATGGACACTGTAATATTGGGCGGGATAACGCTTACAGATACACAAACTTATAAAACAAATTATCCGATATTTAGTGAGATTATATCAAGTACCTTTCTTACAAGTTTATTCAAATTAATAGGAGTGCTGGGTTCTGAAAATAGCGCAAGTGCTCCTGAGGCCGAGGGCGGGATGTCTTTCACTGGGATCGTAAAATCTCTAGCAAGCAGCATAACGAAGCAGCAGAATAGTCAGATAGTGGCGACATTCTTACCAAATGAGGATATTGCTAGATTGCTCAAAGGTCTGAGAGATTATGAAGCAGTCAGTAACCAGAATTTTAGCAATCCAAACCAAATTGCAAAACATAAAATTGCTACGGATCTTTACAAAGATGCTTTTGAGATATACTTAAAAATTTTGAAGGACTTGTATAAGAAGCTTAACAATAATGATGCAGCAAGTAATAATGAACTTTACAAATTTTACAGGGACAAGTACCCTTCATTAATGGCTTCTGTTGAAAACCATCTAAGAAATGATGCAGGTCACCTGAATTATGATGAAAGGGAGCAGTATACCGCAGAAGAATTGATGACGAAAAGTAACGATGTAATTGCTGCGATATTTACTTATGTTATTGCGGCGGCTAACTTCTACATTGATTTTTATAGAGCTACCTTGAGCAATTATGGCGTACTCCGTTGAATTTTTTAAGGAGAAGTCTTAATCAGCTTCGCTTTAAGCGCTATGGCCTGATTTACGCTAAATGCTCCGTCTATGTTTTCGTATAGCTGCTTCTTGTTTGTGTTTATGTAGGTCATGGTAACGTCTGGCTTGGCGTGCCTTGCGAACTTGCTAGTAAGGAAGACATTGCCGTTGGTCTGCTCGGCGAAGTGCGTTATGGCGTAGTGCCTGAGACTATGGGTAGTCAGCCTGTGCAGCTTTCTAGGATTCTTGTTAGGCGCGGATTCGTCGCTCATGTCGTAGACCTCATCCAGAGCGGCCTTGTCTATGAACTCTGTGAACTGGTTACGGACGTAACCCTCAGCCAGGTAAGGCTCTAAGGTGCGGCCTTTGCCCTTTTCCTTGAAGAAAAGATAGCCGGACGCGCCTTCTATCGCCTTCTTGTTGGCGCTTATGTAGTCCAAGGTCTCTTTGAACAGCGGAGCAGGGATTAGCAGGGTATCCAGAGTCATGGCTTTCTCTGTCTTGACCACTAGCTCCCTGCTCTCGAACTTGATGTCCTTGATGTTTATCCTTCTCGCCTCGCCCATCCTGAGGCCCAGTTGTGCCTGGTACGAGAAGAGGAGATGGAACTTCGGATTCTTTACGACCCTGAAGAAAGCCTGCACCTCCCGTTCCTCGAAGCCCTTGTTGAGTGAGCCGTATTTCGGGACACGGCTCTTCTTGAAGCGCTTCTTGAACTGTGCGGTGACCTGCTTCCTTACCTCCACCATGTAATGTTTCGGGAGGAGAGGCAGTATGGCCTCTAGCTCAGCCTTTAAGGATTCGTATGCGGTTTTTGCGCTGGAACCGCATCCGGGACGCTTGGGAGATGCGCCTCCAATACGGTAATCGCACCCAGACCCGCTTACCGCATTTCCGGCGTCATCTTTGCTCGGATTGCTTAGTGGACTCGGCGGGGATCGCACCCGCGACCTTCCGCTTGCAAAGCGGACGCTCTACTACTGAGCCACGAGCCCATACGAACAGACTTGGAAACCCTACCTTTTATTCCTGTGCCCCTTCCTCCCCTTTGCCGCTGCCCCGATGTGCTTCTTGGTCGCTGGCCTCTTTCCTGCCGACTTCCTAGCGGCATGCCCGGCGCGCCCAGCGGCAGGCGCGCGCCTCATCGGCGCTCTCCGTTCGCCGGCGCCCATCGTGATCCGCTCTATCATCTCAAGGTTCCTCTGTTCCCGTGGGTTCTCCGACGCTGCCGCGGCCTTGTTGAGCAGCTCATCTATGATGTCATCGCTCACAGGCTCTGACTCCTTGGCCGTGTTCGCCAGCACCGCGTTCTCGATGTCGCCCATGTTTAGTATGTTGTTGAGCGACCTCAGCCTGCGTATCTCTTCCTGTTCCTTGAGGAGCTTGTTCCTCCTGCTGCTCTGCGTTGACATCGCACGCATCTCGAAGGGCTACCTTTCCAAAGCAAGTTATTTAACACTTTTCGCGGTTTCGTCCTATGCTACCAGGCTCTCGCCCAGGTTCGGCGTGACCGCGTCGTACTTCCCCGCCAGTGTCTCGCGCAGCGCCGCGCCCTTCTCGCGCTCGCCATGCACTATGAAGACCTTCCTGAGGCCCTTGACCCTGCCTGCCAGCTCCTCCAGCTGCCTCCTGTCCGCGTGCGCTGACAGGTGGAATGTCTCGACCCCCATCTCGACATCGACGCGCTTGCCCTCCACGCCTATGCTCTTGGTGCCATCCTGCAGCGCCCTGCCCAGCGTACCAGATGCCTGGTAGCCTACCAGGATCATCTTGTTCAACGGGTTGCCGGCCATCTTCTTCAAGTACCACATCACCGGGCCGCCAGTCAGCATGCCGCTGGTCGTTATCACTATGACGCTCTCATCGGTTCCGGCTATCTTCTTCCTGGTTCCCATAGCCGTGACCGGCACGAAGTTTGGGCTCTTGAACGGGTCGTAGTCGCTCATCAGTATCTTCATCTGCAGCTCCTTCCTGCAGTATATGACGTTGTGCCTGTAGATGCGCATCGCCTTGTTTATCATGCCGTCTACGTACACCGGCACCTTCTGCATAACCCCGGAGTTTATGTAATCATCGAGAAGCATGAGCACCTCCTGCGCCCTCCCGACGGCGAAGCTCGGCACTATGACCTTGCCGCCGTTCGACACGGTGTCATTCATCGACTTAAGCATGGCCTGCGCCGTCTCCTTCTCGCTCTTGAACACGTCGTCGGCGCCGCCGTAGGTGCTCTCAGTTATGAGCACGTCGCCGTCCATGCCCTTCAGATCCGCGCCCTCGAGAAGCTTGGTCCTCTTCACGTTGACGTCGCCGGTGTACAGGAGCCTTCGGCTGCCGTCGCTTATGCTTATCATTGCGCTCCCAAGGATGTGCCCGGCCGGAATGAACTTGACGCGCAGGTCTCCGACGCTGAACTCCCTCTTGAAGTCCATCATCTTGAAGTGCCTGTCCAGGGTGCTCATGCCCTCCCTGGTGACGTTATCGGGTCGCGATATGCGCATGTAGTCGCTCAGCAGAACCTTCGTCAGCTCCATCGTCGGCTTAGTCGTGTATACCTCGCCCTGGTAGCCTGCGGTGTATATGTGCGGCAGGTAACCGCTGTGATCCAGGTGCGCGTGCGACAGAAGTATGGCGTCGATACTGCGCAGCTCGCTGTCGTCGATTACCGGGTACTCGACCGTTTTGCCAAGCTTTACGCCTGAATCTAGCAGCACCCTTGTTTTGCCGGTGTCGACCATTATGCAGCTCCTGCCAACTTCTCCGGCTGCGCCAAAAAACGATAATTCCAACAGAAACACCGCAGCTTACTTCTGGTCCCTCCTCTTTATGACGGCGATGTCCTCAAGATTAATCCCAGGCATCGGCTTAGGCTGGAACTTCTGGCCCTGCCTCTTCTCACGGCCAACGCCTAGCAGCCGCCTCAGCTCCCTGTACTTGTCGTCGAGCTTGGCCTCGAACTCGCCCATCTTCTTGTCCATCTCGGTCAGCTGCGCCTGGTACCTCGCTATGTCGCCCTTGATGTACTCGACCTTCTTCTCCAGCCTGATCAGCTTGAGCGCCTCGTTGAGCTGCGCGTTGACCTCGCCTATCTTACGTATCAGGTCGCGCTCCGCAGCGAGGGACTGCGCCTCCGTGGCTATTTTGAACTCGAGCCTGTTCTTCATGCGCCTCAGGTAGCCGATGCGCTTCACCTCCGGTTCCTTGCCAGACTGCTTCTCCATGTTGACGAGCTTCTCGACCGCGACCAGCTCGGCCTCCTTGTAGCTGATCCTGTGCCTGAGGTCCTTCAGCCTTATGACCACGCCTATGCGCTCCTTCCTTATCTGGTCTATCTCAAGCTTGAGCGCCTTGGCTTCCTCGCTGTTCGACTCGGCCACGAGCTCCTCAAGAGACTTTCTCTGGGCTTCGTGTCCCGCGCCGTTGGTGTGTTCCCCCTCGCTACGCTTCTCTGCATCGTGGGCTGCGCTGGCGGGTTTCTCCTCCTTGGGTGTCTTGTCATCCGTTGCCATGTCAACACATTCAGTATAGCAGCTAGGAGAGCGTCATTCCCTCCATCGCCATGCCGTATATCTCAAGCAGCCGATCAGTCGCCCTTTCTATCGAGAACTTCTCTGCCGTCTTACGCATTGTATTATAGGAATCCATGTTATTTATAACTGTTTCTATCTTCCTGGCGCAGTCGCTGCTATCTCCCGGAGCGAATTTCTCGCCGTTCTTGCCGTCGTGTATGAGCTCTTTGAGGGCCAGGTGGTCCGCGCCTACGACCGGCTTGCCGGACGCCATGGCCTCTATGGCGGCGATGCCCTGCGTCTCGAACGTAGACGGCATGCAGAACAGGTCTGCAGCAGCGTAGTAGCCCGGCAGCGCCCCGTTGGGCACGAAGCCCGCGAACCTGACGTTGTCGAGATGCATCCGCGCAGCGATGCGCCTGTAGTAGTGCTCCGCCGGTCCAGTGCCAACTATCACGGCCCTTATCCTGCGTTCGCGCAGGTGCGCCATGGCCCTTATCATCGTGTCGACCTTCTTCTCCTTGCTCAACCTGCCAACGTAAAGCACGGTGGCGCCATCCCAGTCGCCGAATAGCTTCCGCCTTATTTGCGCCCCGTCCACGCTCGGGCTGAACCTGCCTATGTCGACGCTGTTCGGCACGCACTTGGCCCCGTGTATGCCGTGCATCGAGAGCAGCCTGCACATCGTCATAGTAGGTGCCGTCACCGTGTTGCACCGCGTGTAGAAGAACCTAGCATAGCTCCATGCGTACTTCTTGAGCAGCCTGTGCACGATCGGGTTCGACGCCGCGTACTCGCGTATCACATCCTCATCTGTGACCATGGTATGGAACGTGCCCACCATCGGTATCTTGTTCAGCCTCGCTGTCATGAGCGCGGATACGCCGACGAAGAACGGCGTGTGCGCGTGTATCACGTCAGGATTTATCTCGTTTATCTTTAGTGACGCCATGAAAGGGAACAACGCGAAGCTGTACTGCGGGTAGCGCTTGAATCTCATCCCCTTTATCACGAATACGTTGTCCTCCCCCTCATGCGGCCTAGACCTGCCCGGCCCGCCGGATACGAACAGGTATACCTCGTAGCCCCGCCTGAGCAGCTCTCCCCTGAAGTTAACAATCGAGGATACGACGCCGTCACAGGCCGGTAAATAAGTGTCCGAGTAGAGCGCGATGACGGGCTTCCTGGCCATTCAATTTCCTCACGCGCCTTTCTCATCGGCGCCTATTACCACTGCGGTGCCGCCGGCCGCCTTTATCTTCTCCAGCGCCCTGCTGGAGAAGCCCGCGGCCTTTATCGTGAGGGGCCGTTGCAGCACGCCGTTGCTCAGCACCTTGCAGTTCTTGAGTTCTATGACCTGGCCCTGCTGCGTGGCCATCGCGTTTATGCGCGAAAGCGTTGTCTCGTCCAGCTCCCTGCTGTGCCACTTCGTGAAGCCCTTCTTGTGGAGCAGGTGCCTCTCCTTCGCGGTCATGTGGGTGAAGTTGTGCTTGCGCGCCCCAGCATTGCCCACGCCGCCGCGGTCGCCCTTGCCCCTGGCGTTCTTTATGTTGCCGACGCCCCACCTGCGCGAGCCTAGGTACTTCCTGTTCCTCTTCTCCCTGCGTACTACCATCAGATCATCCTGGTTATGAGCTCGTTGATGCGCTCGCCCCTGTAGCCGAGGTCACCGCCCTGCGTGAAGCTAAGCTTTGTGCTCTTGTAGCCGTGCTTCGGCGGCTTCAGCCTTATCGGAAGCGATTCCTTCAGGGCCGCTATGGCCTCCCTCTTGCCCTCTATCAGAGCCGGCACGTCGGCCTTTATGCCCTTCCTGTCGAGAAGCCTGCCAAGCGTTTCTGCGGATATCTCTCCATATGCTATGTAGCTGCCGCACTTCTCGAGCATGCCTGCGTAAGAGCCATCAGCCACCACAAGGGTGCAGTTGTTGACCCTGCGAAGGCGCAGCCTGTCGAGCGTCTCTGCTATGCTGGCCCTTACGCCAACTCTCCCGCGCACCCTGACAGCAGCCACTAGCTTGTTCTTGGCTCCCTTCCTCGGCATGGTCACACTGGAATTAGGATTTAACCGTAGCGGCAATACTTATGCAACATGTTATAAATATCTTTGTTTCAGGCGTCAGCCGCGCCCATACCATGCACAGAGCCGCGCCGTTCGACGGCAATCGTCCGGCGCATCTCGAAAAAGTCACAGCAATGCACCACTAGTATTTAATATCTTGACTGCGATAATGCCTTCGATTTGGCAGTCGTATCGAGGCAGGGACCACAATGGCCTATTATACTTCATGCTTTTCTGCGCGCGCTATCGAGCATATAGCCCCAGCGCGCACCGTGGGTAAAGGGCCGCTGCAGACCTGCTGACCGACTCCATTGTTGGTTGGTAAAATGGCAAAGAGCTACATAGACATAGTAAAGTACATGATAGACGCCAGGTTTGAGATATCCGGGCCCGTGGAGAAACCAGACATAATAGGGGCTATTTTCGGCCAGACTGAGGGCCTGCTGGGCAGCGACCTCGACCTGAGGGAGCTGCAGAAGAGCGGCAAGATAGGCAGGATAGAGATAGAGGCGTCCTCCGCAGGCAACAAGACGATGGGCAGGCTGTACCTGCCGTCGTCCCTAGCCAAGGTAGAGACCTGCATACTAGGCGCTGCGATAGAGTCTGTGGACCGCGTAGGGCCGTTCGACACTGTCTTCAAGGTCAACAAGATAGAGGACACGAGGAGCGAGAAGAGGCAGAAGATAGTAGCAAGGGCCAAGGAGCTGGTCAAGATGATGGTGACCACGGAGCTGCCGGATAGCAAGGAGATAAGCGACCTGGTCGAGGCCGAGGTCAAGTCCAGCGAGGTCACGACCTACGGGCCTGACGCGCTCCCGGCTGGGCCTGACATAGACAAGAGTGACGACGTGATCCTTGTCGAGGGCAGGGCCGACGTGATAACACTGCTCAGGAACGACATATCGAACTGCATAGCGGTCGGCGGCGCTGCCGGCACGGTGTCAAAAACAATAATCGACCTGTGCATATCCAAGGAAGCTACGCTCTTCGTCGACGGCGACAGGGGCGGGGACATTATAGCAAGGAGCATAACTAACGTTGCGGACATAGACTTCCTGGCGAAGGCGCCCGACGGCAAGGAGGTCGAGGAGCTCACCATGAAGGAGATAATCAAGGCGCTCAGGTCGAGGGTGCCGATAGAGCAGGTCTTCCACAACCTGAAGAAGGAGCGCGAGCAGCGTGCTGCGCAGCAGCAGCGCTTTGACAGGCAGCCGCAGAGGCCGCAGCAGAGGCCGCAGGCGCAGGAGCCGGAACAGCCAGTAGGGGTCAGGCCCCAGGCAAGGCCGGAGAGCCAGGCCATCGTGGAAGAGGTCGTCGCATCCGCCGAGTCGCGGGCCGAAGCAGGCCCTGCGACCTCGGCCCAGAGGGCAGTGGAGACCTCTGCCCAGGAGGTCCAGAAGTCCGCGGTCGACGAGAACTACGTGGCAGCCCTCGGCGAGCTTCGTGACACCCTTCGCGGCAGGCTGTACGGCCCGAGCGGCGAGTTCAGCGAGGTACCAATAAGGGAGCTGATACAGGTGCTGCAGAACTCAGGCAAGGAGGTCCGCGCAATAGTGTTCGACGGGATAATAACCCAACGGCTCATCGAATCGGCGTACAGGCGCGGCATAAAATCGGTGTACGGCATACGTGCCGGCCAGATCTCGCGCAAGTACAACGACATGCTCCTCTACACCGCAGAGGGTGGCGAGCTGTGAAAGCTTCCACCCGCGCGGGGCAGGCGCGCTCCAATAGAAAAAGTATTTAAGAATTGCACAATTAAACTGTTTACCCGCTGCGCTATCGGAATCGCTAGCGCGCATGCCCTTGGGGGCGAACCAGATGTCAAAAATCCAAAGCGCGCCGGAACACCTAGCACTGATACCAGACGGGAACAGGCGCTGGTCGAGGAGCCACAGGCTCAGCCTGTACAGGAGCTACTACCTAGGCATCAGGAAGTTCATAGACTTCAGCCTTTGGGCCAAGAGCTTCGGGGTGCGTACGCTTACCGTGTGGGCCCTGTCGACGGAGAACGCCACAGGCAGGAACAAGGCAGAGCTGGGCGCGCTGTACAAGCTCTACGCGAAGATGGCGACGGACGAGGGCGTGTTCCAGACCCTCAAGAGGAACCAGGCCAGGGTCGTGGTCATAGGGAACATGACTCTGCTACCGGGCAGCGTCAAGAAGGCGTTGAGGGCCCTCGAGAGGCGCACGCGCGCCTTCAAGGAGTTCACGATAAACATATTGATAGGCTACGGCGGCAAGGAGGACGTACTCTACGCCGTCAGGCGCCTTGCAGCGCAGGGCTACGCCGCGACCGCGATAGACGAACGGCTGCTCAGGCAGAACCTCAGGACCGCGGACGTGCCCGAAGCAGATCTGATAATACGCACGTCCGGCGAGATGCGCACGTCAGGGTTCCTGCCGTGGCAGTCGAGCTACTCGGAGCTATACTTCGCCAAGAAGTACTGGCCAGACTTCGGTAAGCGCGACCTGAGGAGAGCAATCCTGGAGTTCTCGCAGAGGCAGCGCAGGTTCGGAAGGTAACATGTGTTTCAATGCCGGGGGGACGCCGCAGCAATAATTACCGTTTCCTAGGCCGCTCCAAGCTCTTCTCAAAGCACCTGCCGGGCCTTCCGGCCCTACTCACTGTGCAGATATCTACGAGCCTGCTCTTCGGCATAGCCGCGCTCGTGCTCCTGCGCTACGATGTACTCGCTACGCAGCTGCCGTATGTCGTGGTGGCCGGCTCTCTGGTAGGCATTCTTGCGCTGGCGCTTCCTGCCATACTAACTGCGATAACCGTTAGGATAGCCAGGCGGCGCATGAACACTAGGTACACGTTGTTCATGGCCCTTCTGAGCTCCGGCGCCTACTCGATTTTCCTCGTCATCGGCAGCGCGGTCCTGGCCCTGGGGTTGTCGTCCGTCATAGCCGACATAATAGTGCTTGTAGGCGACGCCAGCATCTTCGGCTGGTGGTTCTTCATCGACCGGATCATGTTCGGGAAGCGCAAGAGCGGCGTGTTCGTAGCGGTGACGCAGCCGACGCTCAACATACTCGCTCTAGTGCCAGCCAGCGGCTTCCTGTTCGCCATACATGTGTCGACCACACTGCTACTGGTCAAGCTCTACGCCGGCATAGCCGTCTTCCTCGTAGTCAGCTACGTGATAATCTACATATTCAACAAGCCGATGAAGAGCAGGATGGGCTTCGCAGCCGTCGACGCTTTCTCGCAGGCGGTGCAGAGCTGGCTCTTCAACGTGGACATATCATCGCCGTTCGGCCCAAGATTCGGCACCACTGCGGACATAGACGCCAAGACGCTGGTCCTGAGCGGTGCCGATAACAGGATCAAGTCGGTCTTCTTCGTACCCAGCGTGCACTACGGGCCCTTCGGGACTGTGGGAGGCAGCGACTTTCCCAGGAAGCTTGAGCGCACCATACTCGACTGGTATGGCGCCACCGGCTTCATACTGCACACGACCGTTAACGAGGACTTCAATCCCGTGTCTTCGACCCAGATAGCGCACCTGCGCAACGCGCTCAGGTGGTGCGTCGACAACGCTAGGCCGGTCAGCGGCCCCTACGCGTATTCCGAGAGCTCACACGACGGTGCCACTGTCAAGAGGCTGGGCTTCGGCAGCGTCTCGCTCGTGACCCTTACGAGGGCGCCGCGCATAACCGAGGACGTATCGCCTGAGGCCGCGCCAGTGCTCAGCGGGCTGCTAGCGCACGATGGTGCCGACGCGATCATTGTAGACGCGCACAACTCAAGACAGGAGCGCGCGAGCGCCGACGAGCTTTCCGGTGTCACCCTAAGTTCAAAGCCTCTGCGTGACTACGTCACGGCCATAAAGGCTCTCGACGGCCGCGGCCGCGCAAGCCGGAGGCTTTCGTTCGGCTGCGGCAGCGTAGACGGCTATTCGCGCCTTGACATGCCGGACGACCTGGCGCCTGGCAACATAAATGTAGGAGTGTTCTCCATGGGCAGGTCGAGGTTCGCTCTCATCCAGTTCAACGCCAACAACATGATGCCATCGCTCAGGGAGCGCATACTCGACCACGTGAAGGCCGATTACGGCATCGATGCCGAGGTCTACACGACAGACACGCACACGGTCAACTCTCTTGGTTACGACGCGAGCAACGTGCTCGGCAGGTACACGAGCCACACCAAGCTTGTCGCCCTGGTCGACGAGGCCCTGCGCGCAGCTATGGCCGACATGGGTCCCGTACGCGTCTCATTCGCCAAAACCACGCTGCCAGGCTTCCAGGTCTGGGGCTTCAAGGTTCGCGACAAGATGTTCTCGGCGATAAACACCGTCATACTGGTCAGCAGGGTGCTCGTACCGGTCACGATAGCGGCAGGATTCCTCGCCGCCGCCTGGGTCATATACCTAATATGAGTTGATGCCACGCCCACCCCGTTCTCGGAGTATGTTGTCTTCCTAGCGTTCCTTGCGCTCAGCGCAGTCGGTGCCTACCTGTCGGTGCGGCGCAACTCCAAGAAATCGATTCACACGGCAGCGCTGCTCATAGCTTTCGTTGTGGCGCCCCTCCTGATAATATTTTATCAGGCCGTGATAAAGTCGCAGTACGGCATACCGTACCTTGCCGGAATGGCATCGCTCACAGTTTTTTTCGCCCTGGCAGCGCTCAACCACGCGCGGCACCACTTCGACTTCTACGCCTTCGCCGGCAGCAGCGTGGTCGTGTCTCTTAGCCTAATAGCCGCGTTCGGGCCGATCTACCAATACCTGCTCTCGTCGTTCGGCATCGGCATCCTAGCCGGCGCGCTGCCGGGCAGGAGCCTACTCGGCGGCGCGTCTACGCACAGGCCGAGGCCCATGCAGGTCCGCGAGTCACGCCTGGAGATAAGGCGCGACCTCTTCCAGATCCTTCTCGGCCTGATAGTGCTGAGCATAATCCTTGCGGCCCCGTCGGTCAGCGGGCCAGTGGTACTAGCGCTCCTCATTGTGGCGCTCTTCTACAGCGACTTCGCCAGCACTGGCAACCACGACCCCGTGACTGGCTTCCTCAGGTCGATAGAACGCAGCGGGACTACGTTCGGCACTGGTGCGCTCTACCTGGCCGGCGGCACAGCTATCATCATCGGGTTCATATCGCAGCAGGGCTTCATGCTGACTGCTCTACTGGCGCTGTTCGTCGGCGACGCGGCCGCTACCATAGTCGGTCTGACCTACGGCCGCACGATGCTGCCGTACAACAAGTCCAAGTCGGTAGAGGGCCTGCTCGCGTACGTGTCTGTGGTCGCGGCCTGCGGCTACATATTCATTGGTGCGTATGCGCTGCTGCTCGGCATCGTACTGGCGCTGATAGAGGGGCTCAGGATACGCGTTGATGACAACCTTACGACTTCTGCCGCGGCAGTGCTCATTTACGCGGCGCTGTTCCTTGCGCATCTGGCGTGAGCCCTAGTCCCTCAGCGTCCTGCGCCGCAGCGCAGCGATCGCAGTCACAATCGTCGATGCGAAGAGCGCTACGAAGGCGAGCGATACCTGGAATGTGGAGTTCGTGCCCGGAAGGCCCAGCCCGAACAGGTAGAGGAAACCGTCGCCTGTAAGGGCCAGTTGCACGCTTATGCCAGGGTTGAAGTCGGTGAACGGCAAGTCCAGCGCGGCGTCCATGAACATGACAAAAACGCCCAGGGCGCAGACATAGCCGAGTACGCGCCTGTACACAGGCTTACGCTTCAGCAGATAGAGCGCGACCAGCGCGACGAGTATGGCTGGCAGGATGCCCATAGATATCCAATGGCTCGGAGCGGTCTCCCTCAAAGAGCTGTCGAATAGGAAGAGGTAGACGCTCGATATTACCTGCAGCGCTACGCTGGCGAGCAGTATCCTGTCACCGGAATGCAACTCCATGGAAAAAAATCGCTCTATGCATTTAAATATATGCGTGTATAGCTTATGTTTGTGATATGATGGCAAACACCGTGCTGATTGCAATAGCCGCGCTAGTCATCGTGATAATCATAGCCGCAGCGGTCTTTTTGGGTGGCCATGCCGCCCCGCCAGCCGCGAGCACAACCACGCACCCGCAGACCACGGCTCCGCCCACCGAACAGACGCAGAGCTTCGAGTCTGGTTCAAGCCCCTCGGTCGGCACATACCTGGAAAACGCTACCGGCTTCGCGCTTTATTATCTAACCGCTGATGTTCCGAACAGCGGCAGCAGCACGTGCTACGGCCAGTGCGCTACCTTCTGGCCGCCGTACATAGTAGCTGGCAACCTGTCGATGGGCAGCCTACCCACAGGCGCCAACGCGTCTGCCTTCGGGACGATAACCAGGACGAACGGCAGCAGGCAGCTCACCTACCAGGGCAGGCCGCTGTACTACTACGCAGGCGACACTGCGGCAGGCCAGGTTAACGGCCAAGGCATAAAAGCATTCGGCGGTGTCTGGTACGCAGTGACGCTGCAGGCTCAGCCAGCCTCGTCCACAACGATCGCGCCCGCAGCTACGACCAGTGTGGCGCCGCCGGTGTCAACGACAGCACCGGCATCCTCGACCATGCCTACCACTAGCTCAACGGCCTCTACGAGCTCGACAACGACGCTAGTGTGGGGTTGAGCACGGCTCGGTGCTCGCCTAGCCATACGGTACGGCCTGTAGGAGTACTGTGTAGAGACCGTAAGCCATGATAATCGAGGCGACCGAGGCCAGCACAAGGTCAATTGATGACAGCCCAAAGTGCTTGCGCGCGAAGATAGGATACACTACGAACACGATGAGCTGCGACGCGTATAGGGCAAGGAGCGATATGAAGAGCGCGTAACCATAGAAGGCCGTCGGGTCGACTAGGCTCATAGCGTCGAACGCGATGAACGCGATGGCCACGTAGAGATTTGCTCTTGGCACGCCTATGCCGAGCGCATGGTGCGCCAGCCTACCAAGAGCTACGAACTCCGCGATTATCAGGCCGACGATGCTGAGCACTGCCAAGAGGCCGACAACTACTGCGAAGCCCTGGCCACCAGATGCCAGCGCGATATGGTAGCCTGGGTATACGTAGCCATGGTAGATGCCGGCAGCTCCGTTGGCTAGCGCCGCATAAAGCAGCAGTATCGCTACAGTTACCGCGAACGCGGTCGCCAAGGCCTTCCTTATGGCACGCCTGCCGCCAGCGGCCTCGCCGCCCAGGAAGAGGGGTAGGCCCGCACAGACGAAGAGCAACGACGCCGGCAATGCATTCTGCAGCACAGTTGCCGGAGCTGTCCCGTACGGCAGGATTGCTGAAGCGCCAAGGCCCGCGTGCGTGAAAGCGACAAGGCCAAGCACTACGACGAGCGCTACCTGCGTGCACGCAAGCGCTAGCAACAAAAAGAACGGCATCTTCCTGCCCGCAAGCATGACCGCGATTATCGCCGCAGGGATGATTAGCTCAAGCGCATATGAGTACGCCGGTGCCATGCCGAGCATGCCCGGCAGCATGTAGAAGCTTATGTACGTGACTGTGTAAGGCAGGTACAGGAAATAGCTGAGCGACCACGCGAGCCCCTGCACTTTCGCTACGCGCGGTCCGGCCGCGCGGCGCACGAATTCGTAAAGGCCACCTGACGACGCGACCATCTTAGAGTACCTGTACCAGACCGCTATCGCGCTGGCGAACAGCAGCGATGCGACGAGCACTACAATGAACGGTGAGTAGCCAGGTCCGGAATACTGTGGCACGTTCAGCACAGATAGAGCCAGCGGGCCGCCTACGGCGCTTATTGCGAACCCGACCAGCAGGTAGAACGGCAGCCCCTGCTCCATCCTGTGGCGACCCATGACAGGTATTACGCGCCAATCAATTAAAACGCGCGCGTCATATCGCAAAGCTTAGCCGCTGTGCCGCGCCGTTAACCATGCTTTCCAATGGCACGCGGTACAAGTGGCATCGCATAGGAAAGTATTAAAGCAGCGTGCCACATCTAACAGAAACGGTGCAATAAATGCGCAGGTCGACCGGGCGCGGTAGCAGTTCCGCAAAGTGGCAAACGCTATGCGCCATCATCCTGATAGCCATCGCGATTGCGATATTGGCGGCAGTGGCCAACAATCTGAACCAGCGTGGCGTGCAGACCTCCACGGCGCGGTGTTACGGGTGCACGACCACATCCGTGTCGCAGTCTCAGCGCGCCTTCGTTGTGGAATTCACGGACCCGCTCGTGGCGCCCTCCGGCACGCAAGGCCTGGTTCTCGGCTACTCAGGCATCAGGCTGCACGAGGTGCTTCCAGACGGCGAATCAGGCTTTGTGAACGCGACCGGCAGCGGCGAGGTGGACCTGCTCAACTTCACTGCGCCAACAGGCCGCTCAGGCCGCGCCGCTATTGCGCGCGTAGTGGGCACCGCTCTGATACCTAGCTCCGCCAGGGTTGATGGCGTCTCATTCGTGATAAATTCTGGCAGAATAACGATAAGCAACGCGACAATCAACACCGACCTTCCATACCGCGTTCAGAACGTATCGATTGCTGGCGCATCCATCGATGCGGCTGGTGCGCTCATAGACCTGAATCCAGCTGCGCTGCAATTCTATGCACCTAGGAATTTGGAGTTCGGCCTGTACCTCTCACCGCACGCAGTGCCGCTGAACGCCTCGTCCATAAGAGCCAACGAGAGCCTGGGCTCGGTTTCACAGCTTAACCCTTCGCTGTCTGGCGAGCTCAACAGGACAAATACCGCCATATCGGTTACTGGTTCGGGCCTGTCTGAGAACGGCAACGCCACCGCGCTGTTCATAAATGTGAGGAACAATGGTGCATCGCCAGTGCAGCTCATGTACGTCCAGTTGCGCGGCGAGATGACGAACAGCACCGCAAGCGCATCGGCGTTGTCGCGCAATGCAACAATATCGGGCATAAGTTCGTTCGCCGAACACTTCCACAACGCGCTGGACTTCGCCGTGCAGCCCAACGGCACGATGATTCCGCCATTCGAGTTCCCAGGCCTGATAACCCCTGGCTACGCCCTGCAGCCTGGTTCTTCCGCGAATCTGTCATTCAGCGGAGTCATAAGCATAGGCTTCGCGCGCAACATGGCGACGAGGGGCCCCCAGATCATGAACAGGACCGGCATAGTCAGTCCATTGCCAAATCGCACGTACGATATAGTCGTCATCGGCCAGGGGGGCAACCTCGCGCGTTCCAGCATTGAGATACGGTGAAGTCGAGCGCGCACAGGCGCGGCACATGCCTGCACGCAAAGTTTTAAGAGTGTGCGCCGCGCCCAAATAACGTGATGGTTGCATGCCCGTGGATGCCAATGGGGATAAGCCAGGCCGTCGAGCGGCCGCGGCGCAGCCGGCGTCCGCAGCCTCACCCGGCGAAGTGCCCGCCGGCGGTGGCGATCGGCTTGGACGCGTTAGGGAGAACCTGGAGCGCGAGGGCTGGACCATAACCGAATTCGACACGGACGAGCGCATCCGCGGCCAGGATGTCAGCATCGTGGGTCTGTCGGACCAGCTCTTCATAGCGAGCAAGAACCCCGGGCAGCGCTACGAAGTCGGCAAGCACAGGCCGTCGAGCAGCGCCATATACGCTGGCAGCTTCGACCCGCCCACGCTCGGGCACCTGTGGATGATCGAACGCGGCGCCGAACTCTTCGACAAGCTTATAGTCGCTATCGGCATCAACACCGGCAAGGAGTACAGCTTCACGCTGGAGGAGAGGCTGTCCATGCTGAAGGAGCTGGCAAGGGAACGCCGCAACGTCAGCATAGAGTCGTTCGAGAACCAGTTCTTGGTCAAGTACGCCAAGTCCAAGGGCGTCAAGTACGTCCTGCGCGGCATAAGGAACGAGGCGGACTACGCCTACGAGCGTGGCATGCGCCTTGCGAACAGCGACATAGAGCCCAGCATAACCACCGTGTTCCTGATGCCGCCGAGGGAAATGGCTGAGATAAGCTCAAGCTTCGTCAAGGGCCTCGTCGGATCCGACGGCTGGCAGTCTGTCGTCGGCAACTACCTGCCACCTAGCGTTGCTAGCAGGTTCATAAACAAGTTCTCCGGAAGGCATGTGCGCTAACCCTGCGCGGTGTACGAGCGCAGGCTGCGCTGCGACACCAGGTCCCTCAGGACCGCGCTGTTTGCCATCCATGTCTTTACCGGTATGTCCAGCCGCTGCGATATGAGCGCCATCATGTCCTTGGTGTCGTGCAGTATGTGCGGCACACCCTGCAGCGTCTGCCTGACGTGCTCCCTGACGTTCCACACGCCGACCGGCATCGTGTAGCCGTCGTGCACCTCCCTGAGTATAAGCACCGTGGCCTGCCCCCCGAGCTCCTTGAGCTTCTCAGCCACTGCCAGCCTCGCGGCGTAGTAGCAGCCGCCTATCTCGGCATAGGTGCTCCTGCCGCGGTAGCCCTCATGCGACGAGTATATCGATATGTCCTTGCCGTTCTCGTTCCACACGGTCTTGGGCCACCACGCCTCTATCGACTCGTAGCTCCACGAGCCCGGCACGAAGAATATCAGCCACCTGTTGTCCAGCGCCACGTTGTAATAGGCGCGCACCGAGTCTATGCTGCTGTTCGCCTTGATCTCTTCGCGCAGCCTCTTCGAGAGTGTGTCATCCACTGCGGTTATGCTCCACCTGGTCGGCACGAAGCGGCGGTTGCCCTTCAGGCCGAATAGTCCGGCCGACAAGCCCTGTTGTATCTTCGATACCGGTAGGCCCTTATCGTACAGCTCCGCCATCGCCGTGGTGGCCTTGGCATCGGTGTCGCCGTAAAGGGCCTCCACGTCCCTGTTTGCCGTCGTATTACCGATGCTCATGTCCTTCATCACAGCGCTTGGTCCGAAAGGTTGCACCTCGTCCTGCAGTGCCATACGTATGAACGGCTTGCGCGTGAAGGTCAGGTCGGTTACCGCGGGTCTTGCAGCCAGCGCCAGGTCGCGCACCTGTTCCTCGATGATGCCGCTCTCCACGCTGTGCACGTTCGACACGTGCACGCCCCTGACGAGCCTGGAGCGCATGCTCACTATGTCGTCCATCGTCATGTTATCCCAGCGTTCCGGCGTGCCCAGTATAGAGGTGTCGCCGAACTCCGGCGGCACGAGGGGCCCTATGTACACTTTCGGGTAGCCGTACCTGCCTATGAATATGTCCGTAGGTGACGAGCCCGACAGGTCGAGCCTGTCGAGCAGGTTCATCGTCTTCATCCCATAGTAGTAGCGGAGCAGCGCAGGGTCACGCATGTGCCTGTACACCACTGTAGACCGCTTGACCGCCGGCATGGGCGGCATCCCCGCTAGCTCCCCCAGCATCTCGTTCCTGTCCATGCTACAGTGCAATGGCGACGCAGAAATTTATAAATGTGCGCGGGAAACTTTGCGGTTCAATATGGTCTATAAAAAAGCTCCATTGGGGCCCACGGCTTAAGTCGCGGGGATGCCGCTTCCATGTATCCGGAATCGGATAAATAATATTCAAAAGTGCAAAGCAACCGGACAAAATACATATTTATATCTTGTCTGGGACTAATAGAGTGTGTCTGCGCTGTCTGCTGTGCTAGAGGTCATACTGCTGCTCGTATTCGTACTCATACTAATATACTTCCTCGACCCAAGCCTTCTGAGGAGCATAATACCTCATGTAGGCGGGCCGCTCTACACGCCGATGGAATCGCTGTTCAAGTACCCTGCCGACTACATAGGGCAACCCAACACTACCACCAGCGGCCAATTGATCAGCGGCAAGGATGTCAGCACACCGAACATGACCCCGAATTTGGCTAACGCCACATACGTGCTTACAGACGGACAGGGCGACTACATGTGGCTGCGTAGCCAGCATGGCAGCGTCACGATGCCCAACCTAACGAGCAACGTGCAGTGGATGTACGGTCACAACTACACCGTGACTGGGGTGTTCTGGCAGGAGCCAGACCAGCCAAGAGCCAACGGCTGCATAGAGGTGTATCAGGGCTACACCCAGACGCTCGACTGCAAGACTACTGACTACTACTTCATAGTGCAGAACGCTACGTTAGTGTCCTGACGCGCATTCCAGTGTGTGCCTGTATGTGCTACTTGTGCAGCAGTATCTCCATCGAGCTGACCCTAGAAACGGTTCCGTCCTCGTTGGAGAGCTCCTCCGACCTGACCGATATGGCGTCGTTGCTCGGGTCGCGTATGTCCTTCATGAACCTGTTGCGCGTTATCTCGAGTACGTCGACAGCCTTGGATATCGCGTTCCCCCTCGCCTTTATCGCCACGTGCGGCCTTCCCCCGTTCATCTGCGTTATCACGGCTAGCACGTAGTTCATTGCCGGCTTCTTGCCTATGTAGACGGTGCCGTCTTCGTCGGCCTTGCCGTCGCCGTCGGCCTCATGGTTCTTCGCGGTTATCTGGATGTAGCTCACCTTGGAGCTCGTGCCGTCCTCGTTCTGTAGCTCCTCCGAACCTATGCGTATGTACTCGTTGCTCGGTGCGCTGAGCTCCCTGAGGAACCTGCCCCTGACTATCTCAGCTACGTCCACGGCGCGCGATATCGCGTTGCCCCTCGCCTTTATCCTGACGGTCTGTGCCCCTGAATTGAACTGGGTGACAACCGCCAGCACGTAATTCATCGTCGGTTTCTTGCCTATGTAAACGGTGTTGCCCTGCGCCATACCCTCATCCTCGGTCGCTCCCATCTCTAACTCCTGTTTTTCAGGCATTCTAATCACTGGATAATCGTCTCTTCATGATTAAAGGTGCTAAGATAACACGTGTAAGAGTTTAAGATTGTTACGGACAAATCTTGTCGCTCGAAGACAACCATCAGGAAACTGCAAAACGCACGAGACCGTTGTCCTCGAAGCCGTAAGATTCTTGAACCGTTACTAATACTTGAACAGCCTTAAAAACCTTTCCGAGAGTTCATGTGCACAGAGATACCAACCAAAAATCAGGCTCAACCGCTCGGTCCGGCATGCCCGCATCATTTACCGGAGTGGCGGAAGTCGGTATTGCACCGCACAGCCCGGCGGGGTTGACTGCACGCCCGCTCGGCCCTGTATCCCGGGAGCATAGCTCGAGTGCGCTTAAGGTTGCTCCTTCCGGCCTGGCCTGGTTCACACACCAAACCATCGCCCGGGGCAGGGCTTCAGCGCTTCGGTGCAGGCTCCGCAGAGCCGCGCGGCACGCCACCGGCATTGGCCCGCCGAAAGGGATTTGCGTGTGGGAAACCCTTAGCTTCCCGGCCTATCCGCCACACCTTATTTCCTAGACCAAGCATTAAATAGATTTGCGGGAAAGTATCGGTCACTGTTGGTGTTAGGTTGGATGATGCCGAATACGCAAAGCTCCTCGACAGGGCCTTCTCCAAGAAGCCCTCACTGAGCGAGGGCGCCAGCGACTTCGTGATACCGCCGGTCGATGCGCTGGTCCAGGGCAACAAGACCATAGTGAAGAACATAGCCGCTATAGCCGACAAGGCACGCAGACCGCCGGACGAGCTGGCCAGGTACATGAGCAGGGTACTGGCTGTCCCTGTAAGCGTGGAGGAGCAGAGGCTCACGATAAACAGCAGGTTCAGCGCGCAGGATCTTGACAAGATAGTCAAGAGGTACTTCGACACCTACGTGATGTGCAAGGAATGCGGCAAGCCCGATACTAAGCTGGAGAGCAGCGGCAGGGGCATGTTCACGCTTGTGTGCGAGGCCTGCGGCGCGCACTATAAGGTGAAGAGCTATTAGGTGCATGCATGCCGGGTAGACGGGGACACTGGGGGCACAGGCCAAGTCGTAGACGCAGCCCGAGCGGCGAACCGGAGGAGCACGCGCTCAGGCTGCCCAGCAACGGCGAGGTTGCCGGCACTGTGGCCAAGCTGGCCGGCGCCACGAAGTTCATAGTGGCCTGCAGCGATGGCAATGAGCGCCTGTGTTCGATACCGGGACGCTTCAGGAGGCGCTTCTGGATAAAGGAGAACGACGTCGTCCTCGTGAAGCCTTGGGTCGTCCAGAGCGACAAGAGGGGCGACATAGTATGGCGCTACAGCATCATGGACATAGGCAGGCTCAAGGAGCAGAAGATAATAAGCTGAACCTGCCGATATGGTGCGGCGGCCAGCGCTCTGCGCCGCTCCTGTGGCCGCTCATCTGGCCGCAGCGCGCTAAAAGCAATCGGTGTAGTGATGGCAACCTCCACACGTAAAAAGGTCGCGATGATACTTGTAGGAGTCTTCTTCGTGGCGGCATGGATCGCATCGTACCCTTCGACCGGCGGCAACACTACAACCACTGTGCAAACAACGATAGCCGCCCAGCAGGTGTTCGTGTCCGGCATCGTCAACGGCCTCGTCAGCGGCTACGCGAACACATCAACGATAAGCCTGCAGGGACAGGCGGCGAATCGCAGCGACGCGGTCTCGGTGCTTCTCACGCGCCTGAAAGCGAACGGCTCGATATATGACTTCGTCCCGCTATCGAACAACTTCAGGGTATTCAACGCTAGCATGGGCCTCTACGCGCTGCAGGGTCTGGTCTATAACGCCGTATCAAACGGCACAATCGCGAACATCACGTCCGTGGTCGGCATAGACGCGCAAATGCGCGTAAGGCTGCCGCAGCAGGTGGAGATGTCATCTTTCGGTCAGCAGTTCTCTGTACGGTTCCCAGCGCCGAACTATTCCATCGGCGTATCGCATATAATGCCGATAGGCTCTACCATCAAGCTGCTGGTGCGCGCTCTTGCGTACGCCGTGAACGGCACCGTATCAAACGTTACGCTATCAATCTCATGACGGGTATCAGAATGGTTGTGAGCGAAGACGTGCTGAGCCTGATACGCAAGCACGCCATCAAGAATGCGATCGACTACGGAAAGGCAGATGACGGCAGCGTTCTCGGCAAGGTCATTCCGCAATCCAAGGGCATACCGATACCAGAATTGAAGGCCGAGGTGCACAGGGTAGTCACGGAAGTAAACAGCATGGCCAAGTCCGACCTGTTGGATGCGTACGCGCCGTTCGAGAAGGAGTTCGAAAAGAGGGCGGAGGAAACGGCCATGAAGACTGGGAAGCCGAAGATGGAGCTAGATGGCGCGGAGGTCGGCAACTTCGCAACGAGGTGGCCGCCAGAGCCAAGCGGCTACCAGCACATAGGTCACGCCAAGCCGATATTCCTAGAGGACGAATTCAGGAGGATTTACAAGGGCAAGCTGTTCCTTTACTTTGACGATACTAATCCGGAGAAGGCTAGGCAGGAATACGTGGACGCGGACAAGGCAGACCTGGCATGGTTCGGGATAAAGTTCGACAAGGAGTATTACGCGAGTGACAACATAGACAAGATATACGAGTACGCAAGGAAGCTTATACTGGACGGCCATGCTTACACGTGCGCGTGCAGCCAGGAAACAATGAAGAAGAAAAGGCTCGCGATGGAGGAGTGCGAGCATAGGGCCAAGAAGCCGGACGAGAGCCTATCAGAGTTCGATGGGATGATAGCAGGTGCCTATGAAGAGGGCGCCATGGTACTGCGCTTCAGGGGCGACATGGGGTCGAACAATACCGTGATGCGCGACCCGACTATCGCTAGGATAAAGAAGGCAGTGCACTACAGGCAGGGCACAAAGTACAAGGTCTGGCCTACTTACGATCTCGCCACACCTATCAACGACTCGCTGAACGGGGTCACTGACGTGCTGCGCAGTAAGGAGTACGAGCTGCGCGCCGTGCTCGACACCACGATACTCAAACTTCTAGGTCTCAGGGTGCCGAGGATACACCCGTTTTCTAGGCTCAACATCATTGGCAACACCACCCACAAGAGGGAGATACGCGAGATGATCGCGGACGGTGCAATCAAAGGATGGGACGATCCGCGCCTCATGACACTCATAGCTATAAGGAGGAGGGGCGTAGTGCCGGAAGCTATACGCGCTTTCGCGCTTCGTGCCGGAATGACCAAAACCGACAGCGAGCTGTCGTTGGAGTCGCTGCTCGCAGAGAACAAGAAGGCAATAGATCCTATAGCCAAGCACCTATTTTTCGTCAGCAACCCGGTAAGGGTAGAGGTGCAGGGCTTCGCCGGTGCGCACGCAAGCCTGAGGCTTCACCCAAGCAGTAACCTGGGCACGAGGAGCTTCGATACCGGCAGCGTTTTCTACATAAGCGGGGTCGATGCGGAAACGGCCAAGGCTGGCGACATGATAAGGCTGAAGGACCTGATAGACATAAAGGTACTGAGCAAGTCACAGGGCGTTATAACCGCAGTACCTGGCAGTAGCTGGGGTGGCGGCAGGATAATACAGTGGGTCTCTGCCCAGAACATGGCCGAGTGCTCCGTGCTTATGCCAGGCCCTATATTCGATGATAGCGGTGCATTCAATCCGGACAGTCTCGTCACAATGAACGGCTATGTCGAGGGCTACGCGAAGAACCTCAGCGAGCACGAGCACGTGCAGTTCGAGAGATTCGGCTACTGCATACTCGACAGGAAGGAAACTGGCCGGCTGCTCTTCATCTTCACTTCAAAGTGACTTCGCAGTCGCTATCTCTCTAAGCAGCTCGCCTACGTTCGATGTGGAGAGCCTGCCATTCAGCACGTTCAGCAGCGCGGCGGAATCCGCATAACGCTTCTTCTTGAAGAGCGCGAGCGCCAGGTAGAATGCTGCGTTCAGCGAGAACGGCTGGCCGCTCAGAAGCTCGGCCGCGTGCTCTATGATGTAATCGTAGTTCTCTGCGCCCGCGTTGAAGACTAGGTCGGCATACCTGGCCAGGAACGCGTCCCCGAGGCCACCGAGCCTCTCGCGCAGCGCGTTGGCCTCGCGCAGGTGCATCATCTTTATCTGGGCCATGAATGCTATGTACGTGTCTCTCGCCGGGAAGCCTCCTTTTGCCGCGCGGCCCTCGCTCACATAGACCGCCTTGTTGAATATTATCTTGGCCTTGATGACCAGCTGGGATGCCTGGACCCTGTGCACCGGGTTCTGCTCCATGAATCCGGGCAGGTCATAACGTATCAGCCTGATCTCGTTGTTAGAGTACCTCAAGTAGAATGCGCCTGCCGCGTATAGCATGTTCGGATCGTCCGGGTTCGCGGTTACCAGCGCGTCATAGGCCGCGGCTGCCTCGCCGTACTTACCGCTAGCCTCGAGCTGCCTTATACCATTGACCTTCTCCACGAGGTCCGGGCTGCTCCCCTGCAGCTCGTCCCTTGTGTAATATATCGGGCTCTCGCACTCGGAGCATATGCCAGCGCCTGCTGCAGCCGTCTCTGCGCCGCAGTATGTGCAGAACAGGTACCCGCTGTCCATCGCCTTATTTATCATCCCAATGTACGGCTTCACATCCATCCAATCACGCCGTGGGGCGATGCGATTCTGCGAATCAAGCCCCAAATCCTAGTGCGCATCTCCTCATTCCGTGATTCACAATTTTATTACTTTCTACCACTGTGCTCCATTACTGGAGGGTGTTTCCAATTGACCCGATTCTCAATTGGAAAATTATTCTAGGCGCTTTTCCGCTATCCGTTGCTTTGACTTGGGCTGTAAATCGGATCCCAGATGCACCTGCCCATTGAAAACAGCCTAAAAATCCTGAAAATCGGTCGTTGCCCGCGCTCGGGCCGAGACCTTACGGTAGCCACAGGATGCACTTATGGCATAAGTGCATCAACATGCGATGTTTTCTACCGAAGTTAGTCCCCTAGTCCGACCATTCTGCGCCCTTATCAGTGCCACTATCTGCATTGCAAGGATGCACCACTTGACGTGCAGGTTCCTGTTCACGAGGCCCGTCCCGTATGATGCGTTCTCCGTATCGACAAGGCCGTTCTTCATGACGTTGTTACCGGATTCCTCCGCGCTCCTCCTATGGTATTCCTTCTCATACGCTGCCTGGTTGTCGATATACTCCTGAACATACTGGTTCCTGTAGTAGTAACCGACCTCGCCTATCCTGCCGTATCTCATCAGGAAGGTCAGCTTGTAATCCAGGGTCGCGCCCGCCACGAAGTCCGCCTTCTCATGGAGGCTCTGGTACCATCTCTCAATGTTCTCTAGGCTGCCTTCTTCGGAGATTACCATTTGGTCCTTCGGTATGTTCATTATTGTTCTGACCTTGTGGGTGTGATTTAGTATGGCGAAGTTTTCTATCGAAGCGTAGTGGCCATCCAGCCACATCGTTCGGCCATCTTTCTTTACCGCGTCCAGCCTCTCAACGAACGGAACGACATATGAACCGTCATAGTCCGTACCGGTGGTCGCGCAGCCGTAGAACGGGACCATCAGATCGATGTCGAAGCCTACCTCGCCTTTATACATGGTTGTCTCGTAGTGCCCGTTGTATACGGCGCCCTTGTCGTGGGCCCTTATCACGTAACCGTCATGCGCGGTTTTCTTGCCGAATTCTATGCCGCGCAGTCGCAGTTTCTTGTCCAGTTCGGCTATTGCTATCACAGACAACGCGTCTAGTCTGCCTTCGCCTACCCGCACTTTCAGGAACGTCCAAAAGTTTTTGTATGATGGGATTTCAACAGTTCCGTTCTCTTTTTTGAAACCCAACTTCTCGGCGAGTTCGCCATTTTTTGCCTTGAGTTCCCTGAGCAGCGAAGAAAGGTATTTTATTTTCTTGAGTTTCATGTATACGATAGCGAGGAATTGTGGCAGAATCGGATAATCGCACTTCCTTATGTCGGAATACGACTTTTCCAGCTCAGCCACAATCTTACCGGTGGTCTCCTTGCTTAACAGTGAGAGGAAATCCTCTGCCGGTAAGACCTCGTCCATCTGGTCCTTGATTTCTATGGTCTGCGTCCATCCGATTGTTATAGGTACGTTTATGGTATCTGGTCGCCTGTCCTCTACCGTACTCGTCTCACCCCTACCCAAGTCTCACACAGGTCGCCTGTGGGTTGCGGGGTAATATGAGTATAGGGGCACCGACCTAAAAATTAGTAACGTTTAAAAACGAACTGACTCAATTAGAAACACCCACTGGACCGTAACGCCCTACGTAGCTACCGCTCGTCGCTGCGCTTCATTACATGTCGGAACGCCGGGTTGCGTCGAGAGCGTGGCACCATAGGCGACCGCACGCCGCATACCAGGCCACCGTGTTCC